>CAZDBO010000001.1:0-186306 GCA_964503755.1 uncultured Candidatus Saccharibacteria bacterium
TAAGGCAGTTTTTCTTCGATAAATTCATCAACCGAAATAACAGAAGCGCCATTATACAGACACACATCTATAAGCCTACTACCAAAATAATTAGCACTATTTATTATTAAAATTGTCGGTTTTTTCTTAAAAAACATATTTATACAAATGGCTGCATATACAAATACACCTCCACTATCATACTTATATTTCCATTAAATTTGGTATTTATCAATATATTTTTTTCTTCAACACCTTCTTTATATTTTATATTCAACCGAATTGCATCTCTTTTTATATTTTCAAGTGGCAATATTTTTTCTACCAATTGATCATCCAAATACACCGAAGACTCATTAGGATAGGTATTGATTATGATATTTGGTTTTGTTGATTCTACAAAATACTTTAATACTCCAGAACTAGATTCTATGGTTGGACCTGCTTCCCATTCCATGACTATCTCACTGTTTGGCAAAAGTGTTAGATTTTTATTAAATTCATAAAAAAAATCTTTAAGAGGGCTTTTTCTGATGACCTTAAAAGGAAATGTACCCGATTTTAGTTTAAAAAATGTCTTATTTTCTCCATCACCAACCGTACCTATATATTGGTTATTCCAATATAAATCATATTCACCAGCAAGAGATCTAAAATTTATTTGCCCAAACTTTTCCTCTACTTGTAAAACAGAAGGAGTAAAAAAAGCGTAAATAATAAACGATATTATTAAAATAAAGATTATTAAAGTAATATAAACAAGATTTTTCATAATCAGATTTTAATAATTTATCAGATATGAAAAAAATTAGCTTGTGTTTAGTTGATTAAATAAAAAGTTCAATACAAAAATATAATTAGAGTGGGATTTTAATCTCTTAAAAATATCATCAGGTTATATAAATTTATTTTTTATCACGAAAGAACGCTCCTGTGAACCAAACTTAAAATTGTTTTCAATGTCAGCTTTTAATTAATTCTATTTTATAAAGTTTATTTAAAAAGCTCATAATTTCTCACAAAACAGATAAGTTTAATATTTAAATTCAAATTTAGTAAATCTCAGTATGGATAATACATCAAACTATTCAAACAACATATTAAACAATGCAAATAGTGGCATCATGAATAATTACTTAACAAATCCATATGCATCAAATGTTCAATTTGATCCACAGAACAACACACCAGTAGGAAATGTTAAAAAAAGTAAAAATGTATTTTTAATAGCATCGGTTGTACTGGTGATAATCGTCGTAATAGTATTAATACTCGGTATAGTGGGGCTAGCAGTGATTAGTGCAAATCGCGGCAAGGCTAACGAATTAGATTTTTATAACCAATTTATCGAAACAGAAAAAATAAGATTTATCAATAATTTTGGTAAATCTCACGAAGAAATAGTCATAGATGCTTTGACATTTAGAAAATTAGACTCTGAACTTTTAATAAAAGCCAGAAATGTTCAAAAACTTGAAGGTTCTTTTATCGCAAATACCAATTTTGGTATCAAATATGTGATTAATTATGAATCTGAAGAAATAAAAGGTAGTAACAGTTTCAAAACAAGAGTTGTTTATAACTTGTCAAATCAGTTAGCAAAAAGTGAAAGTGCTCTAGGAGGTAAACTATCATATGGCGCAGTTAATCTAGATTTTGACTCTCATCCAGTAAAATTAACAAATATCTACATCATTAAAGATGCAAATGCTGCTACATATTTTAAACTCTATATACCTGATGAAGTAAAAGAATTTTTTGGTGGTGAAGAAAGTTTTGGCACGTTTGAATAGTACTTAAATACGTTTATAAAAATTGATCCAAAGGAAATAGAAGATTACTACAAATCTCTCTTAGGTGAAGATTATACAGAACAACCATATTTGAAAATGAAGATTGGTATAGCGAATTTGCATCTATTTTACTCAGGGAGTTTAATAATAAAGTAACATCTAATGTCGCAGACTATTCACAAATAGAATATTTAGGTAGAGAAAATATAAATGGTTTATCGAATCTAAAATATAGACTCAAAATAAACAATCAGAAATTAGCAAACTACATCGCAAATTATATAAACAGTATTCCGGAAATAATTATCCAAACGAAAAGCTTACATTCAACAAAAAAAGATTGTGAAAACGGTATCGGATATTGTGTAATGAAGAACAAGTAAATCAACTACGTGAAAGTGCAAAAGAAAGTGAAGATGAAATAAGACAGTTTATTAATGACATAGCAAAAGGTATAGATTTTGATGTATACATGTATGTTCTTCCATCAATTAACATGATAACCAAAATGGATATTACAGTGAATGTTAATGATGAAGGAAATAGATATATAAATGACTTATCAGAATATGGTAACGAGGTCAAAGAACTTACATTTAATATCTCTTTCGATTATGAAATAAAACTTGAAAAAGAAGATATCCAAATACCTACTAATGCAATATCATTTGTTGATATCATAAAGAAAATAATTGAACAATTCCAAAACTTTTTCAATACAACAACTAGTACAGAAGATGATTTATTCTATACCGATCCAGAGGAAAATGATAATAGTACGAATGAAAACTATTGGATGTATGATCACGCGTCGATGTATGAATACGAATATTAACTTAATTTTTATATAAAGTTAAAATCGAATTTCTTGTGTGTAGAATTTCTATATTTTTCGTTTAATTAAAATAATAATATATTTTGAAGTAAAATCTAATCTTATGGTAATTATAATTCTTATAAACTGAACATTTTTATAAAACCTTATTATTTCTCCAACTTTTATATCAGCGTTAAATTTATAGAATAAGCAAATTCTCTCGTTATTAGATTAAAAAACCAAAATTAACAATTATTTCCAGTATATAACCAATTATTATTAATTCCTTATAACAAAAAACAGGAAATTTTTAACACAATTTATAAAATCAAATTCTTAAAAATATCAACCTTTAAATTTATGTTTAATAAACTGACTCACAAATTCTATATCATTATAAGGTATTTCAGTTTCTCCAAAACACATAGTTCTTTCATGTCCTTTACCTAATATGAGTACCGTATCATCTTTTTCTGCCTTTGTAATAGCCAATTTTATAGCATCGGTGCGAGAAGAAATATCATCCTTATCAAATCTAACAACCAATTTTTCTCCCATATCAGTAGACAGATCCATATTAACTCTATATCTTAATATCCTGTATCTAATATCTCTATTTTTTAATATTCCATTTTTAATAATTTGGTCATTAATATACTCAAGTCGTTCAGTACGCGGATCCTCTGCCGTAACCAATATACAATCTGCGTATTTCCCCGAAATTTCACCCATTAAGTATCTTTTTTCTACATCCCTAAGACCTGCACATCCAAATACTACCCACAATTTACCTTTTGTTTTTTGTTTTACTTCCTGAAGAATGACTTTCATAGCATTTGGTGTATGAGCAAAATCAACTATTATATCTGGATTTTTTGATATGACATTCATGCGTCCCGATATAGTCTTTAGATTTGAAAGTCCCTTTGATATATATTCAGGCTTTTTATCGAAATAATAATAAAATGCTGTTGCCGCAGCTCCTGAATTGAAAATATTATATTTTCCTTCGATGTTTAAACTAACATTTATACTATTTTTAGCTTTTCTATCTTTATTTTTAGATATAACTACATTACTTTGATAAAAATTAATCCAAAAATTTTTAGGATCGATATATTCATAATTGTCAAATTCATAATCTATATTTCGAACCTTATATTTTTTTACATAACGAATCAAATATTCATAACTCTGATCACTTTTATTTAAAACAGTAAAACCATCATCTTTTAACATAGACATAAGCATAACTTTTGCTCTGACATAATTTTCATAAGTGCCATGATAATCAAGATGTTCATGTGTGATATTTGTATAAACTACAACGTCAAATTTAATATCAGCGATACGGTATTGATCCAATGCATGTGATGTTGATTCTAAAATAATCATATTAGCGCCACGATTAATATATTTCCTTATCATCTGCCTTATTTCGTGAGAGAGTGGAGTAGTACGGTGATATTCTGCAGTATATTCATCATATTTTTTATAAGTTGGCGTGAACGCCTCAATAATATTTCCACTTCTAATATTTTTTATAAAATGCTTAAACACAAAAGAAATATAAGATGTTGAGTGTAACTTAAAATCCACATTTTCTTCCTTACCATTAAAATAAAATTTTGCTCCAACTGTAGTTATCATCAAAGCTGCAAATCCATGTTCTTTGGCTATTTCATACAAAAAATTGCAGGTGCTTGTTTTTCCATCGGTTCCAGTGACTCCTATATAAGTTAGCGAATCATCTATCGGATAAAAAAAAGAATTAATCTTACTTTGTATCCACCAATTTAGTTTTTTTATTTTTCTTGTCATATTTTTTATTTTATTCCTAATACTCTTTTTAAAGTTTCTTCTTCTTGTTTTTGAATAGATTCTATTAATTTTAATCTAGAAAGATCCTCTGCAAGGCGTATTTTTTCGACCGTTATATCAGACGATAATTTTCCTTCTTTTTGTAATTTCGCGATAATATAGGCATATTTTTTGTTATAGTACTCATCTATTTTATTTTGTAACTCTTTAAAATCTTCTAAAGAAATATATATCCCATCAAAAAGTTGAGTAAGAAAGCCATTAATTCCTTTTACCAGAGGTGGTGGCTTATATGGCAGATGTTGCGATAGAATCATGTATATATTTTTTCTGTCTTCTTGATTAAAACGTAGTATTATTTTCCCAGGACTACTAAAGATTGTGTCAATGTATATACATTCAGTCTCATTACGATAATAAAATGCAAAATCTAAAAGTTGTTCCCAGGCATAAATATCTATATCTGGTCCCTCACCGATCTCTATACCTTGTCGTGTAAGTTTATAAACCTGATCTTTAATAGGAGTATAACTGGATGCATAAGTGAAAAATAAAAATGCAAATAGCACAGCGATAAAAATAATTTGCTTAATAATGATTGCAACCAAAATTACAATTAACGCAAAAAGAGTGATTGCGATCCACCATTCCTTGCTTTTTTTGTTAGGCAGTCTTGATGGTGCGACCCACTGATAATATATATCCGAAGGTGCAGATGGATATAAAGTTGGAAATTTGATAGCAACACGTTCTTTTAGACTTAGATCTGGATTTTGTAATTTTTTAAGTATAGGATTTTCTTCTCTAGGATCTACAAAATCTCCCTTTCTTTTAAGTTCTTCTATAGATTCTATATATTCTTTACGATTTGAAACTTTACTCTCTATCAATCTCTTGCGGAGATCCTCAACATCTTTTGCTAATTTTTTTACTTCGGATGAATAAGCCATTTACTTAGTATTTAGATCATTAATTATTTTTTGTACACCTTGTACAGTATGTAATCTATCTATGTTTTGTTGATTATTACTTGAATAGTATTTTGAATAAATATCAGTCAAATATGCATTAAATTGACTTCTGAAGGTTTCAGGGCTTGGATAATTACGGCCGTAAACAATATTTGTAAGACTAGCAAAAGAATTATATTTAGAATTATCAGCAATTTCATCTAAAACTCTAGTTGACGATGGTAAAAATGGTTTGTCAGAATCGATATCAAGCAATATTTTTTGTGACTCATAACGTAGTAGATATTCTAAAAACAATTTTGATTCGTTTGTATTCGGCATATAATTTGGCACAATTAGACTTGTTCCTAAACTTATGTTTTTAGCATCAGAGATAATAGGGGGTAGAGTAGTATTAAATTCCAAATCAGGATATTTTTTTTCTAAATATCTAATATCCTCCGCTTTAACAAGGATAAAAGTTACTTTTCCTTCACCAAAAGCATCAAGATAGTTACCTAACCTATCATCCCACGCTCCCTCAGCAACAAAAGATAAGTAAAAACTTATGCTATCGTACATTTTATCAGAATATAAGAATTCATCTTTAATTGCATCGTAAAAAGATACATTATTTTGGATAAAAAGCATTTCTAGAATATCAATGGTTCTTTTATTGTAAACAGGAGATCCAATAGCGATACTACCTTTTGTTACTTTTTTAACCTCTCTTTGAGTGCGTTGGTCTATCTCAGTTTCAGTCTCAACAAGCTCAGGAGATATTTGCAAAAGTCTTGCCCAGTTAAACTCTTTAAATTCTCCAACTGTATCAAAATCAATATCTTTTAAATCCTCTACATTATAAGCCAAAAGCAAACTATCAAATCTAAATGGAACTGCTAGCTGTATATCATATGCAGTATTTGCTTTTCTAAGAGCATTTGTTACATTTGCGTTTAGGTTTGGATCCGAAAGTGGTAATAATGCTGAAGGGTCAAATTCGTATAGCCAATCTTCATTGATCTCAACAATATTTGCCATATTAGTAACACGATTATTGATTCGATTGATGATGCGTTGTTTGTATTCCGTCTCTGATTGAACCTCTAGATTAACTTTAATATAAGGATATTCTTTTTCAAAATTTTCTATAACTTGTCTAAATTTATTTTCATTTATTTTTCTAGTCCAAACCGTCAAAGTTACCATTTGCGGCCCTGGCTGTTGTTTTGGCATCAGAAAAACTATCAATAAAACAACAATTAAAATTATTAAAACAACACTCAAGATAATAATAGGTATTTTATATCTTGAAAAAAAACTTTCGTTACTTGTTGCATTTTGTATTATATTTTGCTTTGTTGTTGGTATATTTTGAGAATATTGCTGTGAAAAATTTACATTTTTAGATTGTTGAGGCGCAAAATTTTGTGGTGTATTAGGTTGTACATTTTGAAAATTATTATTCATAACGCATCAGATATCTATATGTTCTTTAATTTATAGTACAATTTTAGTATAAAATATTGTAAAGATGAATAACACACAAACACAAAACACATTTAGTTTTCAAATACAAGATGATATTAATTTTCTGATAAACAAAGTACAAAATTCTAATACTCCAGAAGATCTAAAAGAGGAAATCTTTAGAAGAATTGCCAGAATGGTAAAAACTGCACAGTTTGGAGGTTTTTCTGCAGAGTATGAAAGTGTAACAAAATATATTGATTGGGTTACTTCTATACCTTGGGGAAAATACACTGAAGACCGATTAGATCTAGTAGAGGTCAAAAAAATTTTGGACAAACACAACTACGGAATGGAGAGAGTAAAAGATAGAGTACTTGAATATATCTCTACTATGAAGTTAAAAATGGAGATGGAACACTCAAATATAGTACGTGGTCCTGTCATGTGTTTTGTTGGTCTTCAGGGTATCGGTAAGACAAGTTTTGCAAAAGCGATAGGAGAAGCGCTTGGTAGAAAAACAATCCGTATAGCTATGGGAGGACTAGGTACAACACAAGAACTCAGAGGAAAACCAAAAACCTCACCCGATGGTGAACCCGGTCAGATCATAAAAGGGCTTATCAAAGCTGGATCTATGAACCCCGTAATCATCTTAGATGAAATAGACAAAGTTTCAGGCAATGCATCACTACGTAGTGATTTTATGGCTATACTTTTGGAGATACTAGATCCAGAACAGAATATGGCATTTCGCGATCATTATATAGATTATCCCGTAGATCTGTCAGCAGTATTTTTTATCTGTACAGCAAATAATCTAGGTACTATATCAGCGGCACTACTAGATAGATTAGAAGTAATAAGATTGTATTCATACTCTGATGAGGAAAAAATCATGATCGGTAGATATTATGTACTACCACAGATCATGAAAGAACTAGGTCTAACAAATGAAATGATGGAGATAACAGATGATGCATGGATAACCATTACACGTCCCCTAGGTTATGACTCCGGTATTAGACAACTAAAAAGAAATCTTTATTCTATATGTAGAAAGATAGCAAAAATAATAGTTTTAGGTAAAGCTAAAAAAATAGTCATCACTCCGAATAATGCTAAGTCATTTATTGATGAGAGTGGGGATATGGTGTAAAAATTTAAAGAGGTCTGCATAAGCAGACCTCTTGATATTTTTAATACAAGTTTTTTATTGATTTCCAGAATTTTAATCATTTTGAACATAAGGCAGGTGTACTTGGTGTCTTTGTTCTGATTCTGTTATTTTTCGGTAACTATTGATTAAACTTTCAATAAATTTATTTTTTTCATAATCAGATAATGTCTCATATCCTGGTACAGCAATTACTACCACCCGTTGTCCATGCGTAGACTTCTCATCCGCAGGTGGTTGAAAAGAATAATAACCTTCTGGCACCATGCTAAGCGTAAGGGGACCCTGAGCAATGTAGACAGTTTCAGGATCTTTCCCATAAACGGATACTTCGAAATATGCGAGCTCCCGACCCCCACCCCAAAATGTATAAACTGCATTTAAATAAAATAATCCTCCAATTTTATCAAATAAATCATCAGGTACACCTATGTCAATTTGATTTCGTGTTTGTAATTCTTGAACAAAGTCTCTTAATTGATCTGGAGTTAATACGTAACTAATCATATGAGCTGCATAATTCGTGTACCCTTCTTCATCAAAAACACACAATACTGCATTTGGATTATCACTTGGATCCTCTGGAACCTCCGGTTCAAATATTTGACCTACATTTGTTACTGATTTGTGGTTAATTAGGTTAGTACCCAAAGGATCATAAGTAACAGGACCATTTAGTCGATACTTGTGAAACCCATAAACACCAAAAGTCTTTTCAAGTTCCCCCTCTGGGGGAGCAGTAAAATTATAAACAAAAGGTACGAATTCACCAGCATCAACCATTCTTGCCCCCAAAGTTTCATAATATCCCACACCCAAAGCTATTTTTAATGACTGCTCCAATTTTTCAACCACCGGATCACCCTGCTCTTGTCGATTCATATTAGGCCGCGACGACGTATCTACTGTAGCTACTGATGGTCGCTCAGTATTGGCTTGTTGTGCCTGTGCTAATGGTGACGATCCTGATTGAACTAGTAAAACAGCTACCAGCAATGTCGATAATAATGTCGTAACAAATACTTTCACTGTTCTTTCTCGCGTTGGTATACACCGAAATCCATTAGTCAATTTTGATAACCACGGTACTTGTGTTCCTTGTGCTGACATACCAATATAATTATACACTTATTTGCATTCGTTGTCAACACTTTACACTATATTGTTGATTCTATCTTTATTATTTAACTTTTGATTATCTATATACTCTATTTTTAAATAAGCTAAAAACCAATTAAACATAACGTTTTAATACAAAAATTTAATAGCCAAAGTAATTGATAGTATTATAAAAGAAAAACTAGTGCATAAAAATTCAATAATTTAAATTTCACATAAATGCGGATTTTTTCAAATAAATATGTACTTTAGCAGAGTTTAAACAAAAGAAATTACTCAAGTTTACATTTATCTGATCGGTTGTAAAATAAGTAGATGTGAATTCGTTCAGTCAACACATACAAACCAAAAAACGAACAAAAGTTATCTTTTGATAATTAAAAATTCTTTAAGGTTATTTCTAAAAATCATCCGGACTGTAAAGATGTATATAATCGGTCTTACTATAATCAAAAAGCTCAGTAATATCAAAAAATGCATTTATCTCAGTCTCTGCATTTTCTGGTGTATCCGATGAATGTACTACATTATTAGCACCTGAGAGAGCAAAATCACCTCTTATAGACCCAGCCTCTGACTCAAATCCATGTCTTCTCTCTCCAGCTATGAGTCTGCATGCCCTTACAGCCTCAAGACCCTCCCATACCATGGCTACGATCGGGGATGATGTCATAAATTCTTCCAAAGTTTTATAAAATGACTTATCGGCATATTTTCCGTAATGTTTTTTTACATCATCAGCATTTAATTTCATCATTTTCAATCCAACCAGTTTTAGCCCTTTTCTTTCAAATCTATTGATTATCTGTCCAACGAGTCCTCTCTGTACTCCATCTGGTTTTATAAGAATTAATGATCTCTGAAGTTTTGAATTATTTGACATATCAGTGAAATATACAATCAAATTTTACTCTATACAAGTACTAATCTACTGATAAATACAACTCTCTATAAACATCAGATCTTTCTATCAATTCCTCATGTTTTCCTATATCTGATATTTTCCCTTTATTTATCACAATTATCTGATCAGCATCAGTTATTTTTTTGATTCTATGTGAGATGATAATAACAGTCTTATCCTCCATTAGATGCCAAAAATTATTCATGATCTTTTTATCAGAAACCACATCCACCGCTGATGTAGGTTCATCAAAAATATATAGATCTGCATCTTTATAAAAATGACTTGCGATAGATATCTTTTGTGATTCGCCACCAGATATATGTATCCCTCCCTCTATACCAGGATCCAACCATACATTTAGATCTCCTTTCAACCTTTTCTCTAGGAACTCATCAAGATCTGCCATCTTTATAGCATATCTAACTCTATTTTCATCAATATTTTCATAATTAGAAATAGTAATATTTTCTATAAAAGGTATATTCCAAGCACCCTCTCCTTGAGCCATCAGAGAAACTTTTGTATAATAATCTACCAAACTTATCTCATTTGAAGTAATATCAACTCCATTTATAAAAATTTTCCCTTTTTGTGGTTTATAGAGACCCAAAATTAATTTTATTATAGTTGTTTTACCAGCACCATTTTTACCAATTATGGCAACCTGAGATTTTCTATTTATGTTAAAACTAACACCTTTTATCACCCAGTTTTTCGATGATGGATATTTAAACCAGACATCTTGAAACTCTATCAAAACGTCATCATTCGGATTATTTTCCCAGACATTAATGCCGGTATCTTTTATTACCTCTGTATTATTTAAAAAGTCGTAATAGGATTGAACAAGATTTTTTCTGGATATTATCTCCTTTACAAAAAAAACACATAATATATCTGACTTTGAACATTTGTAGCCACTGGTAATATAGTTAGAAAAAACTCGGTACTACCTCGTCTAAATGCTTCTGATAAAACTACAAAAAGTATTCCAAGATAAGTCAGAACTTGAATTATCTCAACCAAAATTCCCCACCTAAGTGCTTTAAAATCATTAGATAAGATTTTTTTATTAAAACTAATTAATAAATCAAACACTCTTTGTATTATCAAATTATATTTTTTATTTACTAAATTGGATAATGCTGTATTTACACCAACATAATGTCTTTTATTCCTATATAAACCATACTTGACCTTTTCTTCACCCTCAGAATCCCATATATACCAAATCTTAGTATCAAATTTATATTCATAATATAAATTCACCGCGACTGCGATAAATATAAAAATATATACATACCAAGGAACAGTAAGTAATATATTAAATGAAAGTAAAAATCCAACAAATGCAGCAATAAAATAGACAACTAAAAAATTTATATTAATTATTAAATGCGAATTGAACATCAATTTCTCACGCAACTGTATAAATTTTGACTCTTCATATTGATCAGGAGAAGTAATAACGGTTCTCTCAGCAAAAATACGTTGATAATGTGTACCTAATAAAAAGTCAACCTTTTTTGATATATTCGCTCCATATTTCAATAATTCGTCTAGTCAAGTAAAAAACGGTTAGAGACACGACAGACCAGAAAAGATAACTAATATCATATTTATTGATTATTAACTCAATCACCTGAGCAGAAAACCAACCATATATTACTCCATTTAGTAAATTGAAAATCGACTTTAGGATCTCTAAAAAAATAAATACATACCCTGTAACACCCAAACCTTTGAGAAAAAGAGTTTGAAATACCCAAAAATATAAAACAATATCTTGTCTCAGATTTTTGAAGAATTTGAATTTTTCTAACAATTTAGACATACTATTTAATTTCATCAAAACGCTTTTTATTCTATTAAGCTAAATCTCTAAATATTAAAACATAACATTATTTATTAGTAATTGTAAACAGTTTAGATTATAAATTCTTTTTAAGTAAATCAATTAGAAATTACAAAATCATATAAAATAATACATAATACTCTAATTACTGTCTCAAAATTAGTGTATACAATTTCATTAAACAAACAAATTTATCCGTTTATAGATATTAGCAAATAGAACACAGATTAGTCTTCTTTATCTTGTCTATACTCATTTATAACTTCTACTGATTGACTCAATTTTTCATCCTTAATAACTATTTCTGTGACTTTATCCAAATAATTCACAAGTTTTATTATAAAAAAGACCGCAATAGATATAACTAAAAAACTAACAAGATTTTGAATAAAATTACCATAATTAATCGATACTTTTTGTTCTGCATCTAAAAATAATTTTAGATTTTCAAAATTTATACCCTGCAATAAAAAACCAATAGGTGGCATAATAATATCGGAAACTAGGGAAGAAACTATCTTACTAAATTCAGTCCCCATGATTATACCAACCGCAAGATCTATTACATTTCCTCTTGATATAAACAGAACAAATTCATCTTTTACAGAACCAAAAACTTTTACTAACTTTAAAAATTTCATAACTTACTCTGTAAACTTAGATAAAACATTGATTAATTCAAAATCACTTCCTTTAGGTCCTATTATCTGAAAACCCATTGGAAGGCCATTTTTGTATTTAGCAACAGGAAAAGATATAGCCGGAAGATCCGCAAGATTTACGGTGACCGTATATATATCATCCATATACGCTGCTACCGGATCTGTAATTTTTTCACCAATCTTTGGTGCCGGACCAGGTGTTACTGGAGATAAAACAAAATCCGCATTTTGAAAAATCTCATCATAAACACTTCGAATATAATTTCTTATTTCTTGTGCTTTTTTATAATATGCATCATAATAGCCTTCAGAGAGCACATAAGAACCGAGTGTAATTCTTCTTTTTGCTTCATCACCAAATCCCAAAGTTCTACTTTCTACAAATAATTCTTCCCAATTTGTAAATTTATTTCGTGTATCCTTGTTTTCTTCAAATTCTCTCCAAAACTTACCATATCTTGTACCATGATAACGAGCAAGATTCGTACTAGCTTCAGACATGGCAGTTATATAATACACCGGCACCGAAATATCAAAAAAGTTAAACTTTACATTTATCGCTTTATAACCTAAAGACTTTAATTTTTCTATAAAATTTAGATATTCGTCTCTTAGCTCTGCATTCGTACCGTCTGGTATTAAATCCTCTGAGTATGCAAATGTTTTTTTTGGAATGAATTTTTTGTCAAATAAAGAGTCATCTATTGTCATATCATTTCCATCACTACCACGTATAATATCAATCACATCACTCATCAAAGCGAGGTCCTTAGAAAACACACCGACAGTATCTAGAGATGATGCATAAGCTATACATCCATATCTAGATATCATCCCATAAGTAGGTTTATAACCATAAATTCCACAATAAGCTGCCGGATTTCTGATAGATCCTCCTGTGTCTTCACCAATAGAAAAATCACAAAAATCAAGAGCTACCGCACAAGCAGATCCACCAGATGAACCACCGGCAACTCTTTCTACATCAAATGGATTTCGTGTAGGACCATAAGCAGAATTTTCAGTACTACCACCAAATCCCCAAGAATCCATATTTGTTTTTCCAATAAGTATTGCACCAGCATTCAAAAGTCTTTGAACAACAGTAGCATTATAAGGACTCATAAAACCTTCTAAATATTTATCTCCTGCTGTTGTAGGAGCATCAATAGTAACAAAAGAATCTTTAATTGTAAAAAACTTTCCATAAACTAGACTATTTTTATCTTTAGATTCTAATTTTTTTATCTGTTCGAAAATTTTTTGCTCATCAAAAACATACAAAATTGCATTGTATTTTGGATTTAATTCTTTTATACGATCAAGAAAATAAATAGCCCGTTTTTTCAAATCTTCTTTGCTCATGGTTATTGATTTTATCAAAAATCACAAATATGAAATACAATGAAAATCAATTAAAAATATAAAAAATACTCAAAAGTATTATCAAAGTTCCTCCAAAAATAGGTAAAATATATTCAAGTTTATCACCAAGTTTATTTTCTAAATTGAGTTTTTTAAATCCATAAAAAATCGTAGTACCAATCAAAATTATACCCACTGCTATACCTATAGAGTAGAGTAAAACAGCCAAAATCCCCAGCATAATCTCCCCTTGAATCAAAAAGAACGTAAAAACAACGGTAGCATTGATACAAGGAGTAATACCACCGACAAAACCTACCCATAAAATATCTCGTCTAGTTCTAATACGAAAATTCTTAGGCAAATTCAAATGACTATGACCAGTTTCTGAATAACCTGATCTTGCATCATACAAATAATGTTTTCTGTTTTGCATACCTTGGAAAACAAGATACAATCCTAAAAAGAAAAAAATCACATATCCAAAAATTTCAAATTGTTTCACAATAGTGTTTAGATATTCAATTTTTTGTAATAAAAATACTGATATACCAACCAAAAATACAATCAAAGTATGAGAAAATGTCAAACTCAAAGCAAGTATTATCAGATCAAAAAAATTGCGTTTTCTCTTGGTTAGAATTACTGTAGAAATCAAGGTCTTACCATGACCGGGAGTCAATGAATGTAGTGTGCCAGCCAGAATCAGAAGACCAGCAAAGGTAAAAAAAACAAAAGGTGATGTAATATCTATTGTTCTAACATAATTTATTATCTTTTCTGCATTGGCTCTAAAATCCCACCAATTGCTATTAAAAAAAGATTTCTGATTACTTTCTGTATTTGTCGAATTTTGATTTTCAGCAGATAAATTATTTTTCTTGGCAAAACGCACTTTATAACTCAAAATATCAATATTTTCATAATCAGATTGTAAAATTACAGTAGAAAAATATTTATTATCAAACAAATTGTCATCATAATAATAAGAATCACCATATTCATCTTCTGGAATAAATCTAAGAGTTGTTTTAAACTTAATCAGATTTTCCTCAGCGTAATTTATATCAACAACTTTCATTCTGAAGCCCCAATAATCATCAAATGATCTAAAATCTGCTTTTGTTCTCTCTTCAAAAAAGCCTACATATTCGTAATTTAACTCTTTATGATTGATTCTTCCCTGAATATTTGATAAAAGTTCTATAGAAAAAAATTTCTCAGCGTCTGAACTATCTAATATTTCATTTTTATTGTAATCAATCTTATCGAATACTTTATCAACCACTATAGGATCCAATCTCAATCGATAATCTATAAAAAGATCTTTTTCTTGATAATCAAAAGCAAATTCATGAACAACAAAAGGTATCGGATGAGCATATAAAAGATTAGAAAATAAAAAAATCAATAAAAAAAATGCAAACATTAAAGATCTAATCATCAAACTATTATAACACTGGAAAATATTTGTCATTCATACAACAAAAATTCCTATCAGTATCAAAGGAATGATAAGTATTAACGCAAAATATTCGTTTGTTGATTTTCTTTCTATCCTTCGTCTGATTACATAAAGGATATCAAGTGTCATGACACTACCTATGAAAAAAATAGATAAAACATTAAATTTCTGTTCGTTAGAGAAAAGAGTAAACTTTTGATTAGGGCCTATTTGATCTTTTATTTTATTATATATTGAGGTAGGGATTATACTTGCATCTTTTATTTCACTTCTTTGATAACTCCGATTAGACTCATTACCACCAATATCTACAAGTTTTATTTCTATATCGTCTGCAAAATCGCCATCCGATAGAATGACATAATAATTCTGAGAGATCTCGTCATAATTTAAATCAATTTCATTGATACTTACATTCTTTAAAATTTCTGATGTACTAAAAAATAATACAATCTGATTATTTCCAATTGAGTATTTAAATATTGATTGAATAAATGGAGGTATAGTATCAATAATTACTCTTTTAGGTTCAGAAAGAACACGTTTTGAGTCCTGTAAATAAGTTACAAGTATTTCATGTATACCATCATCAAAATCAAATGTTTTATTAAAATAATTATCAACTACTGGTAATTCACCAAGCTTGGTATTATCTTTAAAAACCTCGACAGTTTTTGTATTTTCAGCATATCCTTGTACATAAATAAATGGATTGTTTTGAATATGATTATCTTGTGGAAGTATTATTTTTATAGACTCGTTAAACTCCAAATTAGACTCAGAAACGGGTGTGGCAAACACTTGAACAACAAGATTTGTATATTTTCCTAAAAAATTTCCTTCCACCACTGCTACTCCTATCTCTTTATAACGTGGTTCTAATATATTTTGTCTATGCGAAGGGCTATTCATCCAAGCATTTACAACATCTATATGGCTATAAAAATCTTTAGCCAGATTTTCTCCAGCTACATAAAAGGTATAATTAAATTCATTTAAAAAGTATTTTATATTTCTACCTTCAGGATCATAATGGCTCCAATATTGTCTGTGTAAAAGATCATTTGCTTTCGCTCTAGCTACTTGATTTAGTATTTGATTGGGTTGTAATTCGTTTAATCCGTTCTCTTTTCGCTTTTGATTTGTGAGCTCGATAATATCTGATGAATCATAATTTGCAGCAAAAGCAAGTGAAGAAAAATTAAATTTAGCATCATCAAACATAAAAAAGTTAACTATCAAAACGAAAATACTAAAGATTAATATTGAAAAATGTCTTAAAAAATAAGGATGATAATTATTTTTTTCACTATGTAAAAAAGAAATATGTAAGATATGAAAAATTTTCTTTTTAAAATTTATTAAAAATAGGGCAGTGATTTTTGACATAAGACTAACTTTGCGGTGTTAGATTATTTTTATTTTAATTATATTTTTGTACATCTTCACCTGTTATTCCGTACTTTGCTTTTAATTGGTTCAAATACTCTTCATCACTGCTAGTTTGTGTCGACGTTTGCGTCGAATTGACATCACTTGTAAATCCAGTATTTGTTTGATCATTGTTAGAACATTGAGAATATTGGTTGTTCGAATATTGAATACTACTATTCTGATTTTGTGTATCAGTTGTTGTATTTGATGCTGATTGATTATTCACAAGATTATCAATCTGTCCTGTATCTACAGGAACTCCATATTTTTGTTTCATTTCATCGACAAAATCCGCATCTGGATGATAATAACTCATTTGTTGATTCTGATTGGATTGTGATGTTTGAGTAAATTGATTATCTGAAGATACATCATTCATCACCTGAGTTGAGTTGTTGTTTTGATCCTGTGAGGAATTTTGTTGTTGTAGACCACTAGTATTAGAAAAGGCCGTCAAATCTGTTGTTTGTTGGTTTGAATAATTGTTTGTCGTACTGTCAAAATTATTATAAGGTTGATTTTGATATTGTTGTAATGAACTAAAATTCATCATATTAATATCAGATCCATAATTTTCACCTGTCTGAGAAATCGTTTCGCTAGAATATGTTGTCGAACCTCCATTAAACGTTTGCAAACCACCTGACGCATATCCATCACTACTTTGTAGTTGATTTGAAGTATTTTGTGTTGTGAAATCTGGATTTTGACTTGTAAATGTTTGATTTGTTTCGTTTTGCTGATTCGATTGTTTCGGATCATAATTTGATTGCAAATTTTGAGTTTGAGTAATTTGAGCTTGGTCAGTTTGGTTAGTATAACCTTGCTGCAAATATGGATTTGGATTTACATATTGATTATATAAAGCCTGATTATCAAGCATCATAGCAGATATTGCTTGATTCGCTGTATTCATTTCTTGTGGTGGTACTTTATAACCTGTTTGTAGTGGCATTACTCCAGCAGGAATGTCATATTCATTAAATTCATTTTCAAGATTTCCTTGTCTTTGATCACGTATAGATTTGATGAATTTAACAAAATAATATCCCACTACAATCATTATGACAACAATAATAAAACCAATGACTATAAGTGCTATATTTCGATCTATACCAAATATTGTAGCTTGTCTTATTACATCAGGATTAGTAGGATTTGGGGAAGCTGTAACTTTGATATTAAATGTCCAAACTCTCTGCGCTATGTCACCGTCACGATTTATTAACTTTACCTCAACTTTTACCGTACTACCAGCATAATCCGAGACAGGATCGAATACCGCACTATTCTGTGTGATACTAGTAAACTTGAACTCTATATCATTTATCTTTATGTAACTATCTTCTCGTGACACTGGCGATGAAGACTCGAATTCTACAAAAATACGTTCACGTCTATTTTCTACAGTATTGTTTTCTGCAGGCGAAACTTGCAATATTTTTAGTTTTTTCTCTTCTTGTTTTGTCAATTCAAACTGTTCAGAAACAGCACTAGCTTTTACATCCTCATTTGGTGCTTTTGCAAAAGCTGTAACTTTGATGAAATATTTTCCATTTACAATTTTTTCATCGTTTGAAAAATCCCATTGATACTTTCTAGCATCAGCTGGCAAAGTAGTGATCAAAGTATAATTTATACCATCTTGAGAGTATTCCACTGTAATCTTTTCTATCGAATCTCCACCAGATGTAACCTCCCATCTGATTTCATTATTTTTCGAATCAAACTTTGTACTTGCTCTTGGTGATGTAACTGTAAGCTTTATTTCTGGTATTGGTTGGGGCGTAGGTGTTGTAGTAATAGTTGGTCTTGGTGTCGAGGTAACTGTAGGTTGAGTTGGGACACTTGTAATTTTAGGACGTGGAGTTGATGTCGTCGTGGGTTGAGGTTGTGGATTATAGCCACTATTTATGTTGATTGTGAGAGGATGAACTATATTTCCACCTCTACCATCAGTGACTAATATCAATAATCCAACAATATCTTGACTGCGGGGCGCACTACCAGTTATCTTATTATCATTTAATTTGATCCAATCTGAATATCTGTCATTTAGAATACGAAATTCTAATTTATCTCCATCAGGATCAGTAGCATTGATTGTATAATCAAGACTGCTACCAGGTCTGATAAATACCTCTCTTGGTGAGTTAACTACAGGAAAAGAATTTGCAAATCTGAGTCTAGGATCACCACCAAACGCACCAATATCTATCCTACTTCCATTAATCTTATCTTTCTCTGAGGGATCACCCTTATCACGAATAGCCGAATTAGGTTGCAATTGATATTCATTAGATGCGATAAAACCTGAGTCTACAGACAAGTTATTATTAGCTGAACCTGTTGCCAATGTCTGTGGTTCATAATTTGTTCCGTTTTGAAAAGAATTACTATATGTTACTGTGGATCTTGGACTTTTGATACTTATACCTTTTCCTTTATTTCCTTGAACCGTTGTATTTTTAACGTTAACAGAGGAAATCTGCCCTGATTCTACTATTCCATCACCATTATCAACAATTGTTACATTTTTTATCTGGACATTACCGGACTTTATCAAAACAGCCTCTTTTGCAGATCTTGCAATAATTGTGTTTATTACTATAGATTCTATAGATTGTGTTTCAGAATTAAATTCGACACCATAATCTGTCGAATCATAAATAACGGTATTGTTGAGATTAATAGCCCCTTTTACTAATTTAATAGCACCTTTAGTCTTATCAATCTTTGACTCTGATACTTCAACTATACCAGAAACTCGCAAAGCAACATCCTGAGAATTTGTAATATGAGTATTTAGTATACGAACTTTTAGTGGATTATCTTGAAAAGTTCTATTTCCATCAACAGTATTATCAACATTGATTGCTGGACCTTGTGTACCGGTAATTTTAAGATTACTTATCTCTACACTTGCATTCTTTATTATAAAAGTACTTGCAGAACCATTGCCGGTAATCACTGTATTTTCCCCACCACTTCCAATAATTCTTAATTTCTTATTTTGAATTAAAATACCATTTTGCGGGACAGAATATGAACCAGACTTTAATATAATAGCATCAGAATCTGAAGCATTTTGAATAACTTGTTGTAGACTTTGAGATGAATCTATCCTTATTACATTTCCAGCTGCTTCAAACTCATTATTTAAACTTGTATTTTGTAAAAATAGCAAAGTTACAAAAGCTGTTATAAATAGTACTAATACAATAACAAGAGCAATAAAAGGTAAAAACACCTTTCTCTTATCTTCATATGAAAGATTTAGCTTCCTTGAACTCACATTAAAATATTAGTATAAATCTAAAATAAATACCATATGACTATTATCAAACTTGGTGGCTCAGTAATCCAAGAGTCATTAGAACAAATAAATCCTCTATTAAATGAATTTGTAAAAAAAATAGAAAAAGAATTTGAAAAAGCAGTTATAACTGTAGGTGGAGGACTTATAAGTAGACTTTTTCAAAAATATGCCGCCGAACATGGAGCAACAATAAAAGATCAACACCAGATAGGTATAAGATCACTACTTTTACAAGCAGAATTAGTAAAGTCCATATTTGATCAAAAAAGAACTTATCCAATACTTATAGACAATAAAAAGAAACTAATGCATGCAATAAAATTGGTAAAAAAATATGATTTTTTTATCACAGGTGCTTGGAACATCGGAAAATCTTCCGACTTTGAAACAATAAAAAATGCAATTTATTTTAATACAAAAGAAGTTTTAAGAATAACAAATGTTGATTATGTCTACGACTCTGACCCACGACAAAATCCTAACGCAAAAATAATAACAGAACTTACATGGGAGGAATATCTAAATATCATTGGGAATCCAAAAGAACATGAACCCGGCAAATCCTATCCAGTTGATCCTTTTGCTGCCAAACTTGCACAAAAACATAAAATTACGATGAGGTTAACTAGTTTAAAGTCCTTTTTAGAAAATAATGTTAGCGAATTAAAAGGTAGTAAAATAACATAAATAATTATAATTAATTTTATTTATTCTCAAACAACTCAAAAAAGAATAAAATCAATTAATTCACAAAAACAACTGCAAAACCACTATCAAAATAAACATCAAAAACATAAACAATACACTCATAAAAGCTAATTTAATTTTTTCTACCAACATAAATTATTTATTTGGCAACAAGATATTTTTCGTTTTTTCTGCTATTTCCTTAGCTAATTTAGCATCATTTTTAAGAGTTTCTTTTACCCCTTCCTTTCCATTACCTAACTGTTTATCTTCATATTTATACCATCCTGCATTTTTTTGTATCACACCGGCATCGATAGCGGCAGAAATTAGTGATGAATATTTATCAATACCTTGTGGATAGATAATGCCAAATTCTGTTTCCCTGAAGGGTGGAGCTACTTTATTTTTAACAACCTTTACTTTTACGGTATTACCAATTACATTTCCATCTTTATCCGTAATTTTTTCACCTTTTCTTATCTCTATACGGACAGATGCATAAAATTTTAATGCATTACCACCAGTGGTAGTCTCAGGATTTCCAAACATAACCCCAATTTTCATACGAATCTGATTAAGGAAAATAACTGTAGTCTTGGATTTATTAGCAACAGCAGTCAATTTTCTGAGAGCCTGTGACATAAGTCTTGCTTGTACACCTATCTGAGCATCTCCCATCTCTCCTTCTATTTCTGATTTTGGGGTTAATGCTGCAACAGAATCTATAACTATCAAATCTACTGCACCAGAACGTACTAAAGTCTCTGCAATTTCCAAAGCTTGTTCACCATAATCTGGCTGTGATATAAGCATATTTTCTACATCTACACCAATAGATTTTGCGTATTTAGGATCCAGTGCATGTTCAGCATCTATATAAGCAACAACTCCTCCGTTTTTTTGTGTCTCTGCTGCTATATGCAAAGCTAGAGTAGTTTTACCTGATGATTCTGGTCCAAAAATCTCAATTATACGTCCTCTCGGGACTCCACCAACACCAAGTACAATATCAAGGGATAATGCACCTGTTGGAATCACCTCTACATTCTCAGCACTTTTATCACTCATCTTCATGATAGATCCTTTGCCGAATTGTTTTTCTATCTGACTGAGCGCTGCTTGCAAAGCCGCCTTCTTGGCTGTATTTTGGGTAGACGCAGTCTGTGATGCCTGTATATTTTTATCTTCTTTCATACTTACTAAGCATGAGTATATAATAACTTAAGCTTAATAAAAACATCATGAACATTTTTATCCTTGGTCCTACTTCGACAGGAAAAACAAATTTAGCATTTTTTTGGGCAAAAAGATTTAATCTTCCAATTTTTAATTGTGATGCAATACAGGTCTATAAAAACCTTAATAAACTAACAAATAAACCTAAATTTGATTCTCAAATCTTTTTAGATGGTGAATACGTATCCATAATTGATAGCAATTCAATAAACGAAAATTTTTCATTAGAAAACATAGAAATACAGCTAATAACTCAAAATACAATAATTTCTGATGTAAGTTTAGAACAGGCAATCAATTCACTCGAAAATTTAAACATAACAAAAACTTCATCAAATCAAATAAAAAACTTTCTATTTGATATTAAAAATCCTGGTGAAAATTATTCTGTGAAAGAATTTATTAATGATTTTGATAGGATAACTAAAAAATTCAAATTTACAAATAATCTAATTGTAGGCGGAACTATTTATTACGCATATCATTTACTTTTTAATACTGAATTTGAGTATGATAATTTAAATGAAGAAACTAAAGATATTGACTTAGATACAGCAAAAAAAATTGTAGAAAGTTTTACCAATAAACACGGAATAAACTTAGATGTAAAAAATCCACGAAGAATAATTAAATATTACAAACTAATCAAAAATTATGGTGATGAATTTATAGAAATATATTACAAAAATCAAAAATTAAACAATGATTATTTAGTGATTTTACTACTGCCTAAAAATAGAGAACTATACTATCAAAAGCTCGATAATGTCGTAGATAAAAGATTCTGTGATGATTCGTTTGAAGAGATAAATTTTTTGCTTAAATCAGGCGTATCTAAATCTTGGTTAGAAAAAGTATCTTATGAATACAAATACTTTGTCAAAATTTATGAATTATTAAAAAATAATAAAAACAATAAACAAGATATAGACTATTTGCTTCAAGAATTAAAATACAAAGAGCACCAATATGCCAAAAGACAGATTACTTGGACAAGAAAGCTAAAAAGAGATTTATTAAGATTTAATAATCCCGCTACCAATAATCTCATCACCTGATATCAGACATCCCACCTGTCCTGGTGATACTGTAAAAGCTTTAGTTTCTAAACGTAAAACTAAATTATTATTATCCCATTCATAAGCGACACAACGAATAGGTTCTTGTTGATATCGCAAAACTACAAATAGATTATTCAATTTATCTAATTTTCGTATATTTTCTTCATAAGTCCAAACCAAATCTTCTAAAATCACAAAATCTTTGTATAAAAATGGATTATTTCTTCCTCTAGCAACAAACACAATATTAGAATTCAAGTCTTTTTTCACAACATACCAAGGACCACCTCCAAGCCCCAATCCTTCACGCTGTCCGATAGTATAAAACCACAAACCATGATGCTTTCCCAAAATTTTGTTAGTCTCTATATCGACAATATCGCCATCTTTCATACCAAGTTCGCTTCGTAAAAATTCACGTACATTTATCTTACCAACAAAACAAATACCTTGACTGTCCTTTTTTAGAGCAACAGGCAATCCAGCATCTGATGCAATCTTGCGTACCTCCTGTTTAGTCGTCCCTCCCAGAGGGAAAATAGATTTTGATAGTTCTTCTTGTGTTAGTCTACATAAAAAATATGATTGATCTTTTGATCGATCTATTCCTCTAAAAAGACCATAATAACTCCATAATTTTTGTATTCTTGCATAATGTCCAGTCGCTATTTTATCTACACCAAATCTCTCAATAGCTTTTTTAAGAAATAAACCAAACTTGATTTCAGAATTACAAAACACATCAGGATTTGGTGTGCGACCATTTTTATATTCATCAAAAAAATAATTAATAACTCTTTCCCTATATTCTCTTTCAAAATTAAAAGTATAAAAGGGAATCTGTAAAAATTCACAAATTTGCATTGCGTCATTTTGATCCTTTTCCCACGGACAATCACCCTTTAAGCCATAATCATCAGACCAGTTTTTCATAAATATACCGATGACTTCATGACCCTGCAATTTCAAAATATAAGCTGTTACAGCACTATCAACACCTCCAGATAATGCAACCGCAATTTTCATATTTTGATTATAACAATACCTGTTTTAAGCTTTTTTCTAAATATTCCTTATCCAGATGTTTTCCTATAAATACTAATCTACTTCTTTTATAATCAAAATTTTCCCGACTTGGCATAATAGCGTAAATATCTTTAGATCCACCAACAACTTGTAACAGAAAATGTTTATAAGGTTTTTCATTTGTGCATAAAAAGCCCTTTGCTCTGTAAACATTCTTAGGTAAATCTTTCTTCATCCATTCAGCAAATTTTTGAATATTTATTAATTTCTCCGTTGTAAAAACATACTGATCTACATCCTCATGCGTATGTTCATCACAATGTTTGTGTCCTTTTTCTAAGCCTGAACAACAGCTACAACTTTCAGATTTACAACATTCACATTTACTATGATCTTTAGATTTCTTCTTTTCGTCATTACATTCGCAATCATGACAGTGACCACAACATTGATGTTTTTCATCTTCTTTAGTATCAGAATCTATACTAATATCATGATCTAAAACTTCCTGTTTCAACAGATCAGAAAACGATATATTACTTTTGTCTATGAACATCGATAAATCTACATTTTCTATTCCATCAATGACATAGGCATCAGGATTTATTTCCTTAACAATCTCATGTAATTCATCTAATTTCTCTTTGCTCAAATTACTTATTTTATTAATAATCAGAAATGATGAAACATATATTTGTTTGTATGCTATATCAAATTCTTTTGAATAAACATCAAAATTTGTAGCATCAATAAGACAAATAATACTATCTAAATAAACTTTTCCATCAATAGTATCAACAAAAAATGTTTGAGCTACCGGATAGGGATCAGCAAGTCCAGATGTTTCAATAAATATAATATCTGGATCTGTTTTTTCAATAAGATTTCTAACTCCTTTCACCAAATCCCCTCTCACCACACAACAAATGCACCCTCCATCAACAGTCCATATCTCTTCATCACCAACAGAAGAAGAGATTAATTCGGTATCAATGGAGACCTCTCCAAACTCATTCATCACTACCGCAATTTTGTAATCTTTGTTGTATTTTTCGATGATTTTGTTGAGAAGAGTAGTTTTACCACTGCCCAAAAAACCAGTGAGTATTATTATTGGAATACTTTTATTCTGATTATCCATATTTAGAAATAATAATTCTTTTTTATTCATCATAACATACTTGTCAACTGTGTTTTTATATTGATTAATCTGAAAAAATTGATACAATAGTAAGACTATGTTTTCCAATCTATATACTCCAAGCAAAAAAGTGTTAAAAAATTTTGCCAATACATTAATAAATTTTTGTTTAAATTCTGGGGAGGGTATAAAACCTGGTGAAGTTGTTTATGTGATGATGAATGAATACGCCAAACCTATGCTCTTACCTATCCAAGAAGCAATACTAAGATCTGGTGGTCATATGATTTTGTCCTATTTACCAGCAGAATTACAAAGAGACAGGGATGAAACTGCACTTTTCTACGAACTAGCAAATGAAGAACAACTAAATTTCTTTCCAGAAAAATATATACAATCCCGAATCGATACTATAGATCATGTAGTATTGCTTTTATCGGCACATGATCATAATTATTATGCTAATGTAGATCCAAAAAAACTTGCTCAAAGAACTAAAGTCTGGAGAAAGTACATGGAAATGCGTAACGCCAAAGAATATGCTGGTAAATTGACATGGGTGCTGACAGATTATCCAACACCTGCAATGGCGGAAGCTGCAGGTATGACACTAGAAGAATATTGGGACCAAGTAATCAAAGCATGTTATCTAGATGAAGAAGATCCTATTTCAAAACACAAAGATACTTTTAGTAAAATTCATCAGATAACAAATACTATAAATTCTCTTAACATAGAAAAATTACATATCAAAGCTGAAGATGTCGATCTAGAAATAGTATTAGGTGAAAATAGACAATTTGTCGGTGGTAGTGGTCGAAATTTACCAAGTTTTGAGATTTTCACATCACCTGATGCTAGATATACAAAAGGATGGATTAGATTTAATCAACCTCTATATAGAGATGGATTTGTAATAAAAGGAATAAAATTGGTATTTGAAGATGGAAAAGTAGTAGATTTCGATGCTCAGACAAACAAACATGCACTTGAAGCAATGCTTAATACAGATGAGGGAGCAAGAAGAGTAGGTGAGTTTAGCCTTACAGACAAAAGATTTTCACGTATAGATAGAATTATGGCAAATACTTTATTTGACGAGAACTTTGGTGGTGAATATGGTAACACACACATAGCACTAGGTCAGGCATATAGAGATGCAATCAAAGACCAAGAAAAATTTAGTGATGAAGAACTTATCAATAACATGGGATTCAATAATTCTGCTATACACACAGATATAATAAGCACGTCTAATCGGACAGTCACAGCAACACTACAAGATGGTAGTGAAATGGTAATTTATAAAGATGGTATGTTTACATTAATATGAATATGATACAAATTTAAACCTATATTTTTACAAATAACAAACTTTGTTTATTTTGTTTAGAATATGATTTATAATTATTTATGCAAGATTTAATAAACAAAATATTAGAATTCCTAGGAATAAAAACAAATGAGTTACCGAATAATCAACAAGATACATCATCTGGTTCAGATATATCGATTATTTCAACCGCAGCGGCTAGTGACAATAGTTTCGATGGTAATGGTTCGTCCACAAGTGATACTGGAGGTGATTCTAGTGATGGAGGAACAGATTAAGTGATTATTCTAAATTTTTAGCATATAAAATTATTTAAGTTCTTGCGGGTATAGTTTAGGGGTAAAACGTGTCCTTCCCAAGGATAAGTCACCGGTTCGATTCCGGTTACCCGCTCCAAATTAGATTTATATTGTTTTATAAGTGTTAGTAAATTTACAATTGCCCATACTAAAAATATTGTAAATTCTGATTAATTTATAATTTTGAAATTCCAAAATGTAAAAAAATATCTCCAATAGAATTAAAAAATTAAGATTTAAAAACTTTTATTTTAGTATAAATTAATACGCCAAATTTTTATTTGTAACTATTTTTAATTTTTGAATCAATATTAATTCAGATTGTACAATTCATAATTTAAATATAATTTCATTCAAATTAATACTTAGATATTACTGAAATATAAGCATAGTTTAATTAAATCTATATTAACTTCATTTATTCAATAAATTTTTATTGATAAAAATAAAATTTTTCATAATCAGAAACAGTGTTATCATAATAGAAATTATCATAATTAATAGTAAAATACTAATCAAAATCTCATTTTCTAGTATATAAAAATTCAAAAAATTAGTTAAAAAATTATGTTCTTTTACAAATAAAAATGCATTTAAAATATAGATTGCAAAAGTCAAATTACCACTAAATCTAATAACATATGTATTAAAATTAGAATCAGTATTACTCAAAATTTCTGAATGTATAAAACAAATAAGATACATTATTAAAGTAATAAAAAATAACATGATAAAGACTAAAGGAGACAGATCAATGAAAGCACTCACTTTTGTTCCAACATGATCAATGATGTACGTCGTAAAAATGAAAATTATCATCAATATTAATGGTTTGTAAATCAAATAAAATTTTTTACTTATAAATGAATATAACATAATAGTGAAAAGTATAATTTCTGATATTGCGATATGATAGTTATAAGATCCAATCAGATACGATTCTTCTAAATTAAATATATCAAACAAACTAAACAGATAAACAACGAATAAATTCAAAGCTAAAATAATAATTAATCCATAAGGAAAAATACTTATTTTTTTGATTTTGTTTAACACAAGAATTATTAACCCACCTAATCCACAGGAAAACAAAAGCGTATAAAATATTAGAAATTGATCAATTCTATAAAATATCAAGAATACAAAAACTAACCCAGAGACATAATATAAAAAATACTCTAAATAATTATATTCATATACTTTTAAATTAACATAAATTAGTAGTTTAAAACAAAAAATAATCAAATACCAGAAACTTATGAAAATAGCAAAAAATTCTAAATTTGATTTATCATAAAATAATAACAATAAAGTACTAAAAAATAAAGTGAAATATAAAAATTATATATCTAATTATATATCTAAACATTTACCTAACATATTTTACACAATAAACAAATGTTTTCAAAGTATTGACAAAAAAGATAGAATATGATACCAAGTTATATGTATGATTAAAAATAATATTTTTCTTTTTCTTTTAAATATATTTACTGTTTTAGTATTTATGGTCTCTATAACTCGTTTTCAACCAAACATAGTTACCGCGCAATCAGTAAATACAAATTCACAGTCTGTATATTTTAAACCAAAATCCAACAACGACATAGCCAATCAAGATGGTGTAGAATTTAACCTTTTTGACAGAGAACTATGGGTCGGTACTGGTCAAGATTTAGAAAAGTCTTATCTAGGATTAATTACATATTCTGATAATCTAATCAATCTAAACAGTCTAAACAAAGCATTTTTAGTATTTTTTGCAGAGAGAGAAGAATGGATTTACACAAAATTTGATATTTATCTTGAGGATAGTAGAGATTTTTCACAGTATGATGTAAATAATCCTAATACTAAACCATCGATAAGAAAACTTACCACGTCATTTGTCAGTGTTGAAGAAGATGTCAAATGGGAAAGAAGAAAAACGTACAAGTATGAAATTACAAATATTGTTCGCGAGTATTTGTTCAAATATGGAAGTTCTAACAAACTAAGTGTAATTGTTAAAGGTAGCTCTGATTCACCATTTGCAAGAAAATATCCTGCAACAAAGCTACAAAGTGCACCTTATATAGAAATTATTTTAAATTCCAGTGCCTCCTCACCAACACCTACTTTATCACCAACAAATACATCTACACCAATTCCAACAAGACTCCCATCACCATCTTTTACTAATACTCCTACATCAATTCCATCATTTACTCCAACAATCATCAATACTAATACCCCTACACCAGCAGATATATCAAGTGATATGAATATCAATTTAACTCCAAGTGGTGGATTCGGTCCCGGTAGGAGTAGTAATCCTGAAGTTGGTATAAGATTAGATATATACAATGAACTAAGAAGAAGAGCTTTGTTAGGAGAATATGATAGACCATGTAGAGAAGAAGAACATGATCCAACAAAATGGCATAGTTTAGTTAATCCTATAGCAAAATGTCATTATGATCATTTTCATGGTGATGATCCTACATATGTCAATGACATATTTGGAGAACCAGGTACATGGTTTGGTACGCCTGGCCAGGGCATATCACATCCATGGCAGACATTCCCAGCTAGAACAATGACAGAAAGTAATGAACAATATATACGAGAAAAAAGAATGGAAAATCATCTGAAGCACGAAGGATATGTCTGGATAGTAAGAAGAGATCAACCGTGCAACAATGAATATTGTGTTACAGATTTTAGAGTTCTTATTCATAATTTAGAAATGCATGCATTTGGTGCAGCAACAAGATTTCATTCGGGTTATGGTGAATTTAGGGTATGTCAAGACAAAAATAGGCCAGAAACTTGTGGAATTATCAGGACTGGTGGTTGGCTTGATCATGGAAATCTTATAACACCTCCATCAAACACCAATTGCTGGGAATCAAGACAGGAAAATATTGGATTAATAAGGCTTAATGCTGACAATCAATATTATCCATTTTATGATCCAGATTTGATAGACGAATTTAGATGTCACAAACCATTAAATTCTACAGAGATAAATAGAGGTCCAACTTTAGTTGGCAATAGAGCTCCTGCAGAATGGTGGGCACATGGTGCTAGTGATTTTAGGTACCAATTTTTAGTGTACAATCCAATTGGTAATGTCACAGAAACATCGCCAGGAAGTGGTGTTTTAAGAATGCATGCATATTGCACTCCAGAACAAAACAACTGTCGTTGGACTCAATCAGTATTTACGATACGTATTGCTTATATATTACCAGTTAACAGTTATTTTGTTGAAGGATTTGTAAATGGAAATAGAGTAAACCTACCACTTGGGCAAAGATATATAACTAGATTCGGTGAGATAAACCCAAACTGTTCTAATGCTGGACTTGATTGTATACCTATCGAATATAGCAACCTTACATTAAATACAAATCCAAATTTAGGTCTTGCAGGATACAATCACGAATCTTGTGACTTCTGCGAAAAAGTTGACCACGATCTCACACCGCCTGAAAGACCATCTTGGATCAGATGGTACTACAAGTTATTTAATATGAATCATTAAAAAAATATGTCAAATTTACAGAATATAAATCCAAAATATTTAATTGCAATAATTATAATGTTGCTTCTTGTAATAATTGGAGTAGTGGTATACTTTTTATTTTTTCATAAAGATCACAATACAAAAATGGTTTATACAGAAACAGGTGTATTAGGACCCGACACAAGTGACCCAAATGTAAAAAAACATATTTTTAGTTCGGATTTCGAACAAACTGATGGACCAAAACCACCAGCAATGTCAGAAGATAAAATTAACTCTGCTACTTATAGATAATTTTGTAACATTAAAATACTAAAATAGCAGTTATGAAATGTCCAAAGTGTAGAAGTGACCTAGGACAGATAGAAAAGTACGGTATCGTAATAGACTATTGTCCAGATTGTGGTACAGTAGTTTTGGATAAAGGTGAGATAGAAAAGATTTTGAAAGCCTATAGAGATGAACTAAATGCTCTCAGAATGAATGATAATGTACCTTTTTCTTCATCTTCGGTTCCTCAATCAGTATATTATGACGACGATGATGACTATGAACATCATCCCCACAAACATTATCAACAACCTTATCAAGGTAACATGCAACAACATAATCAGCACTATAATCCAAATCATCCTCATCACAAGAAAAAAGAAGGTTTTTTAGATGATATCTTTGATATATTCTAATTATTTGTTTAATCAATATTTTATACTCAAATAATATATATTATAGGATCAATGTGTTATAACAAAAATGAACTTTATTTCTTATCTTAGCTATTAGTTAATAGATTCTAGTTTATATTGTAATTTATTTTCATTACCAATAATAGTTATCAAACATTTAAAAATCATATTAAAATTACTTATTCATTTGAACATTTTTTATAATATTTCAATAATATGATTTGATGCAATACAAACAAATATCAGATGTCATAAAAGAACTAGATGTAGATATAAATCGTGGACTAGATTCTATAGAAGTATCCAAAAGACAAAAAATCTATGGTCTCAACAATATAAATTTAACAGAAGAAAGTAATATAAAAATCGTTCTACGTCAATTTCTAAATCCTTTGGTGATAATACTTATTATTGCATCAATAATCGCCCTAATATTTGGTGAATATAAAGATTTTATTTTTATCCTGATTATTGTTTCTATTAATGGAATAATAGGATCAATACAAGAAATACAAGCAAAATCAAAAATTCACGAATTATTAAATCTATCTAAACCCAAATCAAGAGTAATCCGTAATGGTCAAATAATAACTATTCAAGATTCAGAAATAACTATAGGTGATGTACTTATCCTAAATGAAGGTGACATTGTGGGAGCAGATGCTAGATTGATTGAGTCAAATAATCTAACCGTTGACGAATCCATACTTACAGGAGAATCATTACCAATCTCGAAATTTGCTGATAAAGTTTTAGAAGAATCCACTCCAATTTATGAAAGAGAAAATATAGTATTTCGTTCCACAATAGTGCTCAAAGGTACAGGAAAAGCCATAGTCTACGCTATCGGACCAAATACCGAAGTAGGTATAAAATATACTCTAAATCAAAAGGTAAAGAAGCCAAAACACCACTTATAAAGGCAATTGATAGATTTTCCAAAAAACTAATTTTCATAGTTATTTCAATAATGCTATTTATTTTCTGCATTGGATTATTACAAGGGCGAAATATTGAAAATATATTTTTATTAATCCTAGCGCAGCTAGTCTCTGCTATACCCGAAGGACTGCCGATAGCAATAACCATAGCTTTGGTTATAGGATCGTTTATTTTATTTAAAAAGAAAACTTTAGTCAGATATTTACCTGCAGTCGAATCTCTAGGTAGTACAACATTTATATGTACAGACAAAACTGGCACTCTTACAGAAAACAAATTAACAGTAGAGAAGGTATTTACAGATGATGATAACATCACAAATTTACTTTTTACTTTATGTAATGACTCAAGTCTCGAACACGGAGATCCTCTTGATATTACATTACTAAAATATCTAAAAAATAAAGAAATTAATATATCCGAAATCAGATCAAAATATGCACAAAAATGGCTCCTTCCATTCGATACCAAAATTAAACTGATGGCTAGTATAAATGATATTGATGGTCAAAATTATTTATTTGTAAAAGGAGCTTTTGAAACTCTTAGCAATCTAGCAGAAAACAAGAAAGATCTAGAAAAATACGGAAAGATTCACGATCAAATGACGGAACAAGGTCTTAGAGTAATAGCTTTTGGATATAGAGAAACTGATGAGATACCAGTTAACATATTAAACGAAAAAATTAAATTGATTGGTCTAGTCGGGTTTGTTGATCCGCCAAAGAAAGATGCTGAGAAAGCGATCAAGAAAGCGTTGCAATCTGGAGTAAACATAATAATGATTACAGGTGATAGTTTAAAAACTGCTCTAAAAATTGCGTCTGATGTAGGAATACACACAGAAGGCAAATTATTTTTTGAGGGTAAAGATCTAAATAAATATACAGATGAACAACTTTATGAAATATTAAAAAAAACATCCGTCATTGCTCGAGCCATCCCTGACGATAAATATCGTATTGTAAATATACTTCAAACAAATGGAGAAACAGTTGCTGTAATGGGAGATGGAGTCAATGACATACCTGCCATAAAATCAGCAAATCTAGGCATTGCTGTCGATACTGCATCAGAAGCAACAAAATCAGTTTCACGAATTATACTAAAAGAAAGAAATATTTCTGTAATAATAGATGCTATCTATATAGGTCGTCAGATATCCCACAATATACGAAAGGTCATTGGATTTTTACTTTCTACAAATATCGGTGAGATATTTTTTCTTGGTACCGCAATGATACTAAATTTTCCTCAACCACTATTTCCAACACAAATTTTATGGATAAATCTAGTTACTGATGGCATAACTGACAAAACATTAGTTCTTACAAAAGAAGAAACATGGACTAGATCACTAAAACCAAAGGTTTTTAATACATGGTTTTTAGATAAATCACAATTAATAAAAATAATCTCATTTGCAATCTTTGTTGCAACAGTTAATTTGTTGATTTTCAATTATCTATCTAAATCAACAAATTATGAACAAGTCGTAACTGTTATATTCTTCTGTATGGTTGTTGAACAGTGGGCATTTGCTATCCAATCAATTCGAGAAAAACCATTTTTTTCTAATTTCATAGAAAACTTCCAACTAAATCCCTATATTTATCTAGCAATATTATTTATCGGAATTCCATTGCAAATAATAGCTTATTTATTCTTCCCTGAAGTTTTATATATGACACAAACAAATACTCATCTACTTATCTTTTATCCGACATTAGTATTTATATCGGCGTTTATTTTTTTGGAAGTTTTGAAGATGTGGATTAAGAAAAGATTAAATCGGTGTTAAAATATATTTAATTTTTACCAGAGTTTAATTGAAATATAAGATCTGATAAAATTTATCTTATTTTGAATTGATTTAAAAACTTATACAAAAATTGAAGAAAATTTCAAAATATGATTATCTTATATAGTAAAGTTAAAAAATGGTTGGTAACAATTTAATATATTTGCACATAAAAATAGTTAATCAAAATTAATATTTCAATTTCGTAATAGATTAAGTCTGATTAAGTCTGGATTCTAACTTTAAGAAAAAATCTTCAATTTTTTTAGTCATACTTGTTATTTCATCATCTGTTTTACGTCCTCTAAATTCTTGTTTAATCTCTATAATACCTCTTTGTACTAAACCATCTTTTAATTCTAAAAAGGATGTATATAACTCTTTCTTTCTACCTAATATCATTGAATACAGATTAATTATAAATTCTGTATCATCATCACTTGATAACACATTCCAAACATCAACAAATTCTCTAATAAAAGTCTCTGCATCCACGCAAAAGGGTATCCTTATTTTTTGCAGTTTATCGATATCTAATGATTAGATATATCTTTTTATTTCTTCATCTAAAAATATAGAATGTTTATCTAAGACTAAATTAATATAGACTCTTCTATTGAATCCATTATTTTTATTTCTCCTAAAATCATCTACGTGCTCTAAATCTCCAACAAATACATTAAAAAAATTTTCAATCCTATCTAACATAGAAATAAAATTTCCTAAAGATTTGAATTTTTCTATTTCTATTATCACAGTAACTAGTTTTAATGCGTCATCATATGATAATGATAATTTTCTAATATTTAGAAACTCTTTTATTTTATTTACTTTATTTTGATCATAACCGACTTTTCTCCATAAATCTTACAATGCTAGTAATGTTTTACCATCTATTTGATCTATTGGAACAACTTCTGCTATCCTTTTTTTCATTTCTTGAAAAGTTCTTGACGTAAGGCATGGATATATAAGATAACTTTTATCCAGACTAAGTTTTGTTAATAAATCCATACTGATAAGAACATAATCTTTCATATCTCCTATATCACCTTTGATTTTCGGATCATTTTGTTGTGTATAAAACAAATACTCAGGTTGTGCTAATGATAAATTTCCTGAAATTATGTAAGCTACTGTTTCATGCCTAAAATGATCAAATATTTCGATGCTATGAATTGGTGTAGTCGGTAAACTATTTTCAAAAGATTTTCTATGAATATCACCTAAACACATCATATGCCAGAGTATATGATGAATTTCGTGTTGCAATTCTAGGAATTCTTCTCTATTATATTTTCCATTTATTCTAATAAAACTAGGTGCGTATAGTCCTAAATAGGGCATAGCTGGCGTTAAACGCTGTCCAAATCGTTCTTCAACTAAATTATCAAATTTATCATCGGTTTCGATAATGAATAACCCAGGAATAGGTTCATATAAAACACATGTATTTTTCAAATTATTGTATAAATCTACATCATCTTGCATTGTACATTGTAGTACATCATATAGAACATAATCATAGTAATCATAATCTTTTTTATTGAACCATGGATGTATACTCTTAAAAGAATATCAAGTTTATCATAGTCTGGAAATTCTTTTTGATATTCTTCTAATAGTTCTTTATTTCTTAATAATTTACCAGCTATCGTGGGAATAATACTTGCTACGAACAACTTTCTCAACTGATCAGGCATTTGATTTAATAATTTCTGTATTTCAGCATTTTTTTCTTTTCCAACAAATTCAGATAAATCAATGTTAGAATTATCAGTTACAGAATCAGTTCTTAATTTAGTTCCAGATTCGATTCCAGACTCAGTCCTATACTCAGTTCATTGTTCGGTTTAAGATTCAATTCCAGACTCTAATTTGCTTTTTTGCTCTTTAAATCTTTCAATACAACAATTAATAATCCCTAAATAAAATAGTCCCGTAATTTCTGATATTTTTCTTAGTGCATTCCTACGAGACTGTTCAGGCGATTTTCCTAATTCGTCTTCATTTCCTATATCAACTCGTCGAATAGCAAACAAACCATCATCTTGTGCTTCAGGCTGTGAATGCAGACGATCATACCACCTTCTGTTATAAATCTTGATGTAGCTTATTACAACACATTAAATTTTAATTCAAATATTATAATTTAGATAATTTTACATATTTATCTGGTCGGGGAGAGAGGACTTGAACCTCCGACCTCTTGGTCCCAAACCAAGCGTTCTAGCCAACTGAACTACTCCCCGTCTGTACCTAATGATACCATATCAATACCAATTCTTAAAAATTTTTAAGCATATTTATAGTTTATTTGGTATATTATACAAATGAATAACTTTACATTTTCTACAGAATTAGAGTTAAGTGTTATTATTCACAGACTGAAAAAACTTTTTGAAATTTATAGAGAAATATCAGAAGATCTTTCTACAACAAAATTTTATCCTGCCATAATTTTCAATGAAGATTTTTGGCGTAGTCCTTTTGAAAAGCAAAAGATTATTCTGATGCAAAATATCAATAGCTGGTTAGGATTGGAACCATCTAGATTTAGCTTTTTTTATATTGATGAAATGTACATTGATGTACTTTATTCACTAAAACTTTCAATGTTTTCTTATTCAAAAGTCTCATTCGAGACACTACTCAATGTGCTTACAATAAAAACAAAATTTTCTATCACTGAATTTACAGATTTGGGTGAGCCTAATAATGCGAAAACTTTTATTAATAACCTAATTAGTAAAATTCAAAAGAATGAAGAAAATACAAATTATCATAGTGATGTCTTTTATGAAATTTTATCTGAAAAAATGAACAATATAAACAAGAACAAAATTGAAGTTCTTTTAGTGTTTAAAGCCTGGAATACAACTGGACTTTTTAAAATTTTAGAAAATATAAAAAGCTTAAATACAGAAAATAAATCAAAATTATTTCAAATAGACATAATTTTATTTAAGTTCAAATTTTACTCCGTAAAAGAGGAAATTATTTCTATTATCAAATCTTATGAATCAGATTATATAAAAATAAACCTAGAAACGGTTTATGTTTTAGACTATAGTGTCAATACAACACGAAAATATGATTTGATATATTACGAATATTTATTTGGATTTTTACCTAGCGATGTTGTATTAAAATATTCAAACGTTTATTATTCGAAAAAAACGCGATTATCATATCTCAAAAAAACGCCATTATCAGAATCATTAAAAGATATTGCAAAAATACAAAATCCTCTAAATCCCAAAATAGAGAAGAGCAAATTTAGATACATAGCGAAAGAATCCATATGGACAACATATCAAAATCAAATAATATCTGAGCTTGTAGATACTCTTACGCCAATAGAAGGTGATATATATCAAGTATCCGTTACGTTACTCACGATATTTATAAAAACAATAGAATGCTTAGAGAAAAATGGAATTTTTATAATCTCTGATTATATAGATCTACCTAATGCGTATATAGATAACCTAAATATAGTTGATGATGTGGGTTATCAAGTATCTGTAGTAGACATGCAAGTAATAAACGAGATTGTGAAAAAAAATGATGAATATACAAAATATGAATTATTAGAGTTAACAGAGAATAAATTCATTTCTTATCATATATTTTTAAATAATGAAAAAAAGAATAAATTAATATTCTTTGATGATCTATATCAATACTTTACAAAAGATATTTTATTTGGCAAAGAAATCTTTAATATAAAAAATTTTACCTTTTATGAAGAATTAAAAAAAGAGCTATCACAAATAAAAAATCTTCAAAAAATAACTCTAAAACAATGGCCAATAATATCACAAATTATCTATAAAAATATTTTAATCAAAAAGTACAAAGATATATTAGAAAAATTGTCAAAAAAATATCAGATCCTGAAAGATTTAGAAATTGATACAGATAGAATCAACAACTTAAAAGATATCATATCGTTTAATATTTTTAATAAATTTAAAAACGAATTAAAAGATAAAAAAAACGAAATCATCGTCATACCTCACAATGAAAATATATCTAAAGAATGGGATAATTTACTAAAAACATACAATTTCAATCCAGATAAACTTTACAAATTACTCAAAAAATACACAAAGATTATTAATAAATATTCATGCAAACCCAAAAAAGTAATAATTAAAAAATTGTAGTAAAAATTGCTTCAAATGGTTAAATAATAAATTCTGAAAATATTAAGATGAAAAGTTTAATTTAATATTGAATAAGTTTCATTCAATTCATTATAAGAATGAATTAATTATTATCAGAAGGTTTAATTAATCAGATATTCATGCAGATAACGTATGAAAGCAAATCAGATGGAAAAATAATAATTTTTATTAATCTTAGGCACATAAAATATAATCATCAAAAATGTTGTTAAAAATAACACATTTATAAATAGATAAAAAAATAATATTACTAAGAAATAAAAATTTGGTTTTATTAATACTTTCTCTTTATGTTGATCTAAGATTTCAAGTTCTGAATCAGTATTTTTAATCTCTATATTTATCAGTTCAAATCTTTCTTGATATATTATTTCCCCTATTTCTACTATTATTTCCTCTGATTGAAAAGGAAACATAAAAACATTTCGGTATTCAAATGTTTTATCACCAAGTTTTATAATTATTGTCAAATTTTTGTGTATCTTTCCAGATATATTTTCTATGCTAACTATGAATTGATTTTTATTTATTTTATCTTCAGTAATCTGATATTCAAAAGATTGATCATTTTTATTATTTATCTCTCGAATAGGTAAAACGCGTATTTTATCTGCAATCAAAAAGAAATTACGTACATTATTTTCCCACACTCTAAAATCCCCAAATTTGACATGAGTATATGTCAGTCTATCTATATAATAACTGCCCTCAGATGTAAAATACCATACTGGATTGACGCTTACCCATCTATCTTGTATCCAAACTTCACTCCAGATAAATGGTATTACTTTTATTTCCTCATCTCGAAATGGTGTTATTGGATAAACAAAACCATAACTACCTCGGGTTGTATATCCCAATTTTTCCATTTCATCACGAAATATAAAATTTAGTATAAAAGGATTTACTTTATTTTCCCCATATTGGTCTCGAAATGTTTTTGAAAGAATATCAGTATTAGCAGCAATATTGATATCAATCAGTTCTAATGTTTGGTAAAGTTTTTGTAAAACATTTTCTATATCTACCAAATCATTTTTAGCTAAATTTTCTTGATTATTGCGTGTTCTGATAGGATCTACTTTTTCAAAAACTCTATCATAAGCTGATGATGTAAAGATATATCCTTCTACCTCATCATTTTGCCTCAAAGTTATATTTTCATTATCATCTATTGTATTATTTTCGATCTCTGGAAACTTTGTATAAATAACATTTTGATAAGAATTTTCTACAGGTAAGGAAAATTTTGCATCTGATAATTCATTTTTATAATAAAATGAATAGTTCTGTTTATCACCAAATAAAGCAACTATATTTTTAGTATTTACAATATCTCTAGTAATTTTTATATTTGTATAATCATTTTCTGTATTTACTAAATAACTTTTTGAAAAAACATGAGCCAGTTCTCCAAATTTAATAGGAACTCTAATATTTATTTCAAAATTATCGAAAGAATTATTTAGATCAAAATTCGGTATAATAAGTGCATATTGTGATCCATGTTCATAAAAAGCAGAATCAATATTCATACTTACACTCCAATCAAATCCCGCATTCAAACCTATTAATCCATCAGTAAACTCAATTGCAATTTCATAATTATTATTTTCATTTTTTACTAAATCTATAATTTTTATACCAACATCTTTTGATGATGCATTGATATTTTTTGGCTCAAAAGGTACTTCTAGACGAAATAATCGTATTAATGTATTTTCTCTCAGATTAATTGTTTTTACATCTATACGTAGTTCTACGTTTTTATCATCTTTAACATTATAGTATGCAACTGCTTCATGAGAATATTCTTTTTCTGCAAATACGGTATTAAATTTCGATATAAAAAAAAGGCAGAAGAATATAAATAACAATAAAAAAATGTATCTTCTCACTTTCATTATATAGTAAAAATTAGTAATGAAATCAATAAAAGTAAAGTATATAGCTGCAAAAATAAGTCTATATTTAATTTTTTATGTATAAATGCAAAAAATAAAAGATAAGAAAATAAAAAAAGAACAAATTCTATTATAGTATTTACTATTAAATTCTTTGTAAAAAGATTAATAAAAACAAAAACCAAAAAGATTACAGTCACTACAGACAAAAAAATGTTTATATAATCTAGTCTATTTTCTCTATACAATCTTATCAAAAAATAAATGAAAGCTATGCAATAAACAATAATGAAATAATGATCTAAAGTAGAAAAATTTATGCTAATAAAAAAACTAAATCCTAAAAATATCAAATATATGCTCCAAAATTTATAACTTACCTCAATGCTATGCATTGGATGAAATTTAATATCTCCAAAATGAATACTTTTTTCTTTTTTATGAATCAAGAAATATAGATAGAAAGAATATATTATCGAATTTAATATAATAAAAACTAGATTAATAAAATAAGTTTCAACACTCAAAATAAAAAAACTTATTCCTAAAAACGTAAAAAGAGTATAAATCATATGTTCAACTAAAAATTGTCTATGCTTAAATACATTGTAGTTTATTAAAAATCGAGAAGTAAAATAAAACTCAACTATATTGATTAAAATTACCAATAATATTAATAAATAATTGTGTGTAAATCTAAAAATTTCCAATATATACAATAGTAAAAATGATTGGATAAATCCATAAAAAACAGACCTTAAAAGCTTTTTATTTGTAATAATTTTAATGCACATTTTTCTAATTATTCTATTGTATTAAAAATATATTAGAACAAATAGTAGGGAATATGGAAAAGTGGATAATCCTTATTTTTGTAGTTTAGAATTTAGTTAATAGATGTTTAATTATTGTGGAAAATTAGTTGGTATTAGATAAATTACTTATCGAGTTTTATTTATTTAAAAAGATTTATGGTGTGTAAAAAAAATGAATTTGATCATGCATACTGATAAAAAAATTCACATGAATTTTTCTTATCATAAAAAGAATATTTTGAAATTTATTTCTATACTAAGACAAACATGTATGGAAAACTAGTAATATATTTGATAATTTTTCGACATGAGCGTTTATTTGTGAAATATTTGTAACATATTATTGATAAATGTGTGATTAATGTATAATCATGATATGAAACTAGAAGTAAATAAATCAATATTACAAAAATCTCTATCTACAGTAATAAAAGCAGTAAGTTCAAAACCGACACTAGATGTACTTCGCAATCTTGCTATCGAAGCAAAGGATGGTATTTTAAAAATCTATGCCACAGATCTAGAGATTGCTATAACGACTTATATAGGAGCAGACATCGAACAGAAAGGAAAACTTACGGTAAATGCAAAAATGTTTACCGAATTCGTATCTTTTTTACCAGATGATAATGTTTTCATTTATAAAGAAGAAAATGAACTTGTTGTTTCATGTGGAAAAGTTAAGTCAAAATTTTCTATCATTGACTTTGATGAGTACCCAATAATACCTCAGTTGGATGGTAATAGTGTTTTACTTTACGAATTTAATGTCAACCAGTTAAGTGAGGGATTATCTAAAACATTGTTTGCACTAGATAGAACAGGCATTTCTCAACCGGTATTTTCAGGTGTATTTTTTGAATACGATAATGAACGTATTAATCTAGTTTCATCAGATAGATTTAGACTGTCAAAATATTCGTTTGTACCTAGATCTATCAGTGCAAAGGATAATTTTAATCCTATTATCCACTATTTTACATTAGAAAATCTGTATAAAATTATGCAAGATAATGATGATGTAGATGTAGTGCAAGTTTTTCTAAATGGAAACAGACAATTAATATTTAAAATAGGTAAAACTGAGATAAGTTCTGGGGTCATTGATGGTGAATTCCCGAACTATAAAAGTTTAATACCGGATCAAGTAATCAATACATACAAAATTAATGTCAATGAACTTAGAAATGCGGTCAAAATATCTAACGTATTTGGCAGACAAGAAGATGCCGTTAGATTAAATTTTTATAGCCAATCAGGTACTAATAAGCTAAAAATAAGTGCTAGAGTTCCAGATACAGGTGAGTATGAAATAGAATTAGAAATTGAAAAAATAGAATATAATGAAAATCTGAATATTTACTTTAAACCTCGAGGGATTCTTGATATTTTGGATCATGTAAATACCGAAAATGTAATAATAGATGTTGTAAAACATCCACGACTAGGTTCTGAACTTTTTATATTAAAAGAAGAAGAAAATGAAAATTTCCAACATTTGATTACACCGCTTGCTAATAATTAAAGTATCATCTACTAATTACATATTTTTATGTTTAATTATGTTAAAATATATGTATGGTCAAGGATAATACACGTAAAATATTGATATTTATCAATTTTTCTCTACTTTTGTCGGTATTAACTGTTGCATTTTTTATCGCGTATATAATTAATTCATTATCTTACTCAACAAATGCAGTTTCAAAAAATGTATATGTTATTCCTTCATTTCCTATAGATAAGGTCAATAAAGTTTTTGAAAAAGCAAAAATAGCAAATCAGAATCTATCTACTATAATCACTACAGGGATAGAAATTGACACCGAAACAAGACAGAATTTTTACGAATTATTAAAATATAATAATACTTACGGTTATTTTATGCTAGCAGGTATTCAGGATAATTCGCCGGTTAAATTTTATTCTATTGATGAAATGCAAGCAAAACAAATTATAAATCCTGGTCATGAAGACAGTTTAATTCGATTAAAACTTTTATTTGATTATTTTGCCAAACAGACAGAGTCAAAGGTAAGAGGAAAGGATTTATATCTTCCTCATATTGGAATAAAATTTTATTCAGGTGAGACTTTTGAAATTTTAAATAACTATGGTGCACCTAGTAAATCTATAACTTTAGATGAGGATATAACTATTGAAATAAATAAATTGCTTTATAAAGATGGATATATTTATGTCACTCCATCAAATACTTATTCTAGGGACGCATATAGGTCTAGTCCCAATGATTTATTTATTAAAATAAGTTTAGATAAGGCTATTGAACGATTGAGTAATGTTACAAAAGCAAGTACTGTAATGGCAGATCTTATTTACTATTGGGCGAAAATGAAAAACATACAAGCGGGAGAATATTTTTCAAGAAATAATTATGGTTATATAGAAGATAAAGTTTATTTATACAAAGTTTTAGGACTTGATGATAATAATTATGATAAATATGTTTATGGAGGAGCTCTAGTGGGAGGAGTAGACTCATTTGTAAGAGCGGGTGGGGTTTGTTTTTATGCGACTCTTTGGAGTACAAATTTAATCATGGGATTAGACACATTTAATCTGGATTATAAGATTGAACATCTTGAAAAACATAACAGAGTATGGATTAGATATATGCCTAAAACAGTATGGCCATATATACAGGATTCTTGGGATTATTATGATGTGTCTGTATTTTATAATCCTTCGTTAGGTGGTTTTGGACTGACTTTGCAGATGCCAGAAAATGTAGGTGCTAATATTCGTTCTAAAGTATTATATGCTGATGAACAAACGGGAAGGCTGATTATTAATATGGAGTTTGAGCCTGTTTATAAGTAAAATTTTCAGAATACTTTAAATTTTCATTTATCAGATTTTTATTTAAATTTTATTTTCATTACTAGGGTTGATTGTATTTAAATTAATATATAATCAAATATTTGCTGAAAATATTTAGGATGTTGAAAAATTAATAATTTTGAATCAATTTTTTTAATCTTGTATTCGTTAAGAAATTTATAATGTGATTGTTGTTTATAATTCATTTTTGTAAATATATTTATGAATATTAATTAACAACATAATCTATGAGCACAAGAGAACAAACTTATATAAACAAAAACTTTCATACAAATTCTGAAAATTATTTTTTAGTTATTATAAGTTTGACCAGCAAAATTTCTTATTTCATCAATCGTTAATGCTCTATCATAAACTTTGAATTCGTCTAGGAAACCGTTGTAATAAGTATTATTATATGGGTTATAACCAATATGGTAATCTTTATTATACAGACTAATAACATCAGTACCTATATTTACAGATTTATTTTCCTGACCATTAATATATATCTTCAGCGTTCCACTTGACTTGTCATATACAAAGGCAACATGTGTATAGGTATTTAAAGGCAGAGTATAGTCGGCAGTTACTGATCGACTATCTGTATCTCGATCTTTTTTATATTCAAAACTTATTCTATCGTCATAACCATGTACTGCTATTCGAAATCCACCAAATCTATTGATAAAGTTACCCCATACTGCTTTGCTTGCACTTCTATCTATACGAACTGGCTGTAGATAAAACATTATTGTAAAGCTGTTTGCAAATATTTGATCATTGTTGGTGAGATCGACAGTAAGATATTGTTGTTTTGTAGCATCAAATCGTATTCTTTTGTATCTGTTCTGCACAACAGGACTATTAACAGATTTGAAATTAACACTTAAATTACCAGAATTATTAACATTGCGTGATATTGATGTATCAAATGGTAAATATATTGCAGGGTTAGAATTGTCGGTTATTATCCTCTCTGTTGGAGTGGGGCGTGTAGTTGATGTTACAGGAGCACTTGGCATTGGATCCAAAGATGGTGTAGGACTGTTCGTGGTTGTTTGTGTTGGTGTGGATGTAATAGTAGGTAAAATAGTCGTTGTTGTACTTGGTGTTGATGATATATTAAATTCGAATGCACCAATATCTGGTAAATTTAGTATTCTTTTTCCTTCTAAGTCTACTTCTATACTATGTCTAATACCTTTATCTATTAAGGGTGAATTGCTTATAAGTCGATAATTATCATTATTCACATCGACAAATAACGGATCATCTAAAATTGCATTTGGGTCAACATCTCTGATACTGTTTGACCTTAGTCTTGAAAAATCTTCACGAAAATAAGCATTATTTGAAAAATTTTGTATAGGTCGTGTATGCCCTGAGAACCCAATCGAATTTAGCGCAAATATATTATTATAAAATCGATTTGATACTTCAGATCCATAATAAAACTGTATTGATTTGTGATTTTTAACTACGGTATTGTTGAATATTTCATTATTTTTACTGTTTGCGTGCCCAATATGAAGTCCCGCATTAGTATTTTTATAAACTAAATTATAGTAAAACTTGTTATTATCACTGTATGATGATGATATAAAAAATCCCCTCCTATTTTCATATGACATATTGTTATAAAAAACATTGTTGTCAGTCCTACCATATTTGGGTTTTTGTGCTGTTGGTTGTCCACCCCATATATGTAGACCACTATTTCTGTGTTTAAATACCACATTTCCTGCTATAACATTGTTAGATGAACTTTGTAGAGGAATACCATCACCTTCACCAAAGTAGTTAGTATTGTTGTTTGAATATACAGTATTATTTAATACAAAAGTATCTTGGGTATACCTTATATATATTCCATCACCATTATTAAACACAGTATTATTTTTAATTACACTTCCACGCATTGGGATACCTGATGTATAACCCTCCGATAAGATTCCGGGCATTACATTATTGTAAACTCTATTTCCTTCAATAAGATTATAACCAAGATTTGAAAACCTTTCTTCTCTCACTAACATTCGAATTCCTTCTTGTCCATTATCCCGAATTTCAGAATTTCTTATCGTATTGGATCTTGTGTGTTGTAAATATATTCCACTATACCTTGCCTCTGAAGATATAATGTTTTCTATATTTATTTGAGAATTGACACGATTTGGATCATCATTCGTTATCCATATATTATGCTGATTAGCACCGCGAAAATGTATGTTTCTAATAGTAATATGAGAATTGTTTTTTATATACAGTAAATTATTTATTAGAGATATTTCCAATCTATATTCAGTTATTGGTCTTGATAGGTATACATACAAATGTCCGTCTGTATTAGCGACTCTGCTATAGTAATCTTTATAGTAGTCACCATCATTTACTAATGAATTAATATTTTTCTTCTCTGTACCTTTTTTACCATTTACTATTATGTTGCCGGCAAATGTTTTTATCTTGTATACATTTGCTCTATTTGCAGAAGGTTGCCATTCATTTGCATTTGTAAGTTTTGTACCATCTATGATTGGTAAATTACCACTACCATATGCGTCTATAACAATTCTATTTCTTTCATTACCAGATCCGTTAATTTTTAATTCTTCTTTAAAAACAGATCCTCGTTTCAGTAAAACACGGTCACCAGGATTTAAAGTAATTCTTTCTAAATTTTTTAAGGTCTTCCAAGGTCTACTTTCAGAATCACCACTATTAGTATCATTACCATTCTGTGAGTCAATATAATAAGTTTTAAAATTAGCACTTGTAAAAGTAAAAAAATTTCCAAATGTAATAAAAAGCATAGCAATAATGGACAAAGATGCAAGTAACATTATTGAAAAAACAACTAGCTTTTTATTTTCTAACATATAATATACAATTGCACAAATTTATATAAATGTCAAATACTGGATGTTTCTATATATAATGAATACATTCTTTGTAGCGGACTTACAGATGGATATGTTGGTACAGTGTACAAACGAATTCTACGTGTACTTTTGCTTGATAAGGGTTCTGTATGGTCATTATAAAGTAGTACATTCTCACTACTATTTTGACCATTAGTATTGTAAGCAATCCAGTACGTAGTGTTTGGTTCTAGTACTATGTTTTGTGAAGATAGATCTACTGTTTGCCATTCTTTGTTTTGATCAAGCATCAGACCACGTGTTTTGTATATTATATTTCTTGGGCGATTATTATAGTTACCGTATATTATTATCTGGTAAACGCGATTATTTCGTAATCTACTTATATTTTTTACTGCTATATTAATTTTATTTATTTTATTTCTGTAATTACCGTTTGTTATTTTAATGAAAGTCAATCTGTTAGAATTTCCACTATCTAATTTTGTCCCTAAAGAATTATAACCTAATATGGTTTGATTTGGATTGGGTATATTTGTAGGTGTTGGTGTGTTTGTGGGTGATGGGGATAAAGTGATAGAAGGAGTCATTGTGATTGTTTGGGTTGGAGTATTAGTTGGAGAGAATGGTGTACTAGTTGGAATTGGGGAATTTGTAGGAATTGGTGTACTAGTAAAACTTGGTGTTATGGTCATTGTTACAGTTGGAGATATAGAGGGAATAGGATAAGATATATATTGTGGTGGAATAGGAAATGGTAATGGCATTCTTAGTCCCATGTCCTGTTCCACAAATAAATAGAAATCATTAAATCTAGTCTTAGGCACTATAAAATCATTGTAGTTTACGCTTGAAAATACATTTTGAGGTTGAGTGTATGATGGCGCATTATTTTCATCATATTCTAATTCTAGATGAACATTTATTACATCTGTATTCAAGAAAAATTTGATTACATTTTCTCCTCTTACAAGATGATCTTTATTTATGATAATTCCAGTTGAATGAGGCAAATATATATCAGCAATTACCAGCATTGCAGGACCATTTATATTATCGTTTGGATTGGGGAAATTGTATCTATTTCCATTTATTTCAATGTAATGATTTGAGCTCCATACATATGTAGAATATCTGAGAGGATTTATCGTAAACATTAATCGTGCTTGACGCGGTGATCTTATTTCGTCGGGAATGATTATTTTTGACGTTCTATTGCCTTCTTGAATAGGATAGTTGGGATGTCCTGTAGCTATCTGAGGTATATTTCCGGTTTCACCACCGTCAATATAATTGTGTACTTTACTGTTTTGTCTTGGGCCTGTAAAGCCAAAATTATCCCAGTCCAAAAGAGCCATAGTGGGTTTTATTTTTGGACTAACAAACTCAAAATCCTTACCTGTGGTGTAAGAAAATATTTCTGATATAACATGATATTTTGTGATATTGCGTAAGTATTCTGGTGTTGTTGCTGATGCCACTTTAATGCCATTTATAAATAAAACGATTTCTTGCGTTGAAAATTCAATTACCCATTGTCTTCGAACGTGAGGATATGTTTGTAATGTAGCATCTGGAAGAGGAATAGGGCTATATTTGTTTGTTCTGATCCAGTTATTTTTGTTAATATCACACCACTTTAGATCAACTTTTGTATCGGTCCATCCTTGACAAGTATAGTTTAATCTTAATTTGTATGGATTCCTATTATAATCCCATGCATGAAATGATATTTCATTAGCAAATTGAGATATTCTAAACATTCTTCCGGGATCGTTTTTGTCACTTTGAAAGAAATCGTTATGACCTACTAAATCAACAGGTATACCGTTTTTTCTGGCATCTACTGGAACAAGATCTATATACCAAATGTCACGATTTCTTGGTGATCCCGCACTATCCATTGTTATCACTGCTGGATTTGATGTTGTTGCTCCTGTAGTGTCAAATATAGCTCTAGCACGTGATGCTGATGCTGATCTATCACAGTAAGGTAGATCACTTGTTGTATCAACATAAGATGATCTTGCTCGTACTTTGTTGTGAACATGTGTTCTATTTATAAAGTATCCATTTTCTCCAGGATCAGAACATCCTCTGTATGCTGTATTCCATTTTATTTCATCAGGATTACCATTTGCTATATTGAAATCATCAAAAAATGCAGTCATTTTTGATTTTAGAAAGTCAATTCTTTCGGAAGTAGGTGTGGCAATTATATAAACCCCGGGAGAATAATTTCCATCAGCTACTGCAAATTCACCCTGATAAGTAACACCATCACGTGTAACACTACTCTGTATGCGACCAGTTACACTGTGTACAGAAAATACGTATTCTACACCGTTTTCTAATGGTTGAACGTGAACTTGGTTATAAATAGTCTGTATTTGATTTGTAAAAAGTCCTTCAGATCTTTTACCCCATCTGACAACGTATCCAATTATGTTATAAGAAGATGCATTAGGAACATAATCCCATTGTAGCGTAACCATTCTATCGTCTGGAAATGCTTTTACATTTGAAGGTACTGGTATAGAAGATATTTCTGCTGCACTTGTGAAATTTGTATCAAATCTGTTGAAAAAAATAAGCATAACAAACGCGGATAATATCAATATTCCCACTAAAACCAATGATAATAGCTTGTAATTTGAGAATAGTTGAAAAATATTCAATTTGGATTGTATTGACTTTATCGATATGAATATAATTATGATATCAAGGACTAATGATAAACTAATAAGAAAAATATTTGATTCCGCAAATTTTATAATGTCCTCAACCGGACTTGGTGGTAACAAATGTTGATCAAGTTTGTATTCTATATAATCTGATTCTATATTAATGCTAAACTTCGTTTCTTCGTTGTTTTTTAAAATGAAAAAATCGTTATTTCCTTTTTTAACGTTTGTTATATAGATAAAACCATCTTCGTTTGTAGTATAGATCTCGTTTTTATATTTAATATTTAAGTTTTGAATCGGATTATTTGATTGATCGAAAAACTGGATAGCTACTTCAGAGAAATCAGCGTTTTTTTCTAAAAATTCTAAATTATGTTCTGCATTTATGTGAAAATAGTAAAGATTAGTAGAGAATAAACTTAAAAATAATACTACTAGAAATAAAAACTTGATTATGGAGATACCAAATCTGGACATACTAGAATTGATTATAACACATTTTTTGATAAATTTGTAAATATGCAGACACAAAATAAGAAAGTACAAGAGATTTTATCTTATTATAAAGAGATCAGCTATTTGCAAAAAATTAATTCTGTCCTGGATTATGATCTAAATGTTAGCATGCCTGCAAATGCATCGGATAGTCGATCTAATCATGCTGCGTATATTGAAGAGCTAATAGTAAGTAAATGGAAAAATCCTAAGTTTAAAGATTTAGTAAATGAAGTTAAAGAATTAAGTCTAAATGATAGGGAAAAAACGGTGGTTCGTAATATACAGAGACAGGGGAGATTATATTGGAATGTTCCTGACAAACTCATCATCCAATTAAAAAAAGAGACTTCTCAAGCTTTTATTAAGTGGTCTGATGCAAAGAAAAAATCTAATTTTAAAGTTTTTTCAGAAAGTCTGGATAAAATAATCAATATACTTGTTGAAATGACAGATTATTTGGGTTATGAATCAAATAGATATGATGCTCTTTTGGACCAATATGAGCCAGGATTAAACTATGAAATGTTCTCCAATATTGCTCAAAAATTAAGGACATTTTTGTCAGAACTTGTAACGAAAATAGTGAATTCTAATAAATATTCACAGGTTAACTCCGTTTTATCAGATGAATACTATTTCGATTTAGAAAATCAAAATAAATTATCAGAATTTATTGCTTATAAGCTAGGCTATGATTTTGAATCTGGTAGGCTTGATGTATCAGCTCATCCATTTACTTCAAATTTGCATAGAACCGATGTAAGAATCACAACAAGGTATGATATAAAAGATTTTAGAGAAAGTTTGACATCTACAATTCATGAGGTAGGTCATGCTCTATATGAGCAAGGTATAGATCCAGAATTTGATGATACTCCACTAGAAGGTGGGGTTTCTCTAGGTATACATGAGTCACAATCTAGATTTTATGAGAACCAGATAGGCCGAAGTAAGTATTTTATTAATTATATGATAGATTTAATACACCTAATTTTTCCTAATATTAGGAGTTTCAAAAGTGACCAGATGTATCTATTTTTTAATCAAGTTAGGCCGTCCTTTATACGTACTGAAGCTGATGAAGTAACTTATAATTTACATATCATTTTGAGGTTTGAAATTGAAGAATTATTAATCAATAGAAAAATAAAAGTTACAGATTTGCCAGAGGTTTGGAATAATAAGATGAAAGAGTTATTGGGTATAACACCTGAAAATGATAGATTAGGGGTTTTGCAAGATGTACATTGGTCATATGGTTATATTGGTTATTTCCCAACATATTCGCTTGGTAATTTGTATTCTGCTCAGATAGCAAATCAAATGAGGAGTGAATTAGATTTGGATTATCTTATTTCTCGAGGACAATTCGGTGAAATACTACAATGGCTAAGAAAAAATATACATATCCATGGATCACTTTATTATCCAAATGAACTTATAAAAAATATAACAGGGGAAGAGTTGAATCCTGATTATTTTATGAAATATATTCAAGAAAAATACACGGAGATATATCAAATCTGATTGGCAGAGTAAGATTTATACTCAGAAAGATTTGCAAGAGTAAAGGCTTGTTGGGAGACGCATGTGTTAACCCATGCATTGCAGAGAGTATATTTTTTATACGTATAGTTTTGTAAAAACACTAAAGTAGTCTCATTATAAAATGTTAGTTTTATTAATATAATGAATTCTATTTTATAAATTTCAATTTTATGTATAATCTAAAAAATGGAAATTAAAAAACTTACTTTACCGGGAGCATTTGTTTATTATCCTAAAAAATTTGAAGACAGTAGGGGGTATTTTTTAGAAAGCTTTAATGAAAAACGATTCGAAGAGATTCTTGGATATAAATTTCATTTTGTACAAGATAATCATTCTTTTTCTTATAAAAATGTTTTACGAGGCTTACATTTTCAAAAGCCTCCTTATGCTCAGGATAAATTGGTCCGTGTGATTGGTGGAAGGGTACTTGATGTAATTGTTGATATCAGACATGGATCTCCTACTTATGGAAAATTTGAATATATAGAGTTAAGTGAAAAAAATGGAGCGGTCCTTTTTGTACCTAAAGGATTTGCCCATGGATTTGTAACATTGAGTGAGAGTGTGCATTTTTTATATAAAGTTTCTGATTATTATCATCCAGAGAATGATTGTGGTATCAGATGGAATGATCCAGATCTAAATATCCCATGGCCGGTCGATAATCCTATATTGTCAGAGAAAGATTCAAAATTACCTTTATTAAAAGATCTAGATAAATATTTCAAATATGAAAATTAAAAAAATACTCATCATTGGTGCTAATGGTATGCTTGGAAGAGCTATTATTGATATATTGGGGCTAGAAAATTATGAATTACTTACACCAGAAAAAGCAGTATTAGACATTACCAATAAATCTAGTTTGGATGAATTTTTACAGAAAAATCAGCCAGATCTAATTATAAATTGCTCAGCATATACCAATGTAAATGAAGCAGAGGATACTGGAAAAGATTTAAATTATTTAATAAACCATATTGGAGCTAAAAATATTGTTGACTCTACAAATCAATACAAAGTTGATCTAATACACTTTTCTACAGATTATGTATTTGGTGAAAATACGCAAGATGGTTATACAGAAGATGATTTGCCACAAACACAATTAAATGAGTATGGACGTGCCAAAAGACTAGGGGAGATAGAGATAGAAAAATCAAAAAATAATTTTTTTATAATTCGTTTATCTTGGCTTTTTGGACCTGGGAAGAAAAATTTTGTTTCTACAATAGCAGATCTGGCACAAAGAAATAGTCAATTGAATGTAGTAGATGATGAATTTGGAGTGCCGACATATACATACGATGTTGCTCAATCATTAGTAAATTTTCTAAATGATATGGATAACTATTCTTCTGGGTATTATCATATGGTAAATGATGGGGTATGTAGTAGATTTGAAGAGGCAAAATTTATAATTGATCATATGAAATTAAATTGTGCTGTTAATCCAATAAAACTAAAAGATTATCCAAGAAAAGCAAAAGTGCCTAATTATTCAATATTGAAAAATACAAAATTACCAAAACTTAGATCTTGGCAAGAGGTAGTAGCCGAATACATCGATAAATACATTAAAATTTAGTTATTATGACAATCTTAGTTACAGGAGGAGCGGGTTTTATAGGAACAAATTTTGTAAGATATTGGGTTTCTAGATATCCTGATGATAATATTATCGTTTATGACAAACTTACCTATGCAGGAAATTTTGAGAATATCAGATATCTAGTCGATTCTAAAAAGATTGAATTTGTAAAAGGTGATATTTGTAACAAAGAACTTTTGGATTATGTAGTTTCCAAATACAATGTGGATACAATTGTTCATTTTGCAGCAGAAAGCCATGTGGATAGAAGTATTGATACTCCTGGTGATTTTATACAGACCAATATTGTAGGCACATGGACAATTTTAGAAATTGTACGCAAATATGATTTACGTCTTCATCATATATCTACTGATGAAGTATTTGGAGAGTTACCATTAGATAATCTTGATATAAAATTTATAGAGACTACACCTTATGATCCAAGATCTCCTTATTCTGCATCAAAGGCATCATCTGATCATTTAGTGAGATCATACATTAATACGTACTGTATTAAAGCAACTATTTCAAACTGCTCAAATAATTTTGGACCTTATTGTTTTCCAGAGAAACTAATACCATTAGTTATTACAAGAGCGATCTATAATGAAAAAATCCCTGTTTACGGTGATGGAAAACAGAGAAGAGATTGGATCTATGTCGAGGATCATGTAAGAGGTATAGATCTTATCTTGAGATATGGAAAAATTGGTGAGACCTATTTGTTAGGTGGTGATGGAGAGAGAGAGAATATATGGATTGTAAATAAAATATTGGATATTCTAGATAAACCAAAAGATCTTATAGTACATGTCGGCGATAGGAAAGGACATGATAAAAGATATTCGATAGATTTTAGTAAAGCAAAAAATGAACTAGGATTTGAACCGTCAAAAGATATAGAAAATAGATTAAAACAAACTATAGATTGGTATTTAGATAATCGACATTGGTGGCAAAGATTAAAAGAAAAAGCTGATATAATAGCAAATAAATACTTAAATATAGTAAATAAACAATAATCATGAAAGGTATTATTCTGGCCGCTGGTTCGGGAACAAGACTGTATCCAATAACTTTTGCAATTAGCAAGCAGTTGATGCCAATATACGATAAGCCAATGATATATTATCCATTATCTGTACTGATAAAAATGGGTATTCGCGATGTTTTAATAATAACTAATCCAGAATATAAACAACTATTTTATAGCTTATTGGGTGATGGAAGTCATCTTGGAATGAATTTTTCTTATAAAGTCCAGGAAAAAGCAAACGGTATAGCTGAGGCATTTATAATAGGTGAAGATTTTATTGCAGATGATAGTGTAACTTTGATTTTGGGAGACAATATTTTTTATGGATCTACTTTTGAAACAAATTTATATAAAGAACCAACTATACATTGTGGGCTTATATTTGGTATACAAGTTGATGATCCAGAAAGGTATGGGGTTGTGGAATTTGATGAGAAAATGAATGTGATTTCTATAGAAGAAAAACCCAAAAAACCAAAGTCAAAGTATGCTATACCTGGCCTTTATATATTTGACAATCGATGCATAGATTTTGCCAAAAGTATCAAACCAAGTGCTAGGGGAGAGTTAGAAATTACTGATATACACAACAAATATTTGGCATTAAATCAACTAAAGGTTCAGGTTTTAGACAAAGGTACAGTATGGTTTGATACGGGTACTGTGGATTCTATGGTTGATGCTATTGAGTTTGTTCAGGTGATTGAACGTAGAATGGGTATAAAAATAGGTTGTATAGAGGAAGAAGCCTATAAACAAGGTTTTATTGATTCAAATCAATTACGTATATTAGCTGAAAAACAGATGAAAAGTGGATATGGTTCTTATCTCTTGAGTCTTATTAATGCATAAATCTTTTTAATATTACATTTAAGCAAATTTAAAAATTTACGTTTGAGTATTGATAGTATTATACTCAAGTTATCTTTCAGCCTCATATTCATTAGGTAGTTTTTAACATTATATTTTTCTACAACTTTATTGTATATACTACTTATACTATACAATAAATTTGTATAACCTGACTCTAGCTGTTGATTTTTATGTATAACTTTAAAAAATTCTGTTTCAAGTTTTTGATAAGCTTCGGCAGTTTTTACAATTTCTATTTCTAGATTACGGTAATTATTGATGGATTTAAAAAACTCTGTTTCAAGATTTTTATAATCATCTGCTGCTTTTAGATAGGCATGATGTAATGACCAATATTTATTTTTTGTTTCTTTTAAGTCTTGTAATAATCCAATTAAGATAAAAGCATCAAATTTATTTAAAAATAAAGCGTTTCTAGCCAATCTTTTTAAGCCAAAATATGGAGGATACGTTCTAAGCATACTGTTTTGACGTATTCGATAGTGATATAAATAAGTTGGTATTATACCTATATTAATACCATTAAATTTTAATTTGATGTTATATGCCCAATCCTCAAATTTAGATTTGTCTGTATCATCATACAAAATATTATTCTCTCTAATAACCTGTGTTTTTATACATAAGAACGATGAAGAAGATATATTATCTCCTAGACCTATCATATTGTCATGTAAAATTGGTAAATATCCGCCATTTAATAAATCAAACTTTTCATAACTATAATTATCATAGAAGTATTTTAGGTAGGTTGTAACGACATGATATTCTTGGTTTGTTTCTAAAAACTTAATCATGTAATAAATGGTTTCTGAAAATACAACATCATCAGAATCTAAAAATATTGTATATTTTGTTGTTGAGGTTTTTATACCAGTATTTCGTGCTCCTGCAAGACCTTTATTTTCTTGATATATTATTTTATAAGGTACTTTTATATGTTGGTTGATACATTCTTCTAGTTTTTTAGAATAAATTTCTTCTGAACCATCATTTACAAATATTACTTCTTTGGGTAAATACCCTGATCGATTTATACTTATGCATAATTCTCTAATTTGGTTTAGGTCAGTATTATAAACAGGTACAACTACGCTTACTAAGTCTTTTTCTATTTTTGAGGTCGAGTGAGATTTCTTGTAGTATTCAGTGTATTTTTGAGATTGAAATTCAACAAATACTTTATTATTTTTCTCTTGTTTGTCTATAAAATTATTTCTTAGATTGTTAACAAGATTAGATATATTTTCGTTACCTTGCGAAATAAAATTTATTAGTTTTTCATAAAGAGCTCTTGTATTTGGTTCTGAAATTATATATGAGTGGAATTCTTCGGGTATTATTTCGGGTATACCACCAGTATTATAAGCCAAAAAAGGTGCTCCTAATTCGATTAATTCTAATACTACATAAGGATAATTGTCACCTTTGTAAGGTAATAGGCATACACTATTATTTTTAATTTTTTTGATAGTCTCTATTAATTTAGTATTATTAAGCTTTTTTTCGATTATTTTTATCCCTTTGTTTGATATTTTGTTTTTCAATGCCAATGTTTCCTCGGTATCCTCACCACTAGTTGAAAATATAAATATTTTTTTTATTTGTTTATTTTCTTTAGAAAAAGTATACTTATCAGTTAGATTGTGGATTATTTCGAGGAAGTCTTTATATCCTTTCATCACACTTTTTTTTCCAACAAAAAAAATATTTTTTAGTCCTTCAAAATCTGTTTGATAGTAGTCTTTAGAAACTATATAAGGGTTACGTAGAATATGATTGTTTTTTTCTAATTTATAGCCATAATCTAAATATAAATTTTTTAAATAATTACTAATTAATGTAGTTATATTTGCATTTTCTATAGTGTATTTTTCAGTTAGTATATTATACCTATTTTCATAGGTTGGGGTTTGTTGATTTAAATGAGATAAGTATATATGTGACCCATGACAAACTATATTAGAAATAAATTCTGGATATAGACCGGATTTAGATTTTTGAATTATTCTATGCCCTATGCCATTATATTCTTGGAATTCTACTAAATCAATTTTAGGATAAAAAAAGAATACCATATCCATACTTTTAGCGAAAGTTTCTCCCATTCCACCAAAATTATAATCAAGAAACTGACGTAAAGAATTCTCGGAAAAAAAATATTGAGGTAATATTATGTTGTTTTCATAGTTGAATACTGTATTATATGATATCTTTATGTCACCATCAAAATACACAATTAAGCAGTTATATACTTTTTGTGCATGATATACATAAGTACCTATACCTCCGGTTGGCTTGATCAGTTTATGTTCTGTTGTGCAGATACAATAGTGACCATCATAATTTGGCAAATTTGCTTTTATCAGAAACGATCTATAATATTCTTCATCACAAGAAGATGTGACAAATACGTAATCATTTTGATGTGTATTTGACGAAGATAAAAATCCTTGTTTTACATTGTTATAGCCACTAGAGTAGAGTAAATCGCATATCTCATCTATTTTCCATAAGCGTGTATAATCTGGATTGAATGGTAAACCATCAGTTGAAATAAGATATTTTTTATGTGCAGCATTTGGTGTGAGAAAAAAAGTATTAGTTCCTTTTGATTTAATGTACTCTCTAACATTTCTCAGTACTGGTCTTATTTCTGAAAGATGTTCTAAGCATTCGATAACTAGCACGTGATAATCATTTAGATTTGAAATCTCATCAAATACTTGGTCTATCTCTTGATACAGAGTTAGGTTTATATAATAAGATTTAGATTGTAAATTTTCATGATGAACAGGATAATGAAAGATAAAAATAAGATTTTTTTGATCGATTATTTTATATAATGATTCTATTAAACTAATATTTTTAGCTGCAGTAATGACTATTAATTTTTTAATATCATTTTGTTTTAGATATTCTACAATTTGTTGAAATTGATTATCAGATTCGATATGAAGATTATTTGACATTCGGATAGCGCTTGATGAACCGAAATTATTTTCAAATGTGGGAATTGATAAGTTTACTCTTGGATTGTAATTAAAAATTTCCATATGTAAAGCTTACAAATTATATAATATATTACAAATAAAAGTTAGCTTATTGAAATTCTAGAAAATTGTAAGTAACAGTCTAGAGATTATAAAGTTAAATACATTATAAGAATCTCTTTAGTGGAACAATCTAATCAAGCGACTTTTTAATTTGGTTTGTATTTCTTCAAATATTTTATTTGAACCGAACATTTTTAGTCCCTCTTCTTGTACCGCACGCCCATAAGAATAGGTTAAATTATATCTAGATTTTTTATGCTTTATTAGTTTATAAAGATTGGTGGCTGTTTCTGGATCTAAACCACCAGAAAGAAACGCTAGGTTAATTAAAGAATTAGGTAGTGTTTCATCAAATAGCTTAAGTGTAGTATTGACTATGTGATCATTAGAATATTTATCTAGATTTGGTTTGCTAGGTAATACATAGTTTATTTTGAGAATTATATTTTCGAAAGGTACATGCATTGAAATAAAAATTTTTTTCATCTGTATTAGAATTTGGTTCATTGTATGATAGCTATAATCAATATCATGATCACCTTCTAAAACTAATGTTTCCGGCTCTACCATAGGAATAATCCTATTTTTAAGGCAAATAAGAGAGTAAATAGCTAATTGATAAATATTTAGTTCTATATTTGAATCATCAAGATCTTCTATAGAAAATACAGCTCTCCATTTTGCAAATTTACAACCTAGACTATAGTATTCTTGGATTCTACTATCTAAATCATCAAGACCTAGTGTGATTATTTTTTTGTTTTCATATTCATAGATTCCTTTATCAACTTTTATTCCAATATGGATTCCCTTTTTTGTTAATGAACTAATGATTCCTTCTTCATACAAAAATCTAAATGTTTCATCATATAAAATAACTCCGCTTATATAATTTTCTAGATTAGGAATTGTTAGAATAATTTTACGCCATAAATTTCGATTCTCTAGATTTGGTTCGATACCATGAGCTTCAAGACGTTTGTTCATAGTATTACTACTCTCATCCAGAGCTATTATTCCTTTTGAAATAATTTTTTGTAGATTTTCTTCCATAGTTATATATCAATTTCTAATGCATCAAGATCTCTAAATACTGCTAATTCTTTAATTAAATATCTAAAATCATCTAGAGATATGTGCTGATCAGTATCAGTTTTTGATGTACCAACTTCGATTAGTACGCCGTCATACAGATATTCATCATCAGAGATTTTTATTTGCATCGCACTTATGGTTTCTTCAACTATCTTATCTCTCAGTTTTGGACCGCAAGTATGACTAGGATCAAAAAACATCATAGTACCAGTAGATTTTTTCACTCTTGCTGCAGTTTTGTGGATTGGATAATTTCTATAATTTCCTTTTTCCGGTACATCAACTCCTCTTTGGATATATACCGTTTTTGCTGGATGATTAGCATATGTGGCTAAACCTTTCCATGTTTTTTCAAGGCTTGTTTCTCCTTGATAATCGTCAGATTCTGCTAGTTCTAATTTTTCTCCTAGCCATTTACCGTTTTTAAGACCTATCCACCAATCGTGTTTTCTTGCAAATTCACCCATGATTGCTATTGGCCAACCTAATTGATTTACTGCTGGATTCCATATAAATAGTCTTCCGTCAAATCCGTCCATGTATTTTCGCAATTGCATGATTGGGTCAATAACTTCAAAAGCTATCATTACGTGAGTTGTTTTAAGTAATTCTACAAAATATGAAATAGTCTTGGGTTCTATAAAAAATTCATATTCCACACCAAATTTGATAGAAAAATAATCAGTGATATATTTACGCATTTCATTAAAGTAATCTAAATCAACTCCCATTTTATTTTTATCATCTTCATAATTAGTTCTAGATTTTAATCCTACTACCCTTATTCCCCATACTGCTTTATTGGGCCCGACTTGCATATGTGCTATTCTACGTATTTCTTCCATGTTTTTCGAGTCCACAGAACATGGCCCTGCTATTATTTTTAATTTTTTATTTTTCATAATCATATTTTTAATTTTGATAAAACATCTTCTTTATTGTAATAGTTTTTGTCTATACTTGCAGTCTTGATCTCTTCTAATGATGGTATAGCAGTTATGTTTCCTATTCTTGCACATTGTAAAGCTGCTACTTTATTAGCAAAATCGACTGCTTCATACAGACTCATTCCTTCGATGAGAGCATAACCAAAGGCGGCTCTAAAAATATCGCCAGCACCACAAGTATCTATACATCTATCAATTTTGTAACTTGGGTATAAAGTGATTTTTTGTTTTTCGACAATTAAAGATCCATATTCACCTAATGTGACAATATATCCTTTATTTAAATATTCATAAAATTTTATAATCATTTGATCGAGTGAAAGATCTGTTCCTTTGTGTAAATTGGCAACAAATTCCCAAGGTACAATAGGAAAATTTATTTGAGAAAGTATTTTGATATTAAGTTCAGATGTATCTGTGGACGGATCAAATATAAAAATAGTATCTTTCCTTTTATTTTCATTAATATATTCAAATAAATAATTATGATGGCGATCCAGGTAAATAATATCAGCAGCTTGGATAGTTTTTAGTACCTTTTGACTTATATTTAGTTTTGGTTTGTTTACTTTGTCACGAATTATTGTTCGACGACCATTTTTTAGTTCTACGATGACATGATTTTTTGGTGTTTTTTCAGTTTTTGTGAAGATTAAATTAATATTTTTTTTGTTTAAATAATCAGCAATAAATTCACCTTCAGAGTCTTTGCCAATAGAAGAAAAAAAAGTTATATCATAACCCATATAACTCCAATACACAGCTCCTGCACAAGAAGGTCCACCAATTGATATCATATGATCCGATTTCTCAATTTTCTGACTAAGTATAATTTCATCAGAAATCAATATAATTTCATCCAAGACCACTTCTCCAATTGCTATTGCTTTTTTCTTGTTTAATTTTTGTTTTTTCATAATTTCTTATACAAATAAAAAACCCGCCCTTTTGGGCGGGTAGCGTGTTTAACTACTATAAGACTACACTACCCGCACGGGCGGAAAAAATAAAATCCAAAAAAGAAAAAATTTTTTACTAAATTATACATCACCATTAATATTATAAATGAGCGGATGAATTATGTCCATAATTGGAAAATGCTTTAATTTACTTATGTAGCTGGATCAAGTGTATAGCTTGACCAAAAATCTGATATTCTTCCATATCGTTTTGATAATTCATCTAAAACTCCTTTCATTTCCGATATATTTAAAATTTGAGATTGATTGTTCATATCAGTTATACGTTTTTGTATGTGACGAAAGAATTCTCTTTGGAAATCTTTAAAATCATCATTAAACTTTTTATCTAACTCTTTGGAATATAACTGTGCCACATGAACAAGAGTTTGTGAGTTAGTATTTGTATCAAGTGAAAAAGCATAAACACCTAAATCAGCTAGTCCGACACATAACATTATCAATAAGGTATTTTTGTCATCTAATAAATCTAACTTTTGTAAAGTATTGTTTCGTTCTTCTTCAATCATAAAATCTTGGTATGGTTTTTCACCTTCTTTAAAGACAAATCTAGTACCTAAGATTGCTGCTTGGATGTGATTTGCATAATCCGTTAAACCATTTTTACCAGCAAACTCATTAGCTTTTTCAGCACTATTTTCTTCATTTTTTTTATCCCCTGAAACAAAAACGAAGTCATGAAATGCCGCTGCTACTGCTATAGCTTTTAATACGTCTAAATTATTGATACCAAAGTTTTTGCAATATGTAGTGCTACTGCAGTAATTGCCATACAATGTTCTCGATTATGATATTGTAACTTCGGAAAATCTTCTTTATGAGTGGAAAATATATTCGATAAAATTTCATTAATGCTTTCACCTGTTTTTGGATTTTCAAATAGTATAGAAACATAACTTGTCAATAATTCTAAATTTGAATCTTGGTTTGGTTGTTCTTGTCCTTGTGTTTGTTCAGTTGGTCTTCTGTTTGAGCAATCTCTCTCGTTTATACCAGGGCGAAATAGTCCCTTTAAAAATTGATAAAGATGTTGATTATTAGGCTCTGGGGTATGTTATGATGTGGTCATATACTAATCATAGTTTATTTAATAACTCTAATTTTCTCTTATTTTTTAATTTCTTGAATTTATAATTTTGTTCTAATGTAAATTTGTTGATAGTTTCTTTTATTATTTCTAATTCTGTCTTTGATAAATTCTTTCCTTCAAGTATATGCACTGTAAACGATTTCCAAGTAATAGGTACTAGTTCTTTTAAAATTTGTGCAATAGCTAGTGCATATTCTCTGATTTCTTCTTGAGCGTGTGAGTCAATTCTTAACTTAATAAAATGGAAAAGATTATGAAGATTTTGTTTCCAATAAAATTCTGTGTAAGTATTTAGTGGAAGTATGATACGTGCTAACTCTCTAGAGACACCTTTTGATAATAAAAATTTATATTTTGCATAAACTTCTTTAGTTATATCTTCTACTAATTTTATTAATTCGACATTTGTTTCTTCATCAACGTACCCTTCGGAACCTTGCTTATTTGTTTTACTTTGTTTGCGAAATTTAGTTGGGATGTAAAATTCATCTTTTAATATAGAATATCTTCCTGAAATTTCATTTACTGATGCAGTTCTATGCCTAAACCATTGTCTTACTACAAATATTGGTGCTTTTACGTGAAATTTAAACTCAACCATTTCAAAAGGGCTCGTATGTCTATTTCTCATCAGATAATCTATCAGATCAGCATCTTTCCTTTTTGATTTTGTTCCTTTGCCATAAGATACTCTAGCGGCTTGTACTATACTTGTATCGTCACCCATATAATCAACCAATCTGACGAAACCTTTATCTAAAACGGAAATAAAAAAGGATTTTGTTTCTTTTGCAGACACAACTATTTTATTATAGACTAAGTCAGATATGATATTAAGTGATAAAACTATTATTCAATTATTAGATAATCATGGATTGCTAATTGATCCAATAGATAGAGATTTACAGATACAACCTTCGTCGGTTGATCTGAGATTGGATAATGAAATATTGGTATATACAAATTATCGAATAGATGTAATTGATGTAAAAGATAAGAATTATACAGATAAAGTAGAGAAGATACTTATTGATGATAAAGGTTATATTTTGCAACCAAAAACTTTTGTCCTTGCCACAACGGTTGAATATATAAAGCTACCTAATTATTTAACAGGATTTGTGGAGGGTAGATCCTCACTTGGTAGATTAGGACTATTTATAGAAAATGCGGGGTGGGTGGATGCTGGCTTTGAAGGGAATATTACATTAGAACTTTACAATGCAAATACTGTACCTATACGTATATATCCTAATATGCGTATTTGCCAGATAGTAATAGCAAAGATGACAACAGACGCACTAAAACCCTACAGGGGAAAATATCAAGGACAAAGAGGGGTAACTGGTTCAATGTCTTATCTTGACAATGAAAACAAGTAACGTATTAATTAAGATTACAAGGTGTATGAAATATTAATATTTTTATAAGTTAAGTATGTCAGATGAGTATATTATTCATATATTAAAAAAGTATGAAGAAATTTATCCGGATGAAAATATTCTAAAAGAACTAAATCACTGAGAGAATCTAAACAATCTTTAATCAGTAGAAAAAATTTTGTAGGGCATATCACAGTTGGTGCGTTTGTTCTTGATAGAACAATGTCTAAGATATTACTTATTAAACACAAAATATTGAACAAATATATGCAACCAGGAGGACACATAGAAAATACTGATATAAACCTAAATTCAGCAGCTAAAGGAGAATTATTTGAGGAAACTGGGGTAAATGAGGTTAAGTTATTACCATTTGATGAATCTTTGATAGACTTGCCTTTTGATATTGATATACATTCTATTCCGGAAGACGAGTTAAAAAAGGAACCTGAACATATTCATGTGGACTTTAGGCACATTTTTGTGTTAAGAAATGAAGTAAAAGCAAATATAAATATCGAAGAGATAAGTGAATTTGTTTGGAAAGATATTTATGCGCTAGAAAAATCAGGTTTATATATAAATAGATCAATAAGAAAGATTCTTAAAATTCTAAAAAATAATTATTGCTCATAACTCCAGAATTCTAATTGATTTATCATTATTGGTTGCGTCTTGTTTTAATGATAATTTTACTAACTATGTAGGTATCTTGCTTCGTTAATTTAAGTTTTATATTGACTAGAAAAGAAAGAAATTATAAGATAAACATATTATGGATCAAAATAACATAGGACAAGATCCTCAATTCAATAATATAAATACTCCAAACAATGTACAAGCATATCAAAATGGGCAGATGAATTATTCACAAGAAAGTAATGTGTATCAGCAGCAAAGCATACCTCAAAATACGCAGACGACACAATATCCCGGACAGAGAGATTGGATAATCATGATCGTATTGTGGCTTTTTTTAGGTGGCATTGGAGTACACAGATTTTATACTAAGCATTACCTTATAGGTACTGTTTATCTTGTTGGTAGTTGTTTAAGTATTGGGATACTGTACTATGTTTTTTGGATTATTGATTTAATTATGATACTTATTGGGAGATATAATACAGATGCTGATGGCATACCTTTGAAAATATAAAGTTAAATTTATATGAAAATATTAGTCACTGGTGGAGCTGGGTATATAGCTTCACATGTGATCAAATATATTCTTTGTGATACTAATCAAGGAGTAGATATTGTTGTTTTAGATAACTTATCGACTGGAAGTAAGTATATCGTAGATGAGTTAAATAAGATTGCCGAGGAAAATCTTAAATCATTCGAATTTTATTTAGGTGATGTTTCAGATATTTCTTTTGTAGAGAATTTGTTGGAGAAATATAAGTTTGATGTGATAATGCATTTTGCAGCAAGTCTGATAGTGCCTGAGAGTGTATCTGATCCATTAAAGTACTATTACAACAACGTTATTAATACTATAAGACTTATTGATATATCGATCAAACATAAAATTAAGTACTTTTTATTTTCTTCTACAGCATCTCAGTATTCAAACGACAATGTAACGTATGGAGATAAATTTAGAGAGGATCATCCTATAAATCCTTTAAATCCATATGCACGTACAAAAAATATGTGTGAGAATATTATCAAAGATTGTTCTCATGCGTATGGTATAAAGTATGTGATTTTAAGATATTTCAATGTTGCAGGAGCCGATATGGAAAATCGTATAGGTCAATGTACGCCCAATAGTACGCATTTGGTAAAAGTAGCCACACAAACAGCACTGGGTATTAGGAATAAGATAACTGTTTTTGGTACAGATTATCCAACACCGGATGGAACGTGTATTAGAGACTATATACATGTAGATGATCTTGCATCGGCTCATGTTTGCGCTTTGAATTATGTTATTTCTACTAATGAAAGTGAATTATTTAATTGTGGATATGGCAAAGGATATTCTGTAAAGGAAGTTGTTGAAACTATGAAAATACTTACAGGGATAGATTTTCCTGTTGAGTTTGGTGAAAGAAGAGCTGGGGATCCAGCTTATTCTGTTGCTGATCCTTCAAAACTAAAAACGCTCGCCGGATGGCAGCCTAAATACGATGATATATCGATAATTTGCAAAAGTGCATACGATTGGGAAAAGAAACTTACTGATTTAGGACAGAATTAGTTTGTTAGTTTGTATTTATTCATACCTTTTTAAAAATTCGTCTTAGAATAATTCTTAATTTTGTTATAAAGAAAAAATGTTACTATTCATGAATTCACTTTATTTATGTATGAATAATAAATTAAAGATCCTTAATCAATTATCTTTATTTACTAAAAAAATTGGTAGAAAACTTTATTCCCTTAATTAAATATTCAATATCAAAATTTTCATCTACGCCATGCATATTACAATCCTCATTTGCAAGTGGGATCATGACTAATGGAACATTTAATGTGTTATAAAAATAATTTGTTATTGGTAAACTTCCACCAACATACTTATAAATCACTTTTTCTCCCCACACATCTTCTAATACTGATTTGGCCTGATCCACAAACTTATTATTTATATCAATCTTTAGTGCTTCATTAGAGCCGTCCATCTCGAATGAAAACTCAGCATATGATGGAAGGTTCTCTCTAACAAAATTCTTGAATTTTTCAAATAATTCTTGTGCTGTTTGGCTAGAAACCAACCTAAAATTGATCTTAGCGGTAGCCTTATACGGAATGGCATTTTTGTATCCCTCACCTGTATATCCACCTGTTATTCCTGTTACTTCAATACAGGGATACAATCCGGTTTGAGTATGGAAATCATTATTATCAAAAAGTATTATATCTTTTCTTGTTGTGATATGTTTATATTCGTCTAGATCAAATGGAATGCTGGTATTATTTTTTTTGACTTCATAAGTAATAGGATCAACATTTTCATAATAGTTAGGAATAAGTACTTTATTATGTTCGTCGTGTATTTTTGATATTAAATTAGCTAAAACATGTATTGCATTTGGCGCAGTACTGCCATAAATACCAGAGTGCAGGTCTTGATTTCCTACTTTTATTTCCAATTTAGCGTTAAATGTACCTCTAAATCCTACTTCGATATTCGGTCTTTTTGCAGATATTTCACCATCAGAGATCAGTACAAAATCGCAACTTAAAATTTCTTTATTTTCTTCAATAAATCTTTTTATATTTGGTGATCCGGATTCTTCGTTGCCTTCTATTAAAAATTTGACATTATATTTTAATTGATTTGTTTGAATTAGCTTGAATATAGTCGCAATATGGATAAGTATTTGTCCTTTGTTATCAACAGCACCACGAGCAATTATTCTATTATTCGTTTCTGTCACTGAGAAAGGATCTGATGACCAACCGTCATTTATATCAGCTGGCTGTACATCATAATGTCCATAGATAAGTACTGTCGGAAAATTTTCATTCTGATAAAATTCTGCCAAAACTAGAGGATTATCATATCCTTTTGTGATTCTTGAATTAAAATGATTAGATAAAAATAATTGATTTAACCAATCGGAAGTAGAATCTATCTCGTTTTGGTATTCTTGATTTGTAGAAACACTTCTAAACTTTATGAATTCTTGAAGCAATTTTTTGTATTCTTGAAAAATTTCACTGATAAATGATTGCTTATCCATGATTATTTGTTTATTTTGAATTATTAGGATTGTAATTAAAGTAGGGAAGTATGTCAAAATTTTACTTATATATTAAATAATACTCAAGAATGATTTTTTGGCCAGATTAAGAATTTATCTAAATGAATCTTAAGTATATAAGACGTGAAAGCATTATTGGTGGATTCAACAAAGAGTTCTTTTCTTGTGATTAATGAGTTTAGTACGGTTTGTAATATTTGATCATTATCATTATTTTCTTTTGCATATTGGCGTATGGCAATTCCAAATTGTTCTCCATTTTTTACTTCTTCAGATACTCTTTTTGGTAATTGTGTTTTGCCACTTATGCCTAAAAAGTATTGACCGGTTCTATCTAAAATCAATGTTACACAAACTAAAAAATAATTATCATCAATTAGAGCTAATCCAGCTTCCATACCCACACCGATATCTGCATCTGTATCATGTGATAGAGCAGCTCTAGCTCTATTTTTAGCTCCAGTAATAGTGATAAATTCATCTAATGGTTGATCTGGTATGTCTGATGGAACATCGTATCCTGTTAAATTTGCAGCTATGTTGAGATCTTTTCAGGTATCTAAAAGTATTTGTTTTTTGTCTTTTGAGGTGGTACCTAGTGCAATTTTCATCATTTTATAAATTATATATAATTAATTTTCTATTTCAATCTAATTTGATATTCGAAGAATAACCAATTATAGATAAACTAACCTATCATTTCATTCGAATTGGGTTATTGATGATATATGGATTGTAAATACTATAGTTTGAATAATTAGGAAACGGCTTTATAATTATATCCCTTATTATTGAGTTGATAACCATTGAAAAAATAGACATCACTAAATAGATTAAAATTAATGTCGTTGCATTTTTTACATAATTACTATTTACAAGAAATACCAGTATTGTTACTATTGGTAATGAAGAGAGAAAATATATCAAAAACTTTTTTAGGCCCGTTTTAATCTTTACATAGATATTAGATATATTACTTTTTGGTTTGTTATTTATTAAATCTATTATTTGAAAAATAGTTTCAACCGTTGAATATAAAAATAAAAATGTAATAAACAAAGCTAAAATTCTTGTTGGCCAAACTTTATTAATATATTCATCGTGAAATACTTTGATGGGATCTTGATTTGAAAACTCTATATATTTTATTGTTTTCATTAATTATATAAGGTTCAATATATTTGCCGTTTAATTTGCCAAATAGATTTCCTTCGAAGCCTGTATACAAAACATAATAACTAATGCGTATATCGCCATGCTCTAGATTTTCTGGAGTACCACTTGGACTGTTGTGAATGAATATATAATTCTCGTTCATTAAGATAGCTCTTTTATCTAGGTTTAAGATGTCAAGACTAAGTTTTAACTAGGTAAATTCGGGTAGGGTTATATTTTTAGGGTCAAATTTGTATAGGCTAATTTTAACTTCTGAAACGAAATACTTGGAACTGTCAATTATTTTAGTAGAATTGAATGAATTGTATATCCTTCCTTCACTTCTTCACGCCAATCTAAAGTTAATCTATAACCACTTTTCCTATTTCCTATTACGGACCAAGAGTACATTTCTGCTTTTCCATATATTGCTAAATATTTATCTGGCTTTAAATAAAGATCGTCTCCAATAAGTTGTTGAGTTTCAATCTTACCTTTGTAGATACTAATTTGTTATTTAAGTGAGAATTTTGATTTGGATTTGATGAAGAAATATCAATAGCGTACTTTGCTATTTCAAATAGATGAATATTTAGTTCATTATTAAACATCCAGTATACCGAAGCTCCACCAAAAGCAAATACAATTGGCATTACTACAATGAAAGTAATCAATTTGATTAAAATATTACACCCAAAAAATTTCATGAGAGTATTTTAAATAAAATAAATTATTAAAGTAAAATTTAAATGAATATTCCGTTTTGCAGCATTGTAAAATTTATCTTGATTTTAAAGTTTATGTACAAGTGGTTTGAAAAATTTTATTCTAATCTATAAATTAAGTTTTTATTTTAGTTGGAATCTAAGACAAACTCTTTAAAAGATTGTTATGTGACATGGATTATTTTGAATTTGTGATACAAATTGAATTTTAAAAATATGAGACATCAAGAGTTTTTTAATTTTATAAATAATTCAATATTAGATTCTTGCTGATAAATTAGTATATTGTCCTAATTTTTATTCATTAACGCGGAAATAGGAGTTATTGTGAAACGAGATACAAAATGCTCCGCTATTTTAATGTTTATGATCGAACAAATAGGTGATGTGATAAATAATAAAAATAACCAAAATACAAAGTTATAAAATAGTTTATATAAAAAACTATCAATATTTGCAGCAATAGGGTAGTAGAAATAGTAATGATAAGTCAATTATTATGCTTTTGTAATATGGTAATTTAAGAAAAGGATTTTTATTTCTATCCAAATTGAAACATATAAATACAGTTGTGCTTACGGTCAAGAAATATAGAATAAAGAATAATGCGGAATTAATTTCGAACTGGTCAGTGATATATTCATTTTCCATAATGTTGATTGCTTGCTTATAAGTACCTACAAATAATCTATAGAAAAAGGTTTTTTGTTTATCATCATAAAAAGGTACAACATAATCTTTATTTAATTCTCCAAAAATAGTTACTAGTGTATCTGGATATATTATATAATAAATAATACGTATATCACCTACTTTTGGATTGTCTGGTGTTCCATCCTTATATTACGTATATAAATGTAAGTATTATCCAATAGAATTATTTCATCTGGTATATTTGGGTTTTCTAAATCTAGCTTATCGGGGTATAGTGTTAAGCGTTCTAATCCTGTAATTTCTAGATTTTTGGGATTAAATTTGTATTGTCCAATGTATGCTTCTTCAACAGTGTTTGTAAAACTTTCAAATAGTTTTGGTGGATTTTGATATGCTTTATTGTGGAATCTATATTTGGGAGGACCTTCTAACCATGTAGAATAGTATCAGTATATAGTTTCTTCGATTTTTGTACTATCTTTATAGCTTAATCTTGTAACTCTAGTTTCTTCTTCGACCCATGAATACATTTCTACTTTTCTTTTTACAACGATATATTTATCAGGGAGTAAAAATAGTTCATCACCTATTATAGATCCATCAGATTTGACTATTCCAGTTATATATATGGGTTGTTTATCAACTGAATAATTTGCATAATCAACGGTAGGTGTTATTTGTTTTGCATTTTTTGCAATAGTCGCAAAATCTTTTATTTCATATATAAAATAAAGAGTGGTAGCTATCATAATAAAACTGATTATGAAAATCATGATAAATTCTGCTGCGAATTGGGATTTGTGGAATGCCGAAATTATATCATTCAGACTTAAACTGCTGTTTGAAACATTTTGAGTATTGTTCATTGATCGAGTTAAACAGAATATTATCGTAATTTTAATGAAAATTTAATTATGGATTTAAAAATTTATTTTCCATGAAATTAGTTAACTCATGTTAACAAATTCTAATCTAAGGACAAAATACTCATCTATGATGTAATTTATAGATCAAATCTATCTTTATAATCAAGAGTATCTTTTATTCTAACTCTTTTTCCAGTTTTGGTAGTACTACTTGACAGTCACCTATTACTAAAAATCTTCGTCACTAAGATAAGATGGTTGATCTGGATTTATGGCAATGATCATATCGTTAGGATTATTTTCTTTGTACGATATTAAAATCCTCTTTCATTATAACTTATGCCTATTGTTATGACAAAATCAATATCATTTAACCATTTTGGATTAATATTATATCTTAACCATGGGTCACTGATGAAAAAGGATCTTATGCCTGTTTTTCATGTAGATTATCAACATTCTCAGTAAAAATCTGGCATTTTAACTTTATTGCTAGATTTCTAATAGCATAATGAGACGTAGTGGGATCAGGTTCTAATGTAGATTTAACGGAACTAACACAAGCCTTAATGATCTCACCAGGTGCATCTAGAGCCTGTTTTATAAATTTGTCTATTGGAATGGACATGTCAATACCAATTAGCTCATATAGCTCTTCCATATCTGGGATTTTGCTAGCTGTTGATATATCAGCACACCTGTATAAAATAGAATTCGTTTATTTTTAATTAATTCTATTAGTTTTTTAATATTAGTTTTTTAATATTGGTTTTTTAGGTTTGGGTGAAATATTTTGGCATAATCCTTGGTAAATACGATGAGAAAGATCTAGAGGAAATTTGTAAGCAGGTGCTTGAGATACATCACAATTTTCCTTTTTTAATATATCTAAAGTTTCTCCAATTATCTTATTAATCATTTCTCTTTATTTTTCTCAGATAGGTGATTTTTAGAATATTAAATATTATATCTTTAGTAGAATTATCATGTATTATCTTATTTCTAATAATCTGTTGAAGATCTTGAGATGGGGCTATTTTATCATCTTTGTTTGGATTAGGTTTATGTTTTGTCGGTTCTTCTTGTAATTGTGTTTTCGGAACACTACCATATTTGAGCACATAAACATATCTTTCTTTTTCATTCAATAACCTTTTTTCTACAATAAAATATTTAGTTTCTTCTTCTGTTATTTCGTCTGGTAATGAATCAAAATATTCTAATATATAAAAAGTTTTTTATCGTTGTAACCAAGAATATATCTACGTGAGTTAGAATAAAATGTGAGTTCCATTTCATGGTATTCTGTTTTGATTTGATCACTTGTAATAGGATAGGGTGGTTTAAGTAGAAAATGGTATTTTGATTTTTTTGACATGATAAATTGTAACAACTTTCATATAGAAAACTAATGTAAATTTAATTAGTAAACTTTAAATATTCAATTATTAATTTCTTTAATTCTAAACATACCCGATTTAACCAATTTTATACTGTTATAATTATTTCGATCTGAGAATTCAAATTGCCATATTAAATATACTTCTTCATTTTTAACCTTTTCGAAGAATAAAGTAATTATTCTTTTCTTTGTATGTGTTTGCCATTGTCTATATGGATAGTAGAGTTGACGTATTATTACATTGGTAGCATTAAAATTCTTTGCTTATACAAGTACAATTTTGTTTTTACCTTTATATCCTGCATCTACCTCTGTTTGAATACTCGATACTTTTATAAGATGCTTTCCAACGTAAAAATCAAATGTAGGAGTATATTTTCTACCTCTAATTGTCAATACTAAGGTAGGATCATTTGTGAAAGTTCTTATTAGGTTTGTAGCATAAGCATAATCTAAATGTTGCATTTCTGAATTTCCTATTTTTGCTGTATCCAAAATAAAATCAAGTTTAGAATTATAAATAATTTCTTCATTTTTAATATTAGATATGTCTACATAACCTTAACCTCGAATTATGTTATAAAAACCATTTTTAACAGGCAATAAAAAAAGATTATTCTGTACAAAAATATCAGGTCTATCTTCACGACTATCTTGTTTACACAGTATTCTGACTTCCTTTTCACCTGTTTTTTTAAAGTTCTGACAAGATCTCTTTATTTGTGATGCATGGAGGACATATCGAGACTTATCAAAATCATGTTCAAGAATCTTATAGTCTTCAAATATTTTTTGCCATGATTGATTCATTGCCATATTTTTTAATCAAATTCTAGTTTGTTTTGTAGATTACGTTCTAATTCTTCAAATCTTTTTATTGATATGTCTAGATATTTTTTTTCTAGATCTATTCCAATAAATTTTCGGCCCAAAAGATAAGCAATAACACCAGTTGTCGAGCTTCCTGTGAAAGGATCTAGTATTAAATCTCCTTTGTTGGTACTTGCAAGTATAACACGTTTCAATAAATCTTCCGATTTCTATGTTGGATGTTTGCCAAATTTCTTTTCTATAGGCTTCGGTGTACCAATAGCCCATACTGAACGTATTTGATGTTTAGGCTTTTTTAAGATATCTTCTTCTCCCCAATGACCGTTTTTCATTAATTCGTAATTAAAAACATGTTTTTCTTTTTTCTCTTTTTTTGTCCAAATCAGTGTTTCATGACTTGCAGTGAAATACCGACAACTAAGATTTGTGAAGCATTTGGTTTAAACCAGACAATGTCATTTAAAATATGAAAGCCAGCTAATTGAAGAGCAAATCCGCATTGAAAAATTGAATGATAAGTTCCACTAACCCATATAGTACCATGTGGTTTCAAGACACGTTTGATAGTCTTGATCCATTTAAGATGAAATTCAAAATCTTTTTTAAATCGATTACTTTTGTCTCATTCTCCCTTGTTAACGCTTACACGTTTTCCAGCATGAACAGTGAAGCCTCCATTTGAAAGTAAATAAGGTGGATCGGCAAAAACACTATATGTATTGAATTTTCAGTAAGTTCTGGAATGATGTCTAAGCAATTTGCGTGGTAAAGTATAAATCCCGATTTTTCATAATATGGTTTTTGAATTTTTTATTAATTTAAGTATATATTTATTGTATAGTGCTCATTGATAATTATAATGCATAATTTTACCTTGTTTATTGCATTAAGTAAAAATATAATTATCAATTTTTCCATCTGGCGGAGAGAGTGGGATTCGAACCCACGGTGCCCAAAAGAGCACACCGCTTTTCGAGAGCGGCACCTTAAACCACTCGGTCATCTCTCCATATGCGAATATTTTAACATGAATTAGATAAATAAATTCGTAAGATCTGTTATATTTTTACATGTATTTGAGTCAAAAATGTGTGTGAAATTCATTTTTTTAGCCTTTTTCAATCTTTTTTCGTGGTTATTAACTTTCCTGATGCTTCCAGTGAGGGATACCTCACCTATGAAACAGGATTTCTTAGGTAATGGTTTATTTTTAATAGAGCTATATATAGCAGTAATAATAGCAAGATCACTACTTCTGTTGTCTATTTTTATACCACCGACTACATTTACAAAAACATCGTATCTTTCCATATTTAATTTTAACTTTTTATCCATTATAGCTATTAGCATTTCTAGTCTTTTTTGATCAACACCGTTAGCAACTCTTTTTGGAAAGTTGTATGAGGTTTTGGTACATAAGGCCTGTATCTCCAGTAAAAATACTTTTGAACCTTCTGCATAAACTGTTATGGATACTCCTTCTGAATCCGAGTCTCCAGAAGAAAAAAAAGAATCGATATCTTCAACAACTCTTAATCCTGATTCGGTCATTTCATAAATTTCTATTTCATTTGATGGGCCAAATCTATTTTTAGTGATTTTTAATATCCTAAAATCATTGTATTTATCACCTTCAAAATAAATTACAGTATCTACTATGTGTTCTAACATTTTTGGTCCTGCTAATAAGCCGTCTTTTGTTATTTGGCCGATCATTATAATTGATACTCCAAATTTTTTAGCATATTCAACAATTTTTTCTGCATAAAAACGAATCATATTTGTACTTTGGATCTGATATTCAATAGCTGAATCAGTTATTGTCTGTATAGAATCAATAATGATAAGTTTGAATTTTTTACTTTCTATATTCGCTATTATGTTTTGGATATCAGATCTATTATCAATCAAAAGGTTTGTGAAATCATTTTCATCTCCTATTCTAAGAGCCCTAAGACTAATCTGATCAGCAGATTCTTCGCCTGAGATATACAACGTAGGATGTTTTATGTTTTTAATTATTTGAAGCATTAAAGTAGATTTTCCTATACCGGGTTCACCACCAATCAGAATTATTTGATCAGGATGTATTCCTCCCCCTAGTAAAGCATTAAAACTCTCAAGTGATGTTTTTATTACATCCCGATAATAGATATTTTTTTGTATTTTTATTGAAGATAGATCATTGTTTGTTGATGTGGTAGAAATTTTCTCGACATATTCTATAGTATTCCATTCACCACAATTTTGACACTGGCCTTGCCATGCAAGGTAAATAGAACCACAATTTTTGCACTTAAAACTTGCATTTCTTTTATTTTTCATTTATAAGAATTTTCTTATTTTATAATATCAGTTGTGATAAAACATATTCTAAATTACAAAAGTTTGATTTATTTAATCATATTTATTTTATTCTTTCTTGGAGTTTATTTTAGAGTGGCAACCTTTAATAATTATGGATTTTATTTTGATACGGTTTACACTATGTATAATTGGGCAAAAATAGTTGACGAAAATGGTTATTTTTCTTTTTGGCAGAATTTTGATGTTTTATCGAAAAACTATGAAATTGATTATTTTGACTATTTACCTTTTAGTATCGGTTATATTTATTTAATTTATATTTTATCTAAAGCAACTAGTTTTATTTTTAATTTAGAATCTCAGTTATCCTTTGTTTTTACGTTAAAGTTTCTAAACTTTATTTGTGATTTAATATTGATTTATATTATTTATGAACTTTTAAAAAATATTGGTATAAAATCACATATTTTTAGATTACTAATATCGGTTTTGATTTTCTCATTACCATCAATTTGGAGTATTAGTGTGATGTGGGGACAGTTAGATGTTTTTGTGGTTTTATTAGTGCTTGTTTTATTAAATCGTTTACTTGGTAAACGCAAAATAACATACTTTGAGAGTTTTTTATGGGGTATTTTTTTTGCCATCTTATTAAACTTTAAGGTACATGTCCTTATTTATTTACCAATAATTTTGTATTTATTTGTAAACAATGAATTTGGCTTTCACATTTGGAAAAAGTATGTTTTTATTTGGATTCTTCTTATCGCTAATGTTGTTTTAATAATAGGTGTCAATATTTTAAACTTACAATCATTAATTTTTATTTTATATCTGTTAGCTTTTATCCTAATTATTTATTTGGCTAGATTTAATGATAGATTCGTTAGGTTTTCTTCTGGTATGTTTTTAGGGATCATATCTATTTTGAGTGTTTTTTTTAATGTGAATTTTACGCTTTATACTAATAATATATTAGGTTTTATGACAAAAGAAGATGTTGTATCTATGTATGCGGCAAATCTTTGGTTGGTATTTGGATTTTTGTCTGAAACGCCAACAGTTGATGCTTTTGTATTTGGAATAAATGTTAAATATTTATTTTGTATTGTTAATCTTTTGTTCATATTATTGTTATTTTATCTTTCATATAAAATAATCAAATTACAAGGGAAAAACTCTAGAAATGTTTTGGTCTTTATATACTTCATTTATCTAATATTTTTTATTTATACATCAACAAAAATGCATTCAAGATATCTAATTTACGCCATACTTCCTGCAACTGTTTTTCTATTTATTCTTTATCATAAGAAAATGGATAAAAGTTTATTTGTTGTTTTTGTTATAATAACTAGTATACTTGTTTTATTACATCTTTTATTTTTTTTGAATCAAGTTTATGTTTTTTTTGACAATTATTCTTACGATAATACTAAGTTTATAGAATCTATAAACTTTTTCTCGTTAGAACAAATTAGTATCTTTTTACTCTTTACAATAATAAGTTTGATATATTTTTCACTCAATTTTATTAAAAATGTATACCTTATTAAACAACACTAGTCTTATAAAACATCTTTATTTTCTGCTAAAATCATTGAATGGTCACCATAACTAATATAATTAATGCAAATAATATTCTTTCTAAGGTTGTTAAAAAAACACCTACCGAAAGAATTGAAAGACTGTCCAATGAAAATACAAATGTTTGGTTTAAAAGAGAAGATCTACAGATTGTAAGGTCTTATAAATTGAGAGGAGCATATAATAAAATTTTTCATCTGTCTGATGAAGAAAAGGAAAGAGGAGTTGTGTGTGCATCAGCAGGAAATCATGCTCAGGGTGTAGCCTATTCTTGTTATAAAAATAAGATCAATGCAACGATCTTCATGCCGCAGACTACGCCAAATCAGAAAATCCAACGAGTAAAATTTTTCGGAAAAGAATATGTTGATGTCGTTTTAGAAGGCAATAATTATGATGAGGCTAGTAAAGCATCTAAAGAATACACAAAAAAACACAATAAAACTTATGTACATCCCTTCGATGATGAATATGTAATTGCAGGACAGGGAACTGTAGGATTGGAGATTATAAATCAGCTTGATGTAATGCCTGATTATGTTTTTATGCCTATAGGTGGAGGTGGTCTCATAAGCGGTGTAAGTATTGCTCTAAAGTCAATGAATCCCAATATCAAAGTAATTGGAGTCGAACCCAGAGGATGTCCGAGTATGTATGAATCCATAAAAGCACAAAAAATTGTTGAGCTTGAACATATAGATACATTTGCGGATGGAGTTGCTGTAAAAAGAGTAGGAGAAAATACTTTTGAAATAGTCAGACAGTATGTAGATGAAATTATACTTGTAGATGAAGGGCATATATGTAAAGTAATGGTTGATCTATATCAAAATGAAGGTATAGTGGCGGAGCCTGCAGGTGCAGTATCAGTTGCTGGCTTTGAAGTAATGCAGGATAGATTGCAAGGAAAAAATGTTGTATGTGTGATCAGTGGTGGAAATAATGACCTTTTGAGATATCAAGAAATAATGGAAAGAAAATTGGTTTGGGAAGGACGAAAAAGATATTTCGTTGTACAATTTTCACAGAAACCGGGACAGCTCAGAAAATTCATTGACAACGTATTAGGACCAAATGACGATATTGTACTTTTTGAATATATAAAGAAAAATAATAAAGAAAAAGGCCCTGTTCTGATAGGGATAGAGTTTGATAGCAGAGAGGCTGCACAGTTGATTGATGAAAAGATGTTAAAGGCTGGGTTTAATTTTCAAGAGATAAAAAATACAGATTTGATATATAATTTACTCATATGAAAGTAATAAATACCTCAAAAGCACCAACGCCTGTAGGACCATATTCACAAGCTATAGTTGTTAATAATTTCGTTTTCTGTTCTGGCCAGATAGGGCTAGATCCAAGTACAAATCAGCTTGTGGAAGGATTAGAAAATCAATTTCATCAGATTATGCGAAATATAAAGGCTATATTAGAGGAAGCTGGTAGTAGTCTTGATAAAGTAGTTAAAGTTACTATCTTTATTACAGATATTAGTAAATTTTCTCTAGTGAACGAATTATATAGTCAATATTTTAATAATCACAAACCAGCTAGATCTACGGTTGAGGTTAGTAATTTACCAAAAAATGCTTTGATTGAGATTGAAGTATTAGCTGTAATTAGTTGAATTAATAAAATATTTGATATTCAAGTATTTAAGAAAGTAAATAAAATTTCAGCTACGGATAAATCTCTTTGTATTAATATAGTTTAATTTCTTTCAAAATCAATAAAAAAATTAGGTAATATCTCACCATAAACTAACTGTGAAATCTCATCTAAGTCATTATTTTCTGAAAAATAGGTTACTTTATAAAGTTCAAAATCACTTACATAAATCGCAATTAAAAACATATATTTAGAAGTAGAATTTATAGAATTTTGATCGCATAATTCGGTTGGTGCACTGATTCTTTGAGCTTTTACATAAACGGTATTAAATCCGTTAACCAATTTTTATATTTGATTATCAGCGTCGAATTCGTAACAATAATAACCTCCAGTGTGAACGAATCCTGGTTCCAAAATGAAATTGAGATGGGTTATCCTTTTTTGTAAATGAGTATAAACCTTGATTAAAATCATAAGTCCATTTAGATTCAGGATAATATACTGAATAATTAGGTTCGTCATTCATTTGGTGTGGCGAAATTAATTCTACCTCAACAAGCTTTTCGAACTCGAAATTACAGATGATATCAAAAATTATTTCCTCTTGAATTTCACTAAGATCTGAATTGTTTGTGGCTCCTTCTATTTCTAAAACGGTTTCATTTGTAAGGTCAATGACAGCATATATTAAGTATTTTTTAGCATCGGCAGGTAACATTTCTAAACAAGGTTCTGTTTCAGCCTTTTGACCTTGAAATACTTTAAAGTTAATACTGCCGTTTATTGAGTTTGAATCTCTTTCTGATATCTCATAACAATATCCTCCGCCACTATATTTTGATTTTATTCTTATACTTAATGTAATATCCAAATTATTTTTATTTCTTAATTTTATTTCATCATTTTCTCTCAAAAGTTCCCAAGTATTTGCTGGATATCTTAAAGTATAAGTTTTGTTTCCATAACTTAAATCATACGTTGTCAGGTCACTTGATAAAGTTGCTGATATGATATATCTTGAATTAAATTTACATTTTCTTGATTTGTGCGATTTGATTGAGTATAACATTCAAATGTTGTAACATATGGACCTCTTACTTTTTTCTCCTTTTTCATTTTAACAACACTAACATATCTATTGTTATTGGAATATATTTTTATTTCAGAATCCGGAGTTTGAATAGTCTTTGTATGATTGCCTCGTACATTAGATAGAACTTGCGTTTCTCTTTGTCTTTGAATATTGATTTTATCTTGTTTGTTTGAACTTTCTATAGAGAGAATTTTATAGTTATCAGATGTGTTTACTGACCAACCTTTTGGATATCCAATTACACGTCCATTTAAATTGTCTTTGAAAAATGAAAAATCATTTTGAGGTTTTGGGGTTTGATAGTCAGTGTTTTGGTCATTTGATTGATTAGATGATTCTTCTCTAGAAGAATTAGTATTATTATTGGAAGGCACAGAATTGTTGTTATTATTCTCATCATCTGTGGAATTTGTTTCTGTATTGCTTTGAATATTGCTGCTACCATTATTTTGCCTTTGAGAATTTGTAAAAAATAATATGAAGAACACTAGAATAAATATTAAAGTAGAAGCACAATGATAATTATAAAATTGATATTTTTTGGTCCATTTAAGTCTGAAGCGGGAGTTTGAGTATTAGCTTATTGATTAGATTCTATATTATTATTAATTTCTTTGGAGTTAATTTGATTTTCGATAATAAATTATATCATTTTAATTTGATCTTACAACATCTGAAAGATATCACATAATCTTTAGTGAACTTAATATATAGTCAACGACAAATGTATCACCATTACCCATTGCTTCAAGGTAATTATATGAATTATCAGAGCACACTAATGTAACAAATAACTGATTCTGAATTTCATAGACTATAACTGATTTTGTTAATCCTGTAGAGTTTTGAGTATCTTAAATTTTTCCTTTTTAAGTTTTATTTCATAATTTGACTCACTAAAATCGACACGACACCTTGAACATCTTTCAAATAAAAATAGGAGACAATAAATTCATAAAGGTATGTTTTTATAGATAACTTGGGAACTGATGTGTTTTCCTTGTTATAAACAATTATTCGACTGTTATTTCCATTGATAGAGAAATGTTTATATACAGGAAATAAAAATTTATATTTATTATTCAATGTGATATTTGTTATAGTAGGGTATTTTATTGAGTTTGAAATTATATTTGATAATTGCATAAGATATTGTTTTTCTTGATCATTAGCAAATTTTCGTATTTTTTAATTTTTGTCGATATAATAAAACTTTAATCTGGTTGTAGTGGTGTTCGTAATCTCATTTGGATAGAAACAAATTTCTATAACAATATACTCTTCTTGACTAATGTATTGTCTGGCTGACCTATTTGAAATCGTATACTGAGAAAGGATATGTGTGGGTGTAGGAACAGAGTTATTAAAAGGTAAAAGTTCGTACTCTGCAACTATTTTCCTATTTTCGTCGATAAATCTTTTATAAAAAGAAGGTAAATCAACTCTTCCTTCACAATCCTCTTTCCAATATTTAAGTTTACTAATTTCTACTCCTGCGTAATAGTCGTAAATAGATATAAATTCTGCTGAGTTGAACTGGGCTGGAGGAGGAGTTGGTGTATTTGTGGTTGTTTGAGAAATTGTTATGGTATTTGTTGTTGTAGGACGTGTTGGGCTATAGGTTCGACGTTGAGGGGTAGTCGTACTATTTGTGCTTGTAACGGTTGTTGTGTTTTGAACTGATTTCGGTGTTGGAGATGATGTTGGGGTAGGAGTTGGTGATGAATTCTCTTGATCTTCATTTTGTTTTTTAACTATTCATCAGCAAGATCATTGTCTATGATAACATTCTCATTTTGTGTTGGAGTAGGTGATGGGCTTACTCTGTTTTGCTAATTGTTATGATTGCTGTTTGTAAAATAAAAATAGCCCTAATACTGATACCATTATGATTAGAACAATGTTAATGACAACGAAAATTATAATTGGAAATTTTTTTAACAAAAAATATTGGAAATTGACCATATGGTTAATGTTATTAATAAATATGGGGCTTGCATAGATAACTAACAAATAAATTATTAGAATCTAGATTATGTGATAAGCAATACCGAGATTACAAAACGTGTACTGTACATATTTCAAGAAGAAAATATGATACACTTTACAAGTGTTTTGTTGAAGATATTCCAGCGAGCAGAGCGTCAAAATTGTCAATGTAAATAGAAATACAGCAACAGGTATTACAAGATTTTTAGAACAGTAATCCTAAGCAGTGCAATACAAGAGAGATTAGAAGTAAAACTACACAATGGAATGGAAATAGATGAGAGTTACTTTGGACCAAGCAGAGTTAGAGGCAAGAGAGGAAGAGGATCAGGAAGTAAAATCACATAGTATTTGGGCTACTAAAAAGAGGCGATAAGATATATACTGAGATAGTAAATAGTGCCAAATCCAAAGAGCTTTTACAAATAATCAAGAAAGTAGTAGGAAAAGGATCAGACATATATACTGATGGATGGAGAAGTTACAATGCATTGACAATATATTGATACAATCACAAAAAAGCCAAGCATAATGAGAATGAATTTGTAAGAGGGAGAAAAGAACACATAAACGGTGTAGAGTCCTTCTGGAGTTGGACAAAGAGGAGGTTATCTAAGTTCAATGGGATAAGTAAGGGAAGTTTCAAGGAATATTTGTTAGAATCAGAGTGGAGATTTAATCACAGAGCAAATCTCGGAAAAGATTTAAAAATTTTGATACGTAATTTTAAAGTTATCTAGTCAAGACCCTAAATAAATATAGTTGCAATATAAAATTTACGTAACATTTAAATTAGAATAAAATGAAATATGTATTATCGAGATCCTTATGCTATATATTCTAGATTTTATGATAGTTTAGAATCTGATCCAAAAGTTTTTATCAAGATACTGAAATACTATATTGATAAATATAAATCTAATGCAAAAAAGGTTTTAGAAATAGCTTGTGGTACAGGAAATATTTTAAAATGTATTAAGTATGAATATGAAGTGGAGGGATTGGATATATCTGAAGGTATGCTAACCAAAGCAAGAGAAAGATGCCAGATATAAATTTTTATCATCATGACATGACAAATTTTGATATTAATAGAAAATATGATGTTATCTTTGTTTTTATGACTCAATAAATCATGTACTTGATTTAGAAGCATGGAGAGGAACCTTTGGAAGTGTATACAGGCATTTGGAGAATGATGGTATTTTTATTTTTGATATGAATACTATAAATAAACTGGAACAGATGACTAAAAGACCATCATATTTTGTTGAATTTGATAATAATTATTTGATTATGCAAATTAAAAAGGATTCTGAAGATTCAAATACTTATTCATGGGAAATTGAGATATTTGAAAAAGTAGATGAAGGTAATAAATATCGATTACATAAGGAAACTATAAAAGAAACATCTTTTGTAATATCATTAGGTAGAAGTATACTAGATAAATATTTTGAGGTATTAGAATTCGTAAATCCTGACTATACTGATGTAGATGAAGGATCAAACAGAGTATTTTTTGTGTGTAGAAGAAAAAATAATTAAAATGCTTTGATTAGAATGCATTGCTTTATAATATTTTTGATTCTGAACAGGTGAAAGATTTGTATCGCCTGATTTTTAGTAATGTTTTATAATTAAGTTTATTTTAACAAATCATAAAATATATTTCAATAAAATTTATATTAACTATGTGATTAATTTTACCTTGAGATAGTTAGTAGTTTTACTAAGAAATCTTAGTACTTTGAAATTATCACATAATTTAGTTAATAATATCATAAAAAGTAAAAATTTTCCCTGTTTATTATTTTTTAAAGAATCATAAAAATACAAATTTAATTCAGTTAAATTTAAGTTTAATCAAACTATAACTAAATCACCATTCCTATCTATTCTTAACGTTTTTCTTCCGCTTAGATAATTCTCTCCAATCACATGTCGCCTGTAACCCGCAAGTTTATGAGGGGTTATTTTTTCTCCTAATATCTGCTCGTAATCTATTGTTTCTCGGGATACAGGAATAACTCTTCTTAGTTGATTAGTCATGGATTCATGGTCGCCTTTATGTAGTGTCGCAAAATTTTCAGTCCTAACTGCATTGTGATGATAAACAATAATTCCCTTTGGTTTTGAATTGCACCTGGCTAAAACTCTAAGCCAATGATTTAAATCCTTATCAGGGACTCAAAATATAATTGATTGATTGGTACGGAGAGAGAACCTATATTTTCAATATCTTGTTTTTATTAATTCTTTTACAAATAAAGAATCTATTTTTATTTCATTAAAAAATGCATTTAGATTATCACCATTTATTCTTTCAATAGCTTGTCTCACTGTAGTAACATCTTCAAATCCTCGAATTTTCTTAATTCTTCTAGTGTCGATAAGTCCTTGTAACCAAACAGCTCCAACTGGAATTTCGTTCTCTACCCTTTGTTGAAGTAGTTCAGGAGATGGTTGTATAGTATTATTTTCTCTTAATAATTCTGCAATTTCATCATCAGATCTGCGATGTTGAGCATTGATAAAATCGATTAACATAGATTTATCTGCGTAACGGCTTCTGTTCTCTGCAAATTGATTTTCTTTATACATCGAAAGCAAAATTATATTAGATACAACAGAGTTACATTCTCCTCGTCTTAAATTTTCCAAGAGTTCTAGTTGACATTTCCCTTCATAATATCTATTTGGATCGATCCTTGAATCAATCAAAATTAGTTCATTAGGTGCTGGTCTATAAGGTATTGCTAATTGGTAGTTTTGATCAGATAGAACGGCTTTGGGTGAAGCTAAAAAACCTACCAAATGATACCGATCTCCCGGCATTGCTGTTATTTTATTGAAACTTCAAGAAATTCCTTCATAGCCAGAATTGTTTTTTATACTTATCGCTTTTTTACCTTCGGAGTCAGCTTTTTTGTTCTCTTTCTGAAATACCTTTCCAATTTAATAACTCGCCAGAATATAATATAGCAATAGCCCGTTCGACATCTGTTCCATGATATAGAAAATTACCATCAGAAAATTCATGGGAAAGAACAATACTTTCGGGTTTTCCCATGTAGAAGCATCTTTGTCTTAATTCTGATATTCTTTCTCTTTCGGTTTGTTCATCCAAAGGCTCCCTCGAATATATCTTATCAAAGATATATCTAATATGTGATTCATGGTGTCTACGTGCTCTTCTAAGTACCGCTAGATATCCTTTTCCTCGAAGGTCTGCTTCAGCTCTTTTGGTTGCCGTTTGTTCATCATATCCCATATTAAGATACTCCTGTTTTGCTATATCTAAAAATTCTGTTGCATTGGGACCTATAACTGGCGAATAAATGCCTGATTGACGGCCGTATTGATGAATTGACTCCAATTGACGCGCTAAATCATCATCTGTACGATTTGGATCTTTGAGCAAATTTTCTACATTTCGTCTTATCTCCTTATATTTTTGATCTAATTCTTCACCAAACACCAAACGGATGCTTTGTAAATCTTAAATCAGTGCTGTGAATACTTGATAACTGGGCGGCAAGTTCATGAGGAGATTTTTTATTATCGAAGATTTTTGTTCCATTTTAAGTACATTAATACTATAATTTTGCTAATATTGTCAATTTTATGTATGAGTAATGAAATGTATTTATATAAATACATCGTTAGTATAAAATAACTTATTGATTATCAATATAATACATGAATTATTTGTTACAAATATATCTACCTAATAAAATTTAGCAAGTTTTGTAATACAGAGAAGTATTGAGTAATCCCTTTAGTAAGCTTGGCTCGAGAGGTGGGACTCGAACCCACGACCCAGCGGTTAACAGCCGCTTGCTCTACCGGCTGAGCTACTCTCGAATGATTAATAATACAATATGAAATCTGTTTCTTCAAGGATTTTTTATTTATGATAAGCGCCGATGGCATCTGTGATGCTAGTATAACCATCATTTAGAATAAGTTTTGTTAATTTTTGATTTATTTTTGCAACAATAGATGGACCCTTGTATATCATGCCTGTTACCATTTGTATCAAACTGGCACCATGTTTTATTTTCTCATAAGCATCTTCTGCAGAGAATACACCACCACAACCAATAATTATTAATTTATTTCCATATTTTTTGTATGTTAGCGATATTAATTCATTAGATCTATCAAATGTTGGTTTTCCGCTCAGACCTCCTTTTGAGATAACTGTCTCATCTGATGTGAGATTTTGTAAAAATGATTTATCTTTCTGTAAATTTCCGATTATTACTCCGTCTATGTCATGTCGGACAATCACCTCAAGGAGTTTATCGAATTCTGAATTTGTGATAGAAATTGACATTTTTATAAAAACTAATTTTTTCTTTTCTGTTTTACCTAAAGCATAAAGCAATTTTTCTAATCTTTCTGGTGTAGTGAATGGTTCACTACCAAAAGTATTTGGACATGAAATATTTATCGTAATATTATTGAATAATAGGATTTTCGTTAGCTAATTTATAAGAGTAGATATAGTCTTCTATGGCATTTTGATCGTCACACGTACTTGGAGAATTAGTTTTTGCAATAGAAACTCCATAAACAAAGTTTTGATTAGAAATTGATTCAAATTTCTTAATAATTTCATCGACACCATTATTTTTAAGACCGTAATTAACCCATATTGATTTTAGTTGTGGAGATCTTTTTAGTCTTGGTTTGGGATTGTCCTCGTAAGCATATTTTGTCACAGACCCAAATTCGGCGTGGCCAAATCCTAAACATGGAATTATATTTATAAGATCTGCATTTTTATCAAATCCTGCTGCCAGGCCTATCGGTGATACAAATCTTATATTGTGAATTTTTTGACTTAGTACTTTATCATGATTATTAAACACAAAGCCAAAAACATATTTAAAATCTTATATTTAGATAAAAATTTGCCTAATTTGATAAAATTATCATGTACAAACTCTGGATCTAATAGGAAAAGTAAGGGTTTAATGATGTAGATATAAACAATTTCAATGGAATTAATCAAAAAATTTCTAAGCATGTAAAATTATAATCAATTTAGCTTTTTAATGTATAATCAATCTATGTTATTGACACCTCATCTAGTGACTATGAGTTATATAGCGACGTTTATGGAGCCTAATGCGTTGACGATCGTTTTGGGTACTATTGTTTCTTATTTTATTATTGAATTAATTCCGCATTGGGATCCTAAAAATTTTGAAAGTATATGGGTTACATATTTTAGACTTTTTGACTTGCTTTTGGGTAGTGCTTATCTTGTTTTATTGCTATTTATTGTGTTTTCACAACCAAATGGTTTTATTTTATTGAATAAACAGATTACAATAGGATTTTATAGTTTTTTAGCATCGATTGTAACATTGATAATGTGGGTATTTTTTAACATTTTCCGACAATATATACCTAAAAATACATTACCAAGACAAATTGTAGATTTTTTTGCTGGTATTAAATATGAAGATAAGTCGTTTTGGGGAATTGCAATTCAGTTTAGTATGACTTTTCTTTCATTTGTTTTTCTCTTTGGAATAGCACAACCTCCGGATTTTAGTAATATATTTATGATTCTAACTTTACCCCGATAATGTATAATTTAATTTGTTAACCATTAAAAAAGAATGTATGGAAACAATAATTATAGTAATTTTAGTTGGAGCGTTAGTATTTTTGTATTTTAAAAATAACGAGCTGCAAAACAATATAAATACTCTTCAAAGTAAACTTGAAAATCTATCTGATGAAGATAAAAAAAATCTTTTAGATGAAGAATCTAGAAAAAAAATAAAGGAAGCCGAAGAGAAAGCTAAAGAACTTTTGTTTAATACAGAGCAAGAGTTAAATAAAAAAAGAAAATCAATACTAGAAGCTGAAAAGAGTATTGAAGAACGAGAAAAAATATTAGAAAATAGAGCTAAAACACTAAATCAAAAAGAACTTGTTATTTCAGAGAAAGAAACTGAAGTAGAATCTATTAGACAAAATTTGGAAAAAGAGCGTGAAAGTATCAATAAAAAATTAGAAGAAATAGCAAAACTCTCAGAACAAGAGGCAAAAAATCTATTAATGAATAATTTAGAACAAAAGTTAGAGAAACAATTTGCAGAAGAGGTAAGAAAACATAGAGAAAAAGTAGAAAAAGAATCACAAAAATTAACTAAAGAGATACTTATAAGTGCTATAACTGCTAGTGCCACTGATTTTGTTGGGGAGTATTCGACATCAGTCTTTAAAGTCGGTGGTGAAGAGGTAAAGGGTAAAATAATCGGTAAAGAGGGAAGAAATATAAAAACTTTTCAAAAAATTACTGGGGTTGATCTCATCATGGACGAATCTGATGAATATATAGTTTTGTCTTGTTTTGATCCTATGCGTAGAGAGATAGCAAAGATTGCATTAGAAAGATTAGTAAAAGATGGAAGAATAAATCCAGCTAAGATAGAAGAAGCTGTAGAAAAAGCACGAATAGATTTTGCAAAGCAAATAATAAAAGATGGTGAGGAGATTGCAGCACAAGCTGGTTTTAATAATCTTTCATTGGAACAATTAAAATATCTAGGTAGAATGCGTTATAGATTTTCTTATGGTCAGTGTTTAGCTACTCATACATTAGAAGTTGTAAATATTGCAGCAAAAATTGCAGCTGAGTTGGGGTTGGATATAAATTTGGCTAAAGAATGTGCTCTATGGCATGATATAGGTAAAGTTGTGACTCATGAAAAGGATGGTGATCATATGCAATTAGGTGAAGAACTAGGTATTAAACTTAAGCTCAAGCCAGAGGTAATCAATGCAATGTATGCTCATCATCTCGCAAGAGATCCAATATGTATGGAATCTGCAATTATTTATATAGCTGACGCAAATTCTGGTGCAAGACCTGGTGCGAGGTATGGTACAGATGAAGATTATGTAAAACGAATCAGAGCTATGGAAGAAATTGCTAAAAGGCATCCGGAAGTAAAAGAGGCTTATACTGTCGATGCTGGTAGAGAGGTAAGGGTGTTTATAGATCCTGTGATCATGAGCGATGATGGTACTATACTTTTATCTCAACAGATTGCTGAAGAGATAGAAAAAAATATGACTTATCCCGGTACTATAAAAGTAACTGTTATTCGTGAGGTTAGAGCTACATCTGTAGCTAAATAATTAGCATAATTTGGCTTTTTGTATTAAAATAAGCCAGTTATGAAATCATCCCAATCGCAAAATATACAAGTGCGTGCACCAGTAGTGACTATTATGGGGCATGTTGATCATGGTAAGACTACTTTGCTTGATAAGATAAGAGGTACAAATATAGTAGATAAAGAATTTGGTGGTATTACACAGCATGTCAGGGCCTATCAGGTAGTGTTTGATGGCAAACCTATTACTTTCATAGATACACCAGGACATGAGGCATTTTTTAATATACGAAAACGTGGTTCACAAATAAATGATATATTGACTTTGATAGTGGCTGCAGATGATGGTGTGATGCCACAGACAAAAGAGGTAATAGAAATATGGAAAAAGTCAAATTTACCATTACTTGTAGTTATAAATAAAATAGATCTTCCAGGAGCTGATATAGAAAAGACAAAACGACAATTGGCAGAGAATGGGGTTCTTTTAGAGGCTTATGGTGGTGATATACCTTTTGTTACCATCAGTGCAAAACAAGGAATAAATATTGATAAGTATTTAGAAATGATCAATTTTATTGCCGAATATTATGAAATGCACAAACCTAGAGACTTAGAAAACAAGGATTCTATAGGTGAAGGATTTGTATTGGAATCTACAGTGGATAAATTTCGCGGTCCTACAGCCACTGTTATAATGACAGGCGGGATGATAAAAACTGGCAATTTTGTTGTTTGCAAATCCAAATTTGGCAAAATTCGATCGCTTATAGATGATACAGGCAAACAAGTCAACCAAGCATATGACTCACAACCTATAAGTATTGTTGGTTTGGACGATGTATTGGACGTTGGATCAAAAATCTATTTCTTTGATAGTGATAAAGTCGCTAAAAAATATCTTATAGATGAAAAAGAGGAAAAACTTTCAACTAATACATCAACAACTTCATTAAATAAAAAAATTCTGGCTGAATTGTTTTTAGAACAGCAAGAAAAACAGGAGATAAAAGAATTAAATTTGATAATCATTGCAGATACTCAAAGCTCTGTTGAGGCTATAAAACATTCTTTATCAAAAATTGATGTGCCAGGTACTAAAACAAATATTGTTTTAGCAAAAGCAGGAGTTTTGACACAATCTGATATAGACCAAGCAGAGATAAAAAAAGCTTTTATCCTAACATTTAATGTTAGTGTTGATAAAAAACTTCAAAGTATTGCCGATAGTCAAGGAGTTTTTGTTAGGGAATATAAGATAATTTATGAACTTGTGGATGATGTTGAGGGAGCCTTGATCAGCCTTGTAGCTCCTTCTTTTGAAGAAGAGGTAGTTGGTATTGCTACAATCAAAAAGATTTTTACTCTTTCAGATGGCGAGCAGATTTGTGGTTGTGTGGTAAGCAAAGGAAAAATCATAAAAGGTTATCAGGTGTATATTCAGAGAGGAGAAGAGAGGATCGCTGAGTCAAAGATTATTTCACTAAAACAATATAAAAATGAAGTAAAAGAGGTTACTAGTGGCCATGAGTGCGGTATACAATTAGGAGAAAAATTTGATATTCAAGAGGGTGATCAGATTGTTTGTTATAAAAAAGTTAAATTGGGTTTTGGTGAATGAAATCTTAGATTACGCCAAATAATCTAAATTCTACCGCATCTTTTATATCCACATAGACAAATTGACCTATATATTCTTTATTTTGTGAATTTATAATTTCTACATCTTTACCATGAGTTGTTCGTGCAATGAGATTTTTCGTTTTACGATCTGTTTTGTAAACCAATGCTTTTTGTTTGGTATTTATTAATACTTTATTTTTTTCTTTTAATCCTTTTTTTAAAACTTCTTCTAATATTTGTTTTCTTTTTTCTTTAGTTTCATGTGGTACATCGTCTTTATAAAACTTTGCCGCAATTGTACCACTACGTTGTGAATACTCGGATATATAAATTTGATCAAAATGTATTCTTTCACATAATTTCACAGAATCCATAAATTCTTCTTCAGTTTCGCCACAAAATCCCACAATTACATCTGTAGTGATAGCAACTCCGGGTATTTTTTCTTTTATTAAATTAACTTTTTCTTCGAATTCCTCAGCAGTATAGTATCTGTTCATTCGTCTCAAAACTGAGTTGGAACCAGATTGTAATGCAAAATGAAATTGTTTCGCTACGTTTTTTTCATTTGCTACAACGTCTATAAGTCTAGGATTAATGTCATACGGATGAGAGCTAGTAAACCTAAGCCAAAAATCACCATCTATTTGAGCTAAATTTTCCATAAGATCAGCAAAATCTAGATAATCTTGTTCTATATTTCCTCTAAACTTGGGTATTGGTACACCCAATAATCCTTCTTTTCTACTTTTCCAAGAATTGACATTTTGACCCAATAATGTAATTTCTTTTACATCGTTTTGCACCAAGCTTAGGACTTCATTGTATATTTGATTGTAGTCTCTATAAACTTCTTTGCCTCTTGTAAAAGGTACAATACAAAATGTACAAAATTTATCACAACCGGTTGATATAGGTACAAATGCTTGAAACTTTGAGTTGTATTTAGGAGTTACAGCAAAATATTCATCTATTTTGGTTTCTATTTGTTCATTTAATAATTCAGGTAATTTATTTATTTGATTTATTTCCACAAAAAAATCAGCCCAAGGCATTTTGAATTTGAGTTCTTCATAGTAACTTTGTTGATATTCTTGAGATTTTTGAGGACTTTGTCGAATATCTCTTTTTACCATGCAACCAGTGATGATGACTTTTGCATCTTTCTTTTTTGATTTTAATTCGACAAATTTATGATGCATTCCCAAAACTCTATCTTCAGCTTTTTGCCTTACTGAACATGTATTTATGATGTACAGATCTGCTATTTCTCCTTCTTTTGCTGGTCTATATCCCATCATTTCGCAAACTGCAGCTATACGTTCAGAATCAGAAATATTCATCTGACAGCCAAATGTTGTGAGTTGGTAGGTTTTGTGCATGAAAAAATTATACTATATCCTATGGTCTGAAAATTAATTTTCTTAAATTTTGACATTATGATAATTTTTAATAGTTTTTTTGTTAGAAGACTGTTATTTCGGAGTTATGCGTAGATATTATTTTCTAATTTTTCTAAGCCTTAATATTGATAGAATTATTGTTTGGTGTAATAATTATAGTATGTGCACAGGACAACCCAGATTGGATAGAATAAGAAGTGGTGAATGCAAAAAATAACATCGGTTGTGTTTACAGAAATAGGGTATGAAGTAGAAAATTTATTTTTAAACGGTTTTGATGCTGAACAAATAAAACAGTTTCTTGATAAGAACATTTATACTATAAAAAAATAGAATCAGTAATGAACAAGAGAATATTATGTATTAGTATACAATCGATTTAAACAAACCGTAATTGATCTATTTAAACCTGATTTCAATGATAATAATGTAAGATATGATCGAGCAATTTCTGTATGTATGTTGGCAGAGGCAATAGATCGAGTTTCAGAGGCCTCATTACAAGAATTTAAACGTTTAAGTGAAGTTCGAGAAAGTGAGGGTGGTAGACGTACTATAGAAAATTATGTGTTTATGGATCAAAGAGATATGATCGAAGATTTATTTTCTTTGTTTCGATTGGATCCGAATCGCAAGGCTATAGCATCATACGGTATGTTCCCAAGACATTATCAGTCTCTTTCTGTTCAACATGGGTGAAATTGATAGGAGATGTTAACTCTAGAATTTATGAAGATGATCTACCTTTACACGTGAAAGAGTACGTATGGAATTTGAGACTATACAGAATTTTGTGCAAGAAAAACCTGGTACACCTCAGCACAGAATATATGAAGCATTTTATCGTGTCTTACCTATTATCCTACAACAACGTGAAAGTGAATAAAATCAAAAAGACAATTACAGAAGGGCTTTAACTTAATATATATTTTCTCTTTTGTTAATTGAAATGTAGTCCTTTAGTCTTTTATCCATCACTTTTGGCACAAAATAATCTCTACCAAATATTAGGTTTACGTTTGGATAAAGTTTTTTTAATTCGTCTGGTACTTCTTCTCGTGCCAGGTCTGCTAAAGCTTGGGACATCTTTATTTTTAATTCCTTTGTAATCTTTTTTAATCTTTTATTCAGGGCAATGCGGAATATGTATGGAAAGGCTAATACGTTGTTGATTTGATTGGGATAATCTGATCTACCAGTAGATATTATCACATCAGAACGTGTAGCTTTTGCTAATTGATAATTTATCTCTGGTCAGGGTTTGCTAAGGCAAAAATATCGGGTTTGAAAGCATCGATCTAAGCATTTCTGGGGTTAAAATATCTTTTACAGATACACCGACAAATACATCAGCATCTTTTATTATTTCTTCTAAACTTGTTTTGTCTGTATCTTGAACAAATTCTGACTTGTATTTATTTAAATTATCAGCTCTTTTAGTAGTTATTACTCCTTGTGAATCACATAGAAAAATATTTTCTTTTTTAGCTCCAAGATCTATAAAATGTCGAGTACATGCTATACCTGCAGCCCCAGCACCATTTATGACTATTTTAACCTTTTCTATTCTTTTGTATGCGATTATTAATGCATTTATCAGGCCAGCACCAGCTACTATGGCAGTACCGTGTTGATCATCGTGAAAAACTGGGATATTCATTATTTCGTTTAATTTCTCTTCAATATAAAAACATTCAGGTGCTTTTATATCCTCTAGATTTATTCCACCAAAAGTTGGTTCTAATAGTTTTACAGTGCGTATTATTTCATCTGGATCACTAGTGTTAATTTCTATATCGTACACATCAATGTCAGCAAATAGTTTAAAAAGCATAGCTTTGCATTCCATTACCGGTTTTGATGCCTGTGCACCCAAATTGCCCAAGCCTAATATCGCACTACCGTTAGAGATAACAGCTACCAGATTACCTTTGTTTGTCTATCTATAGGCGTTTTCTTCATCTTTTGATATTTCCAATACAGGATAAGCTACACCGGGACTATAAGCAAGAGCCAAATCTTCTTTTCTAGAAACATTTTTTTAAATTCTTATTTCTAATTTTCCTGGAGTTGGTTTTTCGTGATATTCTAAAGCTCTTTTGATTAATTCTTCTTTTGACATATTTATTTTTTATCACTTACATAAAAACAATCACCATGACCAGGATAGAGTAGAGTATCATCTGGTAATTCTAGTATTTTTTGAATTGATTTTCTCATATTAGTAGGTGAACTATAAGAAAAATCTGTTCTACCAATTCCATCTTCAAATATAGTATCACCAATAAAAGCGTATTTTTGATCTTTTATTATAAAAATACTTGATCCAGGTGTGTGACCAGGAGTCCATATAATTTCAAATTCAAAATTTCCAACACGAAATTTATCCGTATTTTCATCAAAAAACTTAATGTTTTTAGGTTTTAAATAATGCGGATCATAACCTAAAAAATACTCTGCAGTTTCTTTTAATCTTTCAATTAAAAATTCATCTTTTTTATTAATGTAAAGTGGTACATCAAACGACAACTGAATTTCACCAGCTGCACCTATATGATCAAAATGACCGTGTGTCTCTAAAATTCCCACTAGTTCCAAACGATTAGATAATATGAAATTTAATATAAAATCAGCTTCGTCCCCGGGATCAATCAAGACACATTGATCTTTTGCTTCAATAACATAACAGTTACTTTTTAGTGGCCCTAATACAAAATGGTATATTTTCATTTATCCTTTTCTCTATTTATAGCTGCAAGAGTGTTGTCCATCACTGCACCATAGTTTGCACTCATCACATGTTGTGTATACCTTCCTAGCCATCCATTTTTTACTTTTGGCTCAAAAGGTGGAATATTTTCCATTCGTTCATTATATTCATCTTGAGATATGAATAGATCAATTGTTCTTTTATATGCATCAATTTTTATTCTATCACCATTTTTTATAATTGCTATAGGTCCACCTGATGCTGCTTCTGGAGAAATGTGACCTACACAAAGTCCTCTAGTACCTCCAGAAAATCTACCATCAGTAATAAGTGCCGCTTTGACACCTATACCTTTTAATGCTGAAGTCGGAGATAACATCTCTTGCATTGCTGGGCCTCCTTTTGGACCTTCGTACCTTATTACTACAACATCTCCATCTTTGATTTGTCTTTTCAAAATAGCATCCAGTGCATCCTCTTGAGAATCAAAACACACCGCGGTACCTTCAAATACCATCATATCTTCATCTACGCCTGCAGTCTTAACAACTGCACCATCAGGTGCGATATTTCCATACAAAATAGCAAGTCCACCAGTTTTAGAAAACACATTATCTCCGCTTCTGACTACGTCTTCATCTGGTTCCATTGCATCAGCAATGTATTCTTCTAGTGTTTGTCCAATAATATTTTTACAATGCAAATTTAGTGGTGGGTTAGAAGATTTTTGTACTGCTTTTAATATAGTTTTAAGTCCACCAACTCTATTTACATCTTCGATATGTACATCTGGTCTTGATGGAGATACTTTGCATACATTTGGAGTCTGATCTGCTAATTCATTTATTCTTCTAAGATCGTAAGGTATACCAGCTTCATAAGCTAACGCTAATGTGTGTAGAATAGTGTTTGTAGAACCACCCATCGCTAAATCTAGGATTATTGCGTTGTCTATAGACTCATAAGTAACTATATCTCTTGGTCTAATATTGTTTTGAAGTATATATTCTATAGCATCTGCCGCTCTTTCAAAGAGATTTATTCTTTCTGGATTGATTCTCCACGTGCCTTTTTCTTTATCTATCCATTCAGCAGCAGGTACAGTACCATTGCCTGGCAATGCTAAGCCCAATACTTCAGCAAGACAATTCATAGAGTTGGCAGTGAACATACCCGCACAACTTCCACAAGTACGACAAGCCTTTTCTGTAATTTTAATCAATTCATCTTCTGTTATTTTGTTGGCTGTGTATTTTCCTACACCTTCGAATACAGTTATTAGATCTGTTTTGTCTTGACCTGCAAGCATTGGTCCGCCGGATATATAAAGAGCTGGTATATTTAGTCTTACCATAGCATTAAGGATTCCTGGTACTATTTTGTCACAGTTACCGATACCTATCCAAGCGTCAGCAGGGTGGGCTCCTATTATTGTTTCTATCTGATCAGTAATTAGTTCTCTTGAAGGTAATGAATACTTCATACCAAAATGCCCCATTGCGATGCCATCATCAACCAATCCACCGATGTTGCAGTACCAAACATTGAATCCCTTTTCTTTTAGTTTTTTTACGATAATATCTCCAAGCTCGCGCAAATGGGCATGACCAGGAATGTGGTTTGTAAATGAATTTACAACAGTGATAAAAGGTCTATCTTTATCTTTTACGCTATCTATTACTCCTGCTGCTATCATCAGAGATAGAGCAGGTAGCATATGAAGACTTTGAGTGAGTATTTTACTACCTTTTTGGTGGATTTGTTGGAATCCTGGATTTAATGCCATTTTAATTTATTATTCTTTTTGATTTTCCGGTCGGAGTTTCCTTACTTGTTCACCGGCTTGCCACATCTCTGAATTTCTCATTTTGGCAAGTTCAGCATTTAATTTCTCTCTATAGTTTTTTTGTTTATTCTTTCTAATTACTCTTTGAGCTTCTTTACCTGATGCTACTGATCTATAAAGCTCTTTAAAAACTGGCATTACTGCTTTTTTGAATCTATCTTTCCAATCTAGAGCTCCCCTTTGTGCTGTTGTTGAACAGTTTGCAAACATCCAATCCATACCGTTTTCCGCAATTAAAGGAATTAAACTTTGAGTAGCCTCCTCTACTGTTTCATTAAAAGCTTCAGACGGCGAATGGCCCATTTTTCTAAATAGTTCATACTGGGCCTCCATGATGCCGGCCATCGCACCCATCAAAACACCTCTCTCCCCAACAAGATCCGAATATACTTCCTTCTCAAATGTTGTTGGGAAGAGATATCCTGTACCAATTCCGATACCTATGCTGATAACCCTATCTCTCGCTTTTCCTTTAGCATCTTGATAGATTGCAAACGAAGCATTGATACCTTTACCTTCTAAAAAATTTTTTCTTACCGATCTTCCAGCGCCCTTTGGAGCTACTAAAATTACATCAATGTCTTTAGGAGGAATAATTTTTGTATATTTTGAAAATGTTATTCCAAAACCGTGAGAAAAACACAAAGCTTTTCCTGCTGTAAGGTATTTTTTAATCTTTGGCCATACTTCGATTTGTCCAGCGTCAGACAAAAGATAGCATATTATGGTACCTCTTTCAGCTGCCTCTTCTATTTCAAAAAGTGTTTTCCCCTCAACCCAGCCATCAGCTACTGCCTTGTCCCAAGATGCTGTTCCTTTTCTTTGACCGATAATTACATTAAATCCATTGTCTCTCAGATTGAGAGCTTGGGCTGGACCCTGTACGCCATAGCCTATTATGGCTATTACTTCGTCTTTTAATGTTTGTTTTGCTTTTTCTAGTGGATATTCTTTTTTGGTGATGACTTCTTCTACGACACCACCGAAATTTATTTGTGTCATAGTAATTAACTAATAACATTTTTATTTATATATATCAAGATACTTATATTGTTTTATCAACACATATTAATATATATCTAATCTGTTTGATTTAGGATATTTGGTAATACAATAGTAAAGTTTGTATTAGGAAAGATTTTGTTATAAAATATCTAACCACTGCCGGGGTGGCGGAATGGTAGACGCTACGGACTTAAAATCCGTTGCCTGCAAAGGCGTGAGGGTTCGAGTCCCTCCTCCGGCACCACACTTCGTTTATAATTTATATTTATTATTCCATCATTTAGTTAGTAAAATTGTAGTTTGTACTATTATTTTCATAAGATGAACGATTGTGATACTATTAATATATTTTATGCAATTTAGAGAAACAATTTCCAAGCTAAAAAGTATACAATTTTTAAAATATCTTTTGACAGGGGGAGAATCTTTTCTAGTAGATTATGGCGCTTATAATGCAGTGTTTTTTATTTTGATAAATTTTGATCTAAATAGAGAGATATCAAGTAGTATTGGTAATTTTGTTGGTATGACGTTGGGATTGATTACTTCATTTATTGGTAATCAAAAGTTTGTTTTTAATAGATCTAAAGAAACTATGATGAGTAATTTTTCTAAATATCTTTTGTTATTTTTGTTCAATTATTTTGCTTCTTCTGGCTTGATTATCTTATTATCATATTTTTTAAATCTTATTTTGGATTTAATCAATCTATCATCGACAGATTTAAGCTATTCTATATCAAAATTTGTAGTAATGTTTATTCTCATTTTTTGGAATTTTCTTATGTACAAAAAAGTAGTTTTTAAATAAAATCTAAGTATTATGAAAAAAGTTTCTATCATAATACCAGCATACAACGAGTCAGGACAATTGGATATCACTATTGAAAATCTAGAGCAGGTTTTAGCTGATGCTGATTTTAAGAAAGAGATAATAATTGTAGATGATGGATCTACAGATGATACATGGGCTCGGATCAAACAACTAAAAGAAAAATATAAACATATTGTCGGTATAAGATTTAGTAAAAATTATGGAAAGGATAATGCAATATTTGCAGGATTAAAATCGGCTAGTGGCGATGCAGCTGTAGTTTATGATGCAGATATGCAGTTTCCAGCAAATATGATATTAGATATGTATAAATATTGGACTACTGGATATAAAATTATTGAAGGAATCAAAGAAAATAATGATCCTGCAAAAGATAATGTTTATTTATTTTTTGCAAATGCCTTTTATTTTGTATTAAAACTTTTTACAGGTATCGATCTAAGAAGAAATTCAGATTTTAAGTTTTTGGATAGACAAGTTGTAGATGTTATTTTGCAGCATCAGGAAAGTAATGTATTTTTTCGAGGAATAATAGAGACTCTAGGTTTTCCAAAGCTTTCTTTGTCTTTCAAAGTACAAAATCGCATTGTAGGTACAAGTAAATGGAGTTTTCGTAACTATTTAAACATGGTTTACAATTCTATTATTCTCTTTACTACATTACCACTTCAGATAAGCTTAGTTTTTACTGTAATATTTTTTATGTTTTTGCTTTTTTTGTCGGTAGATACTTTCTTGAGATGGTTGCTTGGATTTTCTTTGGAAGGTTTTACAACAGTGATTTTATTGGTCATCATAGCAACAATAGCAATCATGATAAATTTAAGTATTTTGGGGATTTATATAGCCAAGATTTATAATGAAATAAAACGCCGACCTAAATATATAATTTTAGAAAAGCTATAGATTTATGTTTGCTATTATTTTACTTACTTTATGGTTTTGGACAGGATATCTTATTGTAAAGAAAATATTAAAAGTTGATAGTTTTTTGAAAGGTTATTCTTTATTAAATGAAAAAGTAAGTATCAGACCTTGGTTTGTTATTTTTCCTGCAAGCTTTTTGGTTGGTATCTTGATTTCTAATTGGATAGTTTATCTTTTAGCATACTTTTTACAAGATGTAGACAATAATATTTTGATTTCAAATGGAATTTTTATACTTTTTCTAATTGGTTTATCAATATTTTTATATCGAGCTTACTTAATAAAATTGCTAGAAATTGGAAAAGTACAAAATTTAGCTTTAGTTAATATTAAACCAGTTCAAAATAAGCTAATTAGGTGCTTAAAAAATAATTTTTATGAAATACTATTAGTATTATTTTTCTTGTTTTTTTCTAGTTTTTTGATGTTTTATACATTTCGAATAGAAGATAACAAAATTTTAATGGGGCCAGGGGTTTATTCGGACATGTCAGCTCATATCACTATGATTCGATCTTTGTCCTTTGGAGATAATATACCTACTAGATATCCATTTTTCTACGAAAATGATGTATCAATCAGATACCATTTTATGTTTCAGTTTATGGCTGCAAATTTGGAGATATCTGGTTTGCCTTTGGATTGGGCTATTAATGTGCCTAGCATACTTTCTCTTGTTTCTTTTTTGATGCTTTTGTACGCCTTGTCTACTATTTTGTTTGGGAAGAAATTTATCTCTATTCTCGTTGTACTATTTTTTATTTTTAGGACAGGGCTTGGTGGATTTTATTATGTTTATGAGCTTTACCAGTATATTGAGGGAGGAGAACTGACACGAGGATTAGAAGTAAAAAATAAATCTAATCCGTTGGTAATGAATGGAGAAGAAATCGACAGTGTTTTAGAAGGTATTATAAATACAGATTTTTATGTGGGAGAGACACAAAATGAAATATGGGGGCTATATAGCATAAATGTTTATGTAAATCAGCGCCATTTGGCTTTTGGTATGGGAATTATGTTATTGATATTGTTTTTTGTGATTAGAGATTTTTTGGTATTTTGGCGTAAATTAAGACATAAAATATACAATCTTAGTGTTTTTGAGAAAACGAAATTTTTTGTAAAAGAGATGTTTTTAACAAAATCAGCTTGGTTTCCAAATAATCTATGGGTCTACTTGGGATTGGGTATAATTTTAGGGTTATCTGGCTTTTGGAATGGGGCTGTTTTGATATCAACTTTACTAATTTTATCTATATTGACTTTGTTTTCTAGATATAAACTTAGGTTAGCAATTCTAATCTTCATAACTTGTGTATTGTTCTTTTGGCAAGTAAATTTTTTTATTGGCAGTAATGTTGAGACCAAAACAGAGACTATTATTAAATTTGGTTATTTGGCGGATATACCTTATCATATTCAATATAATCTTCATCAGCTAATAGTTAAAAAAGAATGGTTTGAGGCATTTTTGTATCTTTCAAATATCGTTCCTTATGTGATTCAGTTTATTTGGGATTTACTTGGAGTTTTTGCTTTGATAATTCTTGTTTTACTGATATTTAAGGATGCGGCTTATAGGATTTTAATTATCTCTTTTCTAATGCCATTTATTTTTGCTTTTACAACTAACTTGACTGTAGATATGAATGTGAACCATAAATATGTTTTGATATCGATTATTTTACTAAATATATTTATCGCTTATTTCTTTTACAAATTGTCTAAATCAAAATATGTAACAAAATTTATCTTTATAATGTTGATTTTGGCTTATATCTTTACTGGTATTTTAGATTTTATAGCGTTTGTTAATTCTAACAATTCAAAATTTGCAATTAAATTTGATTTGAATAATGAGTTTTATAAATGGGTGATAGAAAAGACTGAACCTAATTCTGTTTTTGTTACAGGATATGTAACAGTCTATCCTGTTGGTTATTCGGGTAGGTATTACTTTGCGGCATGGCCATATTTTGCTTGGTCAGCTGGATATGATACTGTTGGGAGAGAGAAAATTTTACAGTCGATTTATTCAGCTACAGATTTGGATAAATTAAAGCAGATTTTATATGCTAATAACATTGATTATGTAGTTATAGACTCGGCAGTGTTGAATGATAAATTGTTTAAAGTAAATGAAAAAATATTTAAGGAAAATTTCGAACTTGTTTATCAAGATTCCGATCCGGTATATGGCTCCGTTAGAATTTATGATGTCAGGGATTAGTAGATAATATTTACTTCAAATTCTAATTCTATATCAAATTTTCTTTTTACTTCTTCTTTTATGATGTTGGCTAATTCTAAAATATCTCTTCCTGTTGCGTTATTTTTGTTTATCAAAACCAATGCATGATTTTGATGCACAGAAGCACCTTTGTGCTGGTATCCTTTAAATCCGCATTGTTCGATTAACCATCCTGCGGGTATTTTGACACAAGATTCTTTATTAGTTGGGTAGGTGGGCATATTGGGGTATTCAATTAATAGTTTATTTATTAAATTCTTTTCGACCTCTGGATTTTTGAAAAAACTCCCAGCATTACCGATTTTATTTGGGTTTGGTAGTTTTTTGCGACGTATATAAGTAATAATATTTGCTAATAATTTTGGTGATAGTCTTTTTATTTTTCTTCTTTCTAGTTCCTCTTTGATCCCTGCATATTCTCGTTTGTAATTGTGTTTTTTTGTGGTTAGTTTTAGACTGATTTCTGTTATAAAAACTTTGTTTTTTAGTTCTTTTTTAAATATGCTGTCGCGATATCCAAAGTCGCATTCATTTTTTGTTAAGATAAAAAATTTTTTGTTAATCAGATCAAAACATTTTACGTATTCGATAGATTCTGCAATCTCCACGCCATATGCTCCTATATTTTGTATAGGTGCACCGCCAACTGTACCTGGTATATAAGCAAGATTTTCTATACCTCCCCAATCATTTTGGGTGACAAACTTTACTAGATTGGTCCAAGATTCGCCGGAATTTATTGACAGATAAATATAATTATCAATTTCTTTAATAACTTTTATCCCTTTTATTTTGTTGTGAATTACTAATCCATCAAAATCGTCGACAAATAAAACATTTGAACCTCCACCTAGAATAAAATATTTATGATTGAGATTTAAAATTTCTAAATCTTTAATGTCATTAATAATTATGTATTGATCAGCTTTTGTGTGTAAATGAAAAGTATTTATCTTGTAAAGATCTTTATTCTTGTAGTATCTCATTTTTATCTCTTTTCTTCCATTTTACGTCTTCTTGGCTATTTAATAAATTTAGATACCGGGCTATAACAAAAAGAAAATCTGATAATCTATTGAAAAATATCAAGATCTCTTGTCTTATTAGTTTATTTTTAGCATTGATCTTGACTATCTTTCTTTCTACTCTTCGACAAACGGCACGGCATATATGAGTATAGCAGGCACTTTCACAACCACCGGGTAAAATAAAATTTGTAAGTTTTGGTAGCTGTTGTTCTATTTTGTCAATACAGTTTTCTATGTATTTAATGTCTTCTTTATCGATGGATTCCTGATCTAACCCAGCTACCTCAGCTCCTATATCAAAAAGAATATTTTGGATCCAAGAAATGATTGATTTTAGTTCATCATCAACTTTTTCTTTGGACAAAAGATGGGTTAGATAGCCAAGATGCGAATTAAACTCGTCTATTTCTCCGCAAAGTTCAATGCGGAAATTATTCTTTTTTACTCTTTTTCCACTGGCAAGTGATGTAAAACCACTATCGCCAGTGCGGGTGTAGATGGACATGAGATTTATTTTAGCTTATTAAAACATATGTTTCTTGATTTAGGTGCTTATTCATCTAGGTTTATCATGTTTGTATATGAGTTAGTAGAATTCATTATTATCTGCCAAATATAACTCCCTTTTCATCCTCCAAAACCCCCTTACTTGTCCCAAATCTTGGGTATAAATTTAGATTTTTAACAAAAATCTGGTTGTTTTTTATAGAAACATCTCTAAATTCTATAGCCACAGCAAATGTGCCAGAATGGATGTTGTTTGCCGGTTTGTCATCTAAAAATCTTTCTGAAATCAATTTTACATAACATTCTGCCAAAATTGGGCTTAATTGATGTTTTTTTATTAGATTTTGTGCTATTTTTTCTAAGTTTTTTATTAATTTTGATTTTTGTTTGTGTATTTTTCGTAAGATATTTTTGTTGTTTTGATAATGAAGTATTTGCTTGTAAGTTGGTTTAAAGATCAATGCAAATTTTGTCAGATTTTTTGCGATTTGAATCAGTTCATTTTGAGATAAATTTATACCAAATGATAAGAGTTTTTCTACTACCGACAAAATAATTTTTTCTTTTATTTTCTTTGATGAAATATGATATTCTAAGCATCCAGACATCAGTATCTCATATATTTCAGAAAATATCTTTACTATATTGATGATTTCTATAATAGCTTGGTCGATAGATATTGGAATAGAATAGTGTATATTGATTTTTTGAGTAAAACTTAAATGACGGTTATCACAGATTATATTTCTAATAAATTTGGTTTTTTCATTTGTTATATTTCGAGTTAGATTTGTTATGCTATCCCTGTTTGTTTCATAAAATAACTCGTTGAATACACCAATATGTTTAAGTATTTCATCAGACGTTGGTATCTTGTAGAAGGCATGTTTGTCAATTGTATTTTGACTAATATACGTTACATGAAAATGTCCATCAGATGCACTTTGACATCCTCTTGATAGGCCATACTTATCTCTGGTTGCTTGATCTGTATGTCCCATCATCCCATAAATATGCAGATTTTGATAAATAGAATCTTTATGATATTCATACATTATTCTTACTGCCTCAATAATCTGTGTTGATATCATCTCGGCACAAGATTTGATTTGTTCTTGATTTTTTAGTGATAGATCTAATATATTGCATCTTTTAGGATTCGAATCTGCATTTTCAAACCACCAGATGATGAACTGTGAAGGTATTAGATTACCTTGATATTCCATCATATCAAGTGTATGTGGAGATGCCGCTAGTGTATTTATACCGACAAACTCTTGATTTCTATAGAGTTTGCCTATTTGTGTATTGAGTAAACTATTAAAAAAATTTGTATTTGTATTATCAGTTCTTGGTACAAATGAAGGTATTTTTATAAAAGGTAATTGATATTCTATTTTCTTTAGCTTTTTATCAATCTTTTTAATTATGTTTATTAAATTGATTTGCTTTTTCACCAAGTTATTATACTGAGTTCAAAACGTTTATAACAATTCATGGGTATATATACAAATATATTGCAAATAAATAAATTTTATGATAAAAAGATATTTATCCTCAAAATTTAATTCATTTACTAAACACTATGTCAAACGATTCTGAAGAAGTAAAAACGGGTGCTGAATTGGTGGCTCAAACTATTGTTGACCTTGGTATAGATATGATCTTTGGTTATCCTGGTGGTGCTATCATGCCAGTACATGATGCTCTTTATGTATATGAATTGCAAGGAAAAATGAAACATTATGTCCCAAGACATGAACAAGGTGGTATACATGCTTTAGAAGGGTATGCAAGAGCGAGTGGAAAAGTTGGGGTTATATTTGTGACGTCTGGTCCTGGTGCTACTAATTTGGTAACAGGTATTGCTGATGCTCTTATGGATTCTGTACCAGTTATATGTATTACAGGACAGGTAGCAACACATTTGATAGGCACAGAAGCTTTTCAGGAAACAGATATTATAAATGTTACTAAACCTATCACCAAATGGAATTATCAAATCAGAGATCCAAGAGAGATACCATATGTTTTGGAAAAAGCTTATTATATAGCAACGACTGGGCGACCAGGTCCTGTACTAATAGATATACCTAAAGATATGCAGACAGCAAAAGTAGATCTGTCTGAAGTGCAACATTTTGAAATTCCTAAAGAACAATATGACTTAGATGAAAGTTTGATAAAAGAAGCAGCAGAGTTGATTAATTCATCACAAAGACCACTTGTATTGGTGGGGCATGGAGCTATTATTTCTAATGCACATGATGAAATAAAAGAATTGTTAGAAAAAGGACATCTGCCATTTGCTTGTACTTTACATGGATTATCTACATTGCCCAAGACTCATCCAAGTTATGTAGGTTTTTTGGGAATGCATGGTAATTATGCACCAAATAAGCTTACAAATGAGGCTGATTTGCTAATTGCTCTAGGTATGCGTTTTGATGATAGAGTCACTGGTAATCTTAAAAAATATGCACCAAATGCTAGGGTAATTCATATTGATGTAGAGAAATCTAAGATTAACCGTAATGTAAAAGCAACAATTGGTATTAATGCAGACTTGAAAGTTGCGTTATCAAAATTGAATAAGTATATCAAATTTGTAGATAGAAATTCTTGGTTTGATAGGTTTAGCGAATTGCATTCCATCGAAACAGAAAAAGTTATTAAAGATCAAATTAATCCAACAAGTGACAACATTTTAATGGCAGAAGTTGTTAAACTACTTTCGGATATCACCAATGGTAGTGCAAATATAGTAGCAGATGTCGGCCAACATCAAATGATAGCAGCAAGATATTATGAATTTCAAAGATTAAATAGCTTCTTTTCATCTGGTGGATTGGGAACTATGGGATTTGCTCTTCCTGCTGCGATTGGTGTTAAATTAGCAAGGCCTCATGAAGAAGTTATAGCTATTATTGGTGATGGAGGATTTCAGATGACCATGCAAGAACTTGCTCTGATATCCTATGAAAATATACCTGTAAAAATAATAATTTTGAATAATGGATTTTTGGGTATGGTCAGACAATGGCAAGAGATGTTTTTTGATAAGAGATATGCCTATACAAATATGAGTAATCCAGACTTTGTAAAACTAACAGAGGCTTATGGAATAAAAAGTAGGCGTGTTGATTCTAGATCTCAGCTAAAAGAAGGTTTGATTGAGTTAGTAAGGTCTGAGAGAGGATATTTATTAGAAATTATTGTACAAAAAGAAGATATGGTATTTCCTATGGTGCCTCCAGGTGCATCTATAGAAGAAGTTGTTTTGGAATCACCTAATCTAGAATAAGATATTTATTGGATTCTCACACATTATTGGTTTGTTGGATAATTATCTTGTTGCATTTAATGATGCTTTTAGCATTTAGAGTGATTAGAAATTTGAATAATTTTTTTGAATCAATTCTCTTGTAAATATATAAAAATTAAGTATTACACGTTTTAATTATGAAAATTTCATTGATAAAATTTACAACCACATTTAAATTTATTATTTGTAATTAATGTAATCTTGTGAGAAACTCTCTTTTGTTAGAACAGGTTAAATTAGTTATAATAAATTGCAGATTTTTATTGATTAGAATATTCTTTAATTTTCTATTAAACTGAGATTAATAATGTAATCAAAGATTAGTCTTTAATTGTTTTGATTGTGTTGTCATCCATTCTTTGTAGTACAATTTGCTAATTTAAAATTGAGAACTCATAAGTACTAGACAAAATATAATTTATCTTGTATATTCACGAGGATTACTATAAAATAAAAAGCTATGGCAACATTTCAAAGAACAAAACCACACGTAAATGTGGGTACAATAGGTCACGTAGACCACGGAAAAACTACATTGACAGCTGCAATTCTGGCAGTTTTGGCACGAGCTGGTTATTCAGCAGAAAATTTAGGAGTCGACCAAATAGATAAAGCCCCAGAAGAAAAAGCTAGAGGTATTACTATTAACGCAACCCACGTAGAATACGAAACTGCTAATAGGCACTATGCACATGTTGATTGTCCGGGACATGCTGATTACATAAAAAACATGATCACAGGTGCTGCTCAGATGGATGGTGCTATCTTGGTAGTTGCAGCAACTGACGGTCCAATGCCTCAAACAAGAGAACATATCCTTTTAGCAAGGCAAGTTGGTGTTCCAAGAATTGTTGTATTCTTAAACAAATGCGATATGGTAGATGATCCAGAAATGATTGATCTTGTTGAAGAAGAGGTTACAGAATTGCTTAAGAAATATGGGTATAATTCTGAAGAAACAAGATTTGTACGGGGTTCGGCTCTAAAAGCTCTTGAAGAGACAACAATCGGTGAATGGTCACAAAAAATCCTTGAGCTCATGGAAGCGGTCGATGCCGTTATTCCAACTCCAGAAAGAGCTGTTGATCAACCTTTTTTGATGCCTATTGAGGATGTATTTCAAATACAAGGTCGGGGAACTGTAGTAACTGGACGTATTGAAAGAGGAGTTGTAAAGGTTGGTGACGCTGTAGAGCTTATCGGTCTTGGTAAGGATAATAAATCTGTTGTAACAGGAGTTGAGATGTTTAGAAAACAATTAGATGAGGGAGTTGCAGGCGATAATGTAGGAGTACTTTTGAGAGGTATTGAAAAAGATCACGTGATGAGAGGGATGGTTCTTGCAAAACCAGGTAGCATCACTCCTCACAAAAAATTTGTAGCTGAAGTTTATGTATTAAAGAAAGAAGAAGGTGGAAGACATACAGCGTTTATAACTGGTTATCGACCACAGTTCTATATTAGAACAACTGATGTTACAGGAGAAGTCAAATTGGTAAATTCTGAAATGGCAATGCCTGGTGACAATGTAACTATGGAGATAACATTGATCGAGCCTGTGGCTATGGAACAAGGGATGAGATTTGCTATTCGTGAAGGCGGAAAGACGGTTGGTGCTGGTATAGTAAACAAAATTATTGAATAATAATGCAGATACTTCGTATAAAACTTAAGGCTTACGATCCTGGATTGATTGAATCTGCTTGTAAAAAAATTTCTGAAACTGTGATAAGGACAGGAGCAAAGGTTAGGGGGCCTGTACCTCTGCCAACCAGAATTAAGAGGTGGACAGTAATCAGGTCTCCTTTTGTAGATAAAAGATCACAGGAAGCTTTCGAGCAAAGAATTTCTTCTAGATTGATAGATATAATTGATTCTAATTCAAAAACCGTATCAAGCTTGCAAAGTCTTGTTTTACCGACAGGAGTATCTGTAGATATAAAAGTGATAAATTCAAATTAATTTAACAATTCTTATGTACATCGGGATTAAAAAAGGAATGACGCAAGTATTTGATGAAAAAGGCAATGTTGTACCCGTCACTATAATTGATGTTTCTGCGAAGGTTTATCAAGGATTAAAAAACTCTGGATTGTTTTTAGGGATAGGTAAGAAAAAGCATTCAAAAAAAACTGAAAAGGGTATATTTGGTGATCAAGTGCCCCAATATTACATACGGATAAAAAATGAAAGTGACGCTTGTATCCCTGAAGTAAATTCTACTGTAAAGATAGCTGCAAAATCAAAGGGTAGGGGGTTTATGGGAGTTGTAAAGTTGTGGGGATTTGATGGAGGACCAAAAACTCACGGACAGAGTAACAAACATAGATCACCTGGATCCATAGGAACAGGCACTACTTTTGGAAGGGTTTTACCTGGCCTCAAGATGGCTAAAAAAGCTGGTAACGAGACAGTTACTATACGCAGTGTTAAAGTAATTGATTACGACAAAGAAAATGATTTGTTGTTAGTAAAAGGATCTGTTCCGGGTTCCTATGGTACACTAGTTAAAATAATCTAATAAATTTTATGGAAATCAAAATAATGACAATTGATAATGAGCAGGTTGATAGTCTATCTTTTGATAACGGTGATGTTGATGTAGATTATCTTTTATCAAAATATGTAAGGGTGCATTCTATTAATTCTGCTCAATACACTAAAAGTACTAAGGGGGTTTCTGATGTAAAAGGTCATTCTAAAAAGCCCTATAGGCAGAAAGGTACGGGTTATGCTAGACAAGGTTCTGCAAAAACACCACATCATAGAGGAGGTGGAGTAGCACATGGACCCAAGCCTACGCAAAGGTCGGCAAGACTAAATAAAAAAGAAAGAGAAATATTGAGAAAATATATGCTATACTCTTTTTTTTCTAATGATAGAGTATATATAAATGATAAAGGTGATATTGATAAAAATTTTGTCTCAAAGTTTAGAAAAATTGTTTATTTGATTAATCAAGAGCCGCCTCTGTCGTATAAAAAATTTCCAAATATTACTTTTTCTGATACCAATTCTTTATCACCTTTACTAATTAGTACTTCAGATGTTATTATTGTCGACAAATCTAGCTTAGAGGAATTGAAAAAAATGTTAAGTTGATTATGAAACAAGTAATTATAAAACCTTTAATTACAGAAAAAACATATAAGCTTTATAAAGATAATAGAGTCGTTACATTTATTGTTGATAGAAAAGCAACCAAAAAAAATATTTCTTATTATTTTAATAAAATATATGGTATTAATCCAACGAGTGTTCGTGTAGTGTCATCAAGAAAGGAAAATACAGGTCTTGTAACAAAAAGTGGAAGATTAATTAGTAGAACGCATAATAGAATTAAATATAAAAAAGCATATATAAATATAGGAGAAAATAAATTAGAAATTTTTGAAAATATTGGATAAGTATGGCATTAAAAGTATTAAAACCTACGACGCCCGGACAACGAGGAACTGTTTTAGTGGATAGGACAGTATTAACTGCTGACAAGCCGTTCAAGTCCTTAACTGTAACGATAAAAGGATCTACTGGAAGGAGTAGAGGAAAAATTACTACTAGACACAAAGGAGGAAGGTTAATCCGTAAATATAGAATTATTGATTTTAAACGGTCAGTAAGAAATGTGTATGGTACCATAACTACTATAGAATACGATCCGTTTAGAAATGCTTTTATATCTCTAGTTGTTTATGATAATGGACAGAAACGCTATGTAATAACACCACATAATGTAAGTATGGGACATAGAATAATAGCCGCAGAGAATGCTAGCCCTGATATAGGCAATTCCATGCCTTTAAAAAATATACCGGTAGGTCAACAGATTTATAATATTGAACTTACACCAAATAGTAAAGGAACAATTGTTCGCTCCGCTGGTACAAGTGCAGTACTTCTCGGTTTTGATGGAGATTATGCACAAGTTCGATTGCCTTCAAAAGAGGTAAGGCTTTTTAAAAAAGATTGTTATGCAACTATAGGATCTGTTTCCAATCCGGATGCGAAAAACGAAGTTTTAGGAAAAGCAGGAAGAAACAGGTGGCGTGGTGTAAGACCAACAGTAAGAGGTATGGTGATGCCTCCAAACGCACATCCTCATGGTGGTGGTGAAGCTAAAGGTGTTATTGGACATATACCTAGAGACCCTTGGGGAAATGTTAGGGGTAAACTTACAAGGCGAAAGCGAAACAGATTTTCTAAATTTATTATTACTAACAGAAAGGGAAGAAAGTATATTAAAAAATAATTATGTCAAGATCGCTTAAAAAAGGACCATATGTAGATCAAAAACTGCTTAAAAAAGTTTTGATTGCAAAGCAAAATGGAGATAAAAAGCCTATAAAAACTTGGGCACGTAGAAGTGATATATCTCCAGATTTTATTGGCATGACTATTGCTGTACATGATGGTAGAAAACATGTGCCTATTTTTATTACAGAGGATATGGTTGGGCATAAATTAGGAGAATTTGTTCCAACACGTACATTTAGGGGGCATGCTTCCAAGGGTAAAGTTGCAAAAACACTTGGAAGTGTTGGTAGGGTAAATAAAGATTAAGTATGAAAGCATCTGTAAAAAAAATAAATTATACGCCGCGAAAACTTAGATTAGTAGTTGCCTTGGTTAAAGGTATGAATGTAGATTATGCTATGCAGTATTTGTCGAATGTAAACAAAAAAGGTGCTCCTATTATTTTAAAGACACTAAAATCCGCTGTAGCCAATGCAAATATTGATCCTAAAAATTTGATGATAGATAAAATATATGTAAATGAATCATCTTTAAAGTTAAAACGAATTTTGTATGCTAATAGAGGTCGTGGTAAAATCCGAACCAAAAGATACTGTGACTTACATATTGAATTAAAAACGAATAATGGCTAAAAAAGTTATACCACAAATATATAGAATTGGACTTAATGAAAGGCATTTATCTTCTTGGTTTGCTACTGGATCAAAGTTTGCAAAATATCTACATGATGATTTGAAAATTAGAAAGATAATAAGAGATTATGCTTATATAGCGGGTATAGATAAAATTTTTATTTCACGCAATGATGGTAATGTTACGGTGGATTTATACGTTGGAAGGCCTGGCTTAGCAATTGGTAAAAATGGTGGGGGTATTGAACAAATGGAAAAAGAAATTAAATCCAAAGTAGGAGTTGATGCTAAGATTAATGTGTATGAAGTTAAACAACCATATTTATCAGCGAATATTGTTGCTCAGAATATAGTAGATTCTTTGAAGAAAGGCGTTCCTGTCAAAGTTGCTATGAAACAACAATTAGATAGGATTGAAGCGTCTGGGGCTAAAGGTGCTCGAATTATGGTAAAAGGACTTGGTCCTATCAAACAAGCACGAGCTGAAATATTAGAAATAAAGGGTGGTAGATTGCCGTTAACTACGTTGAGGGCAAAGATTGATTATGCGTTCCAACAAGTTCTAGTAGATAGAATGTATGGGGTGAAAGTTTGGATTTATAAAGGAGAAATATAAATTATTATGATTGCACCAAGAAAAACAAAATATAGAGTTAGTCATTTAAGAAAACTTAAAGGGGATTCTACATCTGGAGTAAATATAGAATATGGTGATATGGCTTTGGTTGCTTTGGAAAATGAGTACATCACTCCAAATCAACTTGAAGCAGTAAGAAGAGTAATTGCCAATACTACAAAAAGAGCAGCAAAAGTATGGATAAGAGTTTTCCCAGATCAACCTATTACAGCAAAAGGAGCAGGTACTCGCATGGGTAGTGGAAAAGGTCCAGTCAAGGCCTATGTGGCACCAGTAAAGGCTGGTAGAGTTCTTGTTGAGATAGGTGGAGTTAGTAGCGAATTAGGTATGAAAGCGCTTACGCTTGCACAGTCTAAGTTGGGAGTAAAAACTAAAATTCTAGTAAAGTCATAAACTATGTATAAGGTAAACGAGTTAAGAAAGATGCCAAAAGATGAACTACTCTCTCTTTTAAATTCGGAGAGAGCGCATCTTATGAAGTTGCGTATACAATTAAAATTTGGAGCCACTAATGCTGATAATGTAAATAATTATAGGAATAAACGCAAATTGATTGCTAGAATAAAAACTGTTCTAAAAGAATTAAAATTGATTAATAAGTAGATATGAATAACGAAAAAAAAAGAAAACGATTTGAATGTGTAGTTGTTTCAAATAAAATGACTAAAGCTGTTGTTGTAAGAGTAGAACGTAAAGTACCTCATCCTAAATATAAAAAGATAATCACCAAATATACTAAATTGTATGCAAGAAATGAAATAGATGGTGTAAAAGTAGGTGATGTTGTTGTGGTAGAGGAATGTAGACCTTTGACAAAATTAATTAGGTTTAAAGTAATACACAAAAAGTAAAGAGTCTATGGTTCAATTAAATACAATATTAAAAGTTGCTGATAATTCTGGAGCAAAATACTTTAAAGTGATAACTGTATTAGGAGGGTCAAATAAAAAGTTTGGTAAAATTGGAGATAGGGTATCAGGAGTTGTAAAGGGTGCAAATCCAGATGGTAATGTAAAAGATCATCAAAAATGTCATGCGGTGATAGTTCGTACTAAGAAAGAATTCAGAAGAAAAGATGGTACTTACATAAAATTTGATGATAATGCAGTTGTACTTATTAACAAGGCGGGTGAGCCTATAGGAACGGCTGTTTTTGGACCAGTTGCTAGGGAAATAAAAGATAAAGGATACAATAAGATTGCTAGTTTAGCACCAGAATTATTATAAGAATGTAGCTATGGCAGCAAAAATTAAAAAAGGTGATTCTGTAAAAGTTATGAGTGGAGCTTATAAAGGTAAAGTTGGTATAGTCAGTCGTGTCGATCGAAAAAACAATCTTGTATACATTGATGGTATAAATGTGAAAAAAAGAGCGGTTAAAAAGGGAGAGAATTCTAATGACAATTTTGTATATATAGTACATCCTATACATTATTCAAATGTAAAAAAAATTGAACCATTATCTGATACTCACAATTCAGAAAAAAGTTTAAACGGTGGTGATTTCTCAAACCGCGAGACTGAATAATGAAATCTTTAAATAATTCTATTTCTCTTTCGGAAATCGATTCTTTGATAGATTCCAATTGCGTTATTGTTGGTAATAATGCTATTCATGATAATCTTTTCGTATTTCTGAAATATATATATTTTGTTGTTTTGTCAGATAATATCAAGTCACCTAAGGTAAAAAATTCCATTGATTTCTTGAAGAAAAATAATGTATTCATAATTTATTCATCGAAACTAGTAAAGTATATAAATACAAAACTGCATTTACAAAAAAAAAATGTTAAGTTTTTTTTGTTTATAGATTCAAAGCTAAGAAATATTGTTAGTCTAAATTATTTCATTGAGGATTCTGTTAAATTAAAATATAGTACTGTTGTTGCTTTTCCCAGTTTGGATTACGAATACAATGTTGGATCAATGATTAGAACATCATATGCCTTCGGGGTCGATGCTATTTTAATACCTAAAAATTTCAAAAATTTTTACTCACCAGCTGTAACAAAGATATCAACAGGATATAATTACCAAATAAGGGTTATACAAGATAAATTTGTTGATTCATTGCGTAGACTTAAAGATGCCGGTTTTTGTTTATACTGTTTCGATTCTTTAGGTGGTGAAAATATATCAAAAGTAGTGTATAATCCAAAAGCTTGTTTTGTATTTGGCGATGAAGCCAAAGGAATTGAAAAATATATAATGAGAGAATGTGATTATACTATTGCCATACCGATGCAAAATGGTGTAGAATCACTCAATGTATCGGTAAGCTTGGGAATAGCACTGTATGACAGAAAATATAAGCAGGATATATGTCTTTAAAGGAAAAATATAAAAATCAAATAATAAAAGAATTAATGGACGAATTGGGTATTTCTAATCCCATGCGTGTTCCTCGACTTGTTAAGATAACTGTTAACTCGGGTGTAGGTAAGGCTCTAGAAGATTCGAGACTTATAGATATTATGGTTGAAGATATGACTTCATTTACGGGGCAGAAGGCTTTGCCAACTTTAGCAAAAAAAGATATATCAGGTTTCGGTCGACTTAAGAAAGGCGATAAAATTGGGGTTTTTGTTACGTTAAGAGGTAATAAAATGTGGAACTTTTTAGAGAAATTAATAAATGTTGTATTGCCTGGAATACGAAACTTCAAGGGACTATCTCCTAAATCCTTTGATGGAAAAGGAAATTATTCTTTTGGAGTCAAACAGCACACTGTGTTTCCAGAATCTAATCAAAACCGACTAGAAAAGGCTATGGGGGTACAGATAAACATAACTACTAGTGCTCAATCTGATAAAGAAGCATTGATGTTACTTAAAAAAATTGGATTACCAATAATGAATTAAAACTTTTATGGCAAGTAAATCAAAAGTAGTAAAATATTTAAAACAGTTAAAAAAAACAAAATATGCTGTAAGAATAAAAAGAAGGTGTGCTATATGTGGACGCCCTCGAGGTTATATGAGAGATTTTGATATGTGTAGAATTTGTTTTAGAATACATGCTAGAAACGCGCTTATACCAGGAGTTAAAAAATCAAGTTGGTAATTATGAAAGATAATAATTATATGAAATCAACAAATGATATTGTAGCTGATACTTTAACTAGGATTCGAAATGCAATTAAATCAAAAAAAGCTACAGTAATAGTACCTTTATCGAAATTAGTACTTGAGATATTGAAAGTAATGCACAACTATAAATTTATAGGTGATTATCAAGTTGTAGGTAAAAATGCTATAGAAGTAAGCTTGCTTGTTGACGGACAATATAAAATAAGTGAATTAGTTAGGGTTTCGAAACCTGGTTTGAGAGTTTACGTAAAATCAAAAGATATAAAACCAGTAAAATATGGTTATGGAATAGGAATATACTCTACATCGCAAGGTGTAGTATCACATGTAAAAGCTAAGAAAATGGGTATTGGTGGAGAATATATATGTTATATTTGGTAATAAATTAAATAACTATTGGTTATGGCAAAAAGTTTTGAAAAAACAATTGAGATTCCTTCGCAAGTTAAAGTATCTTTAGATTCAAGAACACTTGTTTTTGTAGGGCCAAAAGGGACTAATAAACTCGATGTTTTAAGAGAAGAAATTGTTGTTGAATTGTCAGAAAGTGAAATTAAAATAGAACAAACAAATCAAAAAAGAGATTATTTAAACTTATATTATAGATTAATTCTAAATTGCATACAAGGAGTTACTGAAGGATTTACCAAATCGCTTGAATTGGTGGGTGTAGGTTATAAGGCTTCTATGAATGGACAAGATATAGTTCTTAATGTAGGATATTCTCATCCTGTAGTCATTAAGAAAATGAATGGTATAGAATTTTCGATAGTTGATAATGCAATAAATGTTAGTGGTATTGATAAAGTCAGGGTTGGGGATGTGGCTGCAAAGATAAGGTCTGTAAGACCTCCAGAACCATACAAAGGAAAAGGTATTCGGTATAAAGGTGAACAGGTATATAGAAAAGAATATAAATCATTGAAATAGTAGTTTATGTCCAATATCAGATTACAAAAGAGAGTTAAAAGACATCTAAGAGTACGAAAAAGAGTCTTTGGTACCAATGAACGTCCTCGAATAAGTGTTTATAGAAGTAACAAAAATTTTCAGGTGCAATTAGTTGTTGACAGCAAGGTTGGTGCATCAACTACATTATTTGGTTTGACTACAAGCATATTGCGTGAAAAAACATCGAAGAAAGAAAAAATCGATCAACTAGCAAAGATTTTTGTTGAAAAAGCAAAAGAGAAAAAGATAGAAAACGTTGTATTTGATAAAGGAGGATATGCATATAAGGGGAATGTTAAGTTTTTAGCTGATAAATTAAGAGAATACGGATTGAATTTTTAATAAATTATGGAAACAAACAACAAACAACAAAATAGTACAGAATTTGAGTCTTATGTACTTTATACTAATAGAGTGACTAAGGTTGTAAAGGGAGGGAAGCGATTAAAATTTCAAGCGTTGGTGGTTGTTGGTAATAGAAAAAATAAAGTAGGGTTGGGCTTTGCTAAGGGAGTCGATCCTAAGTCAGCTATAGAGAAGGCAACAAGAAAGGCCAAGAAAAACTTGAAACACGTTGTGGTGCGCGGCACGACGGTTCCTTATGATGTTATGAGTAAGTTTAAAGCAGCACGTATTTTTGTAAAGCCCGCAAAGCCGGGTACGGGTCTTATTGCAAGCAAGTCTATTAGACCTGTATTAGAATTGGGTGGGATACAAGATGTTTATTCAAAAGTTTATGGTACTAAAAACAAGATAGCTAATGCCTATTGTATTTTTAATATTATTACGAATTTTAAAGCTAAATAATTAGTAGGTTATGTTGAATAATTTAATAAAAATAAAACAGAAGTCAAAAAAGAGAATTGGTAGAGGTGGAGGTTCCGGGAAAGGTTTTCATACAGCCACACGAGGCCAAAAAGGCCAGAAATCTAGGGCAGGTTATTTTAGAAGAAAAGATTTTCAAGGTGGACAAAAGCCATTAAGCAATAAACTTCCAAGAATAAGAAAATCATTTACTGTAGTTAAAAAACAAAAGCCAAAGACTATAAAAATTGATTTCTTTTATAACATAGGTATTACAGAAATTAATCCTGAAGTAGTTTCTAAATATTTTCCAACTAAGAACTACATAATTACTGGTTCGTCTAGTTCAGACATAGAATATTCTAAATTTGTATTATCAGGCGTAAAATTAACAAATAAATTAAAAGAACAAATAATAGCATCTGGTGGTAAGGTAGAATAAGTGCTATATTTCGTATATGAAATTTATTGAATTATTAAAGTCTTTTTTATCAAATAAAGACATTTTGGTACGTTTGTCTATTACTTTTATAATTATAGTAATATATAGATTTTTATCTAAAATACCTGTTCCCGGCATAGAAAGAGATGCATTGGCGACTTTTTTTTCAAATCAACAAGGAGAAACCATTGGGCTTTTTAATGTAGCAAATATCCTTTCTGGGGATTCTTTATCAAATTTTTCTATTATTTCATTTGGAGTTGTGGCATATGTTAGTGCATCTATAATAATGCAATTACTCGGTGTGATTATTCCTAAAATAGAAGAAATCCGAAAAATGGGTGCTGTTGGAACTAAAATACTGGATCAGTGGACACGTATACTAACAGTGCCTTTAGTTTGTCTTCAGGGGGTAGGAATGTATCTCGCACTAAGTTCAAGTAACAACCCTTTAGGAAGACCAATATTGGATCCAATTGAATTTAACACCTTGCGTGTTATTAGTACTATTGCAGTTTTAGTAGCTGGTACGATGCTTTTGATGTGGCTTGCTGAGATTTTGACAGAGTCTGGAATCAGTGGTGCTAAGAGAGGAGGTGGATTTAGTGTTATTATCACGGCTGGTATATTATCATCATTACCTGCGGCTATCGTGAATGATTTTTCAAACATACAACTCAGTCGTTTTTTACAAAATATGTGGATTGCATTATTGATTCAATTCGTAATCTTTTTAATTTTATTAATCCTGTTTGTTGGATATGTGAAATTAGTAAAGTATGTATTTAATTTAAAGACAAAAGCATATAAGATTATTGGTGGGATGTTTTTGTCTTTTGTTTTGTTGTCAATACCTATTATTATTACGTTTGTAGTTAGATCACAAGATCCGACTTCTCTTTATATAAAGGATTTTATACAATTGAATTTGGCTAGATTAAATGATTTTGAGGTTAAGTTCGGATTTTTTATTGGTATACTTTTACAAGTAATAGGAATAATAGTTTATTTTAATGAATCTGTTAGAAAAATACCCATTAGGTTTGTATCACAAATCACGGTACGAACGAATTATGTTGCAGAAAAAAGTTCTTTTATTCCTGTTAAATTTTTCATCATAGGTATTATTCCAACAATATTTTCTATGTCTTTTTTAGCTATGCCAGAATTCGTCTATCGATTTTTTGGAAATTCTATAAATGACTGGAATCCAGCTGTTGGTGAATTTGTAAGATATATGTCGCAAGGTTGGTTTAATCAATTTAATAGTGAGTATTATTACATAGTTTCTTTTATGTTAACAGTATTTTTTTCTCTGTTTTATGTTAATGCTGTGATAAAGCCCGAAGATATAGCAGAAAACTTATCAAATATGAACTCATTTATACCAGGTTTAAGACCGGGTAAAGACTCTCTCGAATATATATCAAGAATTTTTAACTATATGGCGTTTTGGGGCGGTATTATTTTGGCATTTTCTACTGTAGCTCCATTCTTGTTAGGTGTTTATTCTCAAACAACCATATCCTCTGTTGAAAGACTTTTAGCTGGTGGTACAAGCCTTCTTATTTTGGTACCAACATTTTTGTCCATAAAGGATCAAGTTCTGTCAATGATACTTACTAAAAACTACGATAAATATCGAGAAATATAATGCCAAAAACAAATTCTGAGATCGAATATATACGAGAGTCATCCAAAATTTTAGCATTGATTTTCAGTGAATTAGAAAAAATAATTTCGCCTGGTATAAGTACTTTAGATATAGATAAGTATGCCAGTTTTTTGTGTAAGAAATATAAGGTAAAGCCTGCATTTAAAGGTTATAAAGGATACAGATATACTATATGTGCCAATGTTAATGATGTTGTTGTTCATGGTATTCCGAATAGTCGTAAGTTGAAAAATGCCGATATAATAGGACTAGATATGGGAGTTATATATCACGGTTATTACTCTGATATGTCAAAAACTATTTGTATAGGAGATGTAAATGATGATATAAAGAGCTTTGTTGACAAAACTTATAAATCTATGATGCAGGGTATTTCTGTTTTGAGAGATGGAATTAGAGTAGGAGATATTAGTTATGCTATGCGAGATGACCTTTATGATAACCAGTTTATTCTTATGGAGGATTTTGTGGGACACGGTATAGGAAGAAATCTTCATGAAAATCCAAACATACCTGGACATGGTTTAAATAAAGGTGAAGGTGAAGAGATAAAGAAAAATATGGTATTGGCAGTTGAATCAATTTCGGTTATGTCGGATAGTAATGAATATTTTATAGAGGATGATCAATGGACGGTTAGAACAAAAAACGGAGCTCTGTCAGCGCTCTTCGAACATACAGTTTTGGTAACTAAAAATGGTTACGAAATTCTTACTTTATCGTGATATATATTGCATTTTATCCATTCTATGATTATAATGCCCTAGATGTTTACAAATTTGAAGTTATGAGTAATAATACGAAAGTTACTGTAGAAGGCAAAGTAATAGAATGTTTAAGGGGAACTGAATTTATGGTAAGAATAGATTTGGGAGATAATATGTATGAAGACATAGTAGGTTATATTTGTGGTAATTTGAGGAAAAAGTATATAAAAGTTGATGTTGGTGATAAGGTTATGATAGAAATAAGTAAATACGATTTAAATCGTGGTAGAATAATTAAAAAATTATGAAAGTACAAACAAGTGTAAGAAAAAGATGTTCAGACTGCTATATTGTTAAAAGAGAAGGTGTGTTGCGTGTATACTGTAAAAAAAATCCTCGACATAAACAAAAACAGGGGAAAAAGAAAATGGGACAACTTAAAAAAACTAGAAGATCTAAGAAATAATGGCTACTAACACAAAAATATTAGGAGTAAATTTAAATCCCAAAAAATATGTACTTTATGCTTTACAAGATATTTATGGGATAGGAATGTCTCTTTCAAAGAAGATACTAAATTCGGTTGACTTAGATCCATACGTAAAAGTGGCTGACATGTCAGATGAGGATTTGAACAAAGTAAGATCGGAAATTGAATCAGGAAAATATCTGTTAGAAGGTGATTTAAGGCAAAAGGTTTTTAAGGATATTGCTAGATTAAAGGTTATAAAGTGTTATAGAGGTATAAGGCATAAGTTGGGACTTCCTGTACGTGGTCAAAATACAAGACGTAATGCACGTACTAGAAAAGGGAAAGCTAAAATTCCAGTTGGTGGATTAAAGAAAGTGTTGCAGAAAAAATAGCGTACAATATCTTTATTTATGGCTAAGAAAAAAGAAAAAAAATCTACAACAAAAATGCCAAGCGTAAAATCTGGTAGGATATATATTTATAGTAATTATAACAATTGCTTACTTACTTTTACTGATAATAATGGTAATGTAATTGCTTGGTCTTCTCCGGGCAAAGTAGGATTTAAGGGAGCTAGAAAATCTACACCTTATGCCAGTCAAAAAGCGGCAGCAGAATTAAATAATATGCTTAAAAGAATTGGGGTTGAAGAGGTTGATATTTATTTAAGAGGGCCCGGCATTCCGAGTAAACACCTTGTTATTAGAGAATTAGCATCGGGAGGATACAGAATCAATGCATTTGTTGATAACAATAGATTTCCCCATGGTGGAGTAACTCCAAGAAAAAAACCTAGAAAATAAACTATGTCGAGATATACAGGACCAAAAACAAAAATCTGTCGCAGAGAGAGAACGGATGTTTATCCTAGAGTGGGTGAACTTGTGCAAGTGCCGAAAAGAATGAAAAAGAGGACTGCGCCTGGAGAGCATCCTATGTATCCTAGATTAAGTCAGTTTGGAATTCAATTTAGAGAGAAACAAAAGGTCAAGAGAATGTATGGAATGACAGAAAAGCAATTTAAAAGGTTTTTTGAAATGGCACTACGAAAAGAAGGAAATACTGGATTATTATTTTTGCAGTTATTAGAAATGCGTTTAGATAATGTTGTTTTTAGAGCAGGATTAGCAAAAACTAGAAATCAGGCAAGGCAGTTTGTGAACCATGGGCATATTTTAGTTAATGGTAAAAGGGTGGATATACCATCTTATATAGTGAAAATTGGTGATGAACTTGAGTTGAAGGTTAATATTACAAATTCAGATTGGTATACCAGTTGGTATAATAGTATATCTAGTTATATGCCACCATCATGGATCCAAAGAATGGATGCTTATAAAGTAAAAATTTTGAGAACTCCTGATAGACAAGATATTGAATTAACAATAAATGAACAAAATATAGTCGAATATTATTCAAGATAAAAGTAAGATGTCAAACTTAACAATACAAAAAAAAGAAATAGAAAAAAATAAATATTCTTATATTATTGGTCCTTTCCCTAAAACATGGGGAAATACGTTTGCTGCACCTATTCGTAGATCATTATTAAATAGTATACCAGGTGCTGCTATAACAAAAGTACGTATAAAAGCTGTTGATCATGAATTTACAGGTTATGATGGAATGAAAGAAGATGTTTTGTACTTTGTATTAAATCTTCAAAAAGTAGTTATCAGAATGGACTCTAGTGATAGTGAAAAGTTAAAACTAAAAGTAAAGGGACCAGGAGAGATAAAAGCGGGCGATATAGATTGTCCGTCAAATGTTGTGATAGTTAATCAAGACTTGGTTATTGCTACATTAACAGCTGATGTTGTATTAGAAGCAGAAATGACAGTAGAAAAGGGCGAAGGTTTCAGGTTGGCTGATGATGATATACGTAACGTGGAACCTGGTGTCATACCGGTTAGTGCCAATTTTAATCCAGTACTTAGAGTGGGGGTTTCTGTAGAAGCGGATCGTGTAGGTCAGAGTACTGATTATGAAAAGATTGTCTTAGAGGTAGAGACTAATGGAGCTATACACCCAGATGATGCACTGCGTGAAGCTTTGTCAAATCTTGATTCAAAACTTCAAAATATAATAAATCAGGCAAATCAATTATAAGATTGTTATGTATAAAAAAAGGAGTGTTGTAAAATTAGGCAGGCCTAGAAAAGAGAGAAAACTCATGGTAAAGTCGCTTCTTAAGGATTTGATAGTACATGGTTATATTCGCACAACAAAGATGCGGGCTTGGGTCGTAGCTAAGGAGTTTGATGCTCTCATGAATGATGTTGTAAATAACAATTTAAGATCAGCCTATCTAAAATTAAATGATGAAAAAATGCTTGAGAAACTAAAGCAAATGAATATTAATGATAAAAAAACAGGATTTAGTAGAATTATTAAAATTGGTAATCGTAGGGGAGACGGTGCAGAATTAGTCTTATTAGAAATTATAAAGTAATTAAATGAATTATGAAAAAAACAACATCGCTAAAAAAATCTGATGTAAGTAAAAATTGGCTTCTTGTTGATGCTTCCGATCAAATACTTGGCAGGCTTGCTTCTAAGATTTCTCTTATTTTGCAAGGCAAGAATAAGCCAAACTATGCACCAAATTTGGATTGTGGTGATTATGTAGTTGTGATTAATGCAGAAAAGATAAAAGTAACAGGTGATAAACTGAATTCAAAAATATATCGAAAGCATTCCGGATATATTGGTGGATTAAAAGAAAAGACATTAGAACAATTAATGACTAAAAATCCTACTGTCGTTTTACGTAATGCAGTATATAGGATGTTACCCAAAAATAGAATGCGAGATGTGTATATATCTAAATTAAAAATTTATGCTGGATCAGAACATCCGCATGTTGCACAAAAACCAGAAATGATAGAGATATAATAAAACATCGTTATGAAAGCAATTGAAAATACAAACGAAAAAAAACACATTCAGTACGCAGTAGGTAGAAGAAAAAGAGCTTCCGCTCGTGTAAGAATGTACGAAGGAGAAGGAAAGGTAACTATCAATGGAAAAAGTTTAGAGAAATTGGGAGTATCAAAGATAAAAATAAAAGAGGTTTTTGATGTTATTTTTAATACGGAATTATTCAAAAATTATGATTTTTCTGTAAAAGTAGTAGGAGGTGGAGTATATGCTCAGTTAGAAGCTGCAAGGCATGGTATAGCAAGATGTATAGCAAAACTTAGTGATGATGCTAAACAAACAATGAGAAAATTAGGTCTTTTGACAAGAGATCCTAGAGAAAAGGAAAGAAAAAAAGTTTACCTTGTAAGAGCTCGCAAAGCTCCACAATATTCGAAGCGTTAGTGTATTTGTGATACAATTATTTACCATGTCGAGGTAGCTCAGTTGGTAGAGCGAGGGACTGAAAATCCCTGCGTCGCGGGTTCAAGTCCCGCCCTTGACACCATTTAATTATATTTATTTGAGTGCTTAGCTCAGCTGGCTAGAGCATCTCGTTTACACCGAGAAGGTCGGGGGTTCAAGTCCCTCAGCACTCACCACTATAGAATTTCTTGTTTATGTTATACATTTACTTATATTTAAATCTAATAAAATCATTTTAAGTAGTTAAATTATAATTTAGGTTCAATTTTAAATTTTTAGCATATGCAAAACTAAGGTTTTTAAATTGAGTTCTTGGTTGTAAGTAGTTATTATTTTTGAACAGGAGATAAATCATTACGATTTGATGTATAGGTTATCTAAATTAATTTGTTTTTCAATAAATCTGATATTTTAAGATCTAGTGTAATTATTAACTAAGTTTTCAGAAGATTAAAATAATATGCGTATTTTTCTTAATAATAATTTATTTAGTTCGTTCGATTTTTGATAATATTATTTGATTTTCTATTATGATATAAATTTTGTAACTTTTCCTATAAAATTTATTAGTTTTGCATGGCTAAGAAAAAGCAAATAACAATAAAAGATCCGGAGACTAGAGGTATATTTGGCATTATTTGTCTAGCTTTATCATTACTTTTAGGAGCTAGTATTTTTTTTCAATCGCCTATCATTCATTTTATAAAACGTTATTTCGGTATAGGGGTTTTGGTGATGACTATTTTTTTGTTTTTGTTATCTTTGCGATTGCTTGGAGCCAAGAAAAAATATAATACACCAAAAGTTTTGTTTTTTATATTGTTATTTTTATTTAGTTTGCTTCCTTTAGTCCATATATTCGCAGATCCTTTGCGTACCTTCGAGATAGCTAACTCAGGAGATTTTGGTGGATTAATTGGTTATTATTTATTGCAACAACTCAGAGTTTTAGGGCTTGAAGTAAGTTTTATTTTGCTTGCACTATCAACAATATTATCTTTATTGATGGCATTAAATATTTCATTTGAGCAGATAGGTAATTTCCTTTCTTGGTCTTTTGAACTTTTTATTAAAATAATCAATTTTTTTGTACAAATATCAATAAAAGTAATATTATTTTTCCAAAAGGTTTTAGAAAAAAAGAAAGGTCTTGAAGTTAATGTTTCTATTCAAAAAAATGAGAAAACTAAAAAAATTGATAGTAAGAATGCGGATGAATCGAAATCTGAAGAAGTTGCTATCAATCTATCACCGATAAAAATGGTAAGTGATATTTCTACTGCTGTTAAATCTTTTACAGAGCCTAAACCAGAGGTTGAGATTAAAATTAAGGATGATAAAACAAACCCAGAAAATCTTATAAAAAAAACAAATTTACAACCTGTGCCCCTAGATTTGTCATTAAGACAGTACCCTAATTGGCAATTACCCCCTTTGGATATATTAGATCCTATAAAACCAAAACAACAAGATACCAAAGAGGTAATAGAAAGAAAAGCAAGAGCGATTATAGAAACCTTAAATAGTTTTAATATTAAAGCGGAAATTTTAGGTTATTCTATAGGACCTACTGTTACACAATTTTTTATTGATCCAGCTGCTGGTATTAAATTTTCGAAGATTGCTAATTTATCAAAAGATTTAGCATTGACGCTAGCATCGCCATCAGATCTACGTATAGAGCTTGTACCTGGTAAATCATATATTGGTATTGATGTACCAAATGATATTAGACAAACAACACAATTACGTGAAGCCATAAAACCCATTTATGATAATCCAAACAAATATACTCTTGGATTGGCTGTAGGTATAGATATACAAGGCAATCCTGTATGTAGGGATCTAGCATCAGCCCCTCATCTTTTAGTTGCTGGTGCTACTGGGCAAGGAAAATCCGTTCTAGTTAATGCGTTTATTATTAGCTTACTGATGAGAAAAACACCTGATGAATTAAAGTTTATTTTGATCGATCCCAAGATGGTGGAAATGGCACCATACGATGGGATTCCTCACCTGCTTACTCCACCCATAACAGACATGTCAAAAGCCTCCTCAGCTCTCAAATGGGCTGTCAATGAGATGGAAGAACGCTATAAGATATTAAAAGAAGCTGGAGTGAGAAATATTGCAGATTATATCGCAATAACAGGTAAATTGATGCCTTATATAGTAATCATTGTTGATGAGTTTTCTGATTTGATGATGCAATATAGACAAGATGTGGAGACTTCTATCATTCGTCTTGCTCAGAAGTCACGTGCGGTTGGAATACATTTGATAATTGCTACACAGAGACCTACTGCTGATGTAATTACCGGACTTATTAAATCAAATATACCTGCACGTATTGCACTTGCTGTTGCTTCTTCTGTGGATTCGCGAGTGATTTTGGATTCTATTGGTGCTGAGACACTTCTTGGGAAAGGAGACCTTTTGGTAAAAACAGCAGATGATCTCAAACCCAGTAGAGTACAGGGAGTATTTATTGACGATAAAGGAGAAAATAGTGAATTTTATCGAATTTTAAATTTTATTAAGAAGCAAGCTCCAAATGTCGTATACAATGACGAAAGTATCTTAAAGGCTGGAGTAGAGGCTGACACCATAAATGGCGAAGTAATGTCAGACGATCCATTATTTAGACAGGCAGCTGAGATTGTGGTATCAGCACAAAAAGGTTCCGCATCTCTCTTGCAAACAAAAATGAAAATTGGATATGCTCGTGCTGCAAGATTGATTGATGAATTAGAAATGGCTGGTATTGTCGGACCACAAGACGGACCAAGGCCTAGAGAGGTTTTGATATCCTCACTAGAAGCTTTAGATGCGTTTTTTAATCAAAGAGATGAAGTAGCAAATAATTGATAGGCAGATTATAATTTTCGATATGAAAGAAGGTAAAAAAAATCAAAAAATAAAAAAATTGGATAAACAATTCGATGGTGCTACAAACGAAGAAAAGTTTAATGAAAAGCCGTTGAATAATGATAATGATTTAGACGAACACGGAATAAATGATTCTAAGGTAGATCAAAATTTTCAAGAACATACTCAGGAACAAATAGAAGATTATAAAGATAAATATATTCGACTGCAGGCAGAATTTGCTAATTTTGCTCGACAAAAGGAACAAGAGATTTTATCAGCTACTAATTTTGCCAAAAATAATATATTACTTAGGGTTTTAGAAGTTATAGATGACATCGAAGCCTATCTAACACAGGAAAATATAAATGAAGAAGTAAAGAATATTTTAAGTATTTTACTAGCTAAACTGAATCTTCTTATAACTCTTGAGGGAGTAACTGTAGTAGAAATTAATCCTGGTGATGATTTTGACTATACAATAGCCGAGGTTGTAGATACCACTCCATCTCAAGATGAATCCCAAAAAGGTAAAGTAGCTTATGTGATCAAGAAATGCTATAAAATTTATGACAAAGTTTTAAGAACGGCAAAAATCATCGTTTTTAAATAATGAAAAAATATATCAGGAAACGTATACTGCGTATAAAATATACTGATCTTATACAGCCATTAGTGACTTTAATAATTGTTGGTTTGATAGGATTTCTAGTATTTAACATGTTCACTGGTGGTCAAGAGCAGGAGCAAAGAGTTATAAAAGAAATTTATAAAATATTTACTTTCGATGAAATGGTTCAAAATATGACCACCGGCAAACTACAAATACTTACCAATGGAGTCATATATTTTTATACTGATAACAACTCTGCTTCTGCTCAGACAGCGAATACACAAAATACAAGCACAGTTACTCTAACTCAGGTACAATCTACACCTTCTCAAAATAAAGACACTTTGATAGAAAGAAAATTAGATAATCACTATTTTTATATTGATAACGGAAAATTGATCAGAGTAGAGGATAGAAATTTCGGTGCCAATAATACAATTTTCATTGATAGGGATGGTTCAGTTGTTGTTGCTTCTGGATTGACAGGTAAATATATTAGGTATCCTGAACCGGCTGATGATGAAAGTGATGAAATAAAATCAATTTTCTTCGGAGTGAAGAACTTCGTTACAAGTATTTATCCAATAGGCGCATTGATTGATGATTATAAAAATGAGAGATTTTTCCCAGTGGAAAGAGCTAATAACATATTTAGTGGAAAATGGAGACATCCTCTTTTTACATCAGATAAAGTATTAAATATAATTATAAGTATAGATGGTGCTACAGGTTTTGTTGATACAATGAAGATAGCTACAGTGCCAGAAACTTCGATTACATTTCAGGTTAGAAAATTAACTGAAAATCATGATTTGTATTTTTTACCACAAGGATATAAAGAACAAGAATTGGATTACAAATATCGAACAAAAAATAATACATAGAAATTATTTTATCCATCTACAGTTAAGTTTTTGGTTATTTTCTAGATTAACTATATTTGGACATACAGATCTGTGTATTTTGATGCCACTAAATCGTGTAACAACTGCAATAATTTCATCGCCAAAAATCGGCTTACAGCATTTTCCAAAGTTATATTCACAATTTTCCAGTCCATCAATAATTATAGTTTTGTTAGTTTTGTTTGTAACGGATGTTGATTTCTTATTTTGTTTAGAGAATTTAACGATATTGTTATTATCTTTATATATTATTATCTCTTTAATTATAGATTCTAATGTTCGACTTTTGATCCATCCCTGGGCTGTACGGACAAATAAAGTTTCCTCGCTATCCAAATTTAGTTTTTGTATTATTTTTTCTTTATTTTCACTTGTAATTTTTTTCCATGAAAGACTAAAGTGTTCATTTAACAAAAAATCTAATTTTATTTTTCCTATATTGATGAGTTCTTCCTTTTGTGCAAATTTACGATATTCAGTTCTGATTTTATCTTTTGTAGATTTCATTTTGGCTATTTCAAGCCATAATAAGGAAGGTTTTTTGTTTGTTTTAGAAGTAATAATCTCTACAATATCCCCATTATTCAAAATATGATCCATTTTTACATGAGCATTGTTTACTTTTGCACGGATAAAATTGTTACCAACTGCAGTATGGATTGCATATGCGAAATCTATTGGGGTTGACCCTTTTTCTAATTCGATGATTTTGCCTTTTGGGGTGATTACAAAAATCCTGTCATCAAACAGATTTATGCTATAGTCAATTCCTTGAGACCATTTATTTAAATCTTCGGTCCAACTGTATTCGCTATTAGCAAGTGCATGTTTGCGATTTGCCAATTTATAAGCTATGTGTGAAGCCGGTCCAAATTCGTTATAATGATGCATGTCGTCAGTTTTGATTTGTATTTCTACAAAATGATGACCATATTGGATCGTGGTTTGTAAAGATTTATACCCGTTTGGCTTCGGTTTGGCTATATAATCATCAAATTCGCCTGGTAAGTAGTCTAAGTTTTGATGAACAATGCCAAGTATTGTATAACAATCTTTAGGTTCCCCAGTTATAACTACAGATATTGCTATAAGATCCTTTATTCTGTTAATTTTGTCTAGGTCAAATTCCTTTATTTTACCCTCGCGAATATATTTATGTATTTTATTGTAAATTGAATAAACGGATTTAATCCTACCGAATATTCGATAAGGAAATGATATATTATTAATTTTAATCAGTTCATCAACTTTTTTAATTATTTTGTCTAAAGTAGAAGGATTAATTTTGATCTTTTCCTGAACTACACGTTTTATATTGTTATAAAGTATTGGATCTTTCTTAAAAAATGCTATATCTTCAAGCTCTCTTTTCCAAGAGTGTATACCTATATATTCGCAAAGTTGTACATATACATTGAGAGTTTCTACTCCATACCTTTGTTGTTTTTCTGGTTTTAATGCGTCAATAGTACGCATATTATCAAGTCGATCAGCAAGTTTTATAAGTAAAATTCTTATATCCTGTACCGATCTAACAATTAGCTTTCTTAAATTATCAAATTCTGCATATCTTTCTAGTGATTTATCTGCTATAGCATCTACTTTTGTGACTCCATCGACAAGTGTTGCTATTTCCCAGCCAAATCTTTCAGCAATATACTTTTTGTCAACATTACAATATTCAATAGTGTCATGAAGTAGGGAAGCACAAACTGCTTCTTCACTAATGCCAAGTTTTGCTGTATCAATAGCTACTCTTAAAGGATGAACTATATACGGATCACCACTTTTACGGATTTGTCCTTCGTGTAATTTGTATGCCTCTTTAAATGAGTTTAAAATAAGGTTCGTATCATATCCTTTCTCCGAACATATATTTAACAATTCTTCTTTAAGTGATGGAATGTCGTTATTAACTTTCATAGTTTATAAAATATTTTGTACTTTTTCCGTTTCCTTCCGACTTTAATATACCCTTATCAGATAAGTATATTAAGTCTCGATAAGCTGTCATTGGAGATACTTTAAATAATTTGCAATATTCATTGCGGTTAATATAAACTTTTTTTCTTAAAATATTAATTAGATTAATCTGTCTTTCATTGAGATCTAAATTTTTTAGTTTGTTTTCAAATACAGCATATGAAGTTCTATTTTTTGATTCAAGTATGTTATAAAATTCTTTTGATATGAGGTTTATTAGTTCTGTTACAAAGTTTTCCGAATTAATATTTTTTTTAATAAAATTATTTAAATTTGTTATCTGTAAAATAGAGGATGCTGTTGGAATTGTACCGTCTAGATCATATTGATAATTATGTAGTACTAGTTTAAATAGCAATAATCCTACAATGAAATTAAATGCATAAAATGGAGCGGTGCTAATTATTAGTGAAAATATTATTATAGACTTAATGAGTGGGTGAGTTTCTTTTTTTACGGAAGCGTAATTTATTGCTTCTATGATTATATTATTTATATTATCAATCTTTGGGTATTGCAAAAAATCTGGATCATAAGCTTCTTTATGATTTATCTTATCAAATATATTTCTTGTTCGACTAATATATATCTCGCTTATGATGTTTTTTTGTATCAATCTTAATATCTGTTGTAAGTCATAAAAATTTATTTCTGTTGTAGTACTTTTGTTTAATAAATACTGATTGGCATCAAAATAATTTTTTACTATCCATTCTTCTTTGGTCTTGGATATACCAGTGTTAATAATTTTTCTTATATCACATTTATTTCTTTGTATTTTAATCAAATCACAAATATATGATATTTCTTCTTCTACAGATATGTTTTGTAGATCTTCTAATCTTTTTTTATTATTTTTTGTTATTTTATTTATATAATATATAAGAGCTTCTATTTTAGATATATAAATTAGAGCAGAATCACTTATCGTATACAAGATATCCATTATAAATAAATTATAACATCACACATACAGTTCTAACTTTGTCACAATATATCTTTTTATTCTGACGTTTGATTATTCGAATTTTGTTCTTCACAAAATTTTATATCATTATCTATATCCCAAATAATATATAATTCTTTATTGGAAAGCTTGTCTTTTGATTCTTTGAATAAATTATAAATCTTCAAAGCTTCGGTACATTGATTACTGAGTTTGTATAAATCAGCTAATCCTTCATTATATTCGTCTAAAATCGGTAAATATATCAAAGCTTCCTGAATGTAGCGTGATGCTTGGTTTGCATTGTTGGTATCCAATAATATTCTTCCAATTCTAAATAATGTATCGGGATGACGATTGTAAAGATTTAATACATTTTGAAAGTATGCTAGAGCAGTATTGTAAGAATCAAAATTAGTATTTTTACTGTTTGAAAATGCATTTTGTAGTCTGCCAATTTCATAGTAATAATATCCCATCAAATAGTGGTTTTTATATTCGTAAGGATTATTAGAGATTGCTCGATTAAGAATTGTTATATTATTGTTTACTATATTATTAATAAAATTTTGATCTCCTTCAGAAATTTCATAATTTGGATCAACTCTTTTATTTACAATTAGTTCATTGATTTTATTGGTTAATATATTTAGCTGTGCAGTTGCAAATTCTCTTAGATAAATGTCATTATATGGCTGCCAAGAGATTGCGTTTAATATATGATTTGTATATTCAGAAAATAATTTTTCATCGTTAGAGCTTCTAGAATATTCAATTAAATATTTCTTTCCAGCGTTGATATAATAGTTACCAACTCCTATAATGAATAAGTTGTAAATAGAAAATCCAATTATTATCATTATTATTGTTGGTACAACGTAATTAAACCCAACTATTGGTTTGGAAAATCTACCTTTTGCAAAAAGTAAAATTTTTGATGCTGGATTTTCTATATTCATAAATGAAACAAGTAATATATTAACAAAGAATGCAAGCATCAATGCTGTAGTATCCAGTCTATAAAGAAGCATAAAGAAAACTACAAATGCATTAGTTGCACCCAAAAATACAGTAGTAATATCATAATTGTAGATACCATTTTGGATCATTCTAAGTATTGGCCACAAAAATATCAATAATATTAACAATATACCTATCACGCCTAAATCGTGAATTATTTGAAATATAAATGTAGATGCATGTATAGCTCGTAGTTCATAAACAGATGGTGCTTGAGCGTTGATGGTAAGAGGAGTTTGAATTTGTCCATTAATATTTGCAGGGTTTTGCAGGCCAGATGGCTTGTATACATCAAAAGTATACATATAAGATCCAAACCCATTTCCAAGAAGAATAGAATTAATGTTAGATTGAGAATATTTTGACAATATTACTCGCCATGATAAATCAGGGCTTTGAGCACGTACTGAGGGTAAGAGTATTCCTAATTGGACCAAAATTATGTAAGAAATAATACCAACTAACCATGGAATTACCACGATTAGATGAAATATTGTTGGCTTAAATTTAATTGATGTGCGTATTATCGAATACATAAATGTAATAAAGACAAAAATCAAACTGGTTTCAAAAATAGGTATAGGTAGTGAAATAATTTTTGTTACTAAAAAAAATGATAGTATATTAACAAGAGTTGTAAATAGATCAATCATTAAAATAATCTGATTTTTTCTACTGGAGATTTCTGAGTTTAAGATACGAATAATGTTTATATATCCTAAACATACTGCAATAAAGAATACAAATGCAGCTGATCTTAGATCGCCACTAGGATAAAAATTTACATTATTTATGAAATTGCCTATTGATGGATTAGAGATGATAAATTCTGTACTTAATCTTATAACTAAATACAATCCGGATAAACTAATACCCGTATATATCGCTCTTAATAATGGAAAGAAATTCGCTCTATTTTCAATAATATTTAATGATAAAAATGCGAAAATAATTAGATTAATAAACTCGATAAATGAATTATCAATAGTGTAAAAATTACCAAACATGTTATTTAGATAGAAAGCAGAATAAAATATAGAAAATATACTCAACAGGCCAAGAACAATTAGAAATATATTGTGTGATGTAAATATAAACCTTATTTCCTTCTCTTTGTATATCTTATAAAACCAATACGCAATCAAAGATAAATTGATAATCGAAAGGATCAAAACTTTAGAAAAAGCTATTGATCCAAAGTATCCTAATGAATCAAAATATATGTTTGGGTTGATATAAGGATTTAGAAAGAAGAAAAATGAAGCAATTAAAACATAAAATATATTCTTTAGTGCTATTTTTTTTAATGCCGATTTAATATTCATAATAATTTATGCTTATTATTTAACATTTATTAAACCGTATTGCAATTATTAAAAAAATTGGTAAATTCAAATGGTATAATTAGATGTTTTTATGTTAAATAGAAAAAGTTTGATTCATAAATATTCTAAAAAAGTGATAGACATCCAGGTCTGTTAAATTAAGCCATATAAAAAAAGATTGTATAATCAATCAAAAGAAATTGATTTCGATGGAAAAAAAAACAAACTTTAAAAAGCAGATCATAAAATCTTTATTTAAAATAATAGGATTGATTTTGCTTTTTTTTATACCAGTTTTACAAATATTAAATAAATTGGTTCAACGTATTTTTAATTTTAATAAGATAAGATTATATTCTAATTATATTAATGGAGTCTACAAAAAGTATTTATTATCCTTATCCTTAGTACTTTTATTCATTGTTAGCATATTTTTTTATTTGTTTACAGGTAATAATAAACTTGAACTTTTATCAAAATATTCAGACTATAATAATCATGGGAGACTTTATGAGATAATGTCTAGTCGTTCGGTAGATGTTGGTATGTTTTCGACTAGACAATTAAGAATTATTCAGCATATTGTCAAAGAAGGTGATACTTTAGAAAGTATTGCAAACAAATATAGCACAGAAGACAATAAAATAAGTGTTGATTCTATAGTTTGGACTAACGGTCTCAATCCGAATCAGATACTCAAGCCGGGAATGATGCTAGAAATACCACCGGTGAATGGAATAATACATACTGTAAAAAATGGAGAAAATATTATCAGTATTGCAAAAAAATATAATCTATTGGCAGATAATGCTTCTAATGAACAGATTTTAGGTATAACACAGCAGATTGTGGATATAAATTTACTTGATGTTGTAACTAGATTAAATGAAAATGGCGAAGAATATAAAGAGATAATTATTGTTGAGGGACAAAAACTGATCATACCGGGAGGTTATATCAAACCAACTCCGACACCCACTCCAAGACCGCGCCAACCTGTATATGCTAATAACACTAGTAATAATCAAAATACTAATGTTTCTGTTTCTGATAGTTATTTGAGATGGATACTCACATCTAACTCAACAAATGGAACTTATGCACTCTGTCGAGAAGAACCACCAGTATCCGGCGTAGAGGAAGATGGGTGGACATGGCCTGTATATGAAGGAATTGGAGTTATCACAAACTACTTCAATAGGTATTATCATAAAGGATTAGATATAGCTTACGGATCAAGTAATTATGGACCGTATTTGGTTTCGATGGCGAATGGGTATATATTTTCAATGCGATGGGAAAATGGTGGAGGAGCATATGTTGCACGAGTTATGACTGATTCAGGGTATATTCTTGGTTACGCTCATATGGCTTGTTTTAGAAAAGATATGTATGAGGCACTGTTGCGAGGTGAAAAAGTACGTGTCAAAAAGGGAGAAATAATCGGAAGAATGGGAAATACCGGTAATAGTACTGGTCCACATGTACATTTAGAAGTTATTCAGGGTGGAGTTTATGTAGATCCTTGTATAGTTGTTGATAGATGTTAATCTTAATATTAAAATTTACTCGTGTATAGTAAGGTATGTAGTGCCATTACTTATGGCTTATCAGCTCAGCTTGTTAGTATAGAAGTGGATATAATTAATTCACAACTTCCGGGTTTTTCTATTGTGGGTTTGCCTGATAAATCCGTACAAGAATCTAAAGATAGAGTTATATCGGCTATAAAAAATTCTGGTTTTGACTTTCCTAGAAAAAAAATAGTTATAAATTTAGCTCCTGCTGATAAACTAAAAGTCGGTGCATTTTATGATCTACCAATTGCGATTTCTATACTAAAAGCAACAAATCAAGTAGATACATCGGTTGATCTTGATAAACTAATATTTTTGGGTGAACTTTCCTTGGATGGTACTTTACGTGCAACAGATGGGGTATTGCCAATAAGTCTTCACTTAAAAGAGTTAGGGAATTTTGATGGCATAGTCTTGCCGTATGATTCAGCAAATGAGGCTGCTATTGTTAGGACACATAATGTCTATGGTTTTAAACATATAAGAGATCTAATAGAATCAATAAATAATAATGAATTAAACAAACATAAACATATATACAAAGAAACTGAAGAGCAGGAGAGTTATCAATATCTTTTTGAGCATATTGTAGGTCAGGAAGATATGAAGAGAGCGTGTCTTATAGGTGTTGCGGGGAATCATAATATGCTATTTGTTGGTAGTCCTGGAGCTGGTAAAACAATGGTTGCAAAATGTATTCCATCAATTTTGCCAGATATGACCGAGGAAGAAATGATTGAGGTAACGAAGATTTATTCATCAGCTGGACTTTTAGAAAATAAGTCTTTGATTAAAAAAAGACCTTTTAGATCACCTCATCATACTTCTTCTGTTGTTTCTATTATTGGTGGTGGACGTATACCAAAACCTGGAGAATTAACACTTGCACATCGTGGTGTTTTATTTTTTGATGAACTAACTGAGTTTCCTGTATCTGCAATAGAAGCATTGCGCCAACCGTTAGAAGATAGATGCGTGACTATATCGAGAGTCAATGCAACATTTAAGTTCCCTGCAAACTTTATTTTTGTTGGAGCAATGAATCCTTGTAAATGCGGATGGTATGGCGATGCTGAAAAACAATGTACTTGTTCACCAGTTGAGATAGAGAGGCATAGGAAAAAGATATCCGGTCCTATTATGGATAGAATTGATCTGCAAGTATGGGTAAGAAGAGTTCCTACGCAAACTATTGCCTCATCTCAAAATAATATAAATACTAAATATACTTCTGCAAACATGCTTGATATAGTACGACGTGTTAGAAAAATGCAATTAGAAAGATACAATAAAGAAACTTTTAAAACGAATTCTGAGATACCAAGTAGTAAAGTAGACAAATATTGTAAAATGAATGATGATGCTAAAAGTATTTTATTAAACTTTATGAATAAAAATAATTTGTCTATGCGTTCATATTTTAAAATTTTGAAAGTTGCTTTGACTATAAATATGATAGAAAATAGGCGAGAGATTATAAATAAAGAATCTGTCCTAGAGGCTATAAAATATAGAATAACTATATGAAGCTTAGAAATAAAAAAATAAAACAGAACAATAACTTGATTGCCAAATGGTTAGATTTAGTTTCTAAAAGAAATAAGATTTTGAATAGAAATATTGGAAGAATAAGATTATCGAAAACTCAAGATACAAATAGAAAGATGTTAAAAAGAAAAATATTGAATATATTGGGTAAATTTATGATTTTTTTTACGGTATTCGTTTTGTTAGGTTTATTATCTGTTGTTCTTGGCGTTTTAACAATTATTAGTGCATATTCTAGAGATTTACCTGATGTTGATCAGTACTTAGCTAATATAAATAAAACTCTTGGTAAAGAAACTATTATAGTGGATCGTAATGGCACCGAAGTTTATCGTTTAAGAGGAGATATCGTTTCAGAGAGGTTTACTTTAGATGAAACGCCACCTCTTTTACACTGGGTGTTTAAAGCGGCTGAAGATAAATATTTTGATGATCATAATGGATTAGATGTATTTGGATTAACAAGGGCTTTATTATGTATAGGCGAAAATTATTTGAATGGAAAAAGAAGTTATGATGGATGTCCTGGAGGTAGTACTATTACCCAACAGTTGATTAAAAATGTTACGGGTAATAATACAACCACTGTTCAACGCAAAGTGCAAGAAGCTGTACTTGCTATGAATTTAGAAAGGAAATTTGGTTCTGAGGGGAAAAATAAGATTTTGGAATACTATATGAATATTGTTTCGATGGGAGGTGTTTACATTGGGGTAAAAGTAGGGGCAAAGAATTTATTTGGTAAAGAAATGAAGGATTTAACTCTGGCGGAAATGTGCTTTATTGCTGGTATTCCTCAACGGCCTAATGTGCTTTCTCCACGTGGTAGTGGTTACAATATTGAACGGTCAAAAAATAGAGCAAAGTATGTTTTAAATAATTTGTATGAAATTAGAGATAAAGTGAAAAGATATACTGGTGTTGAATTGACCGATGAGTTATATAAACAGACCTTACAGGAGATTGAAAATGTACAATTTCAACCGGATCAAAAAATAGATATTAAAGCACCTCATTATGTAAATACCGCTCTTGAAGATATAGAAGAGAAAAAGATATTTGCTGATAGATCACCTGACGGATCAAGTATTACATTTTTGAAAAATTCTGGATATAAAATAGTTCTAGCATTGGACCTACCAACACAAGATTTGTTACAAAAATATATATATGACGGTGTATCCAACCCAGAGTTTCAAGAAGCAACATATGCTCAAAATGCTGCTGGTGTGATCATGGATCCAAATACTGGTGAAGTTCTGGCAATGGTTGGATCTAAAGATTTTTTTGCCAAGAGTGATGATAAAAGATTTGCACCCGAATTTAATGCTGCAACAGCTTATAGACAACCGGGATCTTCACTAAAACCTATTTTGTATGGTGCTATGTTTACAAAAAGATTTAATCCTAGTTCTGTACTGCCCGATATACCGATGAATCTTTCAGGTAACAGAAATGCTACAGGTGTTTGGCCATATAATTATAATCGTAGATTTGGATCATATATTGATACTATAAATACAGGAAAGGCTGATTTTATCAGTGTAAGACATGCTCTCAAATTTTCTCTGAACATGCCCGCCGCTGCGGCTTATCATATTGCTGGTAGCGATACAATGGTCGATTTATATACTAAACTTTCAGGCAATCCTGTTGCTGGCGCAAATTTTGGTAATCCTGCATCGGTTATTGGTGCAGCATCTGTACGTGTGATAGATCAAGCACAGGCCTATTCCACAATTGCAGCTGGTGGTATTTATAGAGAGAGAAAATACATTTTAGAGATATATGATGACAAAGGAAATTTAGTTTATGATAACAAAGAAGTCGTTGATAAAAGAGTACTAGACGAAAGATATGCTTTTTTGATTAATGATATTTCAAAAGAACCAATACATCTTTCAAGACCTTTTTATGTACAACTAAGAAATGAAGGTATAGACTTCAGATCAAAAACTGGTACATCAGACGGTGAAAAAGGACCGCCAGATATTTATATTTATGGTTATACTCCAGATCGTACTATAGTTCTGTGGGGAGGAAATAGTTGTTCTGGTTATGAATGTCCGCTAAAACCAACTGCCCTTTCTGATCATCTAAACAGATATATTCTTGAACCTTTTTTAGCTGCTTACAAAAATCAGCTTGGTAAAAGAAAATTTACTCCACCTAGTGGTGTAACAAAAGTATCATTATGTTCTTTAACTGGTAACATAATGACAGAAGAATGCTTGTTGGCTGGAGGAAAAGAAGTCCAAGATTATGTTGTTGGTAAGCCACGGGATGAATATATGATTGATGTAGCTATGGTTGTACCATGCCCAGTTAATTATAAATTAGCTCGACAGGTTGATATGGATCTAGGTATAGCAGAAAGAAAAGGTTATGTTAATTTCCACAAAATGTTTCCACAAAAATTTATTTCTGATCAGATTTTATCCTATTTACAATCCAAAGGTATGGTTAAGCCAGAACAAGAATGTGATATAGAAAGAACTATAAATCCAACACAAATAAATATAATAAGTCCTACTGAAAATGCGGTATTTGTAAAGGGAACAAATATTAACTTGAACTATAGTATTACATCTGATATACCATTACAGAAAAAAGAATTGTTTATTAATTCAATTCTCTATACCAATCTTGATAACCTTTCTGGAACTGTTGATATATCGACAGAGGATTTACCTTTGGGAAGCAATACTATAACAATAGTTGTGACAGAAAAAGATGAAAAAGAAGTGGAAAAGTCAGTAAATATAATTATACAGTCTAACAATATAACGCCGCCTACCACAACACCTACTCCTACTCCAACTCCTACTCCCCCTGTTACCGTATTATTGCCTTCAGAAAGGTACTTTGATCAGTTGGTACTTTCGTATAGAGTTCATTCTTAAATTATTCTCAGATGTTAAGCGAAATAGACATAGAAGAGTATAAACAAAAATCTAGTCCTAATACGTTTTTACAAGAGTATTATTGGGCAAAATTAAAATCTTTATATGGTTATCAAGCAAAATTTTTTGAGTACACTGATCATAAAAATAAATTTTACTTTTTTTGTTTAATAAGATATAGATTTGGATTTGCATTGGCTTATATACCAAGAGTTTCTATTTCATTTTCTATGGAGGAAGAATTTAAGCAATTTTTAAGTGCTGTTAAGCACAAATTTTTTATTAGCTATATTGAATTTGATGCATTACCAGAAGAACTTTCAAAATTTATTAACTTTTCTAAAAAAGACATACAGCCATCTAGTACGTTTATTACACCGATTGATAAAGATTTTGGTATCAATTGTATAAAAAACAAAGTAACACGAAAAAATATTAGAAGATCAATTGAAAATGCAGAAAAATTTGGATGGAGATTTGAAGTCAAAAAAAAGCTAAATGATAAAGATCTCGATGCTTTTTATAGACTCTATTTTAATATGACAAGTTTGAAAAATTATGATAGGAGAGAAATAGAATATTTTCAAAGATTGCAAGAAATCATAGATGAAAGTTTTTGGTATGTTTTGTATGATAGTGAAAATAATTTGATTATGGCTAATTATGCCATTCTACACGACAGAACAAAAACAAATTATTTACTATATGTGGCAAGAGATATGAGTCTTGATAAGTATGAAATATCTTATTTTTTAATGTATCAAATTTTTTTATATTTAAAAGATAATGGTTATCAATATTGTGATCACTGGGGATATGATCTGAAAGATCCTAGGAAATATGGCTATAGTAAATTTAAAGAACAATTTGGAGGGATAGTAAAAAACTATCCTAAACCAATAGTTGTTAGTAAATTTGATATATTAATCAAATTGTTATCTATACTAATGTGATAAAATATATTGGTTGTGAAAAAATATAAAGATTACAAAGACGATTTAGATAAAAAATTTAGAAAAAATAGAGAAATTAAATCGAGTTACGTCAGGTTGATAGATGAAGAAGGAAATTTCGTCGGTGAGTTTTCTCTTTCTGATGCTTTAAGTAAGGCAGAGGAGGTAGGTTTAGATTTGGTAGAAGTGGCACCAAATTCAAATCCACCTGTATGTAAGATAATCGACTGGAATAAGTTTAAGTACGAATATAATAAAAAACAGAAAAATGTTCAGAAATCGGCTGGTACAAAAGTGAAAGAGGTTAGATTCAAATTAGGTACAGGTAAGGCAGAAATTGATATGAAAATTAAGAATATAAATAAATTTTTACAGGAAAAAAATAGAGTGAAAATAGTTTTGCAGTTACGAGGAAAGCAACAGTATGTTCCAGGTAATATCGAAATTGCAAAGCAGAAAGTAAATGATATAATAAATCAGATTACAGTTAATCACCAATTAGAAAATGAGATAAAAGTGGAAGGTAAAAATATTTGTGCTATAATAAGGCCATTACTAAGAAAATGATTTATGGGAAAGATAAGAGTACACAAAGCTAGTGCAAAGCGATTTAAAGTAACTTCAAATGGTAAATTAAAATATAAGCCATCAGGATGGGGTCATCTAAAGGCTAAAAAAGATGCAAGAATAAAATATAGAAAAACTAAGCGAAGAATATTGTCTAATGATTCAGAAAAGAGATTAAAAGAATTAATGCAAATTTCAACTAAATAAAATAATTAGTAGTTATGAGAGTTAAAGCTGGTACAAACACACGAAGACGACACAAAAAAATATTAAAAGCTGTAAAAGGATATGTCCGTGCTCGGTCAAAACTTTATAAGGTAGCTAGAGAAAGTTATCTACATGCTGGCCAATATTCTTTTGCAGGAAGGAAGAAAAGAAAGTCTGATATGCGTAGTTTGTGGATTATGCGTCTCAACGCAGCTTTGAGAATTCATGGTATTTCTTATTCGTCTTTTATTAACTCACTAAAAAAACATAACATTGAACTTAATAGGAAAAGTCTTTCTGAACTGGCTATAAATGAGCCTAATGTTTTTTCTCAACTAGTTTCCCAAGTAACTGCAAAATAACATAAATAAATCTTTATGGATAACGCGACTAATAATAGATATACTTTTACACAAGAAGGTTATGATAAATTAAAAGCCGAATTAGAGTATTTAAAGACGGTCGTCCGTGAAGAAATTACAAAAAAGCTTAATGAAGCCGTCTCATATGGTGATCTTTCAGAGAATGCTGCTTATGCTGTTGCGGTAGAAGCTAGAGATGTTAATGAATCAAGAATTGCTGAATTGGAAGAGATACTTGCTAATGCAGTTATTGTTAATTCTCTTTCTAATTCTAAAAATGATATAGATATTGGTTCTGTAGTAACTTTGGAGGATTTATCAAATGGAGAAGTAATACAATTTACTGTTGTTGGAACAGGAGAGACAGATTTTACACAAAGAAAATTTGGAGTAGATAGTCCCATGGTATCACAAATAATTGGTAAGAAAAAAGGTGATGAAGTAGAGATCAATACACCAGCTGGTGTAAAACGATTTCTAGTTAAAAATGTGGAAAATTAGTTCTAAGTCTTATTAAATTTATAAATTTACCTAATTTCGAATTTAGTTTTATCTTTATTTTTTCAACCTATACGTATCGTATATTTTTTACTATTTAAAATTTAATATTGGATTATGTTTCGTATAAAGTAGAATCTAAGTTTAACTAAGAGTATTGGTAAATTTCTAAAATTTATTTTTAGATAAGTAAATTTGTTTATACTATGAAGATTTGTTAGATTAATTCAATTTTATTTTACAGAACTTAAAATAAGCAATACTTTTAAGGTTTAGATAGAAAAAGCAAACAATATATTAACTAAATTTTATTTGTTCTTCAAATTCAGGTAGATTAATCTCATCAGTCGAGTTTTATCAAAATATTTTCAGGAAATAATAGAAAGAGATTATGTTTAGTTTCTGGAAATATACTCTTTTCCCATGTATTTCACTAGAGCTTTTGGTATTCTAATGCTACCATCTTTTTGCTGATAATTTTCCACAATAGCAATTATCATTCGTCCAAATGCTATACCGGTGTCGTTTACAGTGTGACAATATTCTTTTTCTCCATTTATTTTTTTTCTGTATTTTATATTTAATCTTCTAGCTTGATAGTCTGTGGTATTCGTATTTGTACCAACTTCCATAAATGTCTGTTGACCTGGCAACCAAACTTCGACATCTGCCTGTTTTGCTGATGCACTGTATCCCATGTCACCCGTACATTTTTCTATAATATGGAAAGGTAGTTCTAAATTTTGTAGCAACCATTTATTAATATCTAATAGTTCTTCATATATTTTTTCGCTCTGTTCTGGAGTACAGATTACATCTAATTCTAATTTGTCAAATTGATGCATTCTTTTTAATCCTCTAGTATCTCTTCCCCAACTACCAACCTCAGTTCGAAAACAAACAGTACTAGCTACTAATTTTAGAGGTAGTTCATCTTCATTAAGTATTTTATCCATTGCATAAGCAAAGTTTGGGGGTTCAGAACTACCAACTAGAAATAGAGAATCTTTTTCTTCTAAATAATCAGATTTGATTTCATAGGCTTGATCTCGACCTTCGGGAAAATGACTTGTACCAAAAAGGACACGTTCTTTTACTAATAATGGAGGATTGATTGGTGTGAATCCCCTCTTATATAACTCCTCAAGCATTAAGTTTTGTAATGCAAATTGTAGCTTTACTATATCACCTATAAGATAAGTAAATCGAGCACCGGATACTTTTGCTCCCTGTTTAAAATCACACAATCCTAATTCTTCTAAAATATCTAGGTGATGTCTACCTTCAAATTGAATCTCCGAATGTGGTGGTGTTTTGGGCATGTATTTGACCGAATCCATATAACCACCTATTTGATCTTTTCCTAATTCACCCAAGGTTGGGGTCCAAGCATATATCTCTGTATTTTCAGTATCGTCTTTACCAATCTTTACCCCCTCCAGAGGAATATTTGGAATCCATGATAGTATTTCAAACCATTCTTTTTCTATAGTTTCAAGAGCTTTAGATAGTTCCTGTTCTTTCTTTTTTAAGGCCTTTCCACGTTCTATAAGAGTTTCATCCTTTTTTGTGGATAGTATATTTGCAATTTTATTTCTTTCTTGATTTACGGTACTAATTTCTGATAGTAGTTCATTTCTTTGTTTATCTAACGATAATAAGCGGTCTACATCTGCTTTTTGAGAGTTTACTTTTCTTAATTTAATAATCTCTTTTACTCTTTCAGGATTATTTCGTATATAGTTTATATCTATCATAAATGCTTATTTATTCTGAAGAGTTTAATTCTTCTAAATATTTTTGATATTCTATATCTTTTGACATGATTGTTTCAAGAGCTTGTCGAGTCACGTCAGCTTTACTTAAACCATTTCTTTTAACATTCCATTCCAGATACTGATCTATATGTGGCGGTAATATCAACAAAAATTTTGTTTGCATAAGACTACGTGCTTCTTCTAGAGCTTCTGATAATCTTATTTCTAAGGTGCTTGTTGTATATTTTTTAACTAATAGATATTTTGAAGGATGATTTTGTAAAGTTTTTATTTGACTATGCGATTTTGAAATAAAATCAGTATTATAAATCACTATAACAGGCTTTTTATTTGCTATAGATATAGATGCTTCATACAAAATATACGTACTCTTTTTGGTATATTCGATTACTACCAAATCAGATTTTAAAATATTATCTTCATTAGACTGTATTATTTTTTTAATTTCTTGCTTATTATTTTCTAATTGTATAGGCTTTCTTTCTACAATGCTAAAACGACGAATTTTTAATATGTCTCTAATCCGATTTATAGTTTCTGAATGAGACTTATAACTATAAGATAAGTATATTTTCATTGGTAAAGTATATAATATAAATCACAAAATTCAAAAATTATTAAAATATTCTTAATTGATTAAATTTTAAAATTTATGGGTGTAATCGATTAATCATTCTTGGAAAAGGAATTGTGGTTCTTACATGCTTGACACCTGCAATGTATTTCACAAGTCTTTCTAGACCTAGGCCAAATCCACTATGAGGTACAGTTCCATATCTTCTCAAATCAAAATACCAATCAAATACTTTTGGATCTAAACCATATTCTCTAATTCGTTTTTCTAACAAATCTAAATCATGAATTCTTTGACTTCCACCTATTATTTCTCCACATCCTTCGGGCGCTAAAAGATCATTGCATAGTACTCTATTATCACCTTCTTCAAGATCAGGCTGCATATAAAATGCTTTGATCTCTGCAGGCATATGATGCAATACTATAAATTCATCATACATGCTTGTTAACACTGCCTCCTCATCAGCGCCTATATCAGCACGTTCATCTAATGAATAACCATGTTTATTTAACTCTTTTACTGCGTCACGATGATGCATCCATATAAAAGGTTTTAGAGCATTCTCTAGTTTTTTAAGATCTCGTCCGAGTATTTCAAGTTCATATGTACAATTTTCTAAACAATATTTAACAACATATTTAATCATTCTTTCTTGAAGTGCAATATTATCTTTCCAATCATAAAAAGAAACTTCGGGTTCTAACATCCAAAACTCAGTAAGATGTCTTCGTGTTTTTGATTTTTCAGCACGAAATGTAGGACCAAATGTGTATATTTTCCCAAAAGCCATAGCTCCTGCTTCGCCGTGCAATTGTGCACTTTGAGTAAGGTATGCACTTCTGCCAAAATATTCAACTTCAAATAATGTAGAACCTCCTTCAACTTCATTTGCTGTAAACATCGGACCGTCAAATTTGATAAAACCCTCGTTATGAAAAAATTCATGTAAAGCCCAGATTATTTCCGATCTTATTTTCAAAGTGGCAAATTGACTTTTAGATCTTAACCATAAATGTCTTCTATCTAATAAAAATTTAACACCATGTTTTTTAGGTGCTATTGGATAATTATTTGATACACCAATGACATCTAAACTATTCAAATTTAACTCCACACCCATTGGAGAACGTGCATCTTCTTTTACAACACCTATGACTTCTACTGAAGATTCTATACCTAGTTTATCTATTTCAGAAAATTTATCAGCACCTAATTTATTTTTTTCTAATACAGCTTGAACAAAACCAGTACCATCTCTCAATATTAGAAATATGATTGACCCTGATGATCTTTTATTAGCTATCCATCCTTTTATTTTTACTTCTTGCCCCAGACGGTTTTTTAATTTGCTTATATTAGTTTCCATAGTTTTTCGACTTAGTTTTAAAATGGCAAATCATCGTCCTCTTCAATGTCATCTATATTCGCTTCGTTTAAAGCTTCATTTGATTGTGAAGAGGAGTCTTTTTTATCTAAAATAACTATATTTTCGGCACGGATTTTGTATTTGATTCTTGTTTTTCCTGTGTCGGCATCTGTCCATGAATCTGTCCTTATAGTGCCTTCGACATATACTTTTGAACCTTTACTTAGATATTGACCTGCAATTTTAGCAAGACCACCCCAAGCTTCTATATCTAGATAAGTTACTATCTCTTGGATAGTTCCGTCTTGTTTTTTGTAGGATTCATTTATAGCTATTGAAAACTTTGCTACCTCAGTTGATGAATTCACAATCGTTACTTCTGGATTTCTAACAAGATTACCTATTAATATTACTTTATTTACACATCTCATAAATCATTTCGATTCTAGCATGTTTATGTTTTAAAAAACAGATTTTTTATTTGATTTCATAAATTTGAGCTCCTAAAGAAACTAATTTTTGTATTAAATCAGGATATCTACGATATAACGGATCAATATTTTCAATTATTGTATCGCCGTTCGCAGTAAGAGCTGATATTAAAATGGAATGAGCGCACTGTATTATGTTTGGCGATTGCACTTTTGTACCTTTTAATTTACTAGGTCCAAAAGTAATCACCATATGTGGGTGAGCAATTATAATTGAGGCACCAAGTTTTTGTAACTCTTCAACAAAATATAATTGGCTTTCGTACATGTTTGAGTATATTTTTATACTACTTTCTGCTTGTATTGCTAACGCTATTGCTTGAGGGATTAGATCTACAGGAAATCCGGGCCAAGGTTGATCCTGAATCTTGTCTATATCACCGCGAATATTTTTTCTACAGATCAAATTTTGGCTTGATGGAACTAATATATCATCTGCATCTATCTGATAATTAAGATTTAATTTAGAGAAATAATTCAATATCTGTGTTAGGTTTTGTGGTTTTGTATTTTTGATTCTTAGTTCTCCTCTAGTTATTGCGGCTGCAACTATCCATCCTCCTACATCAATATGATCAGGTTCTATAGTCCATTCACCGCCTTTTAATCTATCTACACCAGTAATTATTAGTTTATTCGTGCTAATGCCTTCTATCTTAGCACCAATGCTATTTAGAAATCGACATAACTCTTGTGTGTGTGGTTCACATGCAGCGTTATATATAATAGTTGTTCCTTTGGCTTTTACGGCAGCAAGAATTAGATTTTCAGTTCCTGTAACAGACGCTTCGAGAAGCCAGATTGGTTCTAGCAAAGGTTTTAACTTAGTTGTTTCTAATCGATAATAATTTTCTTTAGAAACCGTTACATTCATGCTTTGCAGACCTTGGAATAATGTATCCAGAGGTCTATTTCCCAATTTGCATCCTCCGGGATTGTTTATCTCAGCTTTGCCAAATCTTGAGAGTAAAGGTCCTAAAAATACAAAAGTAGCCCTTTCTTTATCTGCTAATTTATCATCAATTTTGTAACTATTAATGCTTGATGAATCAAATCTATAAGAATTATCTCCGATTTTTTCTACCTTACCACCGAGCTGTTTAAATACTTCAATAAATATATTTACAGATGAAGTATTAGGTACATTGTGTAAAATAACAGGTTCATCAGCTAATATAATAGCTGGTATTATTTTTATTACAGAATTTTTATTAGGAACTGGTGTTACTGTACCATTTAATGTGCTTCCACCTTTTACTAATATTGTTTTCATTATTTTTCAATAAAAGATAAAAATATACGCATAGGTACAAGGATTAAGATTATTATTCCAATAGTAAATGGTATAAATAACCAGGTTTTATACACAAATGAAATAGCACCTACTATCAACATAACAATCCAAAATATATGCGCATTTTTTTGAAAAAATAAAAATAAAGAATTCGGAATATCTTGTTTATTGCTTATCCTTCCTATACTTTCTGTCGAGAATATGAAAAATAAAAACATTAGTACAAAGAAAACATAAAAGTACAAATAATTACCGTAAACTGTACCATTATAATATAGACTTAATATTTTAATAGTAATGAAAAATAAAATATAACTAATAATCAGAGATGCAGAAAGTGCAATATGTGAATTTATAGAAGTGTTTTTGGTTAATTTTCTTGTTACACTTGTGTATAAAAAAACATTAATAATTACTAATAAAAAAATTGGAATGTACCAAGAATATTTAATTTCGTTTATTAAAAAAAAATAATTTGATTCAAAATACATTGTTCCAATTATTAACAAAGTGAAAATACTTAAATAACTAAAAAAATATACACTTGGTCTGTCAAGTTTGATATTTAAATTTATTTTTTTCATAACCGTAAAGAATAATTTTGTATTTGATTATATAAATTTATTGCCAAATATATTAGATAACTAATTATTACATTAGTTATGCCAGATATAATGCCAGTTTGGGTGTATACAATAACAAATATTGATGTAATTAGTGTGATACCAGTATAAATCAGATATCTTTTATCTATCTCAAAAAGATGAGACATACCTACAAATGCTATAACAATAGCGTCCATCATTGTGATGGGTAATACAAATAGTTTTGTTATTGCTAGAGTCAATACTATGATTGCTAGTGATTCTACTATTTTACTTAACGACCTATTTCTATCTTTAATTAATCTATAAATTATTGAGATTAGAAAGATGGTGAAAATTGGAGATATGTTTTTCACTATTTCTGTCTGTGTAGTTTGATCATAAATTTTTCCGCTAATTCTTTTATATTCGCTACTTAGACTTGGAGTATTAAACAGTGTTTTTATGCTTTCAGCTTCTAAGGGATTATTAGTTGTCGTGATTACTAATCTTTCAGGAACAAAATCAACCGCAAACTGATTTGAACTAGTAATTCGAGCATTAGAATATTCACGTGTACCATGTTTCACTGTTAAGACCTGATATTGTTGATTTTTTAGTATTTCTAATTTTTCTTTACTTATAAAAAGTGAAGGTTCTAAATATACGATGTATCCCTGCGAATTTTGATCAAAAGCTACTTTTGCTGGACCAAAATCTGATCTAGATAAATTTAATGATTTTACAATTGTTGTTTCTGTGGGTGTTTCTGCGTCACCGTTTGTTTCGGAATTACTCTGAGTTATTTCTTTTACTAATATATCAAAGTTGTTTGTATCTTTTGTTATGATAATATCTTGTTCAATAGCTATTGGGGATTTAATATGAAGTTGAATTTTGTTGTCTTTTGTTTTGACTGTATTTAGAAAATAAAAGTTACCGAGTAATTCATACATTCGTTGTGAAATTATATGCATATCGTCTGATGCGGCTTCGTTCCATATAGCTGGTGCATCAAAACTATTGACACTTTCAAATACATAGACGTATTGTTTGCTAAATGTAAATTCATCATATGCAAAATTAAAAAAATTAAAATCTGATAAAGAAGGTAATCCTTTGTAAGAAATTATTTTATTGTCAAATCTGAAGGCAAACTGTGGTAATAAATATATAACAGATACAAATGCGAATATTATTAAAAATATCTTTAAAACATGTTTCATCGCTTTTAGATTATACAGATGTTCATTATTTTAGCAAATAATAAAAATCAAAATTTAAGTTTATCTTTAGATATTCCAGTAATTTGACATAGTATATTTTTGTAATAATTTTTAATAAATTCTTGATCTACAATTTTTGATTCAAAATCGGGAGAAATATATTGTTCGTTTTTGATAATGATATTTTTTTTAGGATTAAAAAAAATATTCGAATTAATTTTGACTTTTTCGCCTGATATATGACATCGTATTGATATATCTTCATTTAATATTTTCAATAATCTACGCATAAATTTGATATAGAGTGTAATAAGTGTTTCTTCTTCTGGAGGATTTATGAATAAATCATATACTAAATTGAAGAGATCTTTGTCTTTGTATTGGTTGCTTGTAGTATAAGTTATTTTTAATATATCAAAAACAAATAGTAAGTATTTTTCGTCATAATTTTGTGTAGTGACAATAGATTTAATAACTTGTGCTTCCTTAATATAAGAAAAATTTTTCCCTTCTCTATAAACGATTTCTAAAATATTACCCAGTGAAAAATAATTTGATTCATTTTTATTTCTGACTAAAAACTTCCTTAGAGCGCCATCATTACACAGTGCTTCTAGAATAAATGTATTATCACTGTATTTAAATTTATTTAAAGTTATTGTTTTGGCTTTTTTGTCTAAAATTTTTGTCATTACAGGTAAAATAGTATACTTGGTCTATGAAAAATTTCATCTTAATCAAGCAATTAAAAAGTCAATTAGTCAATTCTGATGTTTTGTTGTATCAACATAAAAAAACAGGAGCTTATCTCATTTGTTTAAAAAATGACGAAAAGGAATGTACTTTTCACATAGGATTCCAGACTCCACCATATTCAAATAACGGTGTTGCACATGTCTTAGAACATATGGTGCTTGCAGGGAGTAAAAAATATCCAGATGATAAAATATTTGAAAAGGTTTCAAACAAAACTTTAGCGACATCTTTAAATGCTTATACCTCTTCTAATCACACAGTTTATCATTTTGCCACAGCGAACACAAAGGATTATGAAAATTTACTTGATTTTTATTTATCTTCGGTATTTGAGCCAACACTTACATATGATGTTTTTTTACGTGAAGGTGTAAATCTAAATATTAACGAAAATTCAGAAATTGGAGGCATAGTTTTTAATGAGATGAATGGTGCTTATTTAAATCCTGATGTTTATGTGTATAATCATACTAAGACATATTTACTAAAAGGTACACCTTTAGGTTTTCATTCAGGTGGATATCCGTTAGACATTTTGGATCTCGACTATAATGAAGTCATTCGTTTCTATAAAAAATATTATCATCCATCAAATTCATTAACGATTATCAGTGGAGATTTAGACATCAAAAAAGTCTTGAAAGAGTTAGATGAGTATTTTGCCAGGTTTCAATATTGCAAATATGATGATCTAGTTTCTGAAAATATAAAAATCAACAATTTGTCAAAAGAAAAAACTCTTACCTTCGAAACGCCTAGTCAATCGGAAGAGGGTGAGGCAAAGATTGTTTATAACTATGTTAATTATGACCTTACTATAGAGGAAAAAACTTTGCAAAATATGCTGTTTTCCTATCTATCGAACTATCCTGCAAGTCCACTAGTCACACAAATATTAGATACACGATTAGCAGCTAATGTCGATCAAAATTTTATAACTTATCGAAACATTAAGACATACTCATGGATTTTAAGTAGAGTAACAGAAGAGTCATTTCCTCATATAGATCAGAAATTTTTTTCTATAATAAAGTATTTACAAAGTATACAATACAACGAGATCAAACCGTTTTTGGAAAATCAGGAATTTCAATTAAAAATACAAAATAATGCTTCATCTTATGCTGATGTTATTTTAAATAATTATTTTTTGAGAAATCTTGAATTAGACCAATGCATTGATCTGGATCTAAATCTGACTATTTTTGAAAAAGTTTGTATAGCTATAGAAAATAAAAATGATCTTTTTGAGGTATGTAAGAAAAAATTTTTCTCAATGAATAATTTTCATTCTAAATTTGTTTATTTACCAAATAAAGAATTTGCACAACAATTGAATATAAAAATAAATCAAAAATTGGCTAATTATTCTAAATCAATTCAGAATTTTAAAAAACTAGAAGATAAATCATTAAATGGAATAGAGTATCCTTTGATATCAAGAAAATATTTAAGGTCAAATGTAAATGATATCATTGATCTTCGGGAGAAAGTTAATAGTTATAAATATATTTTTACCGGTCTTCCTGTTGTTGATATTATAGAAATAAGAATATTTTTTGATACACGTGATTTAACTATAGATGAATTAAGAACATTATCATTTTTGTATGATACACTGATAAAAAGTCCAACACAAAAATATTCTGCGGATAAAGTCAGTGAGCTATTATACCAATATCTTGGCTACTTTAATATATACGAAGTTTTAAGCAATAGTTATAAAACAGGTGATGATATTGTTGGCCAGATCTTATATTTTACTTGTTTAGAGAAAAATCTAGATGTTGCTTTGGATATACTGACAGAGATCTTATTAAACAGCAATTTCGATTATGAAAAGTTTAAATCGGCTATCAACTCAAGCTTAGATTCGTTTGAGCAAGATATTGTTTATTATGGTACCAAATATATGATTTTCGAATCCACTGCTTTAATCTCATATTCTTTAGATCTCCGCAATAATTTACAGGGAATACCTATGCTTATGTATTTACGTGAGTTGTATAAATCTGAGGAAAAAATCAAGACCTTCTTTGATACACTAAAGTCAGCTTATAGAAAACTTTTTAGTAAAGATCGTATTAAATTGATTGGTATTGGTGCGAAATCAAATTATGAAATTATAAAGAAAAAAGTTGAGAGCTTCACTTCAAGATTGAGAAATGCAAATAACTTTTATTCAATAGATAAACCAGATTGTGGAATAGAGAATGTTGTTTATGTAACAAACACTTCAGTATCATATACAAGTGTTTTGTATGGAATAAAATCACAGAATAAAGGTGAACTTTTTTTGATATCTAATTTTTTAAACACAGACTATGCAGCACAAAAAATCAGATTAGAAAACAATGCATATGGTGGTTATTGCTATGTAATTTTCTTCCCACCTGATAATGTGTATGTAATATCTGCCAGTTATAGAGATCCCGATCCTCTTAAAACACTTCAAATATTCGAAGATTTACCAAATTTTTTACAAGAATTTAGGTTTAAACGAAAAACAATAGATAATTATCTTTTATCATCTATTATTGAGGTAGATCCATATATTAGTCTACGTTACAGACCATATATAGGATTCATGAATGAACTAAAAGAGTTATATTGTAATGATATTAACAGAATAAAAAACGAAATATTAGAAGCAAGCGCAAGTTCGGTAAATGAACAAATAAAAATATTATCTAATATTCAAATGCGTAAATTTAGCATTTTGACAAACCAATCAGTTGTAGATGTATTAAAAGATAAGAATAACACAAAATTAGTGAAAATATGAACCAGAATTCTAAATCTCCTGTTATCTTGGCATTTGATTATGGTACAAAAAGGATTGGCGTAGCTGTTACTAGTGAAGATGGTAAATACATTAAACCACTGAATGTTATAAAAAATAATTTTGACATCATTGATGTTGAGATAGAAAATTTGAAAAAAAAATCCGATGAATCTACGCATAAACAAATAAAATTATTAAAAAAACAAAAAGAAAAGAAATTATTTATATTTTTGAATAAAGTTTTTGACTTGGTAAGTAGATATTACCCACAGATTATATTGATTGGCATGCCCTCAACAGCTGATAAAGTATATAAGAAAAAAATTCTTAAATTTGCAAATCAGATAGAAAAGTTTTTGAATAAGAAAAAAGTTTTAATCGAGATAAAAATAATAAATGAGGATCTAACATCGTATGATGGTCTAAAAGAATTAAATATGCTTGGGTTTACAAAGAAAAACATTGATGCAGTAATTGATAGTTATTCGGCAATGCAAATAATCAGGACTTATAATGAAAGATACAGTTATGGTACAAGTAAAGAAACAGATAAATAAATCTATTGATAATATTGATAAAGTATTTGAACTTGAGGATTATGGATTGTACTACAGTTCCGATAAGATAACTTTTGTTTTGTTTAAATTCATCAAACTAAATTTTTATAAGGTAGAAAAATATTTGTTTATTAATAGAGGAATAGGTCTACAAATTAATATTGATTTTTATAAGGTTACACCAAAAAAGACTAGTTTAGAAATAGAGTTGAAGGCAGTAAATTTTGTAGGAACAATATATTTGTTTTTGTTTAAAAGATACTTTTCAAAAAGAATTAGTTTATTTGCTGATAGAATACTAACGTAACATTAGATTCGTTGATTTTATTAAAAATTTTTCATATCTTAGATTATCATGATGAGAGATCTGAAAAATTTTTTTTATCCAAGAAGTATAGCAATATACGGTATTTCTCGAGATGAAAAAGCTCTAGGAAATAGTATTTTACGTAATATTATTGAATCCGGCTATAAAGGAAAAATTTATCCTATTCACAAAAATTTGGAAAATATATATAGTCTTCCTGTTTATAAAAATATCAGAGATATAAGAGATGTAATCGACTTAGTTTTGATTTCTGTACGAGCTGATTTTGTATTAGATATCTTACAACAATGTACTTTTGCAGGAATAAACAATTTTTGCATTTACAGTGCGGGATTCGGAGAAATGGGAAGTGAGGGAGATGAAAGAGAGAGCTTGCTTTTAGATTTTGCAAATAAACATCAGTTAAATATCATAGGCCCCAACTGTTTAGGATTTGTCAATAATGATATAAAACTCAATGCAACATTTGCTTGGGCTAATAATAAAACAGGAAACTTAAGATTTATTACACAATCTGGTGCTATAGCTTCTAGTTTTTTTGATTGGGCATCTTATAACAAAATTGATTTTTCTCATTTTGTTACATTAGGAAATAAAACAGTATTAAATGAAGTAGACATATTACGTTATTTTGATTCAACAGATCGAAATGAAGCCCTCACAGATATAGAATTGGCTTCTTTTCGTCCTATTGGACTTTATCTTGAGTCAATAAATGATGGTGTGGATTTTGTTGATATCGCATCAAAGATTTCATTAAAGCATCCTATTTTTTTATTGAAGCCAGGGAGGAGTACAACAGCTCAAAAAGCTATTTCGTCTCATACTGGTTCTATGGCCAATGATGATCGTGTTTTGGATACAGCCATTAGAGAGGCTGGAATTTTAAGGTGTGATGGGATAGAGGATCTTTTTGATTTAGCAAAGGCATTTGCCTGGGAAGATGCTCCTTTAGGACCAAATGTAGTGGTGCTTACTAATGCTGGAGGACCAGCAGTGGTACTGTCTGATGCTATTGAGCAACATGGACTAAAACTAGTTGATATTGACGAAAAAAAGAAGCAAAGACTTCAAAGCATATTACCCCCATCAGCTAGTGTCAATAATCCTATTGATGTACTTGGTGATGCGCCAGCACTTAGGTATATAGAAGCTTTAGATATTGTTTTATCACAAAACAATGTTCATGCCGCAATACTTATTCTTACTCCTCAAATAATGACCGAAATTTCTAAAACAGCAGAAATGATAGCAAGGATAGCTGCTATTCACAAAAAGACTGTGATCTGTTCTTTTATAGGTAGTAGTCAAATTATCCATGGAGAAGAAATTTTAAATATTCATAAGATACCAAACTTCAGATATCCAGAAAGAGCAGCAAAAGTGCTTGGTATGATGTATAGATGGAGACAATATGTTATTGATTCTTTTCACGAAGTAAAGTCACCTATTTTATTTGCAGAAGAAATGACACCAAACAACGATGTTTTACATCTTTTCGATAATCTTAAGCTACATGCACAAATATCACAAAATAATCACAATAATATGAATCTTTCTAACTATGAAGTTAATGAGATATTTATGCTTCATAATATAAATGTGCCGGCAAGTAGGGTTGTTACTACTTTTGAAGATTGTTTGAATTTTGTAGATTCACATGGATTTCCTGTTGTAATGAAGATTATTTCAAGAAATCTTGTACATAAATTTGATGTTGGAGGTGTTATAACAGGGATAAATACAAAAAGAAAGTTGAGAAAAATATTTGATAAAATGAGCAAGACTTTAAAAGATCTTAGTTTAGCAGAAGCCTCCATACAAATTCAGAAACAATGTAAAGCAGGAGTAGAGCTAATAGTGGGATTAAAGCGAGATCAATCTTTTGGTGATGTTATGCTTTTCGGTATGGGGGGTACTTATGCAGAATTAATCTCTGATATAAATTTAGCATTGTTGCCTTTAGACTATCACAAAATTAAAAATCTAGTTCAAACATCAAAAACATTCAGATTATTAAATGGTTATCGTAATCGAGAAGTTTATGATTTAGAAATTCTTTATGATTTCCTTTTCAGATTTTCACAGCTATTAGAATTATATCCTCAAATACGGGAAATAGAGGTTAATCCATTAATTGTGAATACTGGTGGTATTTGGGCAGTTGATGGAAAAGCGGTATTGAGTCTTTAAGCAATTATTTGTTAGAATCCTCTAACATGACATTATATTTTTTAGAAAATTTACAATTTATAATACTATTAATACTTTCAACATCTCTTATTTCAACTATATTTCGCAATATAATCGGAATCAAAACATTGAATATTTATATAGTATTGGTTTATACATTAATTTTTTTTGTTAATGCTTATTATGTCTTTTTTATAAATACAGATTACGATTATTGGGTAATTTTATTAAGCTTACTACATATTCTTTTGATATTTATAGTACATTACATCACTCTCATTTTTTATAAAAAAGAAGTATCTGGATTAAATATTCATTATTATGCAAAAGTTTCTATGGCAATAATTTCTTTTTTGCTAGTAGTATATAGTATCTCTATGATATTTGATTTAACGGGCGTTTACGCAAATAAATCCAAATTAGCATTAGTATTGACTATTTTACTGCTTTCATTTAGTTTAGAACCTTTATTATCATTACTTATGCAGAAAGGATTAAAAACTTTTAAGGAAATATACAAGAATACACTTTTTGCCTCTTTAATCATATCAATAATTCTTATTTTATTTGTTCAGTATTTGCATAATATTTTAAATATTTGGTTATTTTTTGTATTCGTGTTATTAGCAGTTATTTATTTAGGAAGGTTCACTGGTCTTAGATTAACAGAGATATATAGATTTAAAGAGATTATTAAAAAAGATGATTAAATATGTTTTTTTTATCAAGGCTCAAAACAATTCTTGGTATTAATGAGAGAAATCGAAAATATATTAGACCATATAATCCTATCAAATACAGAAAATATGCTGATAATAAATTACTAACAAAAAGACTATTATTACAAAATAATATTCCTACTCCCAAATTGATTTCTATCATAAAAAATTATGAACAGCTTGAAAAATTCAATTTTAATAAATTACCAGATAGTATTGTGGTAAAGCCACAAAAAGGGTTTGGTGGTGAAGGAATATTAATATTTTTTTCAAAAGACAAAAATGGAAATTGGTTAAAAGCAGATAAAACCAGATATTCTGTAGATGATTTGAAAAAGCACATAAGAAATATTCTGGATGGTAATTTCTCTTTAAAAAATGAACCAGATATTGCGTTTTTTGAAGAGAGGGTGATGCTACATCCTGATTTAAAAAAATATGCGTCTAGGGGTATGCCTGATATACGCGTTATTGTTTTTAATCAAGTACCTATCATGGCGCAGTTGCGATTACCTACTTTTGAATCTGATGGAAAAGCAAATTTGCATGCTGGTGGAGTAGGGGTTGGTATAGATCTCACAGGTGGAGTTACTACAACAGCTGTACATAAAGACAGAGTTGTTGAATATCATCCGGATAGTTCTTTGCCATTGAGGGGAATTGTTATTCCTTACTGGAATAAAATTTTAGAGTTGGCAGTAAAAGCTCAGATAGTTTCTAAATTAGGTTTTGTTGGAGTTGATATTGTATTAGATCGAGTTAAAGGCCCTATGATTTTGGAAATCAACGCACGACCCGGACTTGCCGTTCAGGTAGCCAACCAAGATGGAATGAAAGATAGACTAGAACGTATTGTTGGATTAAAAATAAAAAATATTAGTCATGGTATAAAAGTTGGTAAAAATCTTTTTGGTGGAGAAATAGAAGAAGAGATAGAACAATTCTCAGGTAAAAAAATTATAGGATATGTGGAGTATGTATATTTGTATGATCGTAATGATGAAAAAATCAAGATAAAATCCAAAAATGATACAGGAGCTTACTATTCTTCTATTGACGAAGAATTGGCATATAAACTTGGTTATGAAGATTCAATAAATGAATTTAAACACTATGTAAAAGAACATCATTTGACTGATTTGAAAACTGCAAAAAAAATCAAAATTATGTGTTCTAAATTTTTTGAGGAACATCTCGAAATACATGATATTGCTTTGATTAAACAGAGTAATGGTTTTGAGATAAGGCCTATTATAAAACTAAAGTTTCAACTGAATGATGTTATTAAAACAACTGATTTTACAGTTACGTCGAGGAAAAAGAGCTCACTAATATACAAAGTAATACTAGGTCGTAGAGCTCTTAAGAAAAATTTTATTATAATTCCGTCAGCTAAATTTAAAGCGAAATCAAATAAACTTGTAAATTGATAACTTAAACTATAAATTATTATAATGCCATTTTTAATAAGAATAAAATTTTTAATTTTTATAGTGGTGATTGTAGTTAGTTTGTTTTTAGCAATTTATAAATTAAATCTCTATGTTTCTGCACTGGATATATCTGGTTCGAATATTTATAACCAAAACATTCAGTCTAATGTAACTACATCTTTGATTTTAACAATATATTTAAATCAAACGATTTCATCATCTGATAATATCAAAGTAATTCTTAATGGATTTTCTAATAATGAAATATTTAGCACATCCAATGTGCAAATTATTGGTTGTAGTGGATCAGTGCTTATAGCATCCCCTCCCAAAAATACTGTTTCGCCAACGTTGATAATTAGTGGGATAAATTGTCCTACAAACTCAAATGTAGTCATACATTTAATCGATAATTCTCTAAAATCAGTTGATGCCGTTGGTACTTATAGTATCAATATTTTCGTAAATAACAGTTTTTATGATGCATATACAATTTTTGTCGGTGATGAAAATACTGTGGTGGTTTCTGGACAAATTGATTACAATCTAAAATTTAAATTATATCCAGAAAAAAGAACACCATCAAATGGAAATTGGGGAAATATCTATAGAATACAATTCATAGATCCTATAACAAAAGTGGTTGTATACGAAAAATCTAACATTGTAGCAAATAATAATGGCGAATTCGAAGAATATATTAATTATAATAATTTACCTCCCGGTGTTTATATCATTGGTATAAAAGGTACGTCCCATTTATTAAAAGAATTTAATAATATTCAAATTAAAAACAATACAAACTTTTATGATCTGACTACTGATGGTGTTTATCTTTTAGCCGGCGATGTATCATTGGTTGAAGATGATGTAATAAATTCTCTGGATATCAGTAGGCTTGAAAATACTTTATTTACCGATACTTTACGAAGTGACTTAAACAGAGATGGATATGTGAACTCTCTTGATTTTTCGATTCTGGCCGTTAATATAAAGAATTACAATGTTTATGGTGAGTCAATTGATTAGGAAAAAATTGTTTTTTTTCATATTTTTGTTCTGCTTTATATTTGCATTTATTACAAATGGAACGCTTGCTATTTTTAAGGATGCACGTTTTTATTTTGAAAAAGATTTGTATGAAATTCCTTCCAATTGTGAGTATACAATTAGATTAATTATTGATACTGGTTCTAATCAATCAAATGCTGCTGATGTAATAATTAATTACAATCCTAATGAAATAGAAATTATTGACAATGTCCAAAATGTCAATGGAGTACAGATAGGGCCTGGAAATGCATACGAATATTATCCAGTAACTGGAAATATTGTTGATAGTACTAATGGCATTATAAGATTGGTAGGTGTTTCGTACGATAAAATCCTGCGAGGTAAGTCAGTTTTTGCTAATATAAAGGTTAAATTAAAGTCAAATTTTTCTAATCTTAACATCGTCTTTGACGGTACTGATAAAACTACAGATAGCAATATTGCCGAATATAATTCAAGTATAGATATTCTATCACAGGTAAAATCAACTCAGCTAAAAAAATCAAATTCTACTTCCTGTTCTCAGGAAGATACTATTCCACCAGACATATTAGTTAACTCTAATTACTCAGATATGAAAAATACGAATAAATTAAAATTTTTTCTTTCGGATAATTTTTCCGGAATGGATTTGAATACATTAAAAGTGATAATCGGTGAAGCAACATATTATTATTCACAAGATAGTTCTGTTTTTAACATCATACCCCAAGAAAATGGTTATTTAGTAGAGTTGATATTAACTAATAACTTTAATTTAGATAATCAATTAAATTTCGCAATTACAGTATCTGATAAAAGTGGAAATCAAAATAGTATTAATACAAATTTAAGTACAGAAAAACAAAATATAACACAGTGTAATTGTCCTGTTATAGACTATACAAAAAAAAGCGATGGAGATAATAACGAATTTGCAAATGTTCAGAATCAATATCACGATATGAATAAACAAATATTCGGTCTATTACCTCAAAGTTTATCTTTTGTTTCTGACTCAGGTGTTGTATCACCTTTAGCTTTGGCTATTACACTACCGATTGCTTATTTTATTTTGACTTTAATATCTTCTTTTTTAGGTGGTGGTTTTTTAATACCTTTCTTAGCTAGTATTTTTCGTAGAAGAGGTAATATAAAAGTAATAGATTCGATCTCAAAGGAAGGAATACCTTTTGTAAGGGTAAGAGTATATCAAAGGGGATTTGACAAAATAATCAAACAATATGTTACTTCACCATTTGGTACATTAGATTTTGATTTGTACCAAGGATTTTATATTTTGGAGTTTGAGAAGCATGGATATGAAACTGCTCGCTATGAACTAAATAATACTGACTCAAAAAATATATCTTTGGTCTTGGTGATGGAAAGCAAAGAAAGAGAAAACAAAACTCAAGTATTTGACGCTATGCTAAAAATAGCATCAATAGTAGCAGTAATATTAGCTTTTATTAATTTCTTAATGATGTTGAATTTTATCTCATTTTTAATTTTCATTGTAGTGTTGCTGTCGGTATTTTTATACAACTATTTATTTAATTCCTCACGATAGTGAATAAAATCGTGTATAATCATGAAGGGATGATTAAGAGAATTATTTATATTTTCGTTTTAATAATTTACACTTTTATTATTCCATATATTTCGCATGCCGAAGTGCAAAATTATGTATATATTGCTAAGGTTAATGATGCAGAAAATATAGATGAATATCAACGTGTTTTAAATAGTAATGTTCAAAGAGTGGAATTAGAAATTTTTTCAGAAAATAATACCTCATATATAAAAAGGACCGAATTTTACTTTCCAAATAATCAATTTAAAAAGGCATTATCTATCGGTGATTTGGTTATTGTCGAAACTTCGTCCCCAATTGGAGAAAATTATGATGGACAGATTAAGATTCTTACGTACTATAGGGAAAATAATATTTATTTATGGATAATAATTGCTTTCATACTTTTTTTGGTGATAATGAGTTTTAGATCTAATACAAAGTATATTTATTTCCTATCTATTCTGATTATTTCTGGAATATTTGTGGTGTTTCTGTTTCGAATAAGTACTTATATTTTGTTGATAGGTAATGTATTATTGCTAACTACTTTAACCTTCTTATACTCTTACTTCGTCTCTTATAAACATATAATGAATTCTCTTTTACTATCAGCTAGTGTATTTTTTAGTCAATTATTGTCATTTATCCTTGTTTATATGTTGTCACAGTTTAAGTTGATTGGTGCTAATGTCTTTTCTTTGTTTTTCCCTTCAATTATAGATATGCGGGAGGCTAGTATTTATGTGTTTAGCTCTATACTGGTATTTTTGCATTCAATTTACTTAGCGGATAGAGTTATTTTAGATGCGATAAGTTTAAAAAAGAAAAATCCTAATGTGACTCGTAATGAATTGATTCAATATTTGATGTCTGATGCAGCAAAAGTATTGTCTAATATCGTCCTCACTATTTTTGGATTAGCATTTGCTTTGTCTATTGTTATATTGCTTATTTCTAGTACTCAAACAAATGTTTGGTGGAGTATTAATGCAAGTCCATTTGTAGAATTTATTGGAATATTCGTTTTTATAATTTTGAATATATTAATTTATGTACCAGTTATATCTATAGTGGTAGGTAGTGTTTTTGGGTCGCTTGATAGGTACAAATTTACGTCAGAACAAATTGTAAAACTGATTGAAAACTAGTCTTCCTATTTTTAAAAACAACATGTTTATATTTTTTGTTTATAATGTAAATCCTGTTTTTTTAGGTTTGTTATTTAATTAATAAAAATTTTCTCCAAATCTTTTATTATTAAAATATTCTAATATAGATTCATAAAATAACGTCGTAAATGTGTTTTTTGATGATATAAAAGGAAAAGTATTTACATAAGCAATTCTATTTTATTTTGCCAAAGATCTTATGGATAAAATTAATATGTGATAAGTAAAACTAGACAAAGATTATAAATAATATACGTAAAAAATTTTTTATAATTAAACGCAAATTATAATGATTCTAATTTTTCTGCTCTAGGTTTGTTTATACCTATTAGGTTTGCAAATCTTTCTGTTGTAGAAATTCGCTTATGTCCAACAATTGCTGCTATAAAAGAAATGCTAGCTCCACGTGCTAAATGATGTGCTATAAAAGTATTTCTTAGATCATTTACTGTAGCATTTTTTATGTTTGCCTTTTTGAAAAGTCTTTCGAGGTAAAATCTAACATTTCTTTTCATCACGGGATTGCCAGACTTTGTAAGGAATAAAGCGTTGCTGTTATAATACTTTGGTCTTATTGATAGATATTCTTTTAGCACACTACTTGCTACATCATTTAATGGTACTATTCTTTCATGGGTAGATTCGTATTTTTTGATTCTTATTTGGATTGGTTTATCTCCTTGATAAACAATGTCATCTAAATCTATACGACATAGCTCTCCAACCCTCATTCCGGTTTGAAGTAAAAGCTCGACCATCGTATAAATCCTTATATCTCTTTTTGCATGTTCTCGGAGTCGATTGTATTCCTCAGGTGTCAAAACACGTGGCATCTCTGCATATGCTTTTGGACTTTGTATTCTCATCTGAGGAATGAAATTTGTAAAATTATTCTCAATTGCAAACTTAAAAAAGTTTTTTACTGCATTTAATTTTCTATATATACTTTTTAGTGTATAACCCTTGTTTGTATAGTGATCTACATATGCTTGTACATCTTCATTTGTGATTTCGCTTAGTTTTTTGTTTCTATTATTTTCACAAAATTCTAGGAATTGCTCTATATCTTTTGTATAAGCAATGATTGTGTTAATTGATTTATTTCCATCACGAAGACTTTTTTCGTATAAACTAACAAGTTCTTTTGTTTTACTCATAGTAAGTTATTTATATAATATTTTATTACTTTTGACAAGAGAATAAATGCACCTTGCGATTTGGAGCTTGAGGTAAGTTGATCTGTTTAAAGATTGGATTAAAATACCTGTGCTTTTTATAAAATTGTTATTGGATCATAAATATATTGATATAACTTGTTTTATTATTTTCAATTATTTAAATAAAGGAAATATTATTAAAAAATTTTAAGTGTATTGGCACGCCCGGAGAGATTCGAACTCCCGACCCCTTGTTCCGAAGACAAGTGCTCTAATCCGCTGAGCTACGGGCGCGTATACTTATTATATCAAATGAAATAGGTTATTGTTCAAATTGAGATTATAATTTTTAAAAGTATTTTTTATGATTTGAATTAATATTGTCTAAATGGTTTGAATTTGTTCTATTTGATAAAATAAAAATTATTGAATTTAAATCCAAGTCACATTTTTAATTTGTGAATTTTAAATAGCATTCTTAATCATAAAATCAATAACTTTCTCTGCAATCTCTTTTCCGGCTGCTTTGGATATTCCTTCGAGTCCAGGAGTTCTGTTTGCTTCTATCACAAAAAAATTTCCATCTTTTGTGACTAGTATGTCTACACCTGACACTAAAAGTTCACATGCTTCACCAGCTTTTATAGCTGCTTGTTTGATTTCTTCTGATGGATCAAATTTTTCTACACTGCCGCCTAAGGAAAAATTTGCTCTAAAATCGCCTTCTCTTGGTATTCTACGCATACAACCTATATATTGATTTCCAGCTACTATAATCCTTAGATCGTACAGATAATCTACAACTTCTTGTAATAAAAATGCTGATATTTTCTTCTCGTATTGGAGCAAAATATTTTGAATATCTTCAATGTTGTTTACTTTAAAAACTCTAGATCCTTGTCCTGTATTGGTTTGTTTCATAATTAAGGGAAAACTTAGTACCCTACGATGTAAATATTCTTCTAGTTGTGACATCCGCAAGAACAAAAAGGTTTTAGGCACAGGCAGACCAGCTGATGCAAGTTTTATCATATCGGCTCTTTTGTTTATTAAATAGTTCACTTTTGTCAAATTGTTATCAAACACTTTTATTCCATGGCGTCGGCAATATTTAATAATTTCTTTTGCTGTGGGTATACTTGAAAATCCTGATCTGGATATGACTATATCTACAAGATCCTTATTTAATAATTTCTCATCAAAGTAAAACCTTACATCATTAGTTTCTATTTCTATATGCATTTTTCCTGGTTCTAAAATGATAACTTCTGCCACATCTGGATGTTTATAAAGAGCTTCTAATTCTGCTTTTTCTTCGTCTTTGACTGATACGGTTTTATAAAGTCCTACTTTTAATTTCATGGTGTGATAATTATAATTCTAAAAGTAAATTTTTACGATATCATGGCTAATAAGAAATTTTGTATATTTGGTCCTAGTTATAAGGGAGAAAGATCACGCTCTATACATCTTATTTATGATGCAGCCAAACGCCTGAGGCTTGATGTCTACGTATTACCTAAACGAAAGTTACTAGGTTATATAGATGAGAATGGAGAATTTAAATTTAAATCTCTAGATCCTAAGATAGTGCTAGAGGATATAAATATTTTTTATTTTCGTATGGTCACTGGTATTATTGATGGTAAAACAAAAGCAAGGTATAGGATTTTTCCTGAGATGATTACTTTTGCAAAATATTTGCATTTTAATTTAGGGAAAAAAGTATATGACTCATTTCTTTTAAGGCCAGATCCTAATTTTACTAAAATTACCAATATGTACTTGCTATCCCAGAATGGTATCCCCAACATTCAAACCTGGTTTTTTTTGAATAAAAAGCAAGTAATTAAAAATTTACATCTCATAAGGTTTCCTATCATAACCAAGCCTGTCAATGGTACGCAGGGTAGGGGAGTTAAAAGATTTGATACCAAAGAAGAGTTTGTTAGTTATTTGAATAATGAAGAAAGTGTAATCTTCTATCCAAATATCATTCAAACGGCGATAGAAAATGATGGAGATTATAGGATTATTGTGATAGGAGGTAAGGTAGTTGCTGCACTATGGAAAAAGCGCGATCCAAATAAAATAGTGGCTAACATGAGTCAAGGAAATGAAGCAATCCCTATCAAACCCGATAAAGAACTCGAAGAATTAGCTATAAAATCAGCGAAAATACTAGGTATAGATTTTTCTGGCGTTGATATAATAGAAGATAAGATCACAGGAAAAAGATATGTATTGGAGGTAAATTTGTCGCCACAGATATTTTATAGTACAAAGTATAGTAATGTCAGTATTTCTGAAGAATTTATTAATTTTGTGATTCATAACCCATAAAATCTTTCGGAACAATGTTATATATCATAGATTTCCACTTGTAAAAGGCTAACAGCATTAAGCACCTTAGTTGTTCTGTGATTAGTACCTGTTGTGTTTACCAACACGAATGTTGCTGGATCGGGAAGATCTCCACTTATTCCTTCAATAATTTCCCAAATAGCTGTAATTTGTAATTCATTTAGTTTATTTAGATCTTGTATTTCATTAGATGCTTCACAAAATACTTCAATAGAACGTCGCCCTAAATTGAAACCGCATTTAACTTCACCGATATCTCCTCTGTACTTTTGAATTTCAACAAAGTGTAAGTGACTACCCGCTAAGTTAGGAAATTGACCATATCGATTAGGACGTATATTTCTATTATAAAATAATATATGTATTGTTTTTTCTGGTATCTCACTCTCATAGACTATGAGAGTGTGTCGAGTTCCTTGTGGAGTTGTAAAATTTACTATGTAAAACATTATGTTTTTATATATATTAACATATACAAACACAATATTCGTAATAGAACAACCGCTTTTGTTTGGTACAGACAAAAAATACCCATGCAGATTTCATAAGAAAAAACTTGTTTTTTTACGTGCTGTTTTGAGAGCAAAATATGATGAATATCTAAATAAATTTGGCCCTGATAGAGTGAAATATATTGAATTTCATGAATTTGATGAAGATAAGTTTTTTAGTAAATTAGCGTATCAGAGGGTCGAGTATGAAGATCCCGTGGATTTTGAATTGGAAAGAAGAATCAAATTTTATGTAAAGAAGTATCAGATTGAACTTGTAGAAAGGCCTAATCCTACATTTATTACATCCAAATCAGACATTGAAGATTATTTAAATTTTTCAAAAAATAAATATTTCCTAACTAATTTTTATATCTGGCAAAGAAAGCGACTTGGACGGCTTATGGACGGGCGTAAGCCTCTTGGTGGAAAATGGACCTTTGATCAACAAAACAGAAAAAAGCTTCCCAGAAACATAAATTTGCCTACACAGCTACAATTTAACTCAAACAAATACATAGAAGAAGCCAAGAGTTATGTAAATAAATATTTCCCTGACAATCCAGGAGATGTAGATAATTTTAATTATGCAGTCACTAGGGAAGATGCGTTGAAAATATTAGATTATTTCTTTGAATGTAAGATTCATAATTTTGGGCCTTATCAAGATGCTATTGATAATAGAGATGATTATTGGTTTCATTCGGTTATTTCTCCTTATCTCAATATCGGATTGATAAATATACAAGATGTATTGGATAGATTCCAGAAATATTTTGATATTAGATATATTGCTTCATTTGAAGGCTTTCTACGACAAATCATAGGTTGGCGTGAGTTTATGCGGATGGTATATCTGAAAAAGGGAGTAGAAATCAGAAACAGTAATTTTTTAATCATAAAAACAAATTACCTAAGTTTTTTTATACGGGTGACTCGGGTATAGAACCTCTTGATGTTGTAATAAAAAAAGTCAATAAGATAGCTTATTCTCATCATATAGAAAGATTGATGATCTTAGGAAATTTTATGCTTTTGATGGAGATACATCCGGATGAAGTTTATCGTTGGTTTATGGAGATGTTTATCGATGCCTATGATTGGGTGATGGTGCCAAATGTATACAGTATGAGCCAATACGCTGATGGCGGATTAATCACTACAAAACCGTACTTTTCTGGTGCAAACTATATATTAAAGATGTCAAATTATAAAAGAGGCGAGTGGTGCGATATCTGGGATGGATTATTTTGGAGATTTGTCTATAAAAACAAAGGATTCTTATCTAAAAATCCGAGAATAGGTGTTATTACAAAGCGAGATGCTAGTGATGATGTTAAAAATAAAATAGAAAAGGCCGAGTGGTTTCTGTGCAGGAGCTTTAATTGATTTTGAGACTATATAATTCCCAGTTATAAGGATATAAATATCTTTCCAATTCGTACATATTCCTAATTATTTCAATTTTTTCATTTATTTTATTTGATTGAACAGAGAAAACAAACATTGGAGCCTTATGGTTAATAGCGTTAATTATATATTTAGGTTTTCGATCAATTATATTATCTAGAAAATTGATAACCATCTCTTCGGTAGTGTATCCAGGAGTATTAAGAGGATATTGATATACATATTTATCTATACTTGTACGTTTGGCAAAAAATAAAATAGAGCTTTCAGCACCCCATATTAGTATATCGTCGTCTTTATTAGTTATCCTTACTATTTCATCGACAAGAGTTGCTTTTATGTTTATTTTATGTAATTCGTTAATATATGAAATATAGTTTTGGATATTGAGCCAAAATATTATTGCGATTATGCTTATACTAATAAAAAATTTTGCGGTATTTTTATTCTGATCGATTTGAGATAATATATTTTTAAAAGTTACTGATATAGTTTTTTCTGTGAGTATTGTAAATGATGGAATAAGTACCATATAGTAATGGTAAAATGCACGATCTGAGATAGAAATGAGTATAAGTTCTATAGGTAAGTTTATTAATGTCAATAAAAGTATGGGTTGTTTAAATTTGTTTCTTGAAAAAAGTATATATAAAGATCCAATTAAAGATAAAATTAATATTCCAGTATCCTGCATACGTAATAGACCTACAAGTAATGGGTAAGATCTAGTTAGTTCTTGCGTTTCTATGCTCGAATACACAAAGTTGAAGTGAAAATTTGCATCATAGTATTCGTTTAAAGAATTTTGGCTTAAAAAGAACAAGTGCCAAAACATAAAATTTAAAAAAACTCCAAGGCCTATTGTAAGAATTCGTATTATAAATTCTTTTACTGCTTTTTTATTCTTTTTTGAAAAAAATTCAGCCAGAAAATAAATTCCTATAGCAATCCATATACCAATGGACGTTTGTTTTGTGAAAAAAGCCAACCCACCTAATACACCTATCAGAAAAAGAATTTTATTGTTTTGATTGTTTATATATTTATAAAATAAATAAATCGCTAGTACTTGAAACAATATTGTGTATTCAGTTGTAAGATTCCCTCCTTCTACTGCAAAAAACAGACTAATTGAGGATATAAAAATTCCAACAATAGAAACATAGTTATCAAAAATTTTGCTTAGTATATTGTGCAATAATAAAAACGAGGTAAATATAAATATCACTTGAATCAACCAAATACCCCAATATTCGTTTATTAATAATCCTAATGAATTCAAATAAAATATTATTGGTGGTTTGTGGTCCCATACGTCTTTATATGGTATCTCTCCTTCTAGAATACGCCATCCGATATACATAAATAATCCGGAATCACGCAGTGTATGATGCATAAAGTGAGGATGCAAAGGTAGCATAACAATCATAGTAAAAATAAATAATAGAAGTTTATCCGAAATATAAATCAAAAAGTTTTTTAGTTTATTTAACATTATACATTTCTAAAATTGGAATTATTTTATTATTTAACCTCCTGCTTTCAAATAGGTTTGTTAATTCGTTATATTCTTCGAAGTATTGATTGACAATTCTATTTCCAATAAGATAAATACCAATTTTATTGTTGATGAAGTTCGGTTTTGAAATTGCAAAGCCTCTGTAGACGCGGTGTAAAAGTATATTTGTAGCATTTTTTGATTTATGAAGTATTTTAGATTTATCTAAAAAATTTTTAATATCTTCTAAATATTCATAAACTTTATGAGCTGGATATTTTTCAGTTAATAACAGCGCAATAATACGAATATAATATTTGATATTAGCTATATAATGAGAAAGATATTCGTTTATTTCTCTATTTTCTGCAAAAGTTGCTATACCCTCTTCGATCACAAATTCTTCATAAGATGTGATAAGGCCATTTATTCGGAAATATGAATTGTCAATTTTGGTTCTTGTTGACTTATATGCACGAAGAATATGACCCTGTACTTCATGAGCAACAGTTTTTTTTAGATTTAATTCGTTTGAATGGTAAATTTTTGGGATTCTGATTGAACGTCTAAGAGAATTGACAGATAAGTTGTGTTTTTCTGTAAAAATAAATTTATATCTTCGTCTTGGTATACCGAGGTTTCGCATTCTGTTTTTGATAAGTTCTTTGATATATTGGCCTTCAAATTCTTGATAATGAGCAAAATTTTCTTGTACTAGTCTAATGTCTTTTTCATCTATTGATACTTTTATGTCTAGGTATTTTTGAGCATCATAGAAATCATATGATAAATATTTATGATTTATATCAACCTTGGTCTGATTATGAATGATTTTTAATAATTCTATCCATTCAGTAACAAATAAGTTTTTAAGTGTCTTAGGTATTGGATGATACAGATAATCATGTAAGCTTTTGTTTTTTTCAAAATATACTTCAGGGTTTACTTGGTTAATTAAATACTCAATATTTAGTATGTTTATGTCAAAGTTTGCAATTATCCTTTCGACAAGATTATGATAATGATTAAATGGATATTCTGTTGGTATTTGATCTTTAAATTTTAAAAGTTTTTCTTTTTTCTTTTTAAGGTATTTCAAATAATATCTGGGTGAATGTACTATAATACGAGATCTTTCTAATTTGGGATCTCTAAAGTCATAGTTAGCGTCTGTAATAATATTTCCTTTCTTTGTTTTTGAATATTTCTTAAGCTTAGAATAAATATATTGATCTTCAAATTTTATTTTTCCCATCTATTATTCTATTAATATAAGGTATTTTTCTGCTTCTAATGCAGCTTTACATCCACTGCCTGCAGCGGTAATTGCTTGTCTATATTTATGATCAGCTACGTCCCCGGCAGCAAATATGCCCGGTTTATTGGTAAATACTTCGTTTTGTGTTATGATGTAGCCTTGCTCATCAGTTTCTACCAAGCCTTTTGCAAATTCTGTATTTGGTACATGACCGATTGCTAGGAAGACACCATCCAAATGTAGTTCTGTTTGGGATCTATCAATTGTAGATTCCAATATTACTGAACTTAAAACTTGATCACCTTTGTATTCTTTTATTATTTTATTCCAAATAATTTCTATTTTGGGGTTTTTAAAAACACGATCTTGCATTATTTTACTTGCTCTGAATGTATCGCGACGATGTATGATATAAACTTTTTCAGCTAGTTTGGCCAAAAAAAGTGATTCTTCCATGGCTGAGTCACCGCCGCCTACGACAGCTACAATTCTATTTCTATAAAACGCCCCATCACATGTGGCACATGTAGAGACTCCACGACCTTTGAATTTTTCTTCTGATGGTATGTCTAGCCATCTGGCAGATGCCCCTGTAGCTATTATTGTTGTCTTCGTAAAAAAGGTCTGATTTATATCGGTGACTATTTTTTGTATCTTAGTAGTTTCGTCATATTCTATTTTTGTTACATTTTCCTCGATGATTTGACATCCAAATTTTTCTGATTGTTGTCTCATTTTATTCATTAGTTCTGGACCCAATATACCTTCAGGAAATCCGGGGAAATTTTCTACTTCGGTTGTAAGCATGAGTTGACCTCCAGTTATCCTACCTGCTATTAAAATAGGTTGCAGATTTGCTCTAGCGGCATATAAAGCTGCGGTATATCCCGCGGGACCTGAACCTATGATTATTAAATTATGTATTTCATTCATCTTTTGATTATACAATAATTTCTTTTAACACATTTTTGATTTGAATGAATGTCTCTAAAAACTTTTCTTTGTTATATTTGCTTAGTACATAATCTCTACCAGAAATAAATTGTTTCTCTATTGGACTACGGCCATCTATGCCTATACGTACAAAATTAAACTGATCAGTTTTACATTTGTTTATTATATCTTTTATACCGTTATGACTTTTTGGATATTTTCCTTTTTGTATTTTGAAGGTGCCTTCTTTGAGATCTAAATCATCAAATATTATAAAAACATCCCGACTTGGTACTTTATAAAATCTCATAATCTCACTAACAGCATCACCTGATAAATTCACAAATGTTTGAGGTTTTATAAAAAATATTTTTTCTTCTTTAGAATTGATATAACTAATAATTGTAGATTTAAAATTAGAAATGGTTTTTTCTTTTATATTCTTTGCTATAAAATCAATAAAATCAAAGCCTATATTATGTCTTGTTCCTACGTAGATTGCGCCAGGATTGCCTAGACCGACGAGAAATTTCATATCAGAGTATATAAAAATGGATAAATTATACACAAGATTGTATAATAAATTATGTTAGATTGGCTAAATAAAATATCAGACAATGATCTAATATCTTATGGTATTTTGATTATATACTCTGTTTTTTTTGTTTTTCTTTGCCTTTCTACGATATTTTGATAAATTTGCATCCGTAGCTCAGTTGGATAGAGCACAACTTTGCGGAAGTTGGGGTCAGAGGTTCGAGTCCTCTCGGATGCGCCAAGTAAATTTATATTAGAAAAAAATATTCATTATTTTTGAAACAAAAAATTAGATTAGGATTAGATAACATTTAAAACTTTTCAAGGATGTTTGCAGTGAAAAGATGTTTACGAAGAAGTACAAATTTGCAAATAATTAAAAACACAATTTACTTTTAAAACACAACCATTTTTACAAACAAATTTTAATATTTAGTTATAACTTAAAATAGTTTTGTAAGTTTTAATTATACTTATTGTATAATTTAATATTACAAATGAATTTGGAGCGAGTCGGAAATATTAAAAATGTTGTTTTTTATCTGTTTTATCTATGGTGCTGTCTGTTGCTATTTTTCTTTCTTCATGTGGTGGTAGTCATAATCCGAATATATTAGCAACGACACATCCTTGTGTGACTAACACAGCTTTTACTGAACAAGGGTATGAAGCGTTAGATCCAGCAAATTTATCAAATTTTTCTGAAACATCTCATCATGAACTAATGAAAGCTGTAGGATACATCTGTTTAGTTGGAAATATAGGGTTTAATGTTATTAGCGATCAATATCCTTAAGGAGAAAAGGAGATGAGTGAGTTTTTGCAAAAACAGTTGGATGCGATGCCAAGCTTTGTATTAGATTATCTTTCACAATCTGGAATAGGTATATACATTTCTACTTATAATTCTGGGAATTTACCGTATAGGGGTTATTATAGAGATGATTGGATTTTTGGAGGAAAGAAAATATTTATTTATATAGGTGAAATGCCAACACATGAACAGTTTGGCCTTTTAATGCATGAGATCTTTCATGGTATATTTCGACAAATATTAGAAGAGCAGGAAAATGATGTATTAGCAGATATCATCTGTTATTTAGATGCTCTCGGATTGGATAAAGATCAGTTTATTATACGGGTAGGTGATCGAATGTTTAATCCATATGAATATGAAGCGGTGGGTAAATCACCTGAGGTATTAGCATTTGAGGAGACTGGTTCAAGACTTATGCAAGAATTAGCCAAGATAATATGGAGGGTTCGTTATGAGTACACGGATGACAGCTTGGCCGTTGGTAGCAGAAACGATAACAAATGGATTATCGAATCACTAGGAAATCAGTCTGTCAACGCAAGATTAGAGGGAAAGGATCCAAATGAAGCTTTGTCAATTATTTTGCAATTGATTTGGTTAAAAATCTTTCAAGAAATGGTTTCTGTATACGTATCAAATGGTACAGACTCAGGAGTAACAGATAGATTGTGGTCGGAGGTGATAGATGTTTATAAAAATAAATTATTGGTGAAATTGCAGCTTATAGAAAGTAAGCATTACGAGGATCAATTTAATAGAAGTTTCACATATATAAAATTGAGATAAGTTTGATTAAAAAGTTGGAATTATGTAAAATTGTTTATATCTTATATCTATTAATTATTGACTAAAACCAACTTTACACTTTTACTGCAGTATTGTATAATATATATTTATAAACAATACATTTTTAACAGAAGCGGGTTGTCTCTTTCATCGTAATAATAGCAAAAATTATAGTAAGCAAACTGGATATACAGAATGGGATCCATACTAAATGTAAAAATAACCAAAAGAGAATTTTTATTTCTTTTTATCGGCGGCTCTACTAACAGGTTGTAGCAGTGAGTCTCCCTTATTACCTGATATTGGTAAAGAAAGGATTCTCTCTTTGTATATGAAGGTTACGATGTTGCTTCGTACTTAATGTCACGTTGGCGGGACGATTTAAATGGTGATGGTAAATATGAAACCCTCAAAGTATTGCCTAAAACTCCATTAGGTAGCCCTATGTTAATAAATGGTACTCAGTTTCCACCTACAATTGTTACTGTCGAAGCTGTAAGAAAAAAATCAGACAACACTACACAGCAGATATTATTTGTGGCCGATTTTGAGTGGGATTTGGAAAGAGGAAAAAGAGAAGAATTTATTAAACTTATCAAAGAAGTTATCGATCTAGTTAATACTATACCTGAATCTATACAACCTAGAACTGTACAGGTATTTAAGGGAACATTGCTGATAAGTGGTGGTGGTATGGAAGGTTATTATTCTGGTCATCATAATGTACTTGGCATAGACGTTCTAAATAAAAATACTCATGGAATACTGGCAGTTTTGTACAATGAATCATATCATGCTGTATATCACACTAAAGGATACTATAATGAAATTGAATTATATTTAAATAGTTTATCCTCATTAGGTATTAGTTTCCCATATCAAAATGAAAATATAGGTAACACTTATGAAGCTATACCGACAAGTGATGGAAGAGATTTTGAATTGGTTCAGACACCAACTGCACCATACATGCAGCATGGACAATATGCACTGGCCGATGAGCTAATAGGTGATGCTGGTGCGTCAATTATGATTCTTACTCAGATAGGTATAAATCAACCTCATAACGAATCTTTACCATATTCGGGCCCACTAAATCCGGATATAGGAATTTATGAAGAAAATTTCAGAAGTTTGTTAGAGAGGTATTGGGCGGAAATTGAGAACGATTTGAGCAGTAGAGGACTAGCCGAAGTCGAAAGAAATAATGCATTATCAAGTTTTATTATTGCACATCTGATTAGTATACAGCCGTTATTGAAAGGCTTACCAGTAGAAGATGTTGAATCCCTATCCATAGATAATAAAGATAAATTGTGGAGATTAAATTTTGAACACGCTAACCAATTTTTTATTGACAAGTTAAGAGTGGTAAATCCTGAAAAGTGTGATGATATATTGAGAGTATTGAATATACAACAACAAGGAAATAAGATAATTTATTTAGCGCGGGATAGTCAGTCACGAGGCTCCCGAAGTAAGTATGAGCACATAATATTACCACGACAAAGTTCAGATAGTTTAAGAAGAGCGGCTTAATAAAACATTCTATAATTTAAGCATTTAATTTTTATCAATTCCGAGATATAACTGTTTCGTGTCCACAGTTATGAAGAACGAGACCTTTTAAAAATATATATGATACCAAGAACCGAGAGAAATTTTCTTATTACTGCCGGTATGATAGGTTTGATACTAATAGTTTGTTCTTTAGTATCTATGCATCAAAAACATAGGCATTATAATTCTGGTAAGGAAAACCTAGTGTCATATGTCATCCATAATTAGAGTACGATTCTAGAATAGCACAAACTATAAATTCAATTTGTAAAATAGCCTTTTCTTATGGTACTGAAATAAAAGTGAAACTAGTTGGAGATGTTGATATGGGAGAAGTTGCTAGGGAAATGGAAGAATATACTCCAAGTGCTTTGTTAAGTGTTTAAAAAAAGTAGATTTTTTGCTAGAGCAAGGAAAAACATTGCGAAATTATCATTTTGCCGGCTCTTTCTATTGCGATCCAAATGGTAAAGCCTATTTACATGTGATTGCGGGTAAAGACCTATATACTTCTCCGACAATTCGTGTTACAATTCATGAAGTTCTTCATTTGAAGAGAACTGAGATCACTGAGAATTCTTGTGTCTCAAGCCCTGAACAGGAAAAGTTAAAATCATTTTTACAAAGTATACCGAGTTCAGATTTGAAGTATGGTAGACTTGTATTTCCGACAGATGATGGAAAGAACTGGGCAGATTATTATGCACAGTTGTATGGTGAAGAGAATAGAGCTTCTATTGCAACAGTTGAGTCAGCACCATTCCTAGCAACATATATGTTTGAATATATTCATTAATAAATTTTCGAAAAGGAGATATAGAACACATATTTACTGATGAACAACTTAGAATAGAGTCTAACCTTTTCATAGATATGAATGACATGGCTAATGATCCTGTAGGACTTACGTTGACAGCAATTAATCTGAATTGGCTGAAGGGGATTTTTAAGAATTACAGTGGACAAGAAAAACACATAGATGGTATTTGGCTTAGATTTCTTGATATTTTTTTAGATACAGTACTAGAAAAATTAGCTGACACATACTAGCTCACGGAGAACAATATCAAATTTTTAAACTTCTACCGCAATTCTATCCTGAAATTTATCATCAACTCCAAGAAAAGATAGAAAATAAACAAGAAACTTAGTCAAGTATGTTTAGATAGAGTATGAATAAACTTGTTGCAAGACACAACCCTCATAATCAATTTAGTAAGACTAGAATAAAAAACATAATGCTCAAATGAGAGAGGCATTCAGACTACTAAAGGACGTAGACGAAATTTTTGAATTTTAATAAAATTATTTATCTCTTTATTCCCAAATTTCCATTTCTATTGTATACTCACGCAAGTAATTTAATGAATATTGATTATGAATACATTTGTAATATCAAAAGTAGAAGAGCCAAGATATAGACATAAAGATGTGGATTTTAGTGTAGGTGATACTTTGAGACTAGGTCTAAAGGTTAAAGATTCGAAAGATGGTGAAAGGATACAGTATTTCCAGGGTATTTTGATTAGAGTTTCTGGTTCAGGGCTAAGACAGACTCTGACAGTACGCAAAATAGGTGCAAATGGAATAGGAGTAGAAAAGATAATTCCTTTACACTCACCAGTACTTGATAGTATAGAAGTTGTTAAAAGGTCAAAAGTTAGGAGAGCAAGACTTTATTATATGCGTGATAGAGTAGGAAAGAGCGCTTCAAACGTCTAATATCTACTTGTTGATGCTAAATATTTGTATAATTTTTTATGCTATTAATTTATGTATTGAGACTTTTTGTTTTATTCTTGCGTAAATTTAAAATTACATCATCTACCGCTTTTCCAGGTCTTTTGATAGAAAGATATTTTTCTAGTTTAGTTCCATTTTTATTGAACAAGTTACAAAACATAATAGTAGTTACTGGTACAAACGGTAAAACTACTGTAGCTAATTGTATAAATTTTCTTTTAGAGAATGAAGGAAAAAAATGTTTTATAAATGCCAGTGGCTCAAATATGCTGAGAGGGATTCTATCTCACATCATTATCAATCTCGGTAACAAATTAAATCTAAATCATGATTATGCAATTTTAGAACTTGAAGAAGCTACTTTTCCCAGATTGGTAAAATATATAAAACCAAAAGTAGTTGTTGTTACAAATATTTTTCGTGATCAGTTAGATGCGTATGGGGAGATAGATAAGACTTTTGCTTATATTAAAGAAGGATTAAAAAATTCTGATAATCCTATATTGATATTAAATGCATCAGATCAAAGGCTTGTTCATCTGTACAAGTATTCAAACAACGTTATTTCTATTTTCGTATCAGAAGAAGTAAAAAAGTATTTATTTTTAGAAAAGTATAATGAGAAGTTTGAATTACCAGACTTTCAGCCTGATGTTTTTATACAAAATATTGAACAGAGAGATATTGACAATACATTGATAAAATTTCACTATGAAAATCAAAATTATAGTTTAGAAACAAACATCCTAGGATTACATAATGCCATAAATCTAATTTTTGCTTGGTTATTAGTTGTAAATGTACTAAGCCTTAAAAATAGCGAAAAAGTAAGATTGCTAGATATGTTAAAAGACTTTAAACCTGCTTTTGGTCGTAGTGAAAAACTAAATATTTCTGGTATTGAATTTATCCTTATGCTTGTAAAAAATCCTGCAGGTATGAATATGAATCTTTATTCCTTATCAAACATTATGTCAAAAAATGATGCAATATTGTTTATTCTCAATGATAATATTGCGGATGGTCGTGATGTATCTTGGATATGGGATTGTGATCTTACGATGCTCAGTCACTTCCCAAATGATGTTATTCTTGTATCAGGCATTAGAAAAGATGATATGGCACTTAGGATTAGCTATGAAGTAATGGACAAAACAATAAAGGTTTTTGATGATTATCAGCAGATATTTGATCATGTTATTCAAATGAAATATAAAAGAGTTTTTGTTTTACCAACTTATACTGCAATGCGGAGTATTAGAAACTTTTTGTATAGTAAACTAGGAATAAAACAAAATCTGTAACATTATGAAAAAAATAAAGATTAATCATCTCTATTCACAATCTATGAATATTTATGGAGATATAGGCAATATTAAAGCTCTTGTTCATATTCTGAACTTACATAACATTAATTTTGAGATATTTTCTACAGAGATTGGAGATAACAACATAAAAGAGGCTGATATATACTTTTTAGGTGGGGGACAGGACAAAGATCAATATAGTGTGTTTAAAGATTTATTAAGACATAGATCTTTTATATCTGATGAGGTCGAAAAGGATAAGATATTTTTGCTTATTTGTGGTGGTTATCAGCTTTTTGGAAAATTTTTTTTGGATGCTGAGGGAAATTTTATCGAAGGGTTAGATATTTTAGATATCCAAACAAAAGCGCCAGACAATAAAGTAACATCAAGATGCATTGGGAATATAGTTGTTAGATTAAATCAAGATTTTATTAGTAGATTTGGTATTGATACATCTTTTTCAAATTATATAGTAGGTTTTGAAAATCACGGTGGACAAACATTTTTTCAAAATGATTCATTAATTGTATTAGGCGATGTTATACAAGGATTTGGTAATAATAGTTTTGAAAAGAAAGAAGGATGCAATTATAAAGGAATAATAGGCACTTATATGCACGGTTCATTTTTACCTAAAAATCCACATATAAGTTACTCGATAATTAATCGAGTATTAAATAATAACAATATTGATTCAATCAAAATAGACAAAGCAAAACTAAGTTACGAATTAAAAGCACACAAATATATCCTAAAAAAATATCACATTGTTTAGATTAATGTTTGTTTTATTCTACAAGATGTGAATATTCTCTTTCGTATCTTTCTGCACATTCGGCCAGTATTTTTCTAGCTTCCTCCACCCCCACAAATCCCTTGCTTACACACGTACCCGGTTTTTTTAGATCTTTATAATGCTCCCAATAATATTCGGATTCTTTTATGAAATACTCACCTATATCCGCAATACTTTTGATATGATCTACTCTTTTGTCATCGTTTAGAACAGCAATTATTTTGTCATCGACCTCGCCACCATCTTCAAATCTCATAGCACCGATGATTCGTGCCTCTACTAAGGCTCCTGGTACAATGGGCTCAGTCACTTCTACAATCATAATGTCTAATGGATCACCATCTAGATCTAGTGTTCTTGGTATAGCGCCATAAGTAAATGGATACGCAAGTGAAGAATAACCAACTCTATCAAGTTTTAATTGGCCAGATTCGGTAATAAGTTCGTATTTATTGATAGTACCTTGTTGTATTTCTACTATTGCATGTACTACACCTGATTTTTCATCAGCATATGGTGATAAGACGTGCAAAAGATTTAATTGATATTTTGATGGTTTATGATTGATCTTTGCCATAGCCAGATGATTATATAAATCTCTAAGAATGAAGTAAATATTTACATCTTAATTTAGATTGATATAACTAATTTATACTACTCCAGATTAGCGTATAAGGGTAAAAATATCTTGTGAATTGATATTTAATATAATTTTATTGTATCCTACATATGATATTTCAATATTTTTTCCTGATATTTGTTTTGTTGTTTCTTCTAGATATTTTTTGTAATTTTTACTAAATTCTTGTATTTCTTTTGGACATTTATCATTTCTGCACATTGGAGATTGGATTGATATTAGTTCGAATTTATCTATAGTTCCATATAGTTTTAAGCGGTCTTTAAATGAGGTAGTAAATACAATTCTTTCATGAATCTTTACATTATCGTCAAGATTAATAAATTTATCGATATTTGATTGATTGATTAGTATTTCTATTGACTCTATATCTGCACCTTTTGTTTCTTCATTTAATTCTACCCTCCATTTACCAATATAAAAATCACTGCTTAACCAAGATAATACAAATACTATTGAACCTATTAAAGTTAAAAATAACAAGAATGCTATTTCTATTTTGTATTTTAGTATTTTATCAAGCATAATTTCTTTATGGTATTTAAAATATTAACAATTTTTCCAGAGTTTTATGAGAGTGTGTTAAAGACCTCTTTGCTTGGCAAAAGTATTCAGAAGGGCATTATCAAAGTAGAGATCTATAATTTGCGAAATTGGTCTACTGATAGATCAATACATAAAAAAGTTGATGATAGACCTTATGGTGGTGGGCCAGGAATGATAATGATGATAGAACCAGTTTATAGGGCTATTAAAGATATACAAAATCAGGCTCTTAAACTACAAAAAAGAAGCTGTATCATAATATTCTCAGCAAAAGGACAAGAGTACAACCAATCTCTTGCATATAATCTTAGAAATAACTATAAAGAAATGATCTTGATATGCCCTCATTATGAGGGATTTGATGAGAGGATTCTGTATTTTGTGGATTATGAAATCTCCATAGGTAGATATGTTCTTAGCGGTGGTGATATACCAGCTTTGGTAGTACTTGATAGTGTGGCTAGACTCATACCTGGATTTATGAAAAATCCTGAGTCAATCCTAGATGAATCCTACTCATTAAATCAAGGTGAAATTAATGTAACGGAATATCCTCAATATACTCGGCCTGCAGTGTTTAGATTAGACGAGGGAACTGTGTTGAAAGTACCAGATATACTATTATCTGGTGATCATGAAAAAATAAAAAAATGGCGTGACGGACAAAAAAAGAAAATATAATGCATAAATAGTTGTAATAATTGCGACCTGCTGATTATAATTAATTCGCTTTTTACGGTGTCAACAGAAGAAGTAAAAAAAACAAATCTAGATGATGCGAATCTAAGTATTTTAAATGTTAAGGATGTAATAGATTTCGTTTTTGGGAAAAAAGATTACATTCTTAATTATGAACGTAATTTGATATCTAAATCATCAGAAGATGTAGAACGGGAGTTGGGCTTTATAGAATCTCTAAACTATTTGGAAAACGATTTTATTCATCTAAGAGATAAAACTGTTGTTATTATACCACCAAAATACGAATTATGGGTATATCTTTGTTTTTCTTTTGTACTATTATTTAACGGTATTAAAGTTATATTCGTATATCATGATTGGACTTCTGCATTGATAAAAGAAATTTCTATTACCATTGGAAATAAAAATGTAATTTTTAATGATGTTCAGTTCGTTCATATTGATAATCTCAAAGATCAAAACTTATCTCAGAATTTGATCTTCAATTTTTACGACGATATTGAACAAAATAAGCAAAATATACCTAATTTTTCTACTGGTATTATCTGCAATGATGCTGATTTGGATTATACTATTAATTATGTGTTATCTAGCGTTAAGTATTTTGCTGGACTATCTAAAAGTAGTTTAAAACGATTGATTGTGGATGCTAGTATCTATGAAGAATTTTTATCTAGATTGAAATCTAAAATTAGTTTAATTTCAAGCAGTGTAAAATCCAAAATAATTTCAAAAAACTTCAAAGATACTATCAATGAGCTATACGCAGGTGCTATAGCAGACGGAGCAGATATTCTTATAGGAGGAAATATTTATTCAGATGATTTAGAGATTACAGTACTTAAAGATATAAATATCGATATGAGGATCTATCAAAAAGATTTTTTCGGTCCGTTTTTGTTAATCTTACAAGTAGACAGTATTGGTTCTGATATCGAATCTTTACTTAATTTGCAACCATCAGAGGGTATTCTCCTTTTTACAAGAGAAAATTGTAGTTTACTAGATCATTTCCCCGATCTACAAAACAAATATAAATTCTTAAAAAGACCAAATAAATTTGAAATGCCAAAACATGATCTATTAGATGCCTATCCTTCTTTCGAATATGCTTTGAAACTTATTTCTTTATGACTCTAGGTACTTTGAAGTATGTACCTTTCAAGTGAGAAAACAAGTTACTTGGTATGGGTTTATCTTTTCTGAGATTAGTTAATCTCACATGTTTTCTATCCAAATCAGAATTATTTTTATTTACTCTAAAGTTTTTAATCTTATCAAAAATGTTTAATATATTGTTGATGTCATTAGTGTAACGTTTTATATCAGCGACTCGAATCTTTACGGCATTTAATATTTGCTTAAGTTTATTTATATCTATATTCTCTTTCATACCTGATATGAATCTGGGCTTAATGCTTTTATGTAGTATATCATTTCTAGAGTACCTAGGTTAGTCTCAGCTTCGCAGATAAATACATAAATTGGATGAATATATTTCGTATTGATAGTATCTTCATAAAAATCTAATCTGACACGAAAAACTCCAAGAGTTTTTATTTCTTTTAACTCATTAGGATTTACCTCAGAATTTGTTTGCTTATTTTTGATTGCCACAATGTATTTATCAAAATTTTTTACCAATTCATCATACGCGGCTCGTGGCACAATAATACGATAAGTTTGTACATCTTTACTGTCTGATTTTATGTTTGATTCACTAATAGGCCAATTGTGATAATACATCTCGACTAAGCTTTCCGTTATATCTGTATTGTTATTTACTTGAGCAAGAGTAGTAAGCACCAGATAATTTGTGCCACCATAATAATCCGAGTATGCAGCTAGAGCTGGAGCGGGTTTTTCTAAAGCTAACTTACTATTTGTTTGATATTTGCGTATGGCAGTGATGCGATAAAAAATTGTTTTATCAATATTTATATCATCATTTAAAATAAATTTTTGGCTTTCTTCATCCCAAACGACGGTATTCAAAACAAAATTGTATTCGTCCAATTTTTGAGATACACCAGCTCTTGCAAGATAAGTTTCAAATAAAGTTTTTAAATTTTCCGATCTTGTCGTATTGGTACCTTCTGTTACAAGAAAACTGTCACGATTTGAGGTAAATCTATCTCTTAGGTCATAATTTTTATATCTAATAATTGAATATTTCCCATCTACATAAAGTTCTATGTTATCTTTTCTCCATCTGTAGACACTATTTCCATCAATTAGAGTTTGAGTACCATCTGATATTTTGAGATTTTCGGCAATTCGTATAGGTAGTGTCGATGTATTGATATCTTCTGCCTTCTGTTCGATGAGAAAAACATTTGCCAACGCACCAACTTCGTATTCTTTTGGGTATTGATTATCAGCATCTAGATTGCCACTTATAGTGTTTATCGAAAAACGAGGTGTAGTGTTTTTTACCTCAGAATGTAATTGTAAATATCTTATCTGTATATTGCTAAGTGGACCGAAACCATATTCAGGTTTGTTATCAAGTACTGTCTCGTTTACTCTTGTGAATCTTGTAACAATAGTATAATAAGTCAAAAATCCGCATCCCATAAAAACTAAAATCGACAGGGCTACTAAGATTCTTTTAGTAATAAAGACACTTTTATACAAATTCATAGGATAAACTATTTTAGCATAAAGAAAATTTACACAGTCTAATCTCTTAATTTTTCAATCTTTAATTTTAGTGTTATATTAACATTAAGTTTTATAAATGAAATTAAAAGATAGAATAAAAATAGAATATAAATTAGGAGATTCATTGGAGCCTTCGAAAACCAATCAGAGGGCAGATGAGATCAGCATGAATATTCTTGGTAAGTCTGTTAAGATAGATCCTTCAAAAAATAAAAAAAAGCCTAAAAATAGATATGTATTTCGTATTTTAGTTTTATTTATTATTCTAACTCTAGTTTCGGTACTTTTTTTTAATGTAAATTCTATTTTTGTTAATTTAAATAAGTCCGGTATTTCTATTAGTCCTACTGACGGTATTGGACTTTTTTTAAATTTTGTTAATCAACAAGAAGTAGATGTGCTTAAGGATGTAAAACAAACTGATGGAAAAACAAACTTTCTAGTTATTGGGGTTGATGCTAGAAAGGGTTTTAATTCTTTGCTTACGGATTCTATTATGATTTTTTCTTATGGTCACAATACAAATTCTGTTTTACAAATTTCTCTGCCCAGAGATCTCAGAGCAAAATATGGATCCGGCTTTACAAAAATAAATTCAGTTTTTCCGTTTTCTTATAGCAATGCTATATCCAAAAATCAAAGTACGGAAAAAGCTTATGAAAAAGCATTTGAAGATTTATTTTTATCTATTGAGGATATTACTGGTCTGCAATTACATTATGGAGTATTAATAAATTTTCGAGGTTTTGTTGATTTTATTGACTCTATGGGTGGGATAGATATATTTGTAGAAAGGTCTTTTACAGATTATGAATATCCTTCGCCATATGGTGAGGGTACCATCACAGTTTCTTTTGAACAGGGTTGGCAAAAAATGAATGGAGAAAGAGCTTTGATATATGCAAGATCACGCAAGGGGGATAATGGTGAGGGTTCTGATTATCAACGTGCCAGAAGACAACAAAAAGTTGTACAAGCTGTGATAGATAAAATAAGAAAAAATGACATTTTTACAAATGTTACTGCAATAAATGATGTGTTGAACATATTTGGTGATAACATTAGATTTTATCAAGTCGACAAAATGCTTTTGGAAAACGTTTTTGCTGCACGTGAAGTTTTGATGAGTGTTTTTATAGAAAGTATTGTATTAGATCCAAACATAGGTAGTTTTACCGGACAGGTACTAAAAACGAATACAGATGATGTTATTGGCTTTCATGTTTATCCTGTATCTGGGGATTATGATGATGTAAAATATATTATTCGTTTTTTTCAATCAAATCCTGGTTTACTAAAAGAAAATCCAAAAATAACCCTTATTTACAATGATAGTAAAGTCGCGAATGACTATTTTAAAATCAAACAAAATTTATTTTCTAAATTTATAAAGTTTGATTTTTTTGATTATCCGGTTAAAACGAAATTAGAAGATTTTGCCACGGAAACAAAAAGTACATTTACACCATATCAATCAAATATTGATAATACAGACATTCAATATTCTTCTGGTTTGTATTTTATATACAAAAAAAATACAGATAAGACAAAAACAATAGAAGTCTATCCTAAGATTTTAGATGACATGGATCTAGATTATAAGATAATTCAGGCTAGTGAATTTCCTGATAATTATTTAGATTCTGATGTAGTAATCTGTTATTGTTCAAAGTAAATATCATATTGTTAATATTTTTCTTTGATTTTGCTAATATGAAATAAAATATATGAGAATAAAATCTGTCAGAGCAAGACAAATATTAAATTCAAAAGGTCAGCCTACATTGGAAGTTGAAATATCAACGAATCGGTATACTGCATATTCTTCGGTACCGACAGCATCTTCGAAGAGTAAATACGAATATGTGGATGTGTACGATCATGATGTTTTGAAGTTCGATGGTGAAACACTTGGAGTAGTTGTGCGGAATATAGAAAGTGTTGTTGCAAATGAATTGAAAGGCAAAAATGTATTAGATCAAGAAAGTATAGATACGCTTCTTTTGGATATTGATAATACTTATGATCGTAGTAAGCTAGGAATCAGTGCTATCACCGCTATATCTCAGTGCATAGCTAAACTAGGTGCTTTAGAGTCAGAGATGCCACTTTATAAATACCTCAGAGTACTTTATGAATTTGGTGATGAAAGCATTGTAAAACTACACTCTGAGTATAATTTGCCAGTACCCATAATTACCGTACTTAAGAGTGGGGCACACAATAGACAAAGTACCTTACCTTTCCAGGAAATTATGCTTATGCCACGTAGTGATTTTCGTTATAGTGAAGTCATTGATTTTTATAATGCATTGAGATATCTAAATTTTGTAGATCGGCCAAGATCTTTTATAGAGCTTTTAGATAGTATTGATAAATCTCTTAAAAAATCAAAGTATAGATTTTGTTTTGGTATAGATTTTAGTGCATCAAGATACAAAAATGCGGATACTGGGGATTATGTACTACCAAATTTTTATGCAAAAGGTGAATTTTTAAGAGCTGATACAAAAAAAATGGTAAAAATGTATGAAAATTTATTAGGTAGATACGACATATTGGTATTTTTAGAAGATATATTTGATGAGGATGATTTTGCTTCGTGGAAAGAGACACATAATCTGATAGAGTATAATCCATCGGCGGTGCAAATAGTTTCTGATGATTTAACGGCTGGTAATATAGAAAGATTAGAAAAAGTAGGTATACTAGAAGTAGTCAACAACATAGTATTAAAACCAACACAAGTTGGTACTGTCACAGAGATGATAAGATTCGCATCACGAGTAAAAAGATATAATATGAATCTTACTGTTTCGTACCGAAGCGGTGAGACAGAAGATACATTTATATCAGACTTGGCCGTAGGAGTAGGAGCTGAGTTTATAAGAGTTGGGGTATATCAGGGTAGTGAATATAACAGTAAGATAAATAGGTTGTTGCAGATAGATAAATGATTATAGTTGACTTAGGAGAGTTAATTTCTTATACAGAAGATTTGATAGAATCATTGTTCTTTATATTAAAAATTAAAAGTTTTGAAATATTGATGCTAAGATAAATATTTTATTATTACACATTTTATTTGGTGCTTGTTAATGAGGAGACTATTAGGTAATTTAATAGAGATAAGTTTTACAGTGTTATAAATATTTATTGAGAAATTTGATGAATTGTCAAATTAGTGTGTAGATATAAAATTGATTTTATATAATAGATTTCAATTTATTGTCGAAATAAATCATTTAGTTATTATAAACAAAGAATACTAATTTTACTCTCTGTAACCTTTCTGCAACATAAATTCGTGTAGTTTTGTAGTTTAACTACAGACAGGATAGTTTAGAGAGTGTATAATCGATATCACGTTAACTAAAAAAGTAAATAGTGTAAATTTAATAAGAAGCTTAATTGTAATAGGTTTTATTTTTATTGTCTCAATTGTTTTCATGCTTCCTTCATCGAATGGTCAATCACCTACATCAGCCATGATGTCAAGCCTTGTTGACAATAGAAAATCCAGACCTTCACCAACACCTACGCCTAATTTAACACCCACATCCGAATTTGATATAGATTTAATAAAACCTACTAAAGTATGTCCCTCACCAGTAAAGCCTACTAGAAAGCCATCTACAGTACCGACACGCAAACCTATCCGCAAGAGTAGCACATTAATTAATATTAAAAGTGCAGGACTTGCCGCAATTACTAAAGTAAATAATAGAAATTTTGTTGTTTAATTGTATAACAATTGTACTTTTAGTTTTATCGCGTCGATGATATTTTGTTAGCTAACTTACTCATGAATATCTATTATGTAAGTTTTATTCAAACTGCATAAAATTAATAAATCATTAACTCCAATATTAAGCAAGATAATCATTGGTGTTTTGAGCAATTGAAGATAATAAATTACACCACAAACAATCTTGTGTTGTTATTCCAGAACTGGAAATACTATGTTATGTAAATTACCTTTTTCGCGTATGACGTTGGGTGATGAAAAATGAACCAGATAATGGAATTTTGACAATGAGGTTAAGACGTTTATTCAAAATAATGCTGTTTTGTTATGTACCCAACTTCATAACTTAGAGTTAATTTC
>CAZDBO010000001.1:186406-312879 GCA_964503755.1 uncultured Candidatus Saccharibacteria bacterium
TAGAGTTAATTTCATACACAAAAATTTGAGAAAATAAGTAATGTAAAATCTTATCATCTGATGTAAGTGTTCCTATTTTTTTATTAAAATTCGCATGTATTTTTAATAGAGTAGAATGTCAATTTACATGGTAGCAAATTATATTTTAAAATTTGGATTTATATGTATGAAATAAAGAAATTCATTATCCCCTGTACAGCTAAAAAAATAATCACAAATGCAAATGTGTATTTGAGTATCTCAAATATGTCTTTTGGCAATTTTGATATATATCCGGTTGCCACGCCATAGAAACTTATGATTGGTACTGTACCTAATATAAATGCCAACAGTATTAGTGTGCTCTCTATAGTGTTTGCCTTTTGTATAGCTTCTAGTTGTGCTGTTAGACTAAATGCACATGGTATAAATAGGGTAGAAAATCCGAGAATAAATGATTCTAAATTGAATTTTTGAATAAGATTATTTGTTTTAATATGCATTTGGAATAGGTTGAGGTTAGGAAAGTGTATCTTTTTTGATATTTTTGAAATGAAGCCAAAATCAATTAATTTGAAAGAAAACAGATTTAATACATCAAGACTCAATAATATCATTATTATGTATACAGCTATAGATACAACATTATAAGCATTTATATCTAATCGAATAATACCCCCAAAGTATCCAAATATTATCCCAACTATTATTGCACCTACTATACGTGCTAAATTGAAATTGATAGTTGTGTATATTGTATTGGATTTTGGTTTTTCTGAAATTTGCTTATTAATAAGACTTATCAAGACACCTCCAACTGTTGATGAGCATGTAGATAATGATGCAATTATACCTAAAACAAAAAATCCTAGATAACCAAGCTGAGTCACATCAAAGTTAAATGACTTGGTTATAAAATTCTCCAAAAAATGTATTGATGATCCAATTGATAATGCTAAGAAAAAGCTTATTATATAAATAATATTTTTTTTATTTAATGATTCGTCTGGCTTATTTGTTAGTATTTTATATCCATGTGTAGCTATATCTTCGTTAAGTTTACTTATTATTTCTTGTAGAGGTTTTTTCGTATTTGTAAGTTTTATTTTTAACTCACCGGTTTTGTAATTAATCTTTTCTGTTTCTATATCATCTTGAGAGGATAATTTTCTTTTTACAAAGTTTTCACAAGCGTGGCAATGCATACCTTCGACATACAACGTATATTCTTCATTATTATCAAAATTATTATCTTTATTTTGTTTTTTGTTTCTCATTTTGCTTAATGAACTATATCCATCCTAAAATGATGCGATTTACTACATCTTGTAAACTTCGCATGATTGGTATTACTTTTCTAAAATGCATTCTTTTTGGCCCTAGTACAGCAGCTACAATCCTTTCTTTGGCCATGAGAGTAAGTTCTGTATATACTATAGAACAATCATAAAGCATTTTTTCGTTTGCTTCTTCGCCTATAATTACTTTTACTCTAGAATCAGTATAGTTTCGACTAAATACATTTGAAAGCATATTATAATCATCAAAGCTTATTAAAATATTTTTAAATACATCTCTGTCGCCAAACTCTTGATAATCAATAAGATTATAAAGTCCTGCGTAATGTATACCTTCTTCGGATAATACAATTGATGCGTATTTTGTAATGTCTGCTAGTACCGCACATAATGCTCGCATTAGTTTTTTATTGTTTATTTTATGTTTTTGTAATTCTCTAGCTATCAAAATCTCCGTCATATAATCGATAGGTTCTTCTTGCATCAAATCAGAAATATATTTTCTATATCCAAGAACTGTTGGAATACGACCAGATGATGAATGTGATTTAGAAATATATCCCTCATCGGCAAGTTTGACCATTTCATAGCGTATTGTGGCGGGTGATACATCAAGACTATATTTGTACGAGATAAGATTGGACCCAACTGGTGTGGCCGTTTCTATAAATTCAGTTACTATTGCATAAAGTATAGCTTTTTGTCTCTCAGTAAGATCCATAATTTTATTTTAGCAGAGTAAAAAAGTAGATGCTAGTTATTATTTCTATAAGTTTATTTGCTTATTCTTGTAGTAATTTTTTGATTTTATTCAATATCTCCCATGCTTGGATTGGTGATAATTTTTCGATTTCTAAATTTGTTATTAATTCTTTTAATTCATCATATTTTTTATTTTTTTCTTCTTCTGAAACATTATTTTCCATAACATCTATCAGAGATAAAGGTGTTGGCGCCAGTAGATTTTCTTGTTTTTCCAATTTTTTAAGGATTTTTTCTGCTTTTCTTATCACATCATCTGGTATTCCGGCTATTTTAGCAACATGTATGCCATAACTTTTATCTGCTTTTCCTGGAGCCACTTCATGCATGAAAATTACTTCGTTGTTGCGTTCGATTACTTTTACATAAAGGTTTTTAACACTTGGGTATTTGTTTGCTAGTTCTGTTAGTTCATGATAATGTGTCGCAAACAAAATTATTCCTTTTTTTTCTATCAATTTTTCAGAAATACCCCAAGCAAGACTCATGCCATCAAATGTAGCAGTACCTCGTCCGACTTCGTCTAAGATAATCAATGATTTTTTTGAAGAATTTTTTATTACATTTGCCGTTTCCAACATCTCCGCAAGAAAGGTACTCTGACCTTCAGCCAGGTTATCTGAAGCCCCAATTCTTGAAAAAACTCCATCTGTCAGACCTATAGTTGCTTCTGATGCTGGTACGTATGAACCGATATGAGCTAGAATTACTATTATCGCTACCATTCGAATATATGTAGATTTACCTCCCATATTTGGCCCAGTGATAAGAAAAAATCTATCTTTTTCATTTGCTGAAAACGAATTTTTGACAAATATTTTATTTTCTTTGCGTAATGTATATTCTACGACAGGGTGCCAGCCGTTGATTATCTCTATTTTGTTTTCGTCTGTAATAAGTGGTAAAGTCCAATCATTTTCTAATGATAATAATGCTAAAGCTGAATATACATCTATCAATGCCAATTCATTACTAAGATCTTGTAATGCACCAATATAATTTTGTAATTCAATTATTAAATTACTAAATATTTTATTTTCTATTTCTTTGATTTTTTCATCAGCAGTCAAAATCTTGTTTTCATATTCCTTCAGTTCAGGTGTGATAAATCTTTCGGCATTTACAAGTGTTTGTTTACGTACGAAATATGCGGGTACATTATCGGATTTCTGTTTTGGTATTTCTATGTAATATCCAAATACTTTGTTATACCTGACTTTTAAACTTGTTATCTGTGTTTTATTGATAAGTTCTTTTTCGTAGTTATAAAGCCAATTACTATCATTGTTTTTTATTTCATAAAGTTCATCTAATTCAACATCTACGCCTGGTTTTACGCATCTATTGTCGCGTATATTTTGAGGAGGTTCGTCAATAATTGTATTAGATATTTTTATTATTATCTCTTTGAGATTACTTAAAATTTTATTAATCTGCTCGATACCGGATTGATACAAAAATTCATTATTTTGATTTATAAATTTAACTAATTTATAACTTTCAATACATGAAATCTCAATAGATTTTACTTCTCGAGGATTTATATTTTTCATACCAATTTTAGATGCCAGGCGGGATAAATTTGAGGTTTGTTTTAATATATTTTGTACCTGTTTTATGCCATCTATTCCTAATGTTCTAAAGTCTGTGATATCTCTTTGTCTTTTTTTTATCTGTTTAATATCTTGCAATGGCTTCTTAAGCCATTCTATAATCGTTTTACTTCCGTTAGTTGTAACTGTTCTATCTATTATCGAAAAAAGTGATATTCCTTTTTGCGAAAAAGATTCTAATATTTCTAAATTTTTCAGACATATACTATCCAGATACATGTATTCTTTGAGTTTTATCTCTTCGATATCAGTGATATGTATTAGTGCAGTGCGTTGTGTTGTATACAGATATTCAAGTAATGTAATAACAGCTTTCTGTGTTTGTGAATCAAATTTTTTAACTTTTTCTAAAATATTTGTGTTGACAAATTTACTAATATCTTGATTTTTGCCGATATGTCCAAAAATCCTATCGGAAAGGTCAATTATATATTTTTGAATAAAATTTTTAATTTTATCGTTTTCTTCGAAGATAAGTATCTCTTGTGGATTAATCCGATATATAGATTCTTCGCACTCTTCATAACTTTGACAATAAACAAGAAAAATAGAGTTCTGTGTAATATCTGCATATGCTAATAAGCAATCTTTTTCATTAACAACATGTAAAACGATAATATAAGAATTAGTTTTTTTATCCTCTAATAAAATATCTGTTCCGGGAGTGACTATCCTTGTTACTTCACGTTTTACCACGCCTTTAGCTTGTGCGGGATTTTCCATCTGTTCAACAACAACAACTCGTTTATTGGCTTTTGTCAGTTTTGGCAGATAATTATCTAAAGTGTGGTAGGGTATACCTGCCATGGGGATAGATTTTTCTTTATCTCTTGCTGTTAGTGTAATATTTAAGATTTTTGATACTTCGTGGGCATCTTCATAAAAAGTCTCATAAAAATCTCCCATTCTAAAAAGAATAATACAGTCTGGATATTCATTTTTTATTGCTAGATATTGTTGCATCGCTGGTGTCATATGGTTAGATTATAAATTATGCTAGTTAAATAGTTTCATAAATTGATATAATGCTTTTTATGAAAAAAGTTATAATCGGTGCTGCATGGCCGTATGTGAATGGTGATTTGCACCCTGGACATATCGCAGGTTACAACTTGCCTGCTGATGTTTTTGCAAGATATCAAAGACTTATCGGCAACGAAGTGATGCTTGTTTCTGGTGCTGATTGTTATGGTACGCCTATTACTTTACAGGCAGATAAAGAAAATACTACACCTGAACAGATAGTACAAAAATATGCACCTAGAACAAAAGAACTTTTATGTGATATTTATAAAACTTCTTATGATCTTTTTACTCAAACTCATACAAAAATTCATAACCTAATAGTTCAGATATTTTTCTTAAATTTGTTGAAAAATGGGTATATAACTCGCAAGTTTACAAAACAATATTACTCTGAAAAAGATGGAAGATTTTATCCTGATAGATACGTAGAGGGAGAATGTATGTATTGTCATACTAAAAATCAAAGGGCTGATCAATGTGAAGTATGTGGACGTACATTAGTTCCCGGTGAGCTTTTAAATCCAAGAGCTAAGCTTACAGGTTCTGAAGTAGTACTAAAAGAAACAGAGCATTATTTTTTTAGTTTATCTTCGTTTAAATATAGATTAGAGCATTATTTATATTCAAAAAAGGATATATGGCGAGAGTGGGTATGGAAAGAGACTGAAAAGTGGATAAATGAACTTGAGGATAGGTCTCTTACTCGTGATTTGGACTGGGGAGTAGAAATTCCCATAGAATATATGGATAAAAAAGATATTATAGATCATGTTGAAAATAAGAGGCTTTATGTTTGGTTTGATGCAGTGATAGGATATTTCAGCGCCTCTTTTGTTTTGAAATACGGCGATAGATTTGATTCTATCAAAGATCTCTTGCCAGTATTTAACGAGTTTGTAGCAAAATATTGGGATAGTGATGATACTAATCTAGTTCATTATATCTTTGTTGGTCAGGATAATCTTTTTTTCCACACAATTTGGTGGCCTGCTCTTTTGATGGGACAAGAGGCTAATTTGAAGTTACCGGACAGTATAGTTGTAAACTATTTTCTAAATTTAGAGGGCCAGAAATTTTCTAAAAGCAGAGGTATATATATAAATGCTCGTGAATTAGTAAATACTTATGGATTAGACGCCGTAAGATATTATCTTATTCGTGTCAATCCAGAAAATTCATCTACTCATTGGTACTGGGAAGATTTTAAAGAACGTATCAATAACGAATTAGTTGCTACACTTGGTAATTTTATACATAGAACATTAGTTTTTTATTCAAAGTATCTGAATAATTCAATTTCATTAGACAACGTAAAAGTAGATTATGAGGTTATAGAAAAGATAAATTCTGTTTTTGCTGATTTTCATGGTACTAATGGTTTTGATGGATTGATAGGAAAGGCGAGGTTTAAAGATGCTTTGGATAGACTTATGGATCTTGCGAGATTTGGCAATCTATTTTTTGATAGATGTGCTCCTTGGAAGAATGTAAAAGAGGATCCAAAAAGTTGTGCGGATGCTATCTATAATTGTCTTCATCTAATCTTAGCTATATCTCTTTTGATATCTATATTTATGCCTGATGCGGGTGCAAAGTTGACGGATATATTAAATGTTGATTTTCTATTCCAAAAATACGGAGATAGAGTTGTAAAAACATATGAGAGAGATTATTTAGATACTTTGATCGGAAAAAATCTGTTGAACGTCAAGTCAGATTTGACACCTTTATTTAATAAAATAGATGAAATAATAAAAGTATGAATTTTATAGATATTTTTTTGCCATTAATTTCTATAATTCTTGTTTTTATTTTTGGTATTGGTATTCTTTATGTTGTTAATAAAATTACTTCACTTGCGCATATTTCATCATTTTTGTTTTCTTATTTTTTATTGGGTTGTTTCACTACCATGGCTGAGATTTCCGTGGGTATTCATTCTATAATTGATGATAAGGATAGCGTTTTTGTTGGTAATTTAATTGGAGGTATTATTTTTCTAATGGCATTTCTGGTTCCTCTAATAGGCGTTTTGTCTAGTGAGATAAAAATTTATAAAAGTGTTAAAAAAAGTAATCTAATATATCTTTTAGGTTATCTTGTATTGCCATTTTTGTGTATTTTAGATAATCAGGTAGATGTGTTTGATGCTGTGTTATTGATATTGGGATATGTTTTGATTTCATGGAAATTATCTCGTGAGGATATTGACAAACAAAAAATTACTTATATTTTTAACTTTCATACAATACAAAAATTATTGTTTTTGTTTTTAGTACTATTGTTTTTGGTACTTGGCCTAATGTATGTAAGCAATTATGTCGTAGATTTGATTATTAGATTGTCAAGCGGACTTGGTAAATCTTACTTTGATTTCAGCTTTTTATTATTGCCAGTTATTACTAATATGCCGGAGATGATTATTGCTTTGGTTTCTATATTGAAAAAACAAAAAAATGTAGCTATTGGTAATTATCTTGGTTCGGCTACTTTTAGTGTTTTTTTAATAGGTGTTTTTTCTTTGTTTACAGGTAGGATTTTTCTAGATACTAATCCTATTTTTATTTTTTTGTTTTTTCTTTTTATGATTGTTCTAATTTATTATTTTCTCGATTCAGAAAATAAACTTACGAAAAAAGAAAGTTTTATATTGCTTATTCTATCTTTATTGTTTTTTGCGATTGAGATATTTATCTAAAATTTTAAAATGATAAACAAGAATCTATTAAAGATTATAACAAAAAAAATATATGTATATTATGCTGCAGGTATCATCATAATTTTTTTATTGGTATTATTTATTTGGTTTTTTATCAGCGGTGGAAATATAAATTTTTTAAGTTCCAATAACGTTAAAGATTTAAAAGAGATTATCGTATATGTAGATAAAAGACGAATCGATGTAAATCATAATATCTTCAGGGCGAAAGTCCTATATAACCTTGTTATCTTAAGAGCCGATGATGTAGATGACTGTGAAAATATAGAGATACCGGAAATTTTTTTTAACCTAAAAATTGTTGGAAATCGTACTGAGATGCCGTTTGTTCATATGAGAGAAGGAGATATAACCATTCGTTGTTTAGAAAATATTAATAAATCGGTTACCTTCAAATTAGTCTAAATTTTGAATAATTTTTCAAATTTTAATAAGATAATTTAATGGCGAAAATTGTAGATCTGAGGGCAAGACAGTGCTTAGGTACAAATGGAAATTATTGTATTAGTTGCGAAATTTTTCTGGATGACGGGACTAAAAATCAAATTTCTATGCCGGTATATTTCGATCTTGACTATGTGTCTAGCTATGATCTACAAAATTCTAAAACAAATATCATCAAAAGTGTTCTAAAACAAGTCTTTTATATAAACAATAATATAAAAAATATAATACTAGGAAGAGATACAAATGATCAAGAGATTATAGATGAGATTTTGTCAAGACTGGATAAAGAGCCAAGATTTTCAAATGTTGGTATAAACACAGTTTCTTCTGTTTCTTGGTCTGTTTTTTTAGCAAGTGCAAGATCACGTGGTACTGATTTGTATAAATATATTTCTAGATTTTGTGGTTTTGATACGGTTTCGTATGTATTTCCTTATTTTGTCTTTGATATATTTACTGATCCTCAGAAAAAAAATATACCCTGGCGTGGAATTGGAATAGTACCCGTATTAAAGACGAGATTTAAGGATACTATAGATTTCGTGCTTAGACTATACGAACAGATAATCAAATCAAAAAATTATGATTATTTTATAAATTATGATGGAGGGATACTTCCAGAGAGTATAGGATTGGAAATGCTTTTGGATGATATTGTTGATTTAGCTGAAGAGATAGGATTTTATAATAAAAAAGACTATTTTCTAGTTTTGGATGCTGAACTAGTAAAAAATAAAAATAACAAATACATAATTGATTATCAAAATCCGGATGGTATTACGAGACTTGAATTAATCAAATTTTATGAGAATTTGATTAAAAAATATTCTCTGGGCTCCATTATTAATCCTGTAGATCCAAATGATAAAGAAGGAATTACAAATATTGTTGATGTAATAAGTAAAGATTTACAAGTAGTATTTGATTATCATTATTTTGAGGATAAAAATTTGATTGGTTCTTTTGAAGAGAAAGTAGCTGTAGGAGTACGTATGGAAAACTTTCTAACAGCCACTTCGATGTTGAAAACCATGTCAAATTTCAAAAACAAAAGTATACCTTTGATATTAAGACATTCTATGTTAGAAACAACCGATGATTTTTTAGCTGATTTAGCGATTGGCACAAAAGTGATACAAACTGATTTTGGCGGTATCTTTGGAGGTCAAAATGTTAGTAAGTACAATAGACTTTTGATGATAGAAGAGAGTATATAATTGTATTTGCATCCGTCTTTTTATTTTAGTAAAAAATATTTGTGAATATTACAAAAGAACAGGCTGAAAAATTAAAAAAATATTTTAGAGCTGCAAATTATTTGTCAGTAATACAGATATATCTTAAAAATAATTTTTTGTTAGAGAAAAAACTAACATTTGAATGTATAAAGCCAAGGATTTTGGGGCATTGGGGAACATGTCCGGGTATAAATTTTTTATATACGAATATCAATTTTTTTATAAAAAATACTAAACAAAAAACAGTATTATTAATAGGACCAGGGCATGGATTTCCAGCGATACAATCAAATGTCTTTTTGGATGATACATTACAAAAAAAGTATCCGGAAGCAAAACATGATATCTCTGGTATTGAATATATATCTAAACTTTTTTCTTGGCCTTATGGGTTCCCTAGCCACGCTAGTCCTATCACCCCTGGAGTGTTATTAGAAGGCGGAGAGTTGGGATATGCACTGAGTATGGCTTTTGGTGTTGTTAAATCTAAAAAAGATATTTTGGTAGTGCCGTTTATCGGAGATGGTGAAGCTGAGACTGGACCTACTGCCACATCATGGTTTCTAAATCGCTTTTGGAATCCTATAGAAGACGGTTTTATTTTGCCGATTGTACATCTAAATGGATACAAAATTTCTGGACCTACTATATTTGGTCGAATGTCGCTTTTAGAGTTGAAAGATCTTTTTTATGGATATGGATATGAACCGATTTTTGTAGAATATAACGATTACGAAGATGTATTCGTAAAAATGCAATTATCATTACAAAGAGCCTATCAAATTTTACAAAATATTAGGGCAAAATATATACAAGGTGTAGTATCAGTTCCGCGAATACCAGTAATAATTTTGAAAACTCCCAAGGGATGGACTGGGATAAGGTCTTATGATGGAATAAAAATAGAAGATAACTATTTATCACATCAGGTTCCTTTGTCACAATCGAAAACGGATGTAGATCAGTTAAGAGCTTTAGAAGAGTGGCTACTTAGTTATAAGTTTGATGAATTGTTTAATAAAGAAATAGGATTTATCAAAGAAATTTATGATATTTTACCAGAGGATGGATTAAAAATAGCTGATATTGTAGAAAATGATCTCAAACCGGTAGATTTGATGCGTGCAAAAAACAGTCAGGAAATAGCGGTTTATTCTACTCATACGTATCAAAGTTCTATGAAAGGTATAGGTAAATATTTGAAGGAACTTATAAAGCTCAATCCTAGCGATTTCGCTGTTTTTTCACCTGACGAAACTTATTCGAATAAAATAAATGAGATATTTCTTGTCACAAAGCGAGTTAATCTTTGGCCAATCAAAGAAAGTGATGAAGATTTTGGAATTAGTGGTAGCGTATTTGAGATGCTGTCTGAACATGCTCTTTTTGGAATGTTAAAAGGTTTTGTTATGTCAGGCCGTTCTGGGGTATTTGTTTCTTACGAGGCTTTTGTACAGATTATTACAAGCATGGTCGATCAATATATAAAATTTCTTAAGCAATTAAGATTTGTACCTTGGAGACCAAAACTTAATTCACTAAATATAATTCTTACATCATCAGGTTGGAGACAAGATCATAATGGGTTCACGCATCAAAATCCGGGATTTTTGAGTGACATAATTGAAAAACAAGATGTCTCTGTAAGGATATATTTTCCTGTTGACATCAATACCTCAATTGTTTTATTGGATAAAGTTTTGTATCAAAAAAATAAGATAAATGTAATTTGTGTGGGAAAGACTGAAGAACCTGTTTATTTTGATTATTTAACAGCACAAAAAGCAGTGGATGATGGCTATTATATTTTTGATGATAATATAGATAAGTCTCCGGATATTTTGATTGTTGGTATCGGAGACTATATGGCCAAGGAAGCTTGGTATGCAACACAAATTTGTCGTTTTGAACTCATGAAATTTCATATAAGATTAGTTTTTGTAATAGATCTATACAAAATACAGCAAATGATTAAATTTAGTCCAAATAAATTTAATTCGATATTCGCAGCAAGATATGCAACGATTTGGAATTTTCACGGATATCCTCAAAGTCTTATGAAAATTTTGTTTAATTCATCGATAGCTTTAAATTCTCAAGTCAATGGTTATTTAGAGGTAGGTTCGACGACTACTCCTTTTGATATGCTTGTTAGAAATAAGGTTTCAAGATGGAATATATTTCTTCAAGTTCTAGATAAACTATTAGATACTGGAAAAATCTCAAAAAAACACTATGAAAAATTGAAATATAAATACGAAGAGAAATTTAGAAAACATAAGATATTTATTCAAAAATATGGATATGATCCGGAGTGGATAAACATTATATAAACATTACAATTTATTTTACCTTTTGACTAAAAATATTTGTGAAGACATAAATAATACTGTAAATTTTGTGATTTTAATTAATTGATAAAATTTATTTTAGACTGTTTTGTGATGATTTATGTAAAAGTGATTAATAAATATTTCTATTTTTCCTAATTTGTTATTGAATTGTCACTATATACTCATATTATTTTTGAAGCATTGGATCTAGGCGCTAAATTTTTTGTATCTGGAAATCAACAAAGAAAGAAGAAAATCATTTTAAAAAGTTAGAAGAATTCTTTTTAAAGAATTACTGATTTATATTCTATTTTTCATATTGTCAGACTAATCATTAATTTGCTAAACTACAGTTGGATAATTATGGATAATTTTATTAATGAGAATTTTAGTAAAAATGCTATCCAAGCAATAAAAACCGCGATGGATGTGTGTGTGAGGGTGGGAGATTCTTCCCTAATGATTGAGCATATATTTGTTGGTATTTTGCATGTAAAAGAAGGTATTGGAGCGAAGATACTCTCGAGACAGGGACTTGATCCAGATGCCACCATTGCAAGTATCGAACATGAATTAGCTAAAAGAATAGATGTAAATAACCAAGAACAAAAAGTAGATGTGATTCAGATTACTCTTTCTGAAAACGTAAAAGAACTTTTGAAAAAATCTTATGAGGTAGCTGCAGAGATGAATCATCTTTATGTAGGTACGGAGCATATATTGCTTGCTTTATTAAAATTCTCTGATAATCCTTTTGTACAAGAGTTACATAGATTGGGTATCACCTATGAACGCATTAAAAAAGAGATTGAAGAATTTGTAACATATCCTGTTTACAATCGCTTCGATAATACTCAATCGACAGAAAAACCTGACAATCCAAATAATAGACAGGTTCCACCAGTACCAAACATGCCGCCATTTATACCAGGAATAGGAAATATCAATCCTAAAGCCTTGTTAAATGACATGATGAAGATGTTTGGAGGTGGTCAAGGTGGATATAGTTCTGAGGGATCATCTTTTTTAGAAACTTATGGAATAAATCTTACTTTAGAAGCTAAAAAAGGAAAGTTAGATCCGATAATAGGTAGAGAGGAAGAAATTTTGAGAGTAATGCAGGTATTAGCGCGCCGCACTAAAAATAATCCTATACTTCTTGGTGATGCGGGAGTTGGAAAAACAGCTGTTGTAGAAGGACTTGCCCAGTATCTGATCTCTGAGGATGCATCACCTGTACTTTCTAATTTTGAAATATGGTCAATAGATATTTCATCAATTATTGCTGGATCGCAACTGCGTGGCGATGTTGAAGGAAAAATATTAGAACTTATCAAAGAAGTTACATCCAAAGGTAATATCATCCTTTTCATAGATGAAATTCATACCATCATGGGTGCTGGGGCTACGACAAATAGCTCATTAGATGTTGCAAATATATTAAAACCAGCTCTTGCTAGAGGCACCCTCAGGTGTATAGGTGCAACAACAGTTGATGAATACAAGCAACATTTTGACAATGATCCTGCACTACAACGCAGATTTATGCCTGTTTATATAGAAGAGATGAGTCCTGAGGATACATTTGCTATTTTGAAAAATCTAAAACCAATTTATGAAAATTATCACAATGTCCAGATAGAAGATAGTGCGCTGTGGGCAGCGATAAATCTGACCAATAGATTTATTACAGATCGATATTTGCCCGATAAAGCTATAGATGTCATTGACGAAACTTGTTCTAAAAATAAAATTGAAAGAATAAAAATACCCAAGAAATTTCGTGATCTAAATGCCCAATTGGCAAATGTTCGTTTAGCTAAGTATGATGCAGAAAAAAATGGTGACATAGATAAAGCAGCTGAACTTTTAAATCAAGAAAAAGAGCTTGCCCAAAAAATAGAGTCTGAAGCAAGGAAAATGCAGAAAAGATGGAATACAAAGAATAACACAATAACTGTTAAAGATATTAGAAGTATCATTGCAAAATGGAGTAAAGTGCCTTTAGCAACTGTTAGTGATGATGTAGAAGCTTTGATCAAAAAATTAGAAAAAGAGTTGAGAGAAAATGTTATTGGACAGGACCATGCAGTAGATTTAGTCGTTAATGCCATCAAAAGATCAAAAGCTGGTTTAGCGGGTTATGATAGACCTTTGGCTTCATTTCTTTTTGTTGGCGCTACAGGTGTTGGTAAAACTGAGCTTGCTAAACAATTGGCCAAATCTTTATTTGGATCAAAAGATGATTTGGTACAGGTGGATATGAGTGAGTTTATGGAGTCTCATAGTGTATCTAAACTTATTGGTTCTCCGCCTGGATATGTAGGTTATGATCAGGGAGGACAGTTGACAGATAAAGTACGTGAAAATCCATTTAGTGTTGTTTTATTCGATGAGATAGAGAAGGCGAGTACTGATGTTTTAAATATACTTTTGCAAATTTTAGACGAAGGTAAGCTTACTGACAGCAAAGGAAGGACAGTAAACTTTAAAAATACTATCATAATAATGACCTCAAATATCGGGGCAGAATTTGTAAGTAAGGATTCAAAAATCGGTTTTTATCTTAAAAGAAAAGGAGAAACAAAGACTAATAAATATGAAAAAGCTATGGCAGATGTAAAAGAAAGAATAGTTGAAAGTTTGAAAGAATATCTGTCGCCTGAATTTTTAAATAGAATAGATGATATAGTTGTGTTTAGAGAATTAAATAAATCTGATGTTGAAAAAATAACAAAATTACAACTGCAAAATTTGGCAAGTAGATTAAAAAAAGAATTGAAAGTTGTTATAAAAAATTGCGACTCGCCAAAAATAATCAAGGAAGCTACAAAGCTTGGTTATTCTGAAGAATATGGAGCACGTGAACTGCGTAGGATTATTACATCTATGATAGAGACAAAAATAGCTGATTTTGTTATCAGCAAAAAATGGGATCCGGATTCTAAAAACGTTTTGAATATAAAATTACAGGTCAAAAATGGGTCATTTATAGTAAGCGAAGCATAATGAATTTTAATAGTAATAAAATCGGATATATCATTGTTATTTTTCTGTTCTTCTACGCTTTTTTGCCTACTATTGTTCCTGTTTTAGTATGGCTTGGAGATACTACTATTTCTAGTTGGATATATAGTGTTTATTCGCTTTTTTGTCACCAAAAGTCTAGCAGATCTATATTTATATGTGGTAATCAGTGTGGATTATGTGCTAGATGTACATTCATATGGTGGTCTTTATTTTTTTCTGCATTTTATACATTTGTTGGTTTTGCTAAATATTATATTAGACCATTACATTGGGCTGTTGCTGCTGGTTTGATGTTACCAATGATTTTTGATGGTGGATTGCAATTTGTCGCTACTCTTGTATCAATCTACACACAGACAGATCCTTTCTATGAATCCACAAATACGATAAGAGCGATTACAGGTTCTCTTTTTGGTATTGGGCTTGGATTGTTTATATTTCCTTTGCTAAAAAATGATCTAAGTAATGCAAATTAAGCTTAGTGAAGTTTTTATTTATAAATTAATTTCTTATATTTTTGAACCGTTTTTGGTGTATTTGGCAGTTATAATTTATTATTTGTTTTATCAAAATAATTTTAATTTTGTTAGTTATGAAACATTCATATATTTATTTTTACCTTTACTAACATTTTGTATTTTTCTAAAAATTAATGGGTTAAAAAATCTTGATTTAAGTAATTATAAGCTTCGTAAAAAGATAGTTTTTCGTGCTTATCCTATTTTTGTGCTTATTATGCTTGTATCTGTATTTTTCGTTGAAAATATAAAATTTCACTTGCTTCTGACTTTATGTGTATCACTTTGGGTAATAAGTCTTTTGTATATCAAAACAAGTGCGCATGTTTATTTTTTTATTACATTGCCTTCTATTATAAATTTGGACCTAATATTAGTTTTACTAATATTTACAATATCTATTTTTATTGCTTATTCACGTTTTAAGCTTAATAGACATACTTTAAAAGATTTGTTTGTAGCATACTTCTTAGGGGTGTTATATTATTTATATTATTTATTTTATATTATTTATTTTATTTTATTTTATTTTATTTTATTTTATTTTCGTTTAAGGCATTAGTATATGATTATTATTGAATTGTCTAGAAACAGATATTGTGCTAAAATCCACTCACGGGCTCGTAGTGTAGTGGTTAACATGCCTCCCTGTCACGGAGGAGATCGAGGGTTCGAGTCCCTTCGAGCCCGCCAAATAATGATATTTAATAAAACATGGCAAATTTAAAGTCGTCGAAAAAAGATATAAGACGTATTGCAAGACGTACAAAACGTAGAAAACCTTTTGCTCGTAATGCAAATATCTATCCCAAAAAGCTAGAAAGACTTATCGCTCAAGGCAAAGTCCAAGAAGCACAAGAATTTTTATCTTTGGTATTCAAAGCATTAGACAAAGCAGCCAAACAGAATATTATTCATAAAAATAAGGCTGCAAGGATCAAATCACGAGTTTCTAAAAAATTATATGCATTAGTTGCTCAATCAAGCTAGTGTATCTAATAGGTATTGATGAAGCGGGTAGGGGACCATGGGCTGGTCCTCTTTTTGTTTCTGTTACGGTGATAAAAATAGAAAAAGTTCCACTATTTGTAGAAATCGGCGTTAATGATTCTAAAAAGTTATCTGCAAAAAAACGAGATATTTTATTTGATTTTATTGTATCAAATGTAGATTACTATTCATTTTTATCTGCAGATGTAGAATTAATTGATAGCTTAGGTATTTACAAAGCTACAAAGAAACTGATGCAGGATTTAATTTATGATTTACCTTTAAAATATATATCAAATTCGCAGGTAAAAATTGACGGAGTATTTGATTCTTTAGATATTAAAAATCGGTATTTTGATGAAAAAATAGATTTTGAATGTATTATTGATGGTGATGAAAAAGAGATATGTATATCTGCGGCTTCTATTATTGCTAAGGTTCTAAGGGATAGAGAAATGATTCGACTAGCATCTTTATATCCTCAATATGGATTTGATAAGCATAAAGGTTATGGTACAAAATTGCACATAGAAGCATTAAAAAAATATGGAGTTTCTCCAGTACATAGAAAAAGCTTCAAACCTATACAGAAATTATTGGCTTTTTTTTAAATCTCCAATAAATTATTTCTCTGCCAATTTCTGCTATTAATGACTCAAAATCATCAACTTCTGGATCAAATAATATTTCAAGAGTGGTATTATCTGTAAAAATGATCAAGATATAATCAACATGTATTTTGATTACATGATAATTAAATTGATCAATAATTTCATTAATAACTTCAATTTTTCCATCAGCAAGTTTGGATACTTCATTTATATGAACTATCGTCAAATTGTCGCCTAGTTCTTCTTTTAATATATTGTAAGCACTATTCATCATCTCCTCAATCTCTGACCAAACAACAAGAACTTCCTTTGTGGATTCACATTTATGCAGTTGATATGAAAATAATTTTCTCATCTGAATATTTTTTTAATTTCTTTTAATGCATTAATAAATATATCTATTTCTTCTATAGTATTGTAGAAACATAAAGACACTCTTGCAACAGAATTGACTTTTAGCTCATGCATTATTATTTGTGTACAATTATGACCTGTTCGTATTGCAATGCCATGATTATCTAGTATTGTTCCAACATCATGAGAATGTACGCCATTAATATTAAATGAAAATATTGCTAAACGATTTTTATTTCTTTTGGGACCATATATTGTCAAATTATCAAGATTTAACAATCTTTCTAGCATATATTCACTTAATTTTTCTTCGTAAGATTTGATATTATGTAATCCTACAGATTGGATAAATTTTATAGACGCATCGAATGCTATTACATCAGCAATATTTGGAGTACCAGCTTCGAATTTGTTTGGAATATCAGCATATGTTGTATTTTCCCTTGTTACGGTTTTAATCATATCGCCACCGCCAAGAAAAGGGGACATTTTTTCTAATACGGATTTTTTTCCAATAATTATGCCTACCCCCATTGGGCCTAAACATTTGTGAGCGGAGAATGTGAAAAAGTCCGGATTAATCTGTGATAGATTAATTTCAAAATGTCCACATGCTTGTGCACCGTCTATTACGATTAATGTTTTGGGGTTTTTATTTCGGATTTTTTTGATGATAGATTCAACATCATTAATTGACCCAAATGTATTTGATACAAAACAGAATGAAACTATTACTGTTTTATCATCTATTTTAGATATCAAATCATCTATATCTATATATCCCTCTTCATCAAATCTGCAAAATCTAATTCCAAATTTTTTAGATTTTTGTACAAGTTGCCATGGTACTACGTTGGAGTGATGTTCTAAGTCGGTTAGTATGATATTGTGATCATCTGTTAGTTTTTCAGATATTCCATAGGCTATTAAATTTAGACTTTCGGTGTCGTTTTTGGTAAATACAACTTCATACTCATCTGATGCACTCCAAAAATTTTTTATAGTGTTTCGGACATTTTCATACTTTTCAGTTGCTTCTTGGGATAAAGTATGCACACCTCTATGAATATTTGCATTATATTTTTCATAATATTCAACTAGAGTATCTATCATTACTTTGGGCTTTTGAGTAGTTGCGGCATTATCAAAATATATTAATCTCTTTCCATTTACTTTACGTTTTAATATTGGAAACTGTTTACGAATATTTACTACATCAAACATGTTATGATTATACAACGATTATGCGAGGAAATATAAAGGCATTGTTAATTTTTCTAAAGAAACAAAATATTGACTTTGTACAGCATGATGAAAATTTTATTGAAGTAAATTATAAAAATCAAAAACTATTTTTTATAAATTGTCGTGTCCCTTTTAATGATCATGCAAAATCAACCTTGTTTACCGATAAATATTTTACATATACATTACTCAAGGATAATCTAAAAATGCCGAAAACTTATTTTTACTTAGATCCTTTTGTTGAAAAGAAGTTTGATAGATATAGAAAATTTTTAACTTATGATGAAATTTCTTCTGATGTCAAATCTAAATTTTCACTACCCTTTGTAATAAAACCAAATAGATTATCAAGGAAAAAAAATTTTTTTCTTATAGATGATCCGAAAAAGTTAGAGTTTGCTATTAAGCAAATTTTTAACCATAAAAGTGAAAATTATGATTATGGATTGATCTGTCAGGAATATATAAATATCAAAGATGAATATCGAGTTATTGTAGTTGCTAACGAAATCAAACTTATCTATAAAAAATGGAAATTTATTAAGATAACAGATATTAATATGATATTTGATATTCAAAAGTTTGCTGAAAACATTGTAAAAACAGTGCAATTAGACTTTGTTGGTATCGATTTAGCATATGATATAAATGGAAATCTTTTTTTAATCGAAATAAATAGTGCGCCTGATTTCACCCCATACATTAAACATAATTGTATTGACGATATTGTAGATATATACTCTTTTGCCTTTGAAAAATTCGTCTTCTATTTTACCTGATTGCTTTGTCTAATATTGGTTTTATGCCAATTTCATAATCTTGATTACCAACAATTTCGGCTAGAAGATTATAAGTTTTAGTTTGGCTGGTTTTCCCATCTAAGGTCTTTATAGTTACTTCTTTTACTTCATAAAGATAAAAGGTAGGTGTACCGGTAGTGCCTAATATATCACTGCTGAATTGTGATATTTTTCTCACATGCTCCTCGTATTGTCCCGAATTTATACATGATTCAAATTTATTTACATCTAACGACTTTGTAGCTTTTATACTATTAAAATATTCTTTCGCTTTATTTATATCGAATGGAGAAAAATTTTTATAATAGATAGTTTTTAGCTCAAAAAAAGCTTTTGGATCCTGCTCTCCAGCACAATATAAAGATGAATGTTTTCTTATATCGCCTAACCCTTGTTTGTCAACAAAAATGTAGGTTAGTTTACCAGTTAACAAAAAATCACGCGATAATTTTTCAAAACTTGAATCTTTGTTTTGTTGATATCCATGAAACTTTGCACAGTTTATACAATCTAAGTCACTAATCTCAACGAATATATATTTTGCGTTTACATTATAAGTAAGTATCGGTTGGTTTTCTAGGACGCTATTGCTAGATTCATAGTTTTTGGGCGTCTTAAACGAATAAAATGCATATTTTGGTAATACATAAATTAAATTTTTATATATAACATCATGCAAGTTGAAAGCAAAAATAAATGTAATAGAGACAATCAAACTGCTGATAATTATACTTAAAGATGCTATTAGGTTAAAGTTATACTTTATTTTTTTTAGTTTGTTTTCAAGCCATGGAAATTTTAGATCAAAATTCTGGAATCTCAGAAGAAGATTGTGTATCTGTGATGGAATTTGTTTGATTTGAGCTAGTATCGATCTCTTCATGATATAAATCTTTTCTATTATATACTGTTTTAAGAAGTGTTTCATTAAAAGGTTGGGGGAGCACAATATTTGTTTGTTCTATTAGTTTTGGATCAACTTCAAATTTACTAGACTGATGAAAAAATTCAGCTACTATCCAAATAACTAAGCCGACGATTATTATAGCTAAAAATATCGATATTCTAAGGGAGTTAAGTTGCATAAGATCATACTATCAATTATTTTTTTATATTACAAGATTAGTGAGTTTTTATCTTATGGCACTGGCGATGATATTTAACATAAAAGCTAAGGTCAAAACTCCTATTAAGATAAATAAAAATAAGAAAGCGATTTTTATTGTATTGTTATTCATAAAATTTACATTTTTATTATCATTCCTCTTTGTTTTGTAGGGGTAGTATAAAATTCTATTTCCGAATTTTCAAATTTTTTGGCTAAATCTATCTCTAAATCTAAAACTTGCATTTTATTTGTATTACGTGAGTTGATATATAAAGCATTATTGATTATTAATCTAAAAATACGCCCGTTTTTATTTTTCATTCCGGAAAGACAAAAACAGTAAACAAAATTCGGGTTACTAAAATTAATAATGGATTGATTTTTTATACCTTCAAAGGTTAAATTATTAAAATGTATAAATTCGACAGTAGGAGTGTTAATGCCAAATTTAAGATAATTTTTGTTATCACCAAAAGGAATATTTAGTTTGCCAAACTTTATGATATATTGCTTTTCTGCAACTGTACCATATGATGTAAATCTGTAAGATCCGGGTTGTTGTTTTAGTTGTGGATCATAAGCAATACTTGTCCTGCCAAACAGTTTTTTCTTTTCTAAAAAATCTTGCACTTTGTAAATCGATTTTTCTAACAGAATCCTTTCGGATGAGAAATTTGATAAGAAAAACTCTGTTAGTATCTCCTCTGTTGCTTGAAGTCCAAATACTATATATCGATCCTGCAAATTTAGTGTTTTCACCTCTTTAGATTTTTTATACAAATCATAATAGTTTCCAATAAATGATAAAAGTTCACTAATTTCCTTTAGAGATGGTAGATAAGATATTGTATAACTCCAATTTATTATTTGGGGTATAACTATTTTTAAATCAAATTTTGTATATATAAATTCTTCAGTTATGCCACGAGAACTATATAAATATTTAGTTCCATCTACAACTTCTAAATTATAATCTATACCTACATTTAGTATTTTGGCTGTTTCTTCTATGAGTTTTATTATTTTGAATAAATATTCTGGTTCATAAATTGAGTTTGATAATTGTCTATCATTACATATAACAAGAGGATAAAGATTTTTCGATGGTATAAATATCTTTTCGTTATTTTCTAGTGTCAATCTGTTTTCGTAGGCTGTTTCTATCCATTCATCAATTTTATTTAAATATGTATGATCTACTTCTCCTTCGGAATATTCATGTTCAGGCCATACAATCGTATAAAACCCCCTTGAATTTTCTTCTATTTCTATTGGATTGTTTAAATGGTGATTTTTATCAATTTTATTATCGAATTGGACTTTATAATATTCGTCATTATAAAGCACATAATCAACAATCTGCTTTTTAGAAAGTAGATTCTGTAATTTCTGCGCAAGTTTTTCTGTTAAGTTCATATAAGCTTAGCTTTATTCTTTGATACAACAAATAATGTAAATTTGTTATCTACAAACATTGATTTTGGAGCTGATTTTAGTATCACGAAATCACGATTTATTGTTTCGATTTGTTCGCCATCAAAAAAAAATACTTCATCTAACATCAGAGTATTGTTTTTTTCTAAATCCCTTGACTCAGATGATATACAAAAAAGTACAGGTGTCTTAATTGAAATTTTATTACATATTTGATTTAGGTAATCTTTATTGTAAAGGAAATAGGGGCTTTTGAGTTGCTTTAAATTTATAAGTACTTGATCACTTATATTGTCTATATCATAGAATTTTTGTGAGTCACTAAATATAAGTACTATATAATTATTTACATTTTTTAATGTTGATTTTTTCTTGTTTTTTTGTTTTTTGGGGATATCAATATAAGATAAATGAGTCTCCAAAGTATATGTCTTATTTTTGATTAAATCAGTATCAATATAGATATTTTTTTTACTAATTAAATTTGAATCTTGATAGATAAAAATTTCTAAATATACGTATGAATTATTGCTTGCCGATACTTGTTTTGAAGATTTTGTAAAATATTGACATAGATTATTCTCGACTACTAATTTATATTCGATGTTGATATTAGAGTATTTATCTTTAGTGTGATCTATACTTTCAATTAATATCTCTTTTAAATATTCAAAGTCAGATTTATTTATACTTTGATTATTTTGAGACTGTTCTTCTATATTTATGTAAATATTATTTATATAAACTTGTGATGATTTTTTATAAAATTGATAAATATTTTCACTATATGAATAGAGTCTTTGGGACAAATCTGCAAGATGTGTTTTGTCTGATTTACCGTTTAGAACAAGGTCTTTATAAACTTTGGTGAGACATATTCGTTCTTTTGTTTTGTGATAAGATCTTATTATGCGTTTATTTATAGTGTGTAAAGTAAAATTTTCTATTGATTCTACCTTAATGTAAATTTGCTTCTTTTGATTTGATTTAGAACAGGTTTTAATTATGTGAGGCTTGTGATTGTCATATTGATATATCATGATTTATACAATTTTTAATCATGAGATTATACATTGAAAATACGTATATCATCAATGCGATATAGTAATGAAAAATGTGTTATAAAAATAGTATTTATTTATAATCTTTTGCTTAATTCTCTCTGTTCTAGTTCGCGTAGAATTGTCTTAACAGTATCGCAATTATCCATGCGACAGGCTATATGAGTGAAATTATTATTGAAAATATACTCAGCAACTTCACTCGGTTTTTCAAATCCACTTATATCAATTATAGAATTATCTTTTAAACTATCTCGCTGTGATAAATATTTAACAAGATTTCTCATACCTTCTACAAATTTAGTTGACGCAGTAAGTTTTTCTACACCAAGCATGTTCATCTTCAACCTGAATAGATCATAATAGCGTCCGTCAACAAGAATATTGTCCATAATTTCTTCTAAACGAAAAACGTTGATCATGCGCGATACATTGGCATAGATAAAAAATGTAGAAGATCTTTTTAATCCAACTTTATTTAATAATTGTTTGGTCTGAACTATATCCTTTTTATTACGATAATCCGGTAAAATAAGCGAAAGATTCTTAAATTTAGACCTAATATTGTTGTGTATTTGCACTAAAAAGTTAAGCATAACTTGACTTTCGTATGGGGGGCATATAACTAGTACTTTTTTTTCTAAACCTATTATTTGTAAATTCTGTAAAAGTAAATTTATGCCTACAGGCATATCTTGGGTAAAAGAAAAAATCGCGCCATCATAATTAGCTAGAGAACGATCGACAACTTCGTCTATCAGATGAACATATACTTTTGATATTGTAGGCACAAAGTCCAGATATTTTTTATGTCTTTTAGGAGTATTAATTTCATGTATATATGATTCTTCTATGTCAAAATTAAATTCTTTACTTTCATTTGATATCTTATTAAGCTCGTAATTTATAGAATCAATGGATGTTGTTGCCTGTTGTGGATTTACTTCACTACTGGTTCTAACGAGCTTTTGCAAACTATTGGCCCATAGTTTTGTTTGATCAGATTCACTGATTCCTTGTACTACATCTAAATTATTATTTTCTACTACTGTTTTTTTTTCATCTTCTGTTACATAATTTAATATACTTTCTAGTATACTTTGTTTATCTTCTTTATTTGTTTCTGCTATATAAATAGAGCTCTCAGAAATATCTGATTTAACATCCGCCTGAATTATATATTCTTTTTTTGGTTCGACTGGTATAGATAAAGATTCGCCTTCTATACCTTCATGTGTTTGTCGTTCTAATTGTATTGTAAGGTCAATTTGCGTATTAGGTTCTGTTATTTCAAATGTTTCTTGTGATAAAGAATTTTCATTTGTAACTTTATTTATGTTATCAGTCTTAAGTCCTTCCGTACTGTTCGATATACTTGATATTTCAATATTATTTGTTGCATTCGGGTCAGAAACGTATATTCCTCCTGTTTGAGGATCAATTCTTATTGGTTCACCTTCTTTTAATAGTCTATTTGCCAAAGGTGCACCAGTAATAATTGGTATTTTAAAATGTTCATAAAGCCTTATTGCCAATATCTCTGATGGTTCTACTATTATAAATCCTCTAACTTTAAGATCAGCTCTAATATCCTCGAAACCTTCAAGGATAAGAATACTATCTTCGCTTGGAGATTCATAATTAAAAGTAGCCTTTCCCACAACTACTGAATCTCCCCTATAATATCGTCCTTCAATCAAAGGACGTTGTTTAAATATTACATTGTTGTCCATATGATCATAGATTACATTTTTTTGAAATTCTTTTCTAGTGTTGTTTTCAACAGTAATATTTTCTGCTTTATTTATATAGTTTGATGATAAATTTTCATTTAAATTTGTCGCCACGTCTTGATCATCTGTAATGGGCTTAAATATTTGTTGGGGTAATTCAGTTTGTTCAAAATGAATAATAAAACTATTTTGATTTACTTGATCTAAAAATTGATTATGTTTTGCGCTTAGGGTAATATCTTCTATTTGCTGTGTATCTGATAATTTATCGTCTTCTTGATAATTAATCTCGATTTGTTCTGAGTTTTTATTGTCTCTAACTTCGATTTGTTCTGCAGTTTTTTCAGGTATTGCGTTATTAATTTCTATTTCTGTTTCATCTATTTCTGTATCAAATATGATATCCTCAGTACTTTTTTTAGGTACATAATCTATTTGATTAATGTAATAAATCCATATTTTGCCATTATCTAGCATCCAGTGTATTTCATAATCTCTATGAAGTTCTTCTGAGATGATTTTTATAGTTTTGGTTAGTGATTTAATATGTTTGTCGTCTATTTTTTGTTTCTTTTGCCAAGCAACAGAAACTTCTATCTGCTTGTATGGTAATGCATCATGTCCTCGAATATACATGAATTTTTGTTCTGCAATATGTTTCTCGAGTATTTTTTCTGTATTTTTATTTACGATATAAGTGTCATATTCAATATTTAGATTGTTAACTGGTATTCCATAAGCAGCCTCGATAAGTATTGTTTCATCAGAATTGTTTAATACATTCTTGGAAAAAGCATATCCAAAAGAATCACAGTTATTTGATTTTAGTATCAGTATGTTAACTATACTATTTGAATATTGTTTCAAAACATTTGTCTGCATCTCATTAATAACATCTTCTATTGAAAAGATTATCTTTTGTATACCTTTTACTTGATATGCACATAAATCTTTTATAATCTGATTATTATCATTAGATTTAATAAAAACGAAGATATTGACATATGATTCGGTTAATCCAGATATTGATTCATATTGGTCAATTATTTCTTTGGAAATTGAGTCTCTAATATGTGAATCAGTAGAATTGCTTGCTAATTTTGTTACTCCACTATGACTTATTATAAATCCATTTGGTATAGGTAGTAATTCTTTATATAGATCTGATAATAAAACTGTTAAATCAGTAAAATCTTGGCCTGCTTTGATTTTTTCTTGTAGACTATATACGTGCTTCATTATTTATTCATATAGCATATTTGAGATATAGTCACAATGTTAGCAGACAGTAAGAGTGATTGCTAAAAATGATTGGCTGTACTACAATATTGATAGCTATGGAAAATTATTTTAGTAACAGTGCCAAACAAGTTTTACAAGAAGCCGCACAATTAGCGGTTGAACGTGGTACAACTTATATAGACACGGAGCATCTTTTGTATGCTGCTATACAAACGGAAATAAATAGAAAGATATTAGAAGAGATCAATAAAAATCCAGAGACCATTATTGAATATCTGGATAACAACATGCCTACATTTTCTAGGAGATTTTATGGAACTATTGCCGCTGATTTGACGCCACGTGCAAAACAAACATTAAATTTAGCTTTTGAATTTGCAAGGGAATTTGGGCATGGATATGTAGGTGTGGAACACGTTCTTTTAGGGATTTTAGAAGAAGGTGAAGGATTTGGGGCACAAGTTTTAAGAAGGTTTGGAGTAACAGTTGAAGATTTAAAAAAAGCCATAAAAAAAGTACTTGGTGAGGGTAGCAAACAGACTACAAAATCTGATACTCCTACTTTAGATAAATACTGTCGTGATGTTACAAAGCTTGCAAGAGAAGGAAAGATTGATCCAGTTATTGGGCGTAAAAATGAGATCGAAAGAGTAACTCAGATTCTTTCACGACGAAGAAAAAATAATCCTGTTTTGATTGGAGAACCAGGGGTTGGAAAAACTGCAATCGTAGAAGGATTGGCATTGAAAATCGTTCAGGGAAACGTTCCAGATGTATTGCAGGATAAGCGCGTTCTTGCTTTGGATATGGGAATGCTTATCGCTGGCACAAAATATCAAGGTGAGTTTGAAGAAAGGGTTACTAAAATTATCAAAGAGTTGCAATCATCTGGCGGAAATATAATTCTTTTCTTGGATGAATTGCACACTATTGTTGGGGCTGGAGCTGCTGAAGGCAAAACTGATTTGTCCAATTTGCTAAAACCCGCATTAGCAAGAGGAGAGTTACAAGCTATTGGTGCGACTACGCTTATAGAATACAAGAAATATATAGAAAAGGATCCAGCTCTTGAGAGGAGATTTCAGCCAGTACTTGTTTTAGAGCCATCAATAGAAGATGCTATACAGATATTGAAAGGATTAAGAGATAAATATGAAGCACATCATAAAATACAGATTTCTGATGAAGCAATAGAAGCAGCTGTCAATCTGAGTGTTAAGTATATTAGTGACAGATTTTTGCCTGACAAAGCACTAGATGTGCTCGATGAATCTGCATCAATGTTGAGGTTAAAAGCTATAAATGAACCAGAACCTATCAGAAACATAAAGCAGAAAATAACTGATTTGGAAAGAGAAAGAGAAGCTCTAACTCGTTCAAGAGAATACGAAAAAGCAGCATTAATAAAGCAAGAGGTAGAAAAGCTTAAAACAGAGCTACAACCATTAGAAGAAGAGTGGCTAAAAACTAGAGGTACTGGTACTCCGGTTTTAGGTGTAAATGAAATAGCCGAGGTTATTTCGAATATGACAGGTATTCCTGCAAATAAAATAAACAAGCAGGAAAAAGAAATACTGGCTAATCTTGAACAACTCTTACATAAAAGGGTTGTAGGACAAGAAAGAGCAGTAAATGCAGTTGCAAACGCGGTACGCAGATCGAGACTAGGTCTAAGTGATGAAAAAAGGCCCATAGCTTCATTCTTATTTGTTGGACCAACAGGAGTGGGAAAAACTGAATTGGCAAAAGCCTTGGCTGAGAATTTATTTGGACATGAGTCAAATTTAATACGTATAGACATGAGTGAGTACATGGAGAAACATTCTGTTGCTCGTCTAATAGGAGCACCTCCAGGATATGTTGGGTATGAAGAAGGCGGACAGCTAACAGAAAGAGTTCGACGTAAGCCATATTCAGTTATATTATTAGACGAGATAGAAAAAGCTCATCCTGATGTCGCTAACATATTTTTACAAATATTAGAAGATGGACGTTTGACAGATGGACATGGTCGTACAGTTAATTTTAGAAATACAATAATTATTGCTACCTCAAATGTAGCATCTAACCAAATTTTTGAATATTACGAGAAGCAAAGAGATAATATAGCAGAAAAACCAGAAAGTAGTATTTTAAAATTCAAAGAGGATGAAGGAAAGAAGGATATAGAAACTGTAGTAATCAATGCGCTCAAAAGTGTTTTCAGGATAGAGTTAATCAACAGATTTGATGGTATCATTGTTTTCGAACCACTTAGCCGAGATATAATTCAGCAAATAGTCAGATTGCATCTGACTATATTGGTAGAAAAATTAGAAAGAAATGAAATTAAATTATCTTATTCAGATGAAGTAGTCGAATACATAGCAAATAAAAGTTATAATCCTCGCTTTGGAGCTCGAGAGGTACGTAGATTTGTACAAAAACATGTTGAATATCTTATTTCAAATTATTTGATAAGTAGAGATTCAAATATTAGTCAGAACATTAGGCTTGTTTTAGAGGATGAAAAAATAAATATAGTTGAAGATTGTTAAAGTGTTTTTTTGATTTGAAAAGATTTTCTTCTAGATTTATAGATATTTTAATAGTGTTTGATTAAATAATAAAATACGTGCATTTTGATTGTGAATAATTCTTGTGATTATTTTTTCCTAAAGATTATGACAATTTATTAGGATAGATTTTAAGATTATCGATTTTGTGGTAAATTTACTACAAGATTAAATCTATTATAATTAAGGCTATCATGGATACGTCTAAGTTTATTCCGATCATTGGCCTTGAAATACATGTACAATTGAAAACGAACTCAAAGTTGTTTTGTTCTTGTAGTGCTGAAGGGGATGAACCAAACACGAATGTATGCGAGATATGTCTTGCATATCCAGGGTCAATGCCAAATCTTAATATTGAGGGAGTGCGCAAAGCTATTATGGCGGGTATTGCTCTAAACTGTAATATAGAAAGGATAACTGCTTGGGATAGAAAAAGTTATATGTATCCGGATTTATTTAAAGGATACCAGATTAGTCAATATGATAAACCAATATGCTATGATGGCAATGTAGAATTTGTTGTCAGATCAAGAAAAAATTATTACTCATCAGATGCTTATAAAAAAAGAGTAGGTATTTTTAGAGCTCATCTAGAAGAAGATACAGCTAAATCTACGCATGAAGGAGATTATACACTTATTGACGCCAATAAAGCAGGTATTCCACTTTTGGAGATTGTAACTAAGCCTGAATTATACTCTGTAGATGAGGCGGTAAGTTTTGCAAAACGAGTCAGAGATTTGATCCGATGGTATGAAATTTCTGAATGTGATATGGAAAAAGGACATATGCGTTTTGATGCTAATATCTCTATTTGCGTGAATAATCCCAATATTAGGTCAAAGAGGTATGAAGAATGGGGAGATATATTGTTTACTCCAATTGTTGAAATTAAAAATTTAAATTCTTTTGGAAATTTGGAAGCAGCACTAGAGTATGAAATAAAAAGACAGATTGAAGAGTATAAGCAAACTGGAATTTTGTATTCTAAAGGTCAAAAGGAGACAAGAGGGTTTGATGCGGATAAAGGTGTTACATACATTCAAAGAAAAAAAGAGGAAGCAAATGAATATAGATATATTCCAGAACCTGATATTCCATACTTAGAAATAACTCAGCAAGATATAGATCAGATCAGATCTCAAATGGGCATTACACCATTAGAAGCTGTAGACTCAATTAGATCGGATGTCCCAGATATCAATGAATACGTAATAGAGTTGATTTTGGGAGAAAGAAAATTATTTGATATATATACTGATCTAAAACAGAGAACAGGGTTAGAACCAAAAAAGTTAATTAATTTAATGATAAACGAATTAAAACCTGATCTTGATGTTTTGATTGACCGACAAAATGATTTATCTGATTGGATGGATCAGATCGTGCAAGTACTAATTAGTTTTAGGGAAAATAAAATTTCACAGAATCAATTGAAGCTTTTATTTTCTAAGCATCAGGTCGGTAAAGCAGACTTCGAAGAGCTTTTGAATGAATTAAAATATGGAGATGTTGATTTAGACTTGGAAAAAATTGTGAGTACAGTTATAAATTCAAATCCTTCTGTCATAGAGCAGATCAAAGGCGGCAAAGAATCAGCAAAAATGTTTCTTTTGGGACAAGTAATGAAGATCACAAAAGGAAAAGCTGATCCAAACTTGAGTAAGTCCATAATTGATAAACAAATAAACTTAATCTAAGTTTATCTTATATTTTCTAATTTTTTATTTATTTTTATAAGTATAATCAACGATAAGATACCAGAAATAGTATAAAATGTGATTAGTATATGATCGCTAAATAGTTCATATCCAAATCTTCTCCAGGAATAGCCTGGCCAATTTTGTAATATTGCGGGTAGTTGCCAAATACAACCACCTAATATTTGGCTTATTGAACCAATGAAAATTGAAAGACACACAAAAATTATTAATTCATAAAATGTTTTCTCTAATTTATTGTTTTTAAATTTAAATTGTTTTTTTTCTTTGAAATAAAGTATGATGGCCATTAAAATGGAAAAGTACCATAGAAAGGGAATAACGAGTTTTTCGTGAAACCATTCCCAAGAGATCCAATAATTTTTAGATAAAAAGAAAAAGTGTGGGAGGATAAATAAATTTGAAATTATCAATAAATAAATAAAATAATATTTTAATTTAGAAAACAATACTTCTGTAATGTTTAGTATATAGTCTAGTATTTTCTTTGTTTTTATAGAATAATACTGCATTATGTTTGATCTAATTATACTAAATCCGCTAACTAATTTGTTTATTGGATTGTATTTTCTTTTTTGGGAAAACATTGGCTTAGCTATCATTGTATTCACAATTTTAATAAGGATTTTATTGTTGCCATTGAACATACAGCAGATAAAGACTCAACGTAAAATTGCAAAATTACATCCTAAACTTCTAGAATTACAATCAAAGAAAGATCCAAATAAGCTGACCCTTGATGACATCAATCTTGTAAAAGAAACAACAGTGGGCTTTTTGGGTGGCTGTCTCTTTCTTATCTTGCAAATACCAGTGTTCTGGGCTTTGAATGTACTTATTCATGACATTTCTAATGTTAATACCGATGCAAATAAAGGAGGAGATTTTTTTAATAATAGAATTTATTTTGATTTTTTGAAAAGGGATCATTCATATGTATTTAATACTAATTTTATAGGTATTGATTTGACTTTAATACCATCGCGGTTGGATTTTAATCAGTTTTCAACCGTTATTATCATAGTTCTTTCTTTGGTATTTTTATCCCAGTATCTTTCTTCACTTTTAATGTTGCGAATGCAAGATCTAAGTTCTGGATTCAATAAAAATCAAAAAAAGAAAAAAGTTAAAAGTAAAGAAGAAAAAGAGCATGAGGAAATGATAGAGATGCAAAAAAAGACAATGAGGTTTCAAATGCTTTATTTGATACCAGGTATGGTAGTTTTTGGGGCTTATTATTTTAGTTTTGCTTTGTCTTTGTATTGGATTGTACAAAATATACTAGGAATAATTCAGATAATACTTCAGTATTCTTATACAAGAGGTAAAATTGATTATGGTAAAATGCAAGAGATACTAGGTTATAAAATAATAAAAAATTTATGGCAGAAGAAAAGTTAAATATAGTCAAAGATATAGTCAGCAGATTTTTACAATTACTATTAGAAGAAGGTAAGTATGAATTTGATATACAAGTGCTTTCTCAAAATGAAATAAAAATATATATAGGTGGAGAATATTCTGCTTATTTAATAGGTAAGAGGGGAAATACTCTTTTGGCATTACAGCATCTGATAAGACAGATATATATTCAAAATACCGGTGACTTTGCTGAAAATATAAAACTAATAATAGATGTAGATGACTACAAAAGAAAAAGAATAGAGAAACTTTATCAGATAGTAGATAAATATATTAGTGAAAATCATTATAAACAAAGGATACCTTTACCATCAATGAAGGCTTCTGATAGAAAAATTATTCATAATTATGTAACTCAGAAATATCCTCAATACAGTACAAAAAGTGAAGGAGAAGAACCGCGAAGGAGAGTAGTTATATTTTTGAACAATGCACAAAATAATCAATAACATAACACAAAAATTAGTTAATAGTCCAAAATTTTATCGTTTTTTGGAAATGCTGCCTGGTATTTTATCTCTATTATTTATTTTTTTACCGGTCATATTGGCATTTTTTAATCCTGTATGGGCTGCATATTTTGTGCTTTTATATATGGTTTATTGGACTTATAATAGTATAAAATTTATTGTATACGCATTTATAGCTCATAAAAAAGTTTTAACTGTAAAATCTATTGACTGGATTGAAAAACTGAAAAGTGATTATCCGGATGAATGGAATAAATATTATTATGTAGCACTTATTCCTTTTGCTTCAGAATCAATAAATGTATTAAGGCCTACTGTTCAATCTATAGTAGATAACAACTGGCGAAAAGATCGTAAAATATTATGTTTGTCCTCAGAAAAAGCTATCCCAAAAGGAAAACAAGTTGCTGAAGAGCTTAGAGAAATTTTTAAGTATGAATTTGCATATATTTTTATCACAGAACACGAATTAAAAGAGGGAGAATTAAAGGGAAAAGCAGCTAACCAAAATCATGCGGCTAGATTTTTATATGATGAATTAATCAAGATCGGCCTAGACCCAAAATATGTTTTATTAACAAGTAATGATGCGGATGTTAGAAATGATAAAGAATATATCCCGTATTTGATACACAAATTCTTATGCGAAGGTGATGAACGCTACTACCGTATTTATCAACCTATACCAACAGATTATTCTGATTTCTGGGATGCAAAATTTTTTTCTCGTTTAATTGTATCGATAGGGGCAAATTGGAGACTGGCCTTGCAGCAAAGAGATAATTATCGCTGTACTGTTTATTCTTTTTATTCGATGAGCTTGTATACTTTAAAAGAGATTGGATTTTGGGATGTTGATCTTATACCGGAGGATGAACGTACGATGTTTAAGGCTTTATTTCGTTTTGGTGAAAAATTTAAAGTTGTGCCATTATTTATTAATACTTATGGTAATCCTGTTCAAGCTGATTCATTTTGGAAAGCAGCGAAAGAACAGTACATACAAGTTCGTCGTTGGGCTTGGGGAGCATCAGAGTTTGCTTATTCGTTTACTCATGCATTAAAAAACACACATGTTTCTTGGAGGGTAAAACTTTTACCTATACTCAATCAGCTACGTACAGCGGTAGAATGGTCTTCATCGTCTATATTGCCATTGCTTGGAGGATACATACCAGGGCTTTTCAGTCAAGAATTTAGACTAACCACATTAAATCATTATTTAGGACCAACCATTGTTTTACTTATTCAGTTAGCTTCCTTATTGGTCTTGATGATTGTTTATATAGAGTATCAATTGATACCCAAGAGTGATAATACCAAAGGTATTATGAGATTCTTAAAGTATATTCACTGGATACTAATGCCTTATGTTGGTTTGATTTTTAGTTCTATACCTGCTTTAGACGCTCAGATAAAACTACTTTTGAATAAACGTATAGTTTATGTTGAAAGTAAAAAAGAAAAGTGACCAAAATTTAGATAAAATTTTAGTCACGGGAGGACATCTGACACCAGCTCAAGCTTGTATAGAAGAATTAATCACCAGAGGATATAAAAATATTTTGTATGTAGGACAAAAACGTACGATATTATTCGATAAAAATTTATCAGCTGAGTATAAAGTAATTACATCTTTGAATTTAAAATTTATAAACATTATAGCGGGCAAATATTCTAGGTTTTTAAATTTTCATGCTTTGATCTGGTTTTTAAGGATACCTATAGGTTTTATTCATGCTTTGATTATTCTTTTATTGGAAAGACCAAAATTGGTTTTGAGTTTTGGGAGTCATGTTGCTTTACCTATTGTATTTTGGGCTAAAATTTTATTAATACCCGTTGTTACACACGAACAAACAGTTACTATTGGTTTATCAAATAAAATAATTCAATTTTTTGCTGATAAAGTGTGTTATTCATGGGAAAATAATGAATACAATACTAGCGATAAATATATATTAACAGGTAATCCTGTGCGTAAAGCAATTAGAGATTTTGTCAATTCGATCAATAATACAAATAACAACAATAACCAAAACATTATTATTCTTGTCACAGGAGGTAATCAGGGAGCTCATATTATCAATCAATATATTTTCGATAATATTCACACACTAATAAAAAAATATAGAATTATTCATTTAACAGGTTCAAACACTATTTTTAATGATTATTCAAAAGCTAAAGAAATAGAAAATGCTATTAATAAAAGCAATAATTTACCAAAATATATTGCTTATGACTACGTATCTGTAAATGAGATGATCGATTTTTATAGACAGTCCAATATATTAATCACTAGAGCAGGGGCAAATACAATAGGCGAAATAATAATTTTAAGAAAAAAAGCATTAGTTATACCGATAAAGACAACATCTGGAAATGAACAATTTTTAAATGCAAAATTATTAGAAAAACTAGGATTAGGACACACTATCAATCAAGATGATCTATATCGAGTTGATTTGGAGAAATTAATAGATAATCTTTTACAAATCAGTGTTGATGAAGAAGAAATAGACAGTATATCGAGATTACACTTAAATGCTCACAAAAACATAGTTAAAATTGTAATAGAAATATTAGAGAAAGCATAATAAGAACACTAATATCATGTAGGTAATATTGTTTGGCTGTCGTCTAAGTTTTGAGATCCACATCTTGGGCATGTTGTATGTTCTGTGCTTCCCTCATATACATATCCACAATCTTTACATATGATATGGTATATTATACCATTGGTTTGATTTACGTCGCTTGGTCCTTTTGACAAGTCTATTATACCCGCCATTATATCGGGGTCTAGCTGATAGCCTTGGTAGGTGTTTGGGTTTAACATCTTGTGTTTTTATTGATATATTTTATTAAAACTGATAATATTATCAAGTTTAATTATGGCGTCTACAAAAAATCAAAAAAATGATATTTTAAGTATGACTGATGAGGAAATAATTTCTACCTTTGCAGTGTCAGAAAAAGATACGGGTTCTCCTGAAGTACAAGTAGCTTTATTTACAAAAAGAATACAGAACTTGATTGAACATTTGAAAAAAAATAAAAAAGATATCCACTCGAGACGTGGACTTTTACAAATGATTGGTAAAAGGAGAAGAATGTTAGAATATTTAAAAAGGAAGGATGAGGCTAGATATAAAAAAATAATTGAAGCTGTTGGACTAAAAAGATAACTATGCAAAAAAATAAATTTTCTTTCGATTTTTACGGTAAAGAATACATTATAGAGTTTGGACATATTGGATTTAATTCGGATGTTTGTTTTTTGCTTACTTGCGGAGGAACTTCGGTACTTTTGAATCTTGTTATTGGTAAAGAAGATACTACTTTAGATTTCTTTCCTTTAACAGTAGAATATATTGAAAAGCTTTACGCATCTGGTCAAATCGCATCTTCGCCTTACATCAAAAATGAAGGTAAACCAAATGATCATGAAATTTTAAATGCACGATTGATTGATCACGCGATACGTTCCTTGTTTCCATCTGATTTTAGAAGGGAGGTACAGATAATATGTCAAGTTGTTTCTTATGATAGGATTGTAGATCCTGTTTTGATATCGATTGAAGGTGTTAGTTTTGCCGTGGTGTATTCAGGTCTTCCATTTTATGGTCCTTATGGTACGACTAAAATAGGATACAAATCAGGAGAATTTTTGATAAATGCCGATATATCTGATTTTGCCGAATCAGAGATGGAAATGTTTGTTTCAAGTGTCGAAAAAGGTATTGTTTCCATTGAGGCAGATATTCATAATTTGTCTGAAGATATTGTTAAAAAGGCTATACAAATATCATTTGAAAAAAATCAATATTTGATAGATAAACAAAAAGAATTTGTCTCTTTATTTTCACCTAAATCAACTTTTGAAATAAAAAAAGAAGAAAATCCATTCTTTACTATTTACTACGAAGAAATAGAAAAAAACTTTAAGTTAGATATTGAAAATGCTATCTATGTAAAGGATAAAAAATCTCGTGAGATAAATTTAAAGTCACTTTTTGAAAAAATAAAATCATTTTTTAGTGAGAAAAATTCTAATCAAGAGATCGAAGAATCTACTCTTAGGTTAGCATATGAAAAAATTCAAAAAAACTTAGTTAGAAATAACATAATTAATTATGAAAAAAGACCGGATGGTCGGAAATTAGACGAAATTAGACCGATAGATGTGCGGGTTGGAGTACTACCATCTGTGCATGGTTCGGGGTTGTTTACAAGAGGAGAAACACAGTCATTGACCGTTGTTACTTTGGGAACTGATCAGGATGCATTAATTTATCAAAATTTGGAGGGAGATCTTTCGAAAAGATACTTTCATCATTACAACATGCCTGGATATGCAAATGGCGAGATAGATAGAAAAATAGGTTTTCAAAACAGACGAGCTATCGGCCATGGTGCTATAGGAGAAAAGGCTTTGAAAAATGTTTTGCCAAAATATGAAGAATTCCCTTATACCATAAGAATTGTATCAGAGATAGTATCTTCCAATGGTTCAACCTCCATGGCTGCTACATGTGGTTCGACATTAGCGTTGATGGATGCTGGTGTTCCTATCAGGGATGTTATTGGTGGTATTGGAGTTGGTCTTGTGTATGAAAGTGAAGACAAATATAAAATTCTAACTGATATTATAAATATTGAGGATTTTTTTGGTGATATGGACTTCAAAATTACCGGGTCTGAGACTGGTATCACTGCTATACAGCTTGATAATAAGCTTGCCGGTATTCCTATCAAAGTCATATTTGAAGCAATAGATAGATCACTACAGGCGAGAAAGTATGTGATAAATTGCATGAAAAACAGTATAAGTTCACCTAGGAGTAAAGTTGCCGATAATGCTCCAAAAGTAAGAATAGTAAAGATAAATCCGGAAAAGATTGCTGAGTTGATTGGTCCTGGAGGAAAGAATATAAAGGATATTATTGAAAAAACAAGTACTGAAGTAAAAATAAATCCAGATGGTACAGTTATAGTTTATGGAAAAGATCAATTAGGGCTTGAAAATGCTTTGCATATGATACAGAGTGTAGGGTTTGTTTTAGATGAAAATAATGAATATCAGGCAGAAGTAGTACGTATAGAAGAATATGGTGCTATCGTGCGGGTTTTAAATACAAATGTATTTGGTCTCATACATATATCGACTTTTAATAATTCATCAGAACATAAGTTCGTAAAAATAGATTTAAATAGAATATTTAAAGTTGGTGATATAGTTAAGGTGAAATATATAGGTAATGATGTCAAAGGAAGACCCAAATTTAGACTTGCACTATAATTATGATAAAATAATCATATATGAAATTAAATTCAGCGTTAAATAGATTTTTATTATTTTTATTCCTTAATTTATTATCATTTGTTATAAGTATTCGTAATGTACTGGCTCAGGGAAATAATAATACAACTAATCAATGTCCAGCTAATGGTATTTATAATCCATTAGATCCTAACTGTGATAGAAACTTAAATCTAGGTGTGATATTTAATGTTATATTAAATGTAGTTCCGTTTATAGTAGTACTTATTGCTGTGGGATTTTTTGCCTGGGGAGCTATAAAAATTATGATTGCTGGTGAAGATAGTAATGCAAGAGAGAAAGGTATAGAAACAATGAGAAATGCAATTATCGGATTAATAGCATTTTTTTTTATTGGAATGATTCTTTGGGTTATATCATTGATAACAGGTTTTAATATAGCATCATTTATTTTGGGTAATTAAATTATGCAAACCTCAACAAACAAAATAAAAACAATTAAAAAAATAATTAATTTGATTTTCTTTTTTATAATTTCCGTACAGTTTGTAATTTATTTTAATAATGCTTTTACTGTTTTTGCAAATACAACACCGACTGATACGTGTGATATTAATTGTTTGAGACAACGACTTGGTCTTGTTGATGATCAAGGTAACAGTACAGTACAAGATACTTTTGGACTTTTAGAGCCTAGAGATCCAAATGATTTTATTATATTAGTTTTTCAAATACTTCTTTATGCTGCACTAATTATTGCTGTTGGCAGTATAGTTTTTGCAGGATATAAGATTGCTGGAGCAGGGGATAACGCTGATGAGAGAAAAAAAGGTTTTGATAAGTTAGTTTGGTCAATAGTTGGATTTGTTTTATCTATTTTGTCACTTACAATTATAAATTTGATTTCATCTTTTTTTGGATATCAATTTGATGGAAATATAACTGAACAACTTTGTAGAAATTTACAAAACTATCCTAATCCGGATCAGGAGTTGGTAGATGAATGTAACAGGAGGTATCCCGGTTCATTTACCCCACCCTAATACTAACACAAGAGGTGGAAGAGGTGGTATACCGACTATGCAACCGACGTAAAGTCTGTTTTGTTTTTCTGATATATCAAATAGAATTGAGTGACTTTCAAGATTGTTTTAATATACAAGCCTCCTTTGTATATAGCAGTTATTTTACGTTATTAATATTGGTTATTTAAACAGGTTGAATATGTGGGTATAAGAATATAAATTATTTCTATCTGTGGTAAAATTAATTTGAAGTATTTTATATACGATGATTTGTAATACCAATGACAATTTGTTAGTCTTGTAATTTCAGAAAATCTAATATAAAATATGACTAATATGTCAAATCAAAACAAATTAAAACAAATAATATTTACTTTAATAATTTCTACTTTTTTATTTGCTTTTGTCGCATATCCAGTAAATGCTCAACTTGCTAATGTTTTTCCAACACCATTCGGCGGAGACGGTAGATTGGATTTAGGTGCTATAGTTACTTTCTTTTTTAATATTGTGCTTTATGTAGCTTTGCTCTGGGCTGTATGGCATATTGTTTTGGCTGGCTTTACTATAACTAAAGCCAAAGATAATGCAGACGAGAGGAAGAAGGGTATAGATGCTATAATCAACGCTGTAATAGGTTTGGTGGTTGCTTTATTGGCTTTTGTCATAGTTAGCGTTGTTACAAATTTCTTAGGCGTAAGTGTTTATCAGCTTGAAATATCATCTGTACCTTGTACTGGAAGAACAGCTAATGGTGAAGTATTTCCTGGTTTCCACCCTCAGGGACAAAATGGTATAGATTATAATACCTGTGCAACTAAGGATGGGAGAAAAACAGGTTCTGTAATACGTGGTGGTACGTCTATACCTAGACCATAATGTTATATATTTACATAACGTAAAATTTATTAATTGATTATTACTTTGAGCCATTAGCTCAGTTGGTTAGAGCACGGTGCTTATAACGCCGGGGTCGCTGGTTCAAATCCAGCATGGCTCACCACTATATTTAGTGGTTATTTATTTTATTCGATTATTTAAAATTTTAATTTATAGAAATATTCGGGTTTGTAATCATATTTTGTGTTATATTGTTTTATGACTGGATCTAATGTTCAATTTCTAGAATACTCACGTAGTACAAAAAAAAATGAATTTAACTTTAGATTTTTACCATCCAGTGACTTGTTGGATTCCAAATATTTTGAAAAAATAGATAAAGTTAGATGTATTGCTCTGGATACATCAAATAGAGTTTGTTTGGTTTCTTACAATGGAAGATATTGGATGTTGCCAGGTGGAACAATAGAAAATAACGAAAATCCCATATTAGCTCTCAAACGTGAGCTTAGAGAAGAAGCGGATATTGATATTTACAACTACGAACTGTTGGGATTTTTGGAAAAGGCTATATTTAGCAAAAAATATTTTAAATACTCCAAGCATGTTGAGATGATTTTTATAGCAAGAGTTGCTAAAGAGTATCCTCAGACACCTGATCCAGCTATAGGAATGACACTTAAGCGTGCTTATTTTGATTACAAAACCGCATTGCCAAAATATATGAAATTATCAAAAATTAATGATTACATTATAAAATACATAGATAGCTACATAAAGGAAAAATAATATGGCAGGACATTCGAAATGGGCCCAAATAAAAAGAAAAAAAGCAGCGAATGATGCTCAGAAAGCAAAAGAATTTACTAGAGTTTCACGCCTAATTACTCTTGCAGTTCAGCAAGGTGGACCGGATCCAGAATTTAATTCTTCCTTGGCATTCGCAATAGAAAAAGCACGTGAAATAAATCTACCGAAAGACAATATAGAACGTTCAATAAAAAGAGGACTGGGTAGCTCAAATGAAGGAAAATTGGAGACTATTGTTTATGAAGCATATTCGCCTGACAAGGTAGCGATCCTTATATTTTGCACTACTGATAACAAAAGTCGTACTTTGGGAGAGATACGATCAATTGTTGAAAAAAATGGGGGGACTTTTGCTTCAGCTGGATCTGTTAGTTGGCAATTTGATACTGTGGGTTTTATTTTTGTACCATTTGGAGAAAATAATAATGATGAAAAAAGTTGGAATAAAGTCGGTGAAAAAAGGTATTTAGAAAAAAATAGCGCAGAAAAGTTTGTACTAGCTTTAATGGAGTATAATGGTATTTTAGATATATCTATATTAGATGATGGAGTACAAATAATAACAGATTTTCAATCTTTGAATGAAACTAGAAACAATATAATTAAGCAACATGGATTCTATATTGATACTGCAGAGGAAAATCGTACACCAAATGTAACTATTGGGATAAATAAAGAACAGTTTGATAGATTAGAGGGTCTTATAGAAAAATTAGAGATGCACGATGATGTACAGAAAGTATGGCATAATGGAGTGTTGGTTGAATAAGCTTTTGCCGAACAAAAATCTAAAATTTTTATAGCATTGTATTTATATTTTCTAAATATTCTTTGATTCTTGATCTTTCAAGATTTCTTCATTTTCTAATTTTTAAATTATATTAAATATCATGCGAAATCATACATTAGCAGTAGATTTTTATTTAATCTATAAATAAAGGATTATTGGACTAATAAGGTACTAATTTAGATTGTTTTAGTGGATCAATGAATTATTATAATTACTACAAAATTTATTGTCTCTCGAAAATTTATATATCTTGATAAAGCTTTAATGCTTTTTCCCTCGCTTTTTTGTGATTTACTATGGGATGAGGATAATCTAATTTTAATATTTTTCTTTCATTTTCACTCATTTCAGGTAGATTGTGAATTGTTTCGGGTGACAAATCGGCTAATTCTCTCACATATTTTTTTATAGATTTACATTCTGCATCAAATTTTTTTGATTGTTCTACTGGATTGTAAATGCGGAAATAAGGTGCTGCATCTGTACCAACTCCGGCCGTCCATTGCCAACCGCCGTTATTTGAGGATAAATCATAATCAATTAGTTTAGATTGAAAATATTTTTCTCCCCATCGCCAATCTATATGCAAGTCTTTACATAAAAATGACGCCACTATCATTCTACCTCTATTATGCATCCAACCTTCTTCGTTGAGTTGACGCATACAAGCATCTACTATTGGATAGCCGGTTTTTCCTTTACTCCAAGCTTCAAACTTTTCCTTATCATTTTCCCATTTTATGTTATCGAATTTCTGCTGAAATGATCGTTTTGTCACAAAAGGATGAGTGTCTAAAATGTATTTATAAAACTCTCGCCAAATTATTTCTGATAAATAATGTTCTATTCCTGCAAGATTTGTATTTTGAAATTTTCTAAAATTAAAAAATTCATCACCAAGTATTTTTATGCATTCATGGGCTATTTGATGTGGAGATATACAACCAAATTTTAGATGAGCTGATAATTTTGACGTTCCATCTTCTGACAGAAAATCTCTTTTTAATTTATATTCTTTGATTTTATTTCTAAAAAATTCATTCCATATAATTTGAGCCTGTGTCTCTCCACCTATAAAAATATTACTTTTTTCACGTTCATCAATAAGTTCGGATAAATTATGTATTGTTGGTATTTTTAATTTATTTAATAAATCTGTAAATTCTTTTATTTTAATTTGGTTACAGAAATTAGATGAGTAGTCTAAATCTATAAGTGATAAGTTGTGATATAACTTGTTTAGCCATTCAATTTTATATCTAGTAAAGACTTTGATTGGTTGATGGTCTTTTGCTTCAATTTTTTCTGTGTTTTGGTCAAAAATGACATTAGAACAATAGCTTTTTAGTTTATTTTCTAACAAATCATTTATTTTATTGTCTCTGTTTTTAGCGTAGGGAGAATAATCACGAGACACATGTATCGAATTTATATAGTCCTTAAAGATTTTGAAAAATTCAATTGGATCATAATCAATGACTATTAAATCTGAATCGACAATACGGAGTTGGTTTTGTATATCAATCAGCGACTCAAATAAAAAATTATTTCTTTTTTTGCAACTGTATTTATCATTTAATAATTTATTATCTAATATAAAAATTGGTATTAGGTTTTCGTGCTGTTTACTTGCTTCGAATATAGTTCTATTGTACTTTAACCTTAAATCGTTTCTAAACCAAATTATATTAAACATAAATTTTGTTTTTTAATGTATAATCGTAAAGATTATATATGTTTTGGAAAAGATTGATAGGGATTGATTTTGGTACTTATCGCTCAAGGATTATTTTACCTGATGGTGTCATATATGAAGAACCAACTTTAATAGCTAGAAATAAAAAATTAAATAAAGTTGTTGCAATAGGTACAAAAGCAGAAGAATTACTAGGTAAGACTCCAAATGACATTGAGCTTATCAGACCAATAGAGAATGGGGTTATTACAAATTTACGTGCAGCAGAATATCTATTGCGTCATATGATCTCTACTGTAAGCGGGAATATTATCTTTACAAAACCTACTATTATCATAAATATTCCTACCAATGCGTCATCTGTCGAGGTAAGAGCTTTGGAAGAAGTAGCCTTAGCTGCAGGGGCTGGTGATGTATTGATATACCCGAATACATATTTAGCGGCTTTGGGTTCAGAGTTTAACATAGAAGAACCATTTGGATTATTGGTAGTAGATATTGGTGCTGGAACAACAGAAACTGCAATTATTTCTTATGGAGGCATTGTAATATCTGATACTACTAAAATTGCATCGCATACAATAAACGAAAACTTAAATAACTTTCTTAAAAAGAATTATGGAATAATCGTTGGTGATCTAATGCTTGATAAAATCAAACATCAGATTGCATCAGCTAGTGAGAGCGTGGAAAATATTGAGATAGAAATACGGGGACGTGATATTAGTTCGGGACTTCCTAAAAGTATAAATATACGAACCTATGACATTCTCGATGTGGTGACCACAGTATTAGAACAAATAATACTGCATATCAAAGGTGTACTAGAAAAATCTCCACCAGAGTTATCTTCGGATATAGTTGATACAGGAATTATATTGACAGGTGGTGGTGCAAAGTTACGAGATATTGAAACTGTAATACTAAAAAGTTTAGGTTTACCAGTTGTAAAACTCGACGATGTAGATAGGATTGTGTCCAATGGTATCCGAACAATAGTTAAAGATCTTGATAGATATGCTTATAGAAATAGGGTAAATTAAATATCTTTAAGTATTTATTAAAGCTAATTTTTCACGCTCTATTTAAATATTACTATGAATTAAGAAAACTAAATTAGTTTTGATTGATTAAGTATTTATTAAAATTCAAATAATATTTGCGTGCAATTACAAATTATAAGTGATTCTCGCTTATCTGGTATTAAAATATAAATATAAACACTTCTAATTCAAGCACAAGCAAAAATCAATTAACCACAGAAAAACTAAACCAAACCTAAAATATAACAATTCTTATAACTATAAAATATGATTTTAGGATATCTGCATAAATTCTGATTTAGTGATTTTTACTGAAGGGGTCATTGTAGTTTTGATATGAATTGACACCAAATCAGAAAAAATTCCGGGTGCTGACGTTTTAATTTCTTCTAAAACTTTTAATAAATTTTCCTTAAGTTTGTCTTTGCCTTGGGAAACTTTTCCGAATACTATATTTATTACTCCAGTTTTATCCTCTTTAAAATTTTTTCTTCCTTGTTTAAATTCTTTGACTGCGTTTACTATATCATTCGTTACTGTCCCGTTTTTTGGATTTGGCATGAGACCTTTTGTGCCGAGTGCTTTACCAAGTTTCGCAATTTTGGGCATGACACTTGGATGTGCAATCACTATATCAAAATCAAACCAATTTTGATTTAAAATTTTATTTATATATTCATCTAACCCTGCATAATGACCTCCTGCCTTTAAAGCCTCTTCCGCTTCTTTTGGTTCTGCAAAAACAAGTATTTTTGTTTCTTTACCGAAACTATGAGGAAAGACAACACTTATTTTATATGGTTGAGGATTTTTATTTGATCTTTTTACGGCGATTTTTAGTTCTACTGTCTGATCAAATTTATAATTGTTTACTTTATCAAGTATTGATAAATATTCATCTAAACTTCTTGTTGTAGAAATTACTTCGCTATTTAACTTATATTTTTTTGATCTTTTCATAGTATTTTGATTACTCAACAATTTCTATGCCCATATTTTTTGCTGTTCCGATAACTGTGCGCATTGCGGCCTCGATATCTTCTGTATTTAAATCTGGCAACTTTTGTTCTGCTATTTCCCGTACTTGGGCTATGGTCAGTTTGCCTACTCTATTTTTATTGGGTTTGTCTGACCCTTTTTCTATTTTTAGAACTCTTTTGATAAGAGCAGATACTGGAGGTGTTTTTAGTTGGATTTCAAAAGTTCTATCTTCATATATTGTAACAATTGCGGGTACCATAATATCACCCATGTGTGCAGTTTTGTCATTAAATTCTTTAACAAATTGTCCAATATTTATACCAGTAGCACCCAATGCAGGGCCTAGTGGAGGTGCAGGGGTTGCTTTACCAGCTGGTGCCTGTATTTTTTTTATCAATTTTACTTTTTTAGCCATGATTAAGTTGCTATGCGGAAGTATACTATATTAATTAAATTTTGAAAATGTCATAAGTTATATTTTTTTGCATCTTAAATTGAATCAAATTTATAGTAATTTAATGTTGATTATAAAAAACAGTAAAATTATATACATAAACTCAATGTATCTTGGACTATTTATCTAATTTTTTGTCAAAATTTACATCTTTTGTGTTGGCTTATAAAAATGGAACTTTAAATTATTATGTTATGCTTGTAAACCTAGTTGTTAATATTGATTTTATAAATTAATTCTTTTATATCGGTCTGTTCACATATACTTGTTTCGATATTTTCCATGTATTCATCAAGAAACGCGTACCTCATTTTATAAATTTTATTCTTCTTATATTTTACCCATCCTTCACAAATAGGGTATTTGTGGTTTTTTCTTATCAGCGTCAAAGTAAAATTTGACTTGGCCTATTATTTTACTTTTCTTGGTGTGTATAAAAGTAATTATTATGCATTTTTTATTTTTAAAATCAGAAACCACAGTGAATGCCTCTATTTTTGCATGAAATAGAAAAGTAAATTTATCAAGAAATGCATAGAAAAATCCAAGCACTAGCTCGTATTTACGATCAGTGAAATTTGATACTAGTCTTATAAAAAATCAGTATGCACACCTAACATATGAAACCAAATTAGTCCTTCAGATTTTTTGACTTTTTGGAGTTTAGATGATTTTTTGTCTTTTGAGCTAGGTACTAAACCATAAATTTTATCTTTATTTTCCTTTTCTAATAACTTAAGAATCGCATAAGATATATTTTTTATTCCAGTGAATCTGTCTTATTTATCTTTATGGCACAGACCTAAAATAGGATGAATTATCAATTCTTTATCAATTATAGAATCGTCATCTACTATGTTGAATAAAATGGGTATACGTTCTTTTGTTTCTTCAGCTGTTTTTAGTATTAGTTTTAGAAGATACATTTTATTTGTTTATATCAATTTAAATTGTCTTTTATAATTCTAGTTTACAAACTTATCAATACAATTAGGTAATACTCTTATTTTATATATTGTATGAAAAACTAGGATAAATATTTAATTTTTATAATTTGAACTTTCGCCGAATATACGAACGATTTTTAAGTGATATTATCAACAAGTTAGAATCGTTTATTGCAATATTTTTGCAATGGACATTTATCACATTTTGGTTTCCTTGGATGACAAAAATTTCGCCCAATAAGTATCAGTTGTTTTGATATAGTAGTCCAGTATTTTTTTGGTATCTTTGTCATTAGATCTTTTTCTATTTTTTCGGGATTTTTTTCATTAGTTAGGCCTAGTCTAAATGAGACTCTTTTTACATGCGTATCAATCACAATACCAACAGGCTTATTAAAATAATCACATAATATGACATTAGCTACCTTGCGACCGACACCTTTGAGTTTTAGTAAATCTTCCATATCGTCAGGTACTTTGCCATCAAATGAATTCTCAATTATTTTTGCGGATTCTATGATATGTCGCGATTTTGTCTTGTAGTAGTTAATTTCTCTAGTAATATTCATCACTTCTGATAAATCAGCATTCGCAAGTGATTTACTATCCGGAAAACGTTCGAATAATTTTGGAGTTACTTGATTAACTTTATTATCAGTAGTTTGTGCTGACAGCATAATCGCCACTAAAAATTCGAACACATTTTTGTGGTGTAAAAAATGAGGAATTTTTGGATATACACTATTTAAAATTTTTAGTACTTGTTGAATTTTATATTTACTTCGTAAATCTTTATTTCGCATTAAGGCGTTAGTCTATTAATATCTCTTGGGAATAATGTAGCTTCTCTAATATTTTTTAGACCCAAAAGATTTTGTGTTAGTCTTTGCAATCCCATACCAAAACCACCTTCGGTTGGTATACCATATTTATGCATCATTAGATAACCTTCAAAATCATCAGGATTTAATCCTTTTTCTTTTAATCTTTCAATTTGATGTTGGTATTTATTTACTCTTTGACCGCCAGTTACGATTTCTGATCCATTTCCGATAAGATCAAAAGATTCACTAAGTTCGGGATTATCTGGATTTGGATACGTATAAAAAGGACGTTTTGATAAAGGATAATGAGTCACAAAAACAAAATTAGAATTATGTTCTTTTGGTGCCCATTCGGTACTGAGCCATTTTTCTGCTCTTGGAGATAAATCCGGTTCATTTGTTTCATCTATTCCTGTTCCTTCTTTATAAATCTCTAGTGCTTGTTTAAGAGTTATACGTGGAAATAATGTATTTTCGGGTACTATTGGAAGAGTTGTATTTAATATCTCTAATTCTTTTACATATTCTTTCTGAATTTTTTTGATTATATGTCTGATTACATTTTCGCAGTGATGCATTAGATCTTCTATACTATCAATAAAACCTAATTCAAACTCAAATTGATTGAATTCTGTTAAATGTCTTGTGGTGGCGGATTTTTCTGCACGAAAAGAATAAGATAAACCATACACACCTTCATAAACTCCCATCATAATTTGTTTATAAAGCTGTGCTGATTGAGGAAGAGTCGCTTCTTTCCCAAAATAATCAAGTTTAAATACTTCAGCACCACCTTCTGATGATGCGCCGGCGAGAATTGGGAAGATTATTTCGACAAATCCTTGACTACGCATGTATTCTCTGTATCCTTCTACGATACCTGCTTGTATCTTAAAAATTGCTTGAAGTTTTTGATGTCGTAATGTTATTGGACGATAATCAATGATTGTGTCGATATGTGCGTCTATTTCTTCTTTATTTATTTCAACAGGAATTATGTCGTAGACGGGTGATATAATTTGTATTTCCTTAACATCTAATTCGATACCTGATTTTTGTTTATCTGAGACTCGTACTATCCCTTTAATTTTTAATACAGACTCAACTTGTAGATCTTTGACTTGATTAATTAATTCTTTGTTACCTAATACACATTGGATTATTCCAGTACGATCTCTAAGAATCACGAATGCAATCTTTCCTAAAATACGGATACGATGCATCCAACCTGCTATTATCACTTCTTGGTCAATGTATTTATTTAAATCTGATATTAAAATACGATTTTTCATAACTTTTGGATTTTACAATATTAAAAGGTACTTATCACTATGTTGGTCTGATTTTTAGTCTGTCTTCTAATGGATCGCGTGTGTATCCTTGTCTATCGTTATCTATTAAAAAATCTGTAGGTTTGTTATCTTCTGGGCCTGTAAAATGCCAAAGCGAAAAAAGTATTACATAAATTATAGTCATAGTAATTAGCAATATTAATATTAAAAATTTGGCATCAATTGATTTGGAAAGATTTTCTTTTTGTTCTTGACTCATTAAATAAAAATTTTATGAAGCTATTAGTGTCATAAATTCGTCCTGTTCGATAACTTCTTTTTCTAAAAGTGTTTGCGCTATCTTATCTAGTTTTTCACGATTTTTGATGATTATTTCTTCTGCAGTTTTTCTTGCTTTTTCAAGAATTTTTGCTATTTCTTCATCAATTTTTTTTGCTGTTTCTTGAGAATAAGTTAGATGTCCGATGTCGTCATGACTATATTCTACGTATCCCAAGCTACTCATCCCGTATTTTTTCACCATATCAGAGGCAATTTGTGTGGCTCTTTTTATGTCACTACTAGCTCCTGTTGTGAAAGTGTTAAATACAATTCTTTCTGCTTCACGGCCTCCGTACAAACTTGCAAGATCTGCTTCAAATTTTTCTATTGTTCTTAGAGAATATGCTTCTTCATCAGGTATAAAAATAGTAGCTCCACCCGAGTCTCCTCTTGGAATTATAGAAATACGGTGTACAATATCGGCTTCTGGTAAATGATAGCTTACCAAGGCATGCCCTGCTTCATGATATGCAACTATCTTTTTGTACTTTTCTGATTTAGTTCGATTTTTTGCTGGTCCTAAAATAACTTTGTTGATAGCTTCTTCTATATCTTCTTTTTCTATTGTTTGTCGATCATGTTTGGCCGCTATTATCGCTGCTTCGTTTAAAACATTTTCCAAATCAGCACCACTATATCCAATAGTTCTTTTGGCTAAAGTTTCTAAATCTATCTCATGACTTAAAGGCTTATTTTTTGCGTATATTTTTAGAATTTCTAATCTACCATTCATATCTGGAAGATCTAATACAACTCTTCTATCAAATCTACCTGGTCTAAGTATTGCAGGATCTAGTACATCTGGCCTATTAGTTGCAGCTATTACTATCACATTTGTATCTTTCTGAAAACCATCCATTTCGACAAGAATTTGATTTAAAGTTTGATCTGTATTTCCTGAGTGTATTATTGTTCCTCTTTTTTTGGCTATAGAATCAATTTCGTCTATAAAAATAATTGATGGTGCCATCTTTTTTGCTTTCGTGAAAAGATCTCGAACTCTAGATGCTCCTGCTCCTACAAGCATCTCTTCAAATTCTGATCCTGATGTAAAAAAGAATGGTACGCCAGCTTCACCTGCAATTGCTCTTGCTAGTAGTGTTTTTCCTGTTCCAGGAGCACCGACAAGTAGTACGCCTTTCGGAATCCTTGCACCCATTTTGATAAATTTTTTAGGATTCTTAAGGAATTCAACTATTTCTCTAACTTCATTTACAGCTTCGTCTACACCTTTTACATCGTCAAATTTGACATCCTGCATTTTTGCGGTAAATAATTTGGCTTTACTTTCACCAAAAGGCAAACTTGCAGCTGAATTTGAGATGTTTTTTGCTGAGTATATTATATAAATGATAAAGCCTAATATACCTAATGTGCTAATAAGGGATATTATGGAAAAAAGATTGAATTCACTTGCAGGTACAGCATAAATATTTTTTTGGGTAGGATCTATACCAGCTTTTCTTAGATCTTCAAAAAAAGTTATCGTATTGGGTATATTTCCTTCTATTTTTTGATTATCATTTTTAGTTATAACAACTTTTTCAGGATGCACCTCGACTTTAGAGTATTCTTCTTTCTTAATAACTTCTATGATTGTGCCGTAATCTAGATTGTTTAAGCTGTTGATATTATAAATTTGTAATCCAATTGTAAAAACAAACAAAATTATTACAGTAATAATGATAGGATTTTTGTACCAAGGTACATTCTTTTTGAATGGACGGATGATATTAGATTCTGTTGTTTTACCTTGCTTAGTTTCTGGATCTGTATTTGGTTCTTGAGTAGGATTTTTTCTTTGATTACTAACCTTAAAATATTTTTCTTCTACAGATTCTGGTAGACCCGAATTTGGCTTGCGTATATTTTTATTTTTAAGTTTCATCGTATTTTGTTATTTTAGCATATGGGACAGATGCTTATACATTTTATTGCCACAAATATTGTAAAGACATATAATTAGTTATGTACAAACTTTCTACTTTTTTGTTAAGTTTGTTTATTATTATGGGATCTATATTTTTGGATGTTGTAAATTCGAAGATAGCAGCAGAAGAAAACAGCAGTGCACATAAAAAGATTTCTATAATAGAAATTAATTGGGCGGGTAGTAAAAGATCATCAAATGATGAATGGATAGTACTTAAAAATCTTACAGATGAGGATATTGATATCACAGGATATAAACTTTTTGGTACACGACGTGGAGGGGGGTATTTTGAGTTGACTGGGATTGTAAGAGCGAACGATGTATTCGTTGTTAGTAGATATAATCGGAGCGATCCTAATACAGTAATTAATGTGAATTCTAATTTTGTTAGCTCTTCTTTTTCTATTTCAAATGCAGCTTTAAATATAAGGTTAGACGATTCTAATGGTCAAATTGTAGATAGTGTAATAACTACTACCAAGCCAAAGGTAGGGGATAATTCTTCAACTTCTGGTACGTATTTTGCCATGAGTAGGATTAATCCATTTAATGATGGAAATGATCTAAATAATTGGAGGAATGCAGATAAAATTTATGTGGTGCAAATAGTTGAAGATGGTGTTTGTAGAAATTATATTGGTTATTCTGAACTTATTGGAAAGGAATTTATTGATCCAACTGATTTGTGCGAAGGAAATACAATAAGTCCAAATGAGACGATAAATTTAGAGTTTTACACTCAAACTAATAGTTTAGAAATCCAAATAAATGAAAATACATTAAGTTCCGATAACATCAATACAAATTTGTTTAGTGTAACAGTAAATAGTATGTTTGGCAGTACGAATGTTGTTGATAGTATAGACTATGTAAATGCAAGATATTTATCGCAAAATTCTAGTATTTTCGCGTATCGTTTCAACGACTATATGGGATCTGAATACTATAAAGTTTCTACTCAAATTAAAAATATAAGTAATTTTGAATGTTTAATAGATAAATTAGATTTTTTTGTAGATACAAATGTAATTAATCAAAGACTTTTGATTAATCAGTTTAATATACATGAAAATGTTAATAATTATCAAAATAACATGTTTAGTCTTTTAGGAAATGATGAATATATCGAATCTATAACGCCTATTAATCAGATAATAAAGGATCAAGATCTAATGATTTACATTGATAATCTAAACTTAGAAAACTACAACTCAGGTTTTATAGAAATTGGTACTCAAAGAATTCCATTGGTTCAGTTTGTAAATAACAATAAAGTGACATTAAATAATGTCAGTACAAATAAATTAATTCTAGATCTAAAACAAGATGAGTTGGCAAGTTTTGCTACTATAAATATCGAATTAGTAGGTCCAAATTATATTGGCGATTTACCATTTGATGTTAGCGAATACATAAATTCAGAAGTTACCACAGAAATGATTAATAACACAATTAAGTTTACAAATGAAAATTATTCTCATATTTTAACATTTGAAAAAAATAACCTTTGTGATAATTATTTTGCAAATATTTGTAATATTAGTTTAGTATTTAGATTGGAAGAAAACACCCTATCATCAGATCAAAATATCCTAAAAATAAAGTATGGTACGACCGATCATAAAGTATTTAACGAAAAAATATTTAGATTTGCTGATTTTAATCAAAATCAGATAGAAATTAACTTTTCGTTTACAGAAAATATAAATAAACTGCAGATATATTCTTATAAGCCAATTTATTTAATACAATATCGAAAATTCTTGTCTAACCAACCTAATAATCTCTTTGAAACTGATTTTGAGAGTATTGAAGGACTAAATATAAGTCAAGGATATGAAAATTCTACTACCGAGATGAGATGTAGACCCGTTTATTTTGATATGATTTATTTGACTCCAGATTCGTCTTATATCACATCGGTCAACATAAATGGATTATCAAAATATCGTAATTATAGTTTGGTCAAAGTATATTTATTTGATAATCAAGGTAAAGTAATGTTAGATGAAAAAATTACAGAATCCGAACTTAGAAATGGAAAATACGAAACAGTTCCGGTTTTGATTGATAATAATTTAAGATCTTATATTTATTTAGTACAAATTTGTGATTATTCTAATCAAAGCGTACCTTACTGGGATAATATAGAAATTCAGTTTACAAAAAAATGAGTTTTATTGTATTATTGTTTTACGCGAGTGTAGTTCAGTTGGTAGAACGTCTCCTTGCCAAGGAGAAGGCCGGCGGTTCGAGTCCGCTCACTCGCTCCAGTAAGACCTATCCTTAAAAAGCTTGTTCGAAGTTTTTTATATTTTAATACTTACAAGTTTTATTATATACTTTGATTTACGTCTTAGGCTATTTCAATCAATTTCAAGTAGATAAATAGCTTAAAATTGTTAATAATTACACAACAAAGATAAAATTTATTTATTTGCAAAAGATTCTTACTATATTGATGGATTTTAGCGTTAATAGCCATATTTACAACATGCTTAAATTCTCAATCTCTTGAATATGTTTCAACTTTTTGTACACAGCAATATATGCTTCTTTGCCAAGTATTTTTAGCTTAAATTTTCTTGTAAGTTGCCAGTTTGGAATCTTCAGGATTTTTGGATAGAGTAAAGTAACCATTTGCAAATTTGGAATATTGTTAATCTTTTCAACAAATTTTTCCTCAAAATTATCTGATTGTATATGCTTATCACCAAAAGGAGGATTAGTAATAATCTTATTTGCATGGCGTTTTGATAAAAAGAAATCTTCTAATCGTATATATATTTTTGGTTTTAGTCTGTCGTATATGTGTATTTGTTTTAAGTTATTTTGTGTCTTTTCTAAAGCATTTTCGTCTATATCACCAATCAGCAGTTTCTTAAATTTGAAATTTAATAAAATTTCACATGGTATTGTCCCAGCACCTGCAAAAGGATCCCATATTATATATTTTGATTCTATATCGCTTACATATGCCATTGAAAATGCCACTGACGGACGGACCGATCCCAATATATTTTCTTGTTTATAAAATCTATGTCTTTTGGTCTTATCCGTAAGTCTGAGAGCGATTATTAGTCTATTTTTTACTAAAGTTAGCCAAATTTCTTTATTATTTTCATCATCATTTATTTTTATCTTCGGTAATTTAGAACGAAAAAAGTTTTTGAGGCCTTCCTCTAGATCTACACGTCTAAAGTTATGTAGACTCTTTTTTCTTGTAATTATGCGAAAATTAAGAGACTTATCTACAAAAGTATTTTGATCTAATATGAATTTAAGATGGCTAGCTATTTTTTCTTTGTCAATTTTTTTAATTACATCTTTTAGTGAAAAATATTTGCTAACGTCTTTTATGTATTCAAGTACAAAAAAAGCATCTTCTATGGAATTTAACTCGTCCCAGAATTTTTGAAATTTACCTCTCCAATCAATAATCAAAAAACCATTTCTTCTAGGTACATAACCTAACTGATCAATTGAAAAACATTTTCTATATTTTTCCTCTAATTCTAACTTGGTGATTTTTTCAATTCCAATCTGAGTTTGTAATAAAAATTTCATTAGAGTCTATTTTCATATTCGTGTAACATGCGGCTAGCTATCTCATCTAGTGTCATAAGACCGATGTTAAGACCTGCTCGAGTACGAACGGATACCGCTTTACTTTCTTCCTCTTTGTCACCGACGATGAACATATAAGGTATTTTCTGTTCCTGTGCTTTTCTGATTTTATTATTCATTGATTCATTATCTACATCTGCTTTCACTCTTAAACCTTTAGATTTTAAGTAATTTGATACTTCTAATGCATATTCGCTATGTTTTTCGTTAGATACCGGAATAACAATACCTTGTATATATGAAAGCCATAAAGGGAAGTTTCCCCCAACGTGTTCTATGTATACTGATAAAAATCTTTCAATAGAACCAAGTAGAGCTTTGTGAATCATAACTGGAGTTTTTTCTTTTCCATGAGCATCTACATAAGTGAGACCAAATCTAGATGGTTGTACAAAATCTAACTGTTGAGTTGCACATTGCCATTCTCTTCCTAATGAGTCGGTAACCATGATATCTATTTTAGGTCCATAAAATGCTGCTTCGCCAAGTGCGATGAAATAGTCTAAACCAAGATTTTTAGCAACATTTTCTATCATCATTTCCGCATTACGCCATGTTTCTTTATTCCCAAGATATTTATCAGGATTTTCAGGATCATGAAATGATAGCCTTGCTCTAAATGACATACCAAGAGTCTGATATAGTTTTTTGATCATCTGCATAATGTTGTTTATTTCATATTCGATCTGATCTACACGACAAAACACATGACCATCATCTTGAGTAAGTGACCTAACTCTTGATAATCCGTGTAATTCTCCTGCTTTTTCATCACGATATACAGTGGTTGTTTCACAATATCTTATGGGTAATTCTTTATAACTGCGTATACGTGAGGCATATATCTGAGCATGATGAGGACAGTTCATCGGTTTTAATGCCATTTCGGTTTCTGTTTCTCGGCTCTGGACTATCATAAGCTCATGACCAAATTTATCCCAATGCCCAGATGTCTTATAAAGATCCACCTTTGTGATATGAGGAATCCAAACCATTTCAAATCCACCCTCCAATTGAAGTTGTTCAGAATATCTTGCTAATTGATTCCTCAAATATGTACCGCGTGGAGTAAAAAGTGGTAATCCGGGACCTACAAGATCGGAAAAAGTGAATAGATCTAATTGTTTACCTAGTTTTCTATGATCACGTTTTTTCGCCTCTTCTAATTTGTTAATATAGTCATCCAATTCTTCCTTCGTATTAAATGCAACACCATATATTCTCTGTAACATTGGTTTTTTTTCATCACCACGCCAATAAGCACCAGCAATACTTGTGAGTTTGAATGAATGGGGATTGATAACAGAAGTATCATCTACGTGTGGACCTTTACATAAATCTGTAAATTCTCCTACAGTGTAAAAAGAGACTTTTTCGGCACCGCCATTAGCAAGTTCATTAACCAGCTCCAATTTAAATTTCTGATCCATTTTAAGTAGGTATTCAGTGGCTTCTCCTATTGTCATCTCTGACTTTTCAAAAGGATAATTTCGTGATAGTAATGACCTCATTTCTTCCTCTATTTTTGCTAAATCATTTTCGGATATGGGCTGATCTAAAAGAAAGTCATAATAAAATCCATTTTCTATAACAGGACCAATGCCTAATTTGACATTATCCCTTCCAAATATTCTGATAACAGCATAAGCTAATATATGAGATAGCGAATGTCGTTTTTTGTATAAGAGATCCTGATCTGTGTTATTTTGTGGATTTTTATTTTCTGGCATAGTTGTTAAAAATTGTATATTTACAATGATATATAGTCAAATTAATTTATATTGACAATATTCAATATAAATATATAATTTTGAGGTTAAATTTTATCTCTTATGGAAAATTCTAATTTTAGTAGCAAATTCTCAGGTATTTTTATTAACAATTTGCGATTTACGTTTATTACTTTGATATTAATTGTTTTATTGGGAGTGTATGCAGTGTTAAATCTTGTACCTACAGGATTTCCACAGCCAAGTGTAAACTTGATTAACATAGCCGCCACTTATCCTGGTGCTAATACTAATGTTGTTTTAAACAATGTTACTGTTCCCTTAGAAAACGTTGTAACTAAATATTATTCTGATGTAGATACATACTCATCTACTATTAATAATGGATTTACAAACATTATAGTAACACCTAAGTTTGGTGTAGATGTAGAGGAATTAATTACTAAGATTGAAAACGATGTAGAACAACTTAATTTGCCAGAAGTAGTAGATGTTAAAGTTTCCAAGCCAGAGTTTCCTTCTGTTGACTTCGTTATTGCGATTTTTTCCGAGAATAGAGAAGAACTATACGTGAAATATAAAGAGTTTTTAAGGCAAGCCAGATCAATGCCAGAAACTGATTCTGTAATACCACAGGTAGATCTCAAGCAAATAGTGGATATCAAGCTAGATGAATCAAAGCTAAATCAGTATAGAATCAGCACTAACGATATAAAGCAAGCAATATCAAATTATGAGTTCAATATTCCTATAGCTCAAAATATAACTGTAGATAATTCTCAAACATCTTTTATATTAAATGGTTCAGATGTAGAGAATTTGGATCAGCTTTCGAATGTGGTCATTCGAACGCAAAATAATCAGTTAGTAAAACTAAACGAAATCGCTGATCTTACATATAGATATGTTTTTACAAATAGCGAATTTCCTAGTCTAGCTTTTGACGATAATCCTACATATTTTGGTTTTGTTCAAAATGATAAAAATTTGACAAAAGAAGCGATACTTTTAAATTATTCTGCTGCTGGAGGATATTCTATCGAAGAAGTACAGAATAAAATATCAAATTTACTGAAATATATTGGTTTGACAAATATAGATAATAATGAAATCTCTAGAGAAAAAATTTATTTTGAAATTCCATACTCCGCAAGTGCCGTTTCTAAAAAGCAGATAGATGAGGTCGTAAACGGTCTTTTGCAAGGTGCAATTTTAGTTTTTTTGGTAATGTTCATTTTTGTTTCTTGGAGGGCTGCTATTATTGCGACTTTGGGTATACCGGTAAGCTTAATTTTTGCGTTAATTTATATATTCTTGACTGGAGATGAACTAAATACTTTAGTACTTTTTTCTCTAGTATTAGTTGTTGGACTGGTTGTGGATCCTGCTCTTGTGATTCTTGAGGTTTTACAAAGAAAATTAGACGCTGGATTGAGTAAGTTACAAGCTGTAATAGAGTCAATCAAAGAAGTAGGTGATGGACTTTTAGCATCAACCGTGACTAATATTATTGTATTCATTCCTTTTGCAGTTGTATCAGGAGTACTTGGACAAATATTTGGCTATATACCAAAGACAATAATACCAGCAATTGTTGGTTCTTATGTTGTTTCTGTGGTGTTTTTAGCAATATTTGGTGGAATGTTTCTTGCTAAACGTAGAAAAAAGCAAAATGAACAAGTTGAAGATGAAGAGTATGCATCTATATGGCCAATATCAAAAAAGGTAGAAGAAATAAATAGATTTATTTTGAATTATCATAATAAAATAAAAAATAAATTTGTTGCAGGTTTGATACAAATCACTATTGTAATCGCTTCTATTGTTGTTCCTTTGGCAATAGTTGGATATCTCTTCGGAACCGGTCAGCTTAGATCTACCCAATTTACTCAAAACAGAACTGGATCAACACTGAATATACTTCTTGACAGACGTTCGGATATATCATCCGTAGAGATAAATCAACTAACTAAGCAAACTATAGAATTTATAGCAAGTACGGGTTTATTTGATAATGTAACACCATTTAGTACACAGATAATTGCATCACTAAAAAAAGACTATCAAAATACTGCATTAGAAAAAGCTCAGGATCTGAGAGAACTTCTTGTAAATAAGTTCGGTGACAAATATCTTGATATAAATGTTGTGGTAGGTGGTGGAGCTAATACGACAAATAGCTATCAGGTTAATCTGGCGATAAGGTCAGATGAAAATCAGAAATTAATAGAGTCATCAAATATTTTTGCCGAGAATATAAAAAGTAATCTTTGTCAAAATAATAAAAATTTATATTGGGATGAAAATTGTGAAGAACAAAATAGCGTTATAGAAAAAGTAGATAATGGGATTGATGGAAGATTACAAAATCAGATCAAGATTACTCTTGATATACAAAAGGTATTGGAGAACAATTTAAGTATACCTGGTACTCCATTATTTAGTTTTGTATTGTCACAATTACAAAAACAATTTCCTAAATCTCAAATTACAAATGTTTCAAATTTTAACAATATTGATGAAACAAAAGTATATACAACTATTAACTTGGATAAAGATGTAAATTTGAAAACATTAGATGATGTTAAAAATATAAATATCGTTTCGCCTCAAGGCGTTATCTTCAGGTTAAGTGATATTGCAAATGTGGAATTATCACAGATAAACCAAACAGTAACACGTTTTGAAGGTAAAACCGCCAATCGTATCAAAATAAGATTAAAAGAAGAGTTTAGGTTAGATCAGGCTTATGCATCTAGAGTGGCGAATTTTATTGTACAAAAGTATTCAGAAGACAATTATAAATTAACAAGGGAATTAGGATTAGAAAACGAAGCAATTTATATAGATAGATCCGGAGCTAGTGCTGAATTTGTGCGTGGATTTACTGAACTTTTGACGGCATTTGTGTTAAGCATATTTTTGATATATGCAGTATTAGTTGTACTTTTCAAATCATTCTCTATGCCCATCGTGGTTATATTTACGATTCCTTTATCCTTTATTGGAGCGTTTTTGGGAATAAAATATTTTGTTGGTCCTGAATTTGGATTTTTAGAAATTATAGGACTGATTATATTGGTTGGTATTGTTGTAAATGTTGCAATATATATGATTGATTTTGCTAATCAAAAGACAAAAGAAAACGGTTGGGATGATAAGAAAGCAATTATTTATGCATCAGCCGTAAGATTTCGACCTATATTTTTAACAACATTCACTTCTATTACTTCTTTGGTACCGTTGTATATTAATAGCGATTTTTATAAATCTATATCAGCTGTTATTATTGGTGGTTTGTTTACTTCGACTATTATCTCTTTGTTTGTTGTACCTGTATTGTATGTATGGATTAATAGAATGCGTAGAAAAATACACAAGATTTTTCATAGGATATCTTTGAGCTAAAGGTTTTTATTTACATAGATTTGTTTTTGTTATTTGAATGTTTACGTTCTGTTTATGTTAAAGTAAGTTTAGTGATTAGTCTGTTTAATATTTCTTAAAACGTGTAAATCAAGAAAAGTTTTACTCTAAAAAATGACTAGATTGAAAATTTACTATTTATTATCGTCATATATATGGTAAATTTAGAAATTTGTAAATTTATTATTTTAATAAGTTCTGGATTGGCAATTAATAAAATTTAACAAAAAGATTATTAAGTCTTATTTAGCAATTATCTAAAATATTGTGAAATTGTCCAATGCTAACTTAAAACTTTATCTTTGTCAGCACAATACAAAAGTGTATTAAATAATTTATATTTTTCTAAATTTAGGAAAAATACCTATTATTCATATCTTAATGCATCTATTGGATTCAATCTGCTTGCTTTTAGAGCGGGTAGAGTACCAGCTAAAAATCCTATTATCATCGTAAATGCGTTTATGATCAAAAGAAGTTGAATATCAAAAACAAAAACCTGAAATCCTTCTAGGGTTGTTTGAAAAATATTTATGAATAAATAATTTAAACCATTACCTATTAGTACTCCCACAAGGATTCCAAATATTCCACCCCATAATCCTAATAAAATTGCTTCTATCGCAAAGAGTAAAAATATTTCAAAGCTTGTCATACCTAGTGCTTTCAAAAGACCAATTTCGCGGGTTCTTTCATAAACTCCCATAAGGATAGTGTTGATTATTCCTATACTGCCAGCAATTATGACTATTATTGCAAACGCATTTAATATTAGTTTTAATATATTTAGAACGTTTCTAATTTCGTTTATCGCTTCATCCCAAGTAACACCGTTAAATCCTATTTTTCTTAGTTCATCTTTGGTTTCTTTTACAGAATTTTCGTCTGTTTTGTCTAAAACACCTATGATTTCAAACGAACGTTGATTTTCTCCATAAATTTCATTGGATATATCTGTAATTTCTTTATAACTCAATCTTGTTATACCGCCTGCTAGAGAATTTATGAGTACACCGGATATTTCATACTCTCTTTCAAAGATACTTTCATCTTGTTTTTTATAACCGATTTTTATTTTTGCACCTATGCCTTCTTCAGAATCCTTAAAACCTAAAGGAGAAAGATAATTATATGATAGTAAAATTTTGTCTTTTTCTTCGGATGACGGGATTTTGCCTGCAGATACGGGTATCTCTACTTCATCAATAATAGAGCCGACTAGTTGCACTTCGTATTTTTCATTACTATCACGATAAATATACTCAGGAAATAAATTGTAAAGTTTATAAACTTTTTTAATATTTGGAATATTTTCTATTTTTTGTATATCTTCATCAGATGTTATGGTTGGTGTTCTATTCACTCTTTTTTCGGGATCATATTTTCTTACTTCGAGAGGATTATCAGTAACAGTAATAGGTGATATTCGTATAGTATTTTGAGAGTTAATCGAGTTTACTTGTGCGTTTACATAAGTTTGAATCCCATCACTTAGGGCATTTGTCAAGGTTAGTGTTAATGTACCAATCGATAAAGCTAATATTGTAAGAAAACTCCTTAATGGAGCTCTAAGCATGTTTTGTTGAGAAAGTTTGATGATATCAATTAGTTTCATAATTATTCTATTATTCCATCTTTTATTTTCAATATAACATCGCATTTGTTAGCGATATCAAAATCATGAGTAACAATAATCAGTATAGTTTTATGTTTTCTATGTAGTTCAAATAGAAGATTAATTATTTTTTCTCCGTTTTCAGAATCGAGGTTTCCTGTTGGTTCGTCAGCAAAAATGATTTCTGGCTCTGTAATGAGAGCTCGAGCGATAGCTACACGTTGTTTTTGTCCTCCTGAAAGGTTTATCGCTTTTTGATTCATTTGATCTGTTAAGTTGACTTCTTCTATTATTTTTCTAGATTTTTTGTCAATGTCTTTATAAGATTCACCTCTAATTATTAAGGGAAGTTCGATGTTTTCTTTTACAGTTTTGTTTGGTAAAAGAAAAAATTGTTGAAATATAAATCCGATTTTACGATTCCTAAATAGCGTTCTCTTGTTTTCCGAATATAAACCTATATTTTGATTATCATAAAAAACTGCACCATCTGTTGGTGTATCTAAACCAGCCATGATGTGCATAAGGGTAGACTTTCCAGAGCCAGATTTACCGACAATACCATAGGATCTTCCTTTTTCAAATGTGCAGCTTATGTTTTTCAATACTTGAATAAAATTTTTACCATCCTTGTAAGATTTGGAAAGATTAAAAATTTTTATCATTATTGCATTATATAAGATTTATAAATTATATACGATACATTTTGGTTGACGCGATGTAATTAAATGAATAAGATTTTTTATTATGAAAAAGATATCAAATTTGACAAAAGAAATGATTAACGGATTCAACTATAAAATTTTAATAATCTTCGTAGCATTGATAATTTTTACTCTTGTTCTAACAACATTTGTTTTATATTTTCGAGGACGACAGTACAATTACACAACTTTGACACAAGAGCAGAATTATGAAGATACAACTTCGAAACTTGGTAATAATCAACATGAAAACAATTCAAATGATAATCTACGTTCAGAATTAGAAAAAAAGTTTGTAGAAAAATTTGAGACGTATGTGGGGTTAGATTGGCAGTAGTATAATAAAATTTTTGGAAATAAATTGTACAATTCTCTGAATTCTTATTTGTTTTCTGGATGTGATGTAAGCTTGATTAGTGATTATACAAACGAAATTGTAAATTTGTTGAATTATCGTGATATTATTTATGATTATTTTGAAATAGAAAAGAATAATGCAAATCAGATTTTATATACAAATTGTTCCCTAGAATATTTGGATAAATCGACGATATTGGATATGCCGGTCAAGGATTATGACTATTTGATAGATTATGTATTCAGAATACCATAAATAAGCGATTTTAAAGATGGCTTAAAAGTAGATTATGACTCTTTATTATCAAATGTATTGGAGCAAATCATTGGAACGCAAGCAAACTCTAAAATATTGAGTGGAGTTAATAATTCGGTTAACTATGCCAAAATGGTTCTTTATCCAAAAGATTCTACACAAAAGTTTAGAGTAAGTTCTGTCCATTTTTATGGTTTGACATATGATCCTTATGTTGTAAATTATACAGTTGATCGACATATTGATGGATATTTTCAGGCTGCTGATATTTTTAGTGGTTATTATTATTTTTGGTTTAATAATCCAGATGTTAAATTTGGAATAAAAGATAATGATTATAAACTTATTTATGACCAAAAAGATGATATGTATTAAAGGTTGAATACACATTTGATGATAATTTCGATTTAAAGAAAGTAAGTTTAATTTTGCAAAATTCAACAAATCAATCGGAGATAGAATTAGTTACTTTTTTATGTAAAAATAGTAATATTTCTTTTGATGATATTGAACTGAAATACAATCAATTAATTTCAGAATTTGAGAATAAATTGAATTTTCGTTCGTATGACTTTGGTAATCTTGACGATATTAAATATCATACTTTTCAAATGTAGCATCGAGAATTCCTTTCATCATGATTGATGATAGTCCTGTTTTGTATCAATTTTATGAAAGAGATGGTAAATATAACAGATATATAGGCGAAATCTACAATATACAACTTAAAGGTTCAAATATAAACCCTATACAAATTTCGGGAACTTTGTTTCTTTTTATACAATCAAAAGATTTTGATATATCATACAATCCAAATGGTGTTGGTTTAATGAATAGTTGTGGCAGTTATACTTTGTTTTTGGAAGGTTTGGGAAATATAGAGTTAGAATGCAGTGAATCAAATATAGAATTAAGTGATGAATATAAAAATCGGTTGATAAGTGAAAATAAAAGTTTTCATACCTATAAGATTAAAACAGATATAAGTACTAGATTAGGATACAAATCTGCTGATATTTATATATATCCAAAATCTTATGAGGCTGAAAAGAAATTAGAAGAAAAAAAGATAAAATTAAGATTATTAAATACAACTGAGGCTAAAAAGTTCGATGAAAAATATAGAGATATAATTCATGTATATAATGCCAATATTAATCCAATTTCTACGTATATATCTAAAGAAAAATTAAGGACAAATTTAGTATTTAAAGAAGATTTTAACGCATTTTTTAGTAAATTTTTTGAATCTAACGATAACCAAAAAAACTGCTACGCATTTTTTGATAATGTCAATAAATTTGATGCAACATTGTTTAATATATTAGAAGTTCGCGATATCGAAAGGTATTTTCTAAAGTGTGCCGCTGGTATATTTAATGGTTATCATTTAACGTTGCAAGATAAACAAAATGAAAAAGATCGTTTTGAAGTCTATGTGATTAACTCAAATGAAAAGACGGAGAAAATTATAAACTTTTATATCAATTCTGATTTGTATAAAAGAGATGAGAAGATAAGAGGTATGGAATATAAAAAATTTGGCGATATATACATATTTATTTATAGTGAAGATGCAAAGGATAAAGTAATCGATGTTTTGATAATATTCAGTTAGTAGAGTAAAATCATTATGAATTTAATCCAACTATTAAATAATGAATGAATTGTTTGAAAATTTTTATCAAAATACTTTTTCAAAGGCTTATAAGTATTTATATATTCGCATCAATAACGTAGGTGACATAGAAGATATACTGCATGATGCATATCTCGTTTTTTATGAAAAATATAGAGAAAAACTTCATTCCACCGAAGGTGAAAAGATTTTATTTGGTATTATCCAAAAAAAATACATTGATTATATTAGATCAAAATATAGAGAATATGAAAATATAGAGTATATAGATAATCTGTCAGAATACAACCCAATCATAATTTCTCAATTAGATTTAACACATTTAGAAGAAAAAATTAAAGATTATATCTACAAGCTAGAAAAGAAATATCCAAAGCTTATGATTGTTTTACGTATGCGAATTTTGGATAAGATGAGTAGAAAAGAGATAGCAGAAGTTTTGGGTATTAGTGAAGATAATGTGCATACATATCAAAAAAGAGCCGTATCTATAATAAAAAAATTAATTAGTAATGAAAAAGATGATGACAAAAAATAAAAATAAAAAACTGTACCCCCACGACGATATATATAGTGAAATGGATCAAGTTGAACGAAAAATTGAAGACATTCTTACATCTGTTCTGGCTAATACGCCAACAGATGAGGAAATATTATCTGCGCAGATAAGAATAAAAAATCAACTTGTCCATTCGATAAATAAAAAATCTATGGACCAAAAAAAATTTGTAGCTCAAGTATGTCCTGAAGAAGGATCAGCTACACAAAGTCATAATGTTCAGAATTCTCAACCAAACAATAATATATTCATGAATTTTTTACAAAATAAGCCGTTGGTCATATTTTCTACATTGACATTAATTACAATTATTACACTGTCAGGAGTGGGGATTTATTATTTGAATTCTGGTAATAATAATCGATATTCTTCTACGGAAGTTTCTAAAAATGGACAGAAAAATGGTGATATTGTTACATTAGCAAAGGAAAGGTTTAGACAGTTATATGGTATTGAATATGATGATTATGTAAAAATAGCATCAAATGTGTCTGCACCTTCTAACACGGCAGAAAATTTCAGAGATATCATAGCACCTACAGGTAGACCGGGATCAAGACAAATAATGGCTAAACAGAGTGCGGGAGTTCAGAGTATTTTGGATAATGTTGATGTGACACGAAATAAAGGTGCGCTTTATACATACACAGTGGATTTGCATAAAGCCGATTATACAAAATATATGGATGTTTATATACCAATAGATACTCCTTATGTAGCACTACAAGATTTTATGCGTTATCCTGAAGCAAAATATGAATACTATGTATCTTTATACTCTACTGGAGCTCTGGTGCAGAGAGATCAGGATGTACTATATGCTTATATTTCTTATGTATCTAATCAGGGAGATGATTATAATGTAAAGACATTGGAATATAAGAATGGTAAGTTTGCTTTAGAAGGTAACTATATTCATCCAAAAACTTTTTATGAAGGACAGAATATTTCTTATATACAATTTACGCCTGACTATATACTTTTGCAAAAACTGGAAAGTAAAAATGAAAATGTAAAAGATTTAGGAGTAAAAGAAATTGATGGGGTAAAGTATCGTGTTATAGAGGAAACTATTAATGTATTAGGTCCTGTATACACACCACCTGTTCCTTCTGAGATGTTGAATGGTGAGGAGCCAGTTGGTTATCAAACAGAGTCTGAGATGATAATTAAAAAGACATATTATGTAAATCCTGACACTACGCAAATAGTGAAAGTAGACTTTAGTGAGGGAGAAGATCTTTTGTTTAGCATAAAATATGAAACAAATAAAATCGTCGAAAATAGTGATATTCAGAATAAGTATAATGATGTTAGAAATGTTATTAATAAATTAGGTAAGGAAATTAAAACATTTGATTTTGGAGCTGTTTACGACGTTAGCTCTTATCCGAAATTAGCAGATTTTGTGAAAAAGTATCCAACGCTTAATTTTGATACTGATAGAAAAGAAAGATTGAATTTTTATGATAATGACAGTGAGGTAGGACGATTGTATAATGAATACTTTAGATTGTACTTTTCACAAGATTTTGATCCAGCATCCCAAAATTCATATGGACAGTACGAAGAGGGCTTACTTGCTTATTTCAGTTCTATGAAGGTATCAATAGAGTATTATAAATCTGGTGCACAGCGATCCAATATAGTTTGTACCGGTAAAAAATCTGCTATTAATATAAAGAATACAGGTACATTTGAGACGGAGGTTTGTAAATATTCATATGATAATGTAATGACTATACAGCCTGAAAAGAAAGAAGGATCAACAAATTTATTGCCACCACATTATGAACAAATTATTTACAAACTGAGTCAAAAAATAGGATCATATTCATCATATGATATTTATATCTCAGTTAATTCGCCGGAAGATCATAGTTTTGATTTTGTACTGATAAGTGAATCGGCAGCTAAACAGTATGATGAAGAAATAAGTCAAATTACCACTATGGAAACTGTGTCTTATGGTGGACAAATAGATCAATCGAAAGTAGATACATTTATCGCAACTCCGGTAGATTTTGTGAAAAAAGAAAATTATAGTGTGTATGATAACACCTTTAAATCTCCATATTACAGTAAAGAAGAAACTTGTATTACACCTTTAAAAAATGCACAAAATAATCCAAGATTGTTAGATTATCTTTATATGCAGCACAAATATGTACTTGATTGTTTGGCATTAGTCGGTGATGGATATATATTGAGTTATTATGCATATGAGCCATCAATGTACGAGATGCCAGCTATATCTGAAACAGAAGCACAGAATTCTGATAATAGAGTTACACAAATTGGGCAATCAAGTTTTGATGTTTATATTTTCAAAAAAAATGATTTTACTTCATCGATTTTGGAGTTTTATATAACTTACTTAAATAATCAATTTGGTCAATTTGAGGAGAAGGAGTATAAAAAATTCTTGCCAGTTTATAAGGGAGTCGATGGATATATTGTAGTAATAATTCGATCTATGTTTTGGTCTTCTTCTGAGGTGGATACTGATTTTGAGGAAAAAAGAAATAGATTATTAGACAATATACGCATCTTAAATGAACAAGAAAAAAAATTATTCTTTGATAAACTTCATGGTGTCGAAAAAGACAAATAATGATATATTATTAGATTAGAACAAAATAATAAATAAAATCTTATGGTAAATGAAAAAACAAATCAAATAAACAAAAAAACAATACTTTTAATAGTGGCGATCATATTGACTCTCATTACTGGATCTATCATTTCATATTTTTATTTTCAAAACTTATCTAGAGTATCAAATAATGTTAACAACAGAGAATTGGATAGCTTTAAAAGTAGTAATAATAATGTTGAAAATATCGAAGATTTAACGGATGACAATTTAGACTATAAAAATCCATTTTTGGATATAGAAAAAACTGATTTAGAATTTGATGACGGTTTTAGTACAATAGAAGATATTAAGAATAATATTTTAAATTACGTATTTGGTGATACAGAATTTAGAAATGATAATTTTTATAATTTAATTTTGATTCGATTAACATTGCTGTTATAGATAAATATGATGTTAATCCTTTTCTAACTCGTTTAGATTTAGCAAGAGAGATAGATGTAACAGACTACGAAGAGAATTTTGTTGAAATAAATTATACTTATAGAGAAACTAATAGTACTAATTTTAAGTTTAGATGTACGCAAATTCTGAATGTTTATTTAATAGCGAATGTGTGTAGAGAGTCGAGTAATCGTATTGACTTAGAGAAAAGCAATTTACATTTTGTGAAAAAATCCGCAGGCCAGATCACCCATAAATTTGTAAAAAGAGTTAATGAAAAGGACGCAAGTTATCAATATGTAATTGATCCTTATCCGTACTATAATGTTTTACTCTATAACCTATTTCAAGAATATGCTTATGTTTATGTAAATGATGATGAGACGACAATCGATAATAGTGCCAATAAAATTATTGTAAAGACTAATGTCGATGATATGGAAGTCGTTTATGATAATCCAAAGGTTTTTCAAAGCAATAATGAAGAGGCAGAAAAATATTTTGATATGATAATAAACGAACTACTAAGGCAAGATGCTATCATTAAAGTTGAAAATAATTATATTTTTAATATAACTGAATTTGTAAAAAAATATCCAGTTCTAGTACTACAGGGTCAATTTAAAGAATTTGGATACTACAGTGATTTTAAAAGAGGCGTGGTAAATTTAACTTATGAAAATTCTGGTAGATCTGTTAGGATTATTTCAGAATTCTATAATTCTGGTAGCCAAGGAAATGTAAATGTAAATTGTTCTGAAGCGAACGGTACAAATCAAATAAAAATAAATGATAAATCATATGAAGCTATTGTTTGTAGAGGTGATAAAATAGCGGGTAATGTCGTAAAAGTAATAGGTGTGAATGGATATGATATATATATTCAAGCCGTTGATTACTCTATGAATCCTGACGAAAAGATTTCTGTTGATCTAATGTCAAGAGAGTTTAGATTTATGACGATAGATGAGGCACCGCAATATGAGATGAAGGTACGAGAATAATAAATTAACATTATTAAAAAATAAAAGGCAGGAATTACTTCCTGCCTTTTTGCATTCTTGTTATTTATTTCAATTTAATTATAAATAGATCTGATCCAACTCGAATAGGAGGGATCATTTCCTCTTACAGCATTAAAATATTTTTCTTGTATTAATCTAGTGATACTTCCTATTTCACCATTTCCTACTTTACGATAATCTACCTCCACAATTGGTGTAACTTCTGCTGCTGTACCTGTCATAAATACTTCATCTGCTGCGTATAACTCGCTTCTTGCAATTTTACGTTCTTCAAAAGGAATTCTTAGATCATTCGCTATTTGTTTTACCGCATTACGTGTGATTCCTTCTAGGATATGATCAGAATATTCGGGTGTAATTATTTTACCATTTCTTACGATGAATATGTTTTCACCAGATCCTTCGGATACATATCCTGCAGAATTAAGCATCACTGCTTCATCAAAGCCAGATAATATAGCTTCAGTTTTAGCGAGGGCACTGTTTACATATCCACCAGCGACTTTCCATCTTGAAGGTATAGAATTATCATCGTTTCTCACCCAAGATGAAGTTTGGACTCGAATGCCTTGAGAGGTGTTAAGATATTTTCCAAACTTATAAGTATATATTGTTACTGTAGCTTTATAACCAATAAGTTTTGGGGTAAGTGCTAAATCGGCAAAATAGACTAAAGGTCTTATATATACATCTTCTTTGATATTATTTTTTCTTAATAATTCTAGTGTAATATCCACCAAATCATCGGGAGTATATTCGATATTCATAAACATAGATTTTGTGTTACGCAAGAGTCTTGTATAGTGTTCTTTACCAAACAACAAGAAAAGCTCTTGCTTTTCATCATTCCAATATGCCCTTATCCCTTCAAATATAGCAGTTCCGTAATGCAATGAATTGGTTTTCACACTTATCTTCGCTTGGTCTGCCTCTACAAACTGGCCATTAAAAAAGATGTATTCTTTATACATAGAATAAAATTGTAAGATAAATTTGTTAGTTTGTAAATTTGAAATAAATATCTTGTATGTATTAAAATACCTTTCGTGGAGAGTTCGCCTAGTGGTCTATGGCGCTGCTCTGGAAAGGCAGTTGGGGAAACCCTCGTGGGTTCGAATCCCACACTCTCCGCCAGGCTCAAGGTTTTCATTCATTAATATTTTGAGGGTAAGACTTATCGTTATACAAATACGAGATATAATTTTTCGCTGAGAATATTTAACAGTTTGAAGAAAGTATCATCTGATGATTCGGATCCTAACACTTATTCTGAAACTTTTGGATCTGCAGATGGAAAAACTGCTTTATCAATTATATATAGTAAAAATACATCGGGTACCACCGATTTAAGAAATATATATAGTGTATTGGATACAGTGGAAGAAAATCAGAATTCATCAGAAACAAACATTGCCGTGAATTGTAGAGTGGAAAAAGTAAAAATTGATTATGTAGCTTGTCAGTATGTAAATGCATTATCTAATGGAAAATATGCTTATGTAATACAAACCATTATACCTGATCAAAGAGATTTTGACGGTGTAATAGATTTGACTGGTTTATTTTCATTAGAAAGTCCAGATGAAGCACAAAATCTCCTGAGGAATGAAAGTTTTTTAACATTTGGAATTAGCGTAGAAGTATATTCTGTGTTTACTATTGAATTTAATTAATATTTTAATATAATAGACTATGGAAAACAGCACGGTACAAAATCAATTTTTTCAAACTGCATCAAATAATTCGGATGTGCAAAATGTTATTAATCCAGCAGTAAACGAAATAAGAAAGAAAATAAAACAAGCCTTACTTATTGGAATACTAATTGTCTTAATACTTTCTGGGGTAGTTGCTGCATTCCTGGTTGCTGTATCTGCCCAAGTTAATGTAATTACGAGAACATTTACTTTTATATTCAACTTAATATTTCATTTAGCGGTAGCTTTAATCTTAATATGGGATGAAAAAAATAATATCTTGAATAGTCGTTTTCAAGCGTTAATGATCACCATTTTTTTTAGTGTTATAGTCAACTTTTTTAATTTTTCTATACCAATATTTTTTGAGGAATATAAATACATGGGATCCGTCTTTATATCGTTAGTTACTACAGTTGGTCTAGTCAGCGTTTTGGAGTTTATTTATAGAGTTTTAGGTAAAAGTATGTATGTTGATGTGTCTTTGTATTCGACATCGTTCTTTTTGATTCTATCTTATTTTATGGTTTTACCGCTTTACTTTGAGCCTGATATAATACTTCAAGTTTTTAATAGGTACGGAAATGTATTATTAGCTCTTTTAATTTTGATGTCAGTCTCTACATTTTCTGCAGTTGTTTTGTACAGAATATATCTAAACAAAAATCCTCAAGCATCGCAAGAAAAAATGTTTACTTCGGATGTACAATTACTAATTTCATTAGCTATAGTTATATTTGTGTTTGTATTTTGTATTACTTCCTCTATAGTTGCTTTTTAAGTATGTTTTATATGCAGTGAAGCGGCTAGTAATTTTTGATATACTGCGAGGACATTTGCTTTTGTCAGTTGTTTGGGACCATCTGACTTATGTTATTGGTCTTTCATTATTTTCTTATTACAATTATAAAGGCCTTTTATGGGTTTCTGCTGCTGAAGGATTTGTAATAATTTCTGGGTTACTTATTGGTTATATTTTTCTTAATAGAAAAACTCATTGTAATATTGATTTTGTAAGAATAATGTTAAAAAGAACATTTGTTTTGTATTTAATTTCAGTATTATCAAGTATAATATTAACAATATTTTTCTGGAAAGGAAATAAACTAGAAGTTAGTGGAATATGGAGAGATAATCATCCTGAAGAACCCGATTTTTTCCTTACAATTTTATATTCAATACTTTTTATACATCATTATGGTTGGATGGATATTTTTGTACTTTATGTTTGGCTATTTATTATTACAATTCCAATTGTTTTGATTATAAGAAAGTATAGATTATTATTTATTTTGGTTTTAATATTATCATTTTCACTATGGTTGTTTGATCAAATTTTTAGACTTGAATTGAATCTAATACAAGTTAGTTCTTTTAGACTTTTATCTTGGCAATTTTTATTTATTGTAAGCTTAGTTTTGGGGATGTATTTTGAAAGATTACGTTACTTTTACAAAAAAAGAATTTTACGTATTTTAGTAATAATTACATTTGTTGTTTTTTTTGTTTGTGGTGTGGTGTTTCCTTACAATGAGATTGACTTTCTTGCATTTTTATTTTCAAAGGAATTTTTGGCAGTAGGAAGACTAATTTTATCTTTTTTTTGGTTATATGCAGTTGGAGTAATATTGAGAATGTTATCAGATAAATTTAATTTACTAGCCAATTTATTATCTTATATTGGCAAAGAATCTCTTTATGTGTATGCTATACATGCTTTAGTTCTTGTTTTTTTGGACGGTGTATTTATTGAAGACTTTTTCTTGAATAGCTTGGTTGTAATTGTAATCACGATATTTATATATTTTCTTGTTTTTCTAAAAAATAAATTTTTTAATAAGAACAGAGTTTGACAAGTATATAGAGATTTTATAGTATTTGTACATGGACAATTTCTCAAAAAATAATAAAAATTTGCCACTTTTGGTTGCTGCAATTATATCTATTTCAACTCTAGTTTTAGTCATATTTTTTAGTTTATTGCCTAATATCGTGAAAATGCCATTAACAAAATATAAACTAGTTTTTTCTGTTTTGGTAGAACGAGATACAGAATATCCTTATTATTTTAACAAAATTAGGACTAGTAGGAACCAGTATAAAGTAGAAATACAAAAGCGGAATCAGCAAGAAAATATTGATGATATTAAAAAGATGTTAGCATCGTCTAGGAAGTATTATTTATATGATTTTAAAGTTGGAAATATCCAAGAAATAAAATTGGATGATGTCCTTAGCAAAACTTATTATATGAATCAGAATTTTATGTTTATAGGTAGTGCTATTGTAGGTTCGTTATGTGATGATTCGCCAGATCGATATAGATTAGAAAGTACGGGTTATTATGATTTTTTGGAATATAAGAATAATCCAGAATTGATGATTTATTCCGATGAGGAAGTGGGCATATATATCACAAACTTTTTTGTAAAACATAAATTTTATAATGGAGTCATGTCCGAATGTTTTGGATGGACTTTGTAAATAAAATATTATGTCATCAGAAACGATCAAAACATATCAAAAAAAGGCATCGGTAGAATTTATAGATATTCTTTTTTATGTTTCGGCTGTCATTATCTCAATTGGTACTTTCGTTTTTATTAATCAAACGCTAAATTTGTTTATCAGACTTTCTATTACTACTTTTATAGCGATAATACCTTTGCTTTTTGTTTTGTTCGTAAAGTTTAGAAAAATTGAACAGTTTTACAGATTAGCAAATCCTCTTTTATTGGTACATGTGCTTGTAGGTACTGCTACTTTATACGCATGGTATGAACCAATTAATGCCTTGTCTTTAATGTTTTTTGAACGTGATTTATTATATATCTATTACATTCTGTTTGCTTCTCTGATTTTAGGAGCGTGGTTTTGGTTTTTGTCTAAAGTTCTGAATGGAAACCAAATACTTATATACTTCACTATTATTACTCTTCCTGTTACATATATTTCGTTTATACAGTCTTATTTAGAATTATTACAAAGTTGGCTAGGTATAATCTATCCTTTTTTAGATTCAAGGTATCATCATTTTTATTCATTTTTTGTTTTAACTATTGGTTTAGTTATATTTTCTATATCAAATTACCTTTTAAATTTAGGTGAGAAATTTCGTATATTAACATATTTTGTTAGGATAAGTGGTTTAGTCGCTATATATTTTACATTTGTCTCATTTACAGCGTATTTTGCTTATAACGATTTACTTCATTTCTTTTTATTGATTTTTAATTACATTATGGTTTTGTTCTTTTTTTATTATTTCAATCGAATCAGAGCAGTTGATGGATATATATTAGCATCTTTATATTTGGTTGGTTTGATTAATTATTCGATATTTTATTTGGTTTACGAATTTGATTTAATGTTTGGAAGAGATTATATAGGTCCTCTTCTTTTTATAGCGTCTGGCGTATCTTTGCTTATAGTATCAGTTGTTGGGTATTATTTTTGGAATAAAGATAAAAATGCTATAAATATAGAATCTAATGTTTCTAATTAATTTTTAGATATTATGTTCTTTGATTAAATTGATAATTTGTATCGGAAAAAACAAATATTTAGGTCACTTGCATTAATCTTTGACATTCTGTAAGAATATCATCAATTTTAACCCTCATTTGATCCATTGTATCTCTATCTCTAAGAGTGACGGTGTTATCTTCAAGTGTTTGATAGTCAACAGTGATACAATAAGGCGTGCCTATTTCGTCTTGTCTTCTGTATCTTTTTCCAATCGATCCTGATTCATCATATTCTGCAACATAGAATTTTTTCAAATTATGGTACAAATCTTTTGCCACATTTTGTAAATCTGGTTTTTTGAATAGTGGTAAAATAGCAAATTTGATTGGACTTAGACGTTTGTCTAATTTTAAGACAATTCTAGTTTCGTTATTTACAATTTCTTCCGTGTATGCGTGATCAATGAACATCATAACAAATCTACCTAGTCCTGCTGATGTTTCTAGAATATGAGGAATATATCTTTCTTTTCTCTCTTGATCATAATAATCTAAAGTTATACCACTATATTTAGTGTGTTGAGATAAATCCCAATCACCTCGAGCGTGTATCCCCTCAACCTCTGCGAATTCACCCAAACTTGCAAAATTGTATTTGATATCATATGCCTCACTTGCATAATGAGCCAGTTTCTCATGTTTATACCATTTTAGTGATGTTTCGTTGATTCCATATTCCAAATACCATCTCCATCTATATTCTTTCCATTCATTATATTTTGTTTGCATTTCAGACGGATGTAAAAAATATTGCATTTCCATTTGTTCAAATTCTCTTGTTCTATAAATAAATTGCCTGGCTACTATTTCGTTTCTAAAAGCTTTTCCTACTTGAGCTATACCAAAAGATAATTTTGCATGTAAAGTATCCACTACATTTTTGAATTGTAGATAAATTCCACCGCATGTTTCTGGTCTTAAATACGTCACCTCGTCTTTTGAAATAGAATCAACGGTGCATCCAAGATTAGACTTGACCATCAAAGAAAATCTGCGAGCTTGTGTAAGATTTTTTGATTTACAATTTGGACAGAACAATTTATTGTTTGCTCTTAATTCATCTAATTTTTGATTTATTTCTTCTGTAGTTGCTTTGTCATCGATTTCAATCCCAAATTCTGCCAACAAATGATCAGCCCTGTATCTGTGTTTACAATCTTTGCAATCTACCATAGGATCATCAAAAGTAGCTACATGACCTGAAGCTATCCATGTGGTTGGATGCATGAATATCGCAGAATCCAATAGATATACATCATCTCTTTCATTTATCATGTTTCTTATCCATGCGTTTTTAATGTTTTCTTTGAGTAAATATCCATAATGCCCATAATCATATATACCCGAAAGGCCACCATATATTTCTGATGAGGGATATATAAATCCTCGTGTTTTACAAAAATTTGCTAACTTTTCTAATGACAAAGATTTCGACATTTGCTAATTATACAAAAGAAATATAATTTTTATAAAGTTTAACAAGCTAGCTTATGTATTTTTGATTTATTATTTCTTCGATTCTTATTAATTCATTGTATTTAGCTACTCTATCTGTGCGTGAGGGAGCGCCACTTTTGATCTGTCCGCAGTCTGTACCGACGGCTAGATGAACTAATGTCACATCTTCTGTTTCTCCAGATCTGTGACTTACGACGTTTTTCCAACCAGCATCTTTTGCCATTTTTATTGCATCAAGTGTTTCACTTAAAGTGCCGATTTGATTCATCTTGACTAATAGCGTATTACATAATTCCTTGTCTATTGCCATTTTGATTCTTTCTGTATTGGTTACCAATAAATCATCCCCTACAATTTGTAAATTATTTCCATATTTTTCGTTAAAAATGCGCCATGATTCGATATCATCTTCAGAAAACCAATCTTCGACACTTATTATTGGATATTTTTCATAAAGATAATTGAACCATTCGATCATTTCATCTGGAGTTTTGTTTTCACCATCTCTTTTTAGTACGTAAAGACCCTTATCCGCATCGTAAAATTCGCTTGCGGCTGCATCTAATCCTATTGCAAAATCAATTTCTGGTTTATATCCTGCCTTTTCCATTGCATCTATAATTGTTTTTATGGCATCTTCATTTGAATCTAATATCGGTGCATAGCCACCTTCATTTCCGACATTTGTACTATGTCCATGACTTTTTAGGATTTTGCCTAAGTGGTGATATACTTCAGCACATTTTCTGAGGTTTTCTTTCCAACTATTGTTATTTATCGGGATTATCATGTACTCTTGTATGTCAGTTGCCCAGTCAGCATGTTTACCACCATTCATGATGTTCATCATGGGACGGGGTAGAGAAAATTTACTATTTCCTGATATTTGACCTATGTATTCGAATAATTCTAATGATCTGCTTTTTGCGCTAGCCCATGCATAAGCTAGGCTAACAGCAAGTATTGCGTTTGCTCCAAGATTAGATTTATTTTTGGTACCATCCAAATCTATTAATCTTTGATCAAATAATTCTTGTTTGCTTGATTCAAAGCCGAAAAAATATGTATTAAAAATTGAATTGATAGTATTGACTGCATTCAAAACTCCTTTACCTAGAAATCTGTGTGGATCGTTATCGCGTTTTTCTATCGCTTCATATGATCCTGTAGATGCGCCGGATGGTACAGATGCTCTGCCTTTTGATCCATCGTCTAGTATGACCTCTGCTTCTACGGTAGGATTGCCTCTAGAATCTAATATCTCTCGACCGTGGATTTTAATTATTTTTACCATACATGATCAGTTTAGTATATTTGAAAAATTTTTAAAATTAACAAATTAAGTAAATTGTGTAAAAGACAAATAGAAATTAGTTTTTTAAATCGATACGAATACTAACGCAATATATTTACTGTTTTGATTAATTTTAATTACTTGGAATGTACTATATTGTTGTAATTGAATACTTAAAATATACCTAGTTGTTTCCAGTTTAGGTCATCCTTTGCAAATCTATAGTTGCTCTTCTAATTCGATAATTTGAGCACGTAATTTATCCGCCTCTTCCCATCTTTTCTCTTCACGTAATCTATTCCATCCGGATCTAAGGGCGTCTAGTCTTGTTTGTTCTGGATGTATCAAATTTTCTCTAAGCCTTAATCCCAATACCTCATCAAAACTCAAAATCTGTTTTAGTTTTTCATCGGCACCGATGTTTGGATCTTTTAGTAATTGGAAAAATACACCAACGGCTTTAGGTACATTCAGATCATCGGCAATTGCTTTTTCAAATTCTTCTTGGTAACTATTTTGAATTTTTTCTGATGATACTATGTTTGGGTTGGGATAAGTCGATTCTCTAAATAATTCGCGTATTTGCTTGTATATTTTTCTCAAAGCATTTTGACTTGCTGTAAGTGAATCAAAAGTAAAATTTAACTGATCACGATATTTGTTCTGTAAATAAAGTAATCTCAATGCTAATGGATGAAATCCTCTTTCTTCTAAATCACTAAGTAGATAAGTATTACCAAGTGATTTACTCATTTTTTGACCTTCAACTAAAATATGTTGGTGATGCAGCCAATACCTTACAAATTGCTTACCAGATACGCCTTCGCTCTGGGCAATTTCATTTGTATGATGAATATTTATATGTTCGGGACCACCGGTATGTATGTCGATTTGTTCACCCAAAAGAGCAAATGCCATAGCACTACATTCGATATGCCATCCCGGAAATCCATCACCCCAAGGTGAATCCCAATGCAATATATGATTTTTGAATCTACCAACACGTTTAAACCATAGAGCAAAATCATATGGCTTTTTCTTATGGGGATCTATATTAACATCTTCACGTGCGGCTTGGATAAGGTCCTCTAATTTTTGTTTTGACAATTTTGTGTAATTTTCAAATTTATCTACTTCAAAGTACAAAGCTTCATCAGTTTCATAAGCATACCCTTTTTCCTGTAGGATTTTGTTCATTTCAATCATTTTCTCAATATATTCAGTTGCTCTTGGCCTGTATTTTGGATGAATAATCTTTAATTTTTCAACATCTTCAAGATATTTTTCAGTAAAAAACTGTGCAATTTCAAGAGGTGATTTACCATATTTTTTTGCTCCTTTTTCAAGTTTGTCTTCACCTTCATCACTATCACTTGTCAGATGTCCAACATCGGTTATATTCATCACGTTTATTACTTCGTATCCCAGATATCTAAAAATTCTTGCCAAATAATCAGCAAATACTGCTGAATACAAGTTGCCAATATGCTGATAATCGTATACTGTTGGACCACAACTATATAGTTTTACTTTACCATTTTCTAATGGGATAAATTCTTCTATTTTACGAGTTAGTGTGTTGAATAAATAAATTTTTATCATATTTAGATTGTATCAGATTTTATGTTTTATATTACAATGAGTATCATTAACGGCATCAAGCATTTTATTATGAATAAACATAAAAATATTTGAATTCAAAATCAAAAATTACCTTTAATATAGAAGATTTAATAATAATTTGCAATTTGAGAATTATAAATTTTATATTGATTAAATATTAAAATTCAATGAATATAATAAAAAGAGCATGTCTCAAACGACATGCTCTTGACTATTTATTTGATTAAAATTACTTCAATGTTACTTTCGCTCCTGCTTCTTCTAATTTCTTCTTTATTTCTTCAGCTTGTTCTTTCTTAACACCGGACATCACAATAACAGGTGCTGATTCGACTTTGGCTTTTGCCTCTGCCAATCCTAGACTCTGATCGATTTCTCTCAAAGTTTTAATTACATTCAATTTTTGAGCGCCGACTTCTGTTAGCTCAACATCAAATTCTGTTTTTTCTTCTCCAGCTTCTGCTGCTTGTGCTGGTCCTGCTGCAACTGCCATAACAGGTGCTGCCGCAGTGACGCCAAACTTCTCTTCCATTGCTTTTTTTAGCTCTGCTGCTTCTAGCAAGGTAAGAGAAGCGATTTCTTCCAATAATTTTTGAATTTTTTCTGACATGGTTTATTTGTTTTGTTTTTTAGTTACTTCTTCTACAAGATATGGGATATCTCTCATCACGGCATTGATAGTACCTACAACACCACTTGCCCCAGAATCCAAAAGGTGTAGAATTTTTGCCAGAGTTTGCTCTCTGGATTCGACTTTTGATAGTTTATCTATCTCAGTACCATCATATAAATTTCCTTCTACAAAGGAGAAAAGATATTCACATTTTTCTTCTTTTTTTAGAGCTGCCAATTTTTTGGCAATCTCAACAAAGTCATCATAACAGAAGAATACAAATATAGGTCCAGTTAGATTAAGTTTTGTAGATAATGTTTCTTCTGCTGCTATTCTAAAAAGAGTATTTTTAATAAGCGTAAAGTAACAACTTTTCTTTTTTGTATACTGCTTCAATTCATTTGTTTCTTGACCACTAAAATTGCCTCTAATAGCAAAAATTGCTTTAGATCTCGATATAGAATTCTTATAGTTATCTAAAATAACACTTTTTTGTTGTTTTGTTTTTGCCACAACAATTTATTTCACTTTCTCAAAACGTCTTCCCCGTAGACGTGAAGCCAAAGAAATTAGGAAAATAAGACGAATAAAAATTCAAAGTCTCATTAGGTCTTATTTGTGTGCCTAATTTCTCTGACTTTCTGAGGGATTATACACAAGAGATTGGTTTGGTGCAAATTATTTTAGATATGCTATGAGATTTTGTTCTAGCCCTTTTTCTTTTAGTTTTCTTATAGCTTTTGCCTCGATTTGACGGATTCTTTCGCGTGTTACATTAAATTCGGCTCCTACTTCTTCTAAAGTTCTTTGAACACCATCGTTTAGTCCAAATCTAAGTTCTATAACCTTACGTTCACGATCTGAAAGTTCGCTAAGTGCCTTTTCTAACTCATTTTTAAGGTTTGTGTATTCAGCATAATCATGAGGACTTGTTGTGTTTTTGTCTGCGATTATTTCGGCAAGAGATGACGAATTATCATCACCGATTGCCATTTGCAGTGATGATGGATTTTGAGAAATGGTTTTTATTTCAATGACTTTTTCAACATCAATTCCCATTTCTTTTGCGATTTCTTCTTCTGTGGGTTGTCTTTGGAGTTTTACAGCAAGTTGAGAAACAATTTTATTAAAAGTATTTATAGTTTCTATCATGTGTACAGGTATACGTATAGTACGAGCTTGATCTGCTATTGCACGAGATATAGCTTGCTTTATCCACCAAGATGCATAGGTGGAAAATTTGTAGCCTTTTTTATAATTAAACTTTTCTACAGCTCGCATGAGTCCAACATTTCCTTCTTGGACAAGATCTAATAGATCAAGACCTCTTTTATCGTATTTTTTTGCGTTACTTACGACCAATCTCAAATTTGCAGTAATCAAAAACTGTGCTGCTTCTTGGTCACCTTCTTCTTTTCTTTTCGCCAATATCACTTCCTCTTCTGCTGTCAGTAGTGGTATACGACCTATTTCTTGTAAATAAGCTCTGATAGGATCTGTTACAATATTGGCTTGTATGCTCCTAAAAATTTTGATTTTATCCTCAAGAGTCATTGTACTCTCGGGTACTTCGTCAGGCTTGACATTTTCATCTATGCCTGTAATTTCAACGTGGTTATGATAGAACTCATGAATGATATCTTCGACCAAATCAATGTGAGACTCTGGATCTGGTAATATTTCTAAAAATTGATTTACATTTATAAAACCTTGGGTTTTTGCTATATTTAAAATTGTATCATAAATTTTTTCCTCTTTTTGTTTTCTGCGGTCCATGGTGGTCTAAATTAGAATGTTATTATATTAAAAATATACAAAATAATCATCATGTATTTAGTATATTGCGGTTATATGGAGGCACGAGCGGGATTCGAACCCGCGAATAGCGGTTTTGCAGACCGCCGCCTTGGGCCACTTGGCTATCGTGCCAATTTCAAATAAACAATTATGCAATATTATACAAAGAAAATCTATTTAGAAAATTCAAGGCTTACAACTTATACTTTGGATTTTAACTTAATGATGAGTCATAAGGAAGAACATAAATATTTGTACATTATTCGACGTTTTTTAAAATTCTGAATTTGAATTCTAAAATATAAGTTAAGTATGTAAAATTTAAATTAATTTCTTCTTGCACAGAATGATGTTAGTGGTATATCTAAATCTGGATACATATTTGTATGGGTGGCAACAGCGGGACATGTTGAGCCAATCATATGTGTTATAGCTTGCAATTGTGGATCGTTGAATGGTACAAAATCGCGTAGGTTTTAGATAGTTCTGCTATCGCCTTATGAGAAACTAAATGAGGTGTAGCATCGTCGATAAGTATCAAATATGGTAGGTCATAATCCAGTAATGATTGTGTTATTTCTAGTTGATTTCTCACCATAGATCCGAATTATTGATAAAAAACCCATCGTTGCTGTGAAAACGTTAGGTCCAAGATTATAATATTCATTTCCAAATACGTTTTTCAATATTGCGGCAATGCTGATTTCGTTGTTTTTCAGAAATTGTTTGTATAGATGTTTGAACCGTTGAGACACTAAATCTGCATAAAGTAGAAAATCCTGTAAATGTTTGGAGAGTGAGTTTTTCTCCTTTTACTATTCTATCAAAAGGCACTTTATCAACAATTGCTAATTCATAAGTATAATGTTCAACATAATGAAAATATAATCGATCAGACTCTGTCCCAGCACATATTTCTGCTAGAAATTCCGCATCATCCAACACATCTACATATGGCCCACTACCTAAAACCGCAAAATCATAGAATTTCATGTTTTTATTTGATTATATACTGAGAATGTATTTAATCAATATTAAACTTTTAATCATATTTTTGTTATAATCATATGCCCATCGACATTTAGGTGATTTGTGTTGAGGTTGTCGATGGGTTTTTTATATCTTGTATTGTTTTTATATTTTGCTAAAATGTTTAACAGTATATGACAAATCCAACAGGTAATAAAGGGCAAAACAATCAAGATGGTCCAAACCAAACTCAAACTCCAGAAACACGAATTAATGGTTCTATAGATGGACCTGTATATTCTGATTCTGTGCCAAATAATCTAGGTTCTGATACCCAATCAGTTTTGACGCAACAACAAGGTAATCCGAATGTTACATCATCAACTGATCACACTTCAACAAACGCCGGCAATACAAATCCTGTAGAAAATGTATCAAATCAAGTCTCTAATTTTATAACCGACACATTAGCTGGTGTAATACCAAATGAACAAAGCCAAAATATTCAAAATCCAAAAAATAAAAAGATGTTCATGATTGGTATATTTGTAGTGATTGTATTAGTGATATGTTGTTTATTGAGTGTTCTTGGTGTAATTTTCTTTGGGTCAGCATATGATGGACTTTTTGGACCTTATGGAAATAGACAACAAAATACTAACCAACAGAACAATACATCAAATAATCAAAACAAAAACACTGATAATGAAAATAATAATCAACAAAATACAGAAGAAGATAGGAAAGTAAAAAGAGAATTTGTGAAGATATTTAGTGCATCTGGTGAGAGTGGAACTAGTTCGTCTACTAAGAGTTTTACAGTAAAAGATAAAAAGAATCTTAAATTTGTAGGATCATATAAAAATGTAAGCAGGTTTGGATCTTGTATTATGACAGTAATTATTAAAGGGGTAACTGATCAAACATATTTTAGTTATGCACAGACTGTAGAGATAGCAAAAGGTAAAGAAAAAACTCAAGAATCAATGGTCTATAATGTACCAGAAGGTGAATATTACTTAAATGTAAGCGGTTATGGATGTGAGTGGAAGGTAGATGTATACGAGTCAAAGTAAAATTGGTATGTGTAATTAATACATACAGATTTGATTCTTAATTTGCTTTTATTTTGATTTGGATGGTGAATTAAATTTTTACGAATCTTGTATTGGTGCAGTGTGATTTCAATGTTGCATTTTTCGATTATTCTAAGTTGCGGTTTGTTCTTAAAGGTTATGCTTTTTGATGTGAATGTTGTAAACTGGTTTTTTATTTTACATTAAGAAATAAGAGTAATCATCCTATAACAATTACGGTTATTTTAAGAAATATTTTCTGATTTTTACAGAAATCCTTTATTAAACTTTTTGATTTATTATATTAGTTATATCTCTCTTCTTGTTGGTCTTTTTAGATTCAAATTTACCAAAATTGAATATTGAAAAACGTCTGGTGAGGCGTACTGGACTCGAACCAGTGACAGGCTGCTTAAGAGGCAGCTGCTCTACCAACTGAGCTAACGCCCCAATAAAATCCTATGTATTTTATAACAAGATTATTGTTTGGTAAATAGATTAAATTTGTGTTTATATTCATTGTAAGAGATGATTTAGATGCAAAAAACATTTGCATAAATTTTTTTGGATAAATTTAAATTATTATTAACGTTTTTATGCAATGTAATGAATGTTATTTTCTTCTACCAAATACATCAAAAAAACATATATCTTGACCTCTAGATATTACTGTTTCACCCGGATATGGACATATGCTTATTTCTCCAGACTGTGTAATGGGAGATCCTACTATCTTTGCTAGACGTTGCATAATTGATGGGTTAGGTTTCATTCTTTCAAAAACTGATAATAAATAATTTATTGGTGGAGGACGATTAGATAAAAGTTGAGGAGTATAAGAATCAGCTAACACAACACCTAATAAATTTTGACACGCTGCAATTCTCTGCAGAATATTTTATCTGTTCTTGGATCACATAGAACGTTTATTAGTATTAAATAACATGCTTGTTGATTGTGTATAATAAAGTTTATAAGATCAGTATATGGATGGAGAGTAACTCTACCAATTTGTAAAGTGAATTCATGTGGCGATATTAGTTTGTATATTGTGTCAGGTGTTACATCTAGTATAGGGCCCAAATCCACAAATGCAACATTTGCCTGTCGAATACCAAATATTTCAGCAAGTAAGACAATGTATTGAATATCCTGAATAAGGTATTGACCACATCCACCAACAACTATATCTGTGTTGCAGGTCTGAAGATCATTCCGCATATTTCAATCATAAAACGGCATTATATTTTACATCTTATTCTTAACAATTATCAACAGGCATAGATTGATTTTTATCAAATAGCCTTGCATGTTTTAGTGGTATTAGTACGGCAAATATTTTACCTTTTAAAGTATTTACTTCGGGATTTACAAACATGAAAACTCGCGAATCCGAACTTTTTGCTCTATTATCACCAAGCACGAATAAATGATTTCTTGGGACCTCATATTCTACACTTTCTTCTATTCTATCATTGTTTCTAATTTCTGTTTTTGTGTCTTTTGGAAGATATTCTTCTTTGATTTCTTCCCCATTTACGAATACTTTACCATTTTCTATTTTAACTTTATCACCTTCTGTAGCTATTATTCTTTTGATTAAGTCCTGTCCTTCTCTGAGTTGAAATACAATCACATCTCCTTTTTGATAACCTACAAAGTTAGGCGACAATTTATCAGTAATGATTACATCACCAGAGCAAAAGTTTGGTTGCATAGATACTCCTTCGATGGTGTGCGGAGAAAAGACAAACATGTTTAATATTATCATGGTTGCTAAACCAATAATAAACACCTGAGCAAAATCCATTATCCAAGCTATTATTGACATTAGAAAACGGATGAATATATTATCGCTGGATTGCAAAGTCTCATAATGTGATTTTACAAAATCTTGTTCTTGCATGATGTCTTTTAGTATAACTTGTATAATATCACATCATGATTATATTTTGTCGACATGGAAAAACTATTTATAATGAAGAGGACAAGTTTCAGGGACTTTCAGATAGTCCATTGACTGCTGAAGGTATAGAATTAGCTTTGAAGATACGCGAATTTTTAGAACAAAATAATATTCATCCACAAAAAACTAAATGTTTTTCAAGTCCTTTACAAAGAGCAAAATGTACTATTGATTTGATTTACAAAAATCTAGATATAAAAGAAAAGCCAGAAATTACAACAACAAAATTACTTACTGAGATCTGTTATGGAGCTTGGGAAGGCATCTCGCGGCAAGCAATTGATCCCAAATTTTTAGAGAAAAGAGAAGAAAACCGATATATGTTTGTACATCCAGGTGTTTTTAATGCTCAAAAAGGTGAAAGTTATAAATCTATTTTTCTCAGGACCAAGAAATTTATACAAAAAGTTTTGTTATTAGCTAGAGATTATCACGTATTGGCAGTTACTCACCATGGAGTACTAATAAATACTTTTAAATATTTTGGACATATTAACGACAAAGATATAAACAAGGTAAGAATTAGAAATAATCAGTTACTCATTTTGGACAGAAATAAATTTGACATTTATGAACTTTAATTAGTTGATTAATTGACACTTTTAGATTATTTGATACAATTTTGAATTATGTCAGCCGGTTACAATCATCAAGAAATAGATTCTAAATGGCGAAAAGCCTGGATGGAGGCAAATTTTTATGTAGTTGACAATAAATTATCAGATAAAAATAAAATCTATATTTTGGACATGTATCCATATCCTTCTGGATCTGGGTTACATGTTGGACATGTCAAAGGCTACAACGGTACAGATGTGATATCTAGATTTTATAGAATGAACGGATATGAGGTTCTTCACCCAATGGGTTGGGATTCTTTTGGTTTACCAGCTGAAAATTATGCCATAAAAACTGGTATTCATCCTAAAAAAACTACAGAGGATGCCATTGCTACATTCAAAGAACAATTACAATCTTTAGGTTTTTCTTATGATTGGAGTAGAGAAATTGCATGTCATACTCCAGAGTATTACAAATGGACTCAGTGGCTTTTTAAGTTGCTTTATCAAAGAGGTTTAGCTTATCGCAAAAAAGCACCGGTAAATTGGTGTGATAAATGTAAAACAGTTATTGCCAATGAACAGGTTGTGAATGGTCTTTGTGAGAGATGTGATACTCAAGTAGTACAAAAAGAGATGGATCAGTGGTTTTTTAAGATAACTGAATATGCTGATAGATTGATTGACGACATAAAAAAGGTAGACTGGCCAGAGTCAACGAAACAAAATCAGATAAATTGGATTGGTAGATCAGAAGGAGCAGAAATAGATTTTGATATTTTTGGAAAGGATGAAAAAGTTACAGTATTTACAACAAGATTAGATACGATTTTTGGTGTTACGTTTTTGGTATTAGCACCAGAACATCCATTGGTTCAACAAATTGCAGAAGAGAATTATCGACAGCAGGTGGTAGAATATATAGAGAAAACGAAACAAAAAACTGAATTAGATAGAATATCACAAAAGGAAAAAACAGGTGTTTTTACTGGTGCTTATGCAATAAATCCTTTTAATCATGAAAAAGTTCCTATTTGGATTAGTGATTTTGTGCTTTATCACTACGGTACTGGTGCTGTAATGGGAGTGCCGGCACATGATGAACGTGATTTTGAATTTGCAAATAAATTTGGTTTGGATATTAGGAAAGTTGTCACTAAAAATATGGGATGTTGTTGTGGTAATTGTTCTTGTGAAGGTTTGCCTATGGTTGAAGAAGATGGAGTTTTGCTTGTCAATTCAGGAGATTTTGATTTTTTGTCTACTCATGTTGCAAGAGTTAAAATGCTTGATTATGCTATCTCTAAAGGATTTGGAAGGAAAAAAGTTAGTTATAAACTAAGAGATTGGTCTATCTCTAGACAAAGATATTGGGGATGTCCAATACCTGTTGTTTATGATAAAGATCAAAATATTATTTTAGTTGATGATGCTGATCTTCCGGTTATACTGCCAGAAGATGTAAATTTTGTACCGACAGGACGTAGTCCTCTTTTGGATCATCAAGGATTTATTGACGTTTCAGATAAATATGGCGAAGGTGCTAGAAGGGAAGCCGATACAATGGATACATTTGTAGATTCGAGTTGGTATTTTTTGAGATTTTGTGATCCGCATAATTCATCTGAGTTTGCAAGTCGTGAAGCTATGAAAAAATGGGCTCCAGTAGATATTTATGTTGGTGGAGCTGAACATACAACTTTACATCTTTTGTATGCAAGATTTTTAACAAAAGTATTATATGATGCAGGGTATATTGATTTTGATGAACCATTTTTGATTCTTAGACACCCCGGAACTGTTTTGGGTGAGGATGGAAATAAAATGAGCAAGAGGCTTGGCAATGTAGTGGATCCTCTCAGTGTAACTACAGAATATGGTACTGATGCTCTACGTACTTATGAGCTTTTTATGGGGCCATTTGAAAAGATGAAAGCATGGAGCTCTACAGGTGTACGAGGTATTCGAAGATTTTTAGATAGAGTTTGCAAGATTTACTCTACGAAATTATATGAAAGCTCAACATATGATGAAGAGGTAGACTCCAAGTTACATAAAACAATTAAAAAAGTAACAGAAGATACAAAGAATTTTGATTTTAACACTGCTATTTCTGCAATGATGGAATTTTTGAATATGGTCGAAGATAAGAATTCTATTACTTTAGATCAGTACAAAACATTTTTGCAACTTTTAGCACCATACGCACCGTCTTTGACTGAAGAGATTTGGCAAAACATAAATAATTACGATTCTTTTGATAGAAACACTTCTATACACTATTCTGAATGGCCAAAGTATGATGAAACTAAGATAGTAGAGAGCATGGTAACCATTGGGGTACAAGTAAATGGTACAGTGCGTAGTGAGTTGACTGTAAGAGCAGATGAAAGTTTAGAGGTTGTGAAAAAACAAATTTTTGCCGATCCTAAGGTACGAAAATGGATTGAGGGAAAAGATATTAAAGACATAGTTTACAAGCCCGGTAGGATAGTGAATATCATATTATAAGTTGGCTGAAGGCCTGTCTATATATTTAAATTATCTATTTACCGAGTTTAATCTGATGGATATCTATGAAGTGTTACAGTTGTACGACCTACCGGAGAATCACAAGAGAGCACATAGTCACGATATTGATTTACAAATGCTTCACATCCATATTCTTCTCTGACACGTGGGAGGTAATTATGGACTGTTATTCTATTACAGTATAAGGACCTTCTGAGATCTCCTTTTCTACTGCAGAATTACATCCTGTCAATAAAAATGCCGCGTTTAGGAAAAGTGCTATCCCCGCCGGTACCAGAGTTTTTGAGCCTATACGTTCTATCCTTGGGGCATATTGTTAAGTTTACCATTTGTAAATTAAGATATCAATAAGATAGAACTATGTTGACATAATAATTTATGAATTAATTGTTTCTATTTTATCAATAAAATGCTTATATTTATCTAAATCCAAATCAGCTGGATACTTTTTCTTTAATTTTATTACATGATCTTTTGTATGATTTGGTATTTGGATGTATACATCTACACCTTCATCTGAGGCTAAATTTTTAAGATAAGAACTTAATATTTCTAAATCCTCTTTCGTTGTTCCACGATTGATGACTATCTTTATAGCATTATTATTATTCACTTTATTGTTTTTTTCTTCATTTTGATCAGTTTTTGATTTTGTATTTTTTTCGTTTTGATTATTTTGATTACTTGGAATTGTGTCTTCCGATGAAACAGTAAATGTGTCTGTTTTTTTCTCTAATTTTATTGTTTTTTGCCGTTTTTCTGCGGTTTTATTTTGATCAGGATTAGATATGTTTCTATTGATTTTCAAATCATAAAGTTTTTTCAACTGTTCAGCGGTAAATATTTTTACTTTTTCAGGTACTAATTCGGTTTCATATTTTTTATCAATCACACGTGTGACAAGTGTACCCTTTATATTTATATAATCACCAATTTCTGGCTCTTTCTCTAATGATGCAAAAACTTTGGGAAATAAAGTTACTTCGATACTACCAGTTTGATCACTAACTGTTATAAATCCCATTTTTTCTTGTTTTTTAGTTGTAATGATCTTGTTCTTTGTTATCTTTCCAAATATATTTACCGGCTCATTTTTGTTGTAATAAGTATTGTTAGTTTCATTTTCATCATCAGATCCAATCATTTCATTTGATTCATTGTCTACAATCTCTCCTATTGTGTTGTATCCGTTGGCATACAAATATTCTGATACTTTCATCCCAATATCTTTTGTAAACTGTAACTTTAAAAATTCAAGTTCCCAGGATATCTTTTCTTCATCCGTCGTCTGCCTATTTGTCACAGGCGTTGCATTTGTCCAATTTGTATTTTTTGTCGTTTCTAAACCAAATAGGTTTGTCATCCCAGTATCTACATTATCTTGGGATGAGTGAAATTTTGAATAAACTTTTTCGTAGATTTCTAATAATCCATTCCTATCACCAAATTCATCAAAAGCTCCAATTCTTATTAGTATTTCTAAACATTTTTTAGTAACTGCTCTATGATCTATACGATAACAAAAGTCATCAAGTGATAAATATTCACCATTTTTTTGTCTTTCTTCTACTACGTTTTTGACTGCATTATCACCAACACCTTTTATACTACCAAGTCCAAAACGAATATTATTTTGATCCTCGATTATAAAGTAAACATCAGATTTATTGATGGACGGGGGAAGAATCTTTATACCATGTGCCGAAGCATCTACGGCAAGCTTGGCTATTTTTTCTAGTTTGTCCAGATACCCAAACATCATTGCGACGTAGTATTCGATGGTGAAATTAGCTTTGAGGTAGGCAGTCATGTAAGCAATGTTACCATATACACCAGCGTGTGATCTGGGAAATCCATAATCAGCAAAAGGCAAGACGTATTGCCATAACTTGTCAGCTATTTCTTGGCCGTATTGAGGATATCTTTGTAAAAATCCTTCTTTAAATTTAGATTCCTCTTTAGCCATTATATCAAGCTTCTTCTTGCTAACGGCCTTACGTATATTATCTGCACCGCCTAATGTATATCCACATAAAAGATGAGCTATTTTCAAAAGTTGTTCTTGGTATATAGGAAATCCATAAGAGATGTCTAATATTGGTTCTAGTTCTGGAATCAAATATTCTACTTTTTCACGACCGTGTTTGCGGTCGATGTATTTTGGAATATAATCCAAAGGTCCTGGACGATACAGTGCACACATGGCTATCAAATCCTCGATACAATCTGGTTTTAACTCACGAAGATATTTGCGCATCCCTGCAGATTCAAATTGAAATATACCTGTAGTATCACCTTTTTGAAGTATTTCAAAGGTTTTTTGATCATTCTCTGGTATTTTGAATATGTTTATATCTATCCCTCTATATTTTTTTACAAGTTCGACAGTTTTATCTATTGTTGAAAGATTTATAAGTCCTAAAAAATCAAATTTCATGAGACCCAAACCTTCTAAAAACGATCCTTCTATTTGAGTAATAATTCGATTTCCAGATCCTTTTTCTCTCTGTACAGGACAATATTCTATTATTGGGCCTGGAGTAATTAAATGTCCACATGCATGTGTAGAAATATTGCGTGGAGAATCTTCTAGTCCTTTTACATATTTTATTAATTTTACAAACTTTTTGGATACCGTTATCAGAGTTTTTAATTGTTCATTGCATTTAGGGCATATGTCCGAGTCTATTTCGTAATACACTTTTTTTTCCTGAGAGCAATATTTTATTGGAGTCAAGTCACTACCATCTCCTTTTAATATCTCTCTAAATCGTTCGATGTTTTCCCTGTTTTTTTCTATATTTGACTTTTCTTTGTCATCTTTTGCCAATTCGTCAGACAATAGGGGATATATTTTCATTACTTTACCGAAAATTACTGGTACAAGTTTGGACAAACTGTCAGCAGTTTTTAGGTCAATATCCAACACTCTTGCGGTATCACGTATGGCATTTCTAGTAGTTAGCTTACCTATTGCTCCGACATTACACACGTTATCTTCTCCATAGGTCTTTTTTACAAACTCTATAACTCTTTCTCGGCCTTGATCTGAAATGTCTAAATCAATATCAGGAAACGACATTCTCTCAGGGTTTAGAAATCTTTCAAAATATAGTCTATATCTTATTGGATCAATTGTGGTTACTCCAATAGCATAAGAAACTGCTGAGCTTGCCGCTGATCCCCTTGTTGACACAAATATCCCATTTTCTCTAGCCCAATTTACTATAGACCAAACTACCAAAAAATATCCATCGTAACCTTTTTCATGTATTACTTGGAGTTCATAATTTAATCTGTCTTCTAAATCTTTGTTGTAATAACCAAATCTTTTTTCTGCATTCTCAAAAACTAATTTTCTCAAAAATGATTCTTCAGTCTCACCTTTGGGGATAAATGGATAAACTGGTTGAACTTTGCCATGACTTATGTTGTATTGTTCGACTTTTTCTGCTATTTCTAATGTAGAATTTAGTGCTTCTGGAAGATCTTCGAATAACTTTTCTATTTCTTCGGAACTTTTGAAATAAGCTTCGTGTGTCTCTTGTTTACGACGACTAGGATCTGACATTTTTTTACCATCATCTATGGCCCACATTACTTCACGGATCTCGGCATCTTCTTTGGTTAGATAATAAATAGGATTTGTAGCAACAAGTTTTATTCGCTTTTCTTTTGTTAATTTTATTAGTTCGTCATTGACATAGTTTTCATATTGGTAGCCTAATCGTTGAATCTCTACGTAAAAATCATCACCAAAAGTATTTGTATACCAATCAATTATCTGTTCAATTTCCTTTTCATATCCTGTATATATGGCATTTGTAAGTTGGTTTTTTGGACCACCTATGAGGCATATAATCCCTTCTTTATATTTTTCTAAAAGTTCTTTATCAACACGAGGTTTATAATAAAATCCTTCAATATGTGAATATGAAATTATCTTGATTAAGTTTTTATATCCTATATAATTTTTTGCGAGTAAAGTAATAGTAGATGTTTTCTCATCTATTTTAGCGACTTTATCAAAACGGCTACGTGGTGCGATATTTGTATGTACTCCGATGATGGGTTTGATTTCATTTTCTTTGCATTTGTCAAAAAATTTAGGCAGTCCATATAGATTCGAATTATCAGTCAATGCTATCGCAGGCATGTTGTAAGATTTGGCTTTCGACGCTATAATCTCTATGTTGAGGTTTGAATCTAAGATAGAATAGTGACTATGGACTCTGAGGTGAATGTACATGGAGTAAGTTTAGCAGATGTCGAATTTAAAAAATAATGTAGTAAGAGATAAACTATGCACAATATTTATTCAGGGCCAACTGGGTCTGAAAGTTACCCTTCTGCTTCAGCGGGAACTGGGTCTGAAAGTTACCCTTCTGCTTCAGCGGGAACTGAGTCTGAAAGTTCCCCTTCTGATAAAGATCGGGTAGGCTTATTTGTTGCTTATGCTGACCCTCGAACAGTACAATCTGTAGCATTAGTAACTGAGGCTGCATTTCAATATCTTCAAGGTAATGCTGATAAAGGTTTACAAAATATTGTTAGAATAATACACGGAGTTGTAAATGCTGTTGGTGCATTCTTAAATTCTCCAATTGTAAGACCGTTAACAAATATGATAGGATTGGCAGATTTTGATTTGCGTATTCCAGTTGCGTCATTATTGATAAGGTTAGTCGAACCAAGATCACCACAATTTAGGAGCTTTATGGACGAGGTTGCATCTTATTACACGACGACCGGTGTACTCGTAGGAAAACATGTATTTCGTGAATTTGGACGAGCGGTTGTTTATAGTGTACTAGTTCCGTATACAAATAATTTGCGAGAAATTATAGAAGTTTTAAATGCAGCTAGGGATAATATAACAGAGCTAGAAGGTTGTAATGGAAATAAAATACAATATTACGTGGGTTATGCAGGGACTCTTCCTGCGCGTTTATGTCGTTTAAGTGGGGGAGATGGTTTTGAACTTGTTGAGATACAAAAATATTTAGAAGAGTTTACTCGACAGATTTTTGGCCCATCAGCAGTTGCCATTCCTAGTATTGTGCCTACAATCGATGCCTTCAAACAATTTATAGAACAAGCTTTAAAAAGTGATAAAATAACACGTACTGGACTGAGTAACTTGTCTAGTGCACTTGCCGGGATGATGAATAAAATTTGTCGTATTTTACTTGGAGCAAATAGAAATTGCGGTAATACTGGAACAAGGCAAGAAAACCAAGAGGGACGGGATATGCTAATCATTGGAGCTGGCACGATGATGCAATCTTTAATGCAAGTTTTAATGCAATACACTAATGGTGAAACTATAATAGGACAATTTGGAAAAATTATTATTGTAGATATTGATAAATATAGAGCAGATCTTCTAGCTGCTTTGATAGGAAGTAAGATTGGAGATCCAAATATAGAAATCCGAGCATGTACTTATCGCGAACTGGGAGGACAAAATTTTACTACACAACAAGGGGGTAAACTTTATATATTGACAGCTCTAGGTGGACGATTACAAGAACCACATCTAGCACATATCATAGAATTGATTAGGAATTATAAAAGAGTTAAATTTATCATGGATGATTATCCTCCACATATGCTTCGAGCACTAGTGCGTATGATTGCAAATCCTCGTTCTATACCACTTTTTAATCAAAACAATTTTTTGGATCGAATACGTGTTTGGTTACAGTTATTATATGCAGAAAAGATTAGTGTACTGCCGCGTGCAAAGGTTGATGGAATAGGTAGCAATTTAGCGGGTAATTTAACTCTTTATCCTGGCTGTCCGAAGATAAAAGTTTATCTGAGTGAAATAATAAATAAAGTAATAAATAAACTAATACATATACATGAAGCACGAGAAGAAGTTCCAACATGGGCGTGTATGTATGGTGTTGGAAGAAGTATGTCATAAAAGGCCGACGCAGTCATTAGTTAGATTTTAGTTTTAGAAACTAATATAATATTTTCATGAATATAATTTTATTTTTTCTTTTAGTAACATTGTTCGTTCAAGTTACTTTTGTCTACTTTATTTTGTTTAATAACATCAAAAAATCGTTTTCTTTATTTTCGGTTCTATTAGTGCTATTAGTATGTTTTCTGTGGGGGTTAGCATTTGTTGGTTTATATATAATCAGTCTTGAAATTCTCAACGAAATATTACTTAAACTTGTGCATTTTTTTCCTATGTTTATACCACCCTTTTTATTCCTAGTTTATGAATCATTAAATAATAAAGATATTAGAATACTATTTATTCTAAATTTCTTTTTTTTGTCTTTTGTTTCTTATTTGTTATTTATAAATGGCAGCATAGTATCTAATCCTATTTTGAAAGACGGATATATATCGTATAAAGTGCTAGATGATTATTTATATTATATGATTTACTATTTTACTTTGATACCAATAAATATATTTATTTTTGCACGTGAGAGCTGCTTAAGCAACATCACTTTGACAAAAGAACAAAACAAATTTATGGCTATTGCAATTGCAGTAAGTGCCTCGTTGTCGTTTTTGTGTAATCTTGTTGCTCCATATTTCGGAAATTTTAGTTTAAATGGAATAGGCCAGATATCAATTAACATATGGATATTAACGGTAATGTATACTATTTCAAGATATAAATTAATCGCATTACAGAGTAGGATAGAAAAAATCATTTTGTTTATTCAAGATATATTTTTATTATCACTTATCCTGGTTTTAACCTTATTTGTAATACAGAATGTGATACATGTTCCTTTAAAAGATCCTGTTTCTTTGTCATTTTATATTTCATTTGCAGCTTTTATGGTAGTAATTTATTATCAATTATTGAGAATGAAAATTTTTGGTTTTATTATAGAAGTTTTTTTTCCTTCAATTTCCACAATAAACAAATTAGATAAGTGGATTAAAAATAATTATCAATATAGGATAAATTCGTTTGTAAATACGTTTGTTAGTATGTTACAAAAAAGCCTTGAAATATCCGAGATTAAATATTACTTTAAAATTAATAAAGTACCAATATTACACAATTTGGACAAAAAGACTCAAATAGGAGAATATGTATCAGCCAGATTACATATAATAATTGATCATCTATTAGAAAATTATTCTACGCATAATATTATTGATACATACGACTTTGATGATGATCCCGTACTCAAAAGACTTAGAGAAAAGGGAGTAGGGCTAATAGCTTTTTTTGTATTACGTCGTCATAATAATGTCGGAATAATTTTTTTAGAAAATAAAAAACATGATGCCTATACTGAGTATGAGAAGAAGCTACTAGAGGATTTTATAGATCAATTATCTATTAAGATTGATGCTTACCTGATGTATAAGTTATTTAATATATACTCTATGACACATGTAAAAACAATATCAAAATTGCGAATTATACAAAGAGAATTAAAAGAATTAAAAAGTAAGAAAGAGGAGAAAGAAGAAAACAGAAAAGATCAGAACACAGATAAACTTAGCATAATAGGTCATGAACTAAAGACACCGTTAACAGTTGCTAGGGGAAATATGGAGTTTTTGTATGATAAAGTCATGAATGCGACGTCTAACACTGAGATTGAACTAGATTATCTAAAAAAGAAGTTAGATAAAATATATAAATCAATCTCAAAAGAAATAGACTTAGTACAAACTCTACTCAGCTCTGGTCACGTAGAAAATGAGAAAATGAATTTCCAGTTTACAACATTTAATTTTCTTGATGTTGTTGATTATTCGTACGAGCTTTTTTATGAAGATGCCGTCCGAAAAGGCTTGTATATGAATTTTGAAAAACCAGCAGATTATGAAAATTACATAGTTTATTCGGATCAGTCTAGACTAACAGAGATTACTAATAATCTTGTATCCAATGCTGTTAAATATACTGACAAGGGTGGCATAGATATATTAGTTTCTCAAGATGGGGAGATGATAATATTTAAAGTAAAAGATACCGGAAGAGGCATACCAAAACATCTACTACATAAGATAGGACAAAAATATTACAGAATAGATCAATATGGACGTGGTAACGATGATATCAATGTTGTACGCTCAGGTGGTACAGGGCTTGGAATTTATGTAATCAAAAATATTTTAAATGCAATAGGAGGTAGACTAAATGTCTTAAGTGAATATGGTGTAGGTTCTACATTTACTGCTTATATACCAAAGGATGTACCAAACTATATAGCATCAAAGATACATGATCTTGGATTTATAACGACTAACCCATTAGCAGTAAAAATGTATAATGATATTAAAATTTATATAAGACAACCAGAATTATAAAGTCAGTCAAGTTAGATATGATATAATTTAATTTAATAAAAAAATCATTTATGAACACTATAGCTTTGCTTGATATTGTTAAACAATCTAACAATGTTATATTTATATTACCAGAGGTTTATACAATTGATTTATTGGTTTCTACTTTGCTTTTGGCAAGATTTTTTCAAAATAATGGTAAAGATGTAACGATAGGACATTCTGGAAAATTAGGAAAATATGCTGAGTATCTAATTGAATATGCAGGATTTAAGATCGCTGATATAAAGAAAACTATTGAACCAATATCATATGTAATTAAAATAAAAGATCTAAATGATCAAGTAAACGTTGGCTACAGACAAGTAGATGATGTATTGGAGGTTTATATAACTCCTGAAAATAAAGCAGTAGATTTTTCTAAAATTATATATACACGTACTGGAGGTATATATGATACAAATATCTATCTAGGTTGTTCTGATATATCTTTTCTTGGAGCTATATATAATGATTACAAACCAAAATACGAAAAATTTCACAATATCCCAATAACAAAATCAAATCAGGATATTACTTTTACAGAAATGATATGGGAACTTATTGTATCTGAAGGTGCACAGTTTACAGATATTGATGCAAATCTTGTATCTTATGGTATTATCTTTGGAACAAGATTTTTACAAAATATAAAATCTAATTCTACTTATAAATTTGTTGAGTCATTACAATCAATTTATCATATAAATCTTACTGATCTAATAAGTCAGATTTATGGTGATGATCAGGTTTATAGATTAAGAAAACAAATATATTCGAAAGCTGTTTTAGATAGCCTGCGAAAAGCTGTTTATGTTTTGCTAAGTTCTGGAGACATTGAAAATATGGATATAGATCTATTTTTCTCTTTTTTTGTTTTGTCTGATGAGATAAACTCAGTTCTCCTCGAAGTTGATGAAAAATCTTTGTATTTTATTACAAATCGAACTGATTTAATAAATTTTAAATCTCAAATAGTTATTGATGACGTAAGTTATATTTATAGGGAAAGGTTACATGAGGCTCTGACCGATGTGATGAATTTTATATCTTATGGTTTTAGCATAGCTCAAAATCAAGTAGTTATTGATAATAAAACAACAGTAGAAGAAAATAAAGTTTTCCAACCTAATATTAATTCAACAATCATAAGTTCTACACCAATCCAAAATAACAATATAAGTTCTTTTTCTTCTATTCCACAAAATAATATTAATAATAATCAAAATATTACTCCTGACCTCTCTATGTCTAGTGGTTCGGGTATGTCAATCCAAAATTCATCATATTTGCAAAATAACCAATATAACGCGAATAATACAAATTTTGTTGCCAATCAAACTCAAAATCAGATTAATGTACAATCTGATGTGCAACCACCCTTTACGCCATCAAACGAAATTGTAATTGATTCAAATGCGAAGCCATATTATGTACCAAATGATCCATATTCTCCACCTTTCCAACAGGTCTTTACATCCTTTTAAAAAATGTCTATTCTATTTTTAGAATAGACACGTATATGAGTAAAACAAAAAACAATACTCAGAAAGAGAATCTTATCTATGATTTAGTTGATTTATCATTGATACCAGCATTTCTTTTGATTATAGCTAAGGTGGGTGGTATTACTTTTTTAAATTGGATTTTGAATCTTGATTGGAGAATTGTGCAAGATAATTCTCTATTTATAAACTTTAAATTAACTTACCCAACATTAGAACAAGTGGTAATGGTTAATTCGTATTCTAATCTGTTTATGTATATTTGTATCTTGGCTGGTGTTATGGTGATTACATCTAAATCCATGCTTTTGAATCATCGTAAAGCTTCACCTTATCTTGTTCTAAAGTTAGCAAAAATGGATCTATTGTATCTTTTGCAGGCTTCAATAAAAATTTATAAGGAAGCCTTTGTTTGGTTATTGTTTCTTGTAATCACGACAGTATATATATTCATATCTTTTCTGATGGAACTGAATTATGCATGGATTGTAGGACTTGTAATTGTGACGACACTACTTATTTTATGGATAGTAATACAAAATATCGAAGAAGATATACTCTATACAAAATATAAATAACTAGAATTTTTTTTCAAAATATTCTATAAAATAATTAGATATGGAAAACATAATACAAAAGATAAACAAAGTAGGACACTATCTCAATATATCATCAGAATCATTTATGTTATTTGCTTTGGTGTGTGTGTTTGCCATTCCCTTTGTCATAGCAAAAAGTATAGAACCGGCAGTGTATACCGATTCTAGTTCTAATATTGCTTATATTTATGTTCCGGTAAATAATACTAATAAATCAAATCTCGCTTCGAATCCTACTCCAGTAAATGAAACAATAGAAGAAAATGCAGCGCAAACAAATACACAATATAATCGGACAATTGATGAGCCAGACACACTAGCTAGTAACACAGAATTACCTGATGTATTGGGATTAATTGAAGAAAACGATCCTTTTATGAATAATTCTGATTCGCAAGGATTTACTGTTTCTTTAATAGATGATTATGAGTATATGTTTGAAAAATATGAATATAGTGTAACTAGTAACAATGAACATAGACTTAGGATTGCATCTGGAAAGCAGATGGATGAAGTGCAGATATTAAAAGTTAAAAATAATTCTGATGGTGCCCAGTTATTTTCGGTAGATGTACGTAGTTTCATGGGAGATATTCAATTTATGAGAGTAAATATCGAAGACGTTTCTCTAAATGTGTCTGATGTAGTATGGCCACAATATTTTACCATTCAAAGTAATCAAGAAATGATCATTTCATTCTCATATGGATCTGTAAAAATGTTTGATGTTGACATTCAGGTTCAAAAATATTAATTAATATAGTGTATGACAAAAATACAAATAAGTAAAAAATTAAGAGGTTTTTCTCTCGTAGAAATCATTGTTGTATTAGCAATCATTGGACTCTTGGTAGGCATTGCAATACCAGCGATCTTGGCTGCACAGAGGAGTGCGAGACAGACTGCGCAGGAAACAGTGATGAATAATATTAGGATGGCATATAGTTCAAATTTTACTAAAACATCTACAAATTCTCATTTTCATGTAAGTAGTAATAATTCATGTCCTACTAACACGCAAAGCAAAACAGCAGGTGTATATCAGGGTGTGGGTAATGGTAATATAAGTCCTAACCAAGTGTATTTTGTTGTTTCTGCTCCCGGTTCTGGGACTTCTCCAGTAGAATGTGTTCGATTAGAGAATAAAACTCAATTTAATATACAAAGAATATTTAACTCAACCGGTTCTACAGCTTGTATAAGCAATACTTCGTATAGAAGTGATTTAAGTACTGTGAGGTTTATTGATAGTGGCACTTCGTTGTTTTATTGTAATGAGGACGGAAAATCTGTAGAGTTTACTTACAGATCATAATAATATAAGTTGTTTTTTTAAATCCTTGGTCTTTACCAGGGATTTTTTTTATTTGTATAATGCCTTCATGAATATAGATAAAATACGTAATTTTTGTATTATTGCTCATATAGATCATGGAAAATCTACTCTTTCAGATAGACTTATTGAGATTACAAATACTGTAGATAAAAGAAAGTTGGAAGATCAGTTTTTAGATAATCTTGAATTAGAAAAAGAGAGAGGTATTACTATCAAACTCCAAACTGTTAGGATGAATTATTTTTTTAATGGTGAAGATTATATACTAAATTTGATTGATACACCTGGGCATGTGGATTTTTCTTATGAGGTTTCTAGATCTATGGCGGCATGTGAGGGAGCCGTTCTTCTTATAGATGCTACTCAGGGAATAGAGGCACAGACTATTTCTAATGCATTTAAGGCTATTGAACATAATCTAAAGATCATACCAGTAATAAATAAAATAGATCTGCCAAATGCTGAACCAGAAAGAAGAGCTATCGAAGTATGTGAAACGTTTGGGTTTGATCTAGATGAAATTTTGTTTGTATCTGGGAAAACGGGTGAGGGGGTAGATTCACTTTTACAATCGATTGTACAGCGAATACCCGCACCAAAATCGCCCACCAGTACATCTGATTCAGTTCAAGCATTAATATTTGATTCTTTTTTTGATGAATACAAGGGTGTTGTTGCTTTGGTTAGGATCATTGATGGCAATATTTATATTGATGATTTGCAAAAGCATCGTTCTTTATATCTTTATAGCACAGATTTATCATTTGAACCTATTGAAATTGGTTACTTAAAACCTAATTTAGTACTGAGCAATTGTCTTTATACTGGTGAAGTAGGTTACATAGCAACAGGTGAAAAAAATATTCGAAATGTTCAAGTAGGTGATACAATAACATTTTATGATAATAAACTTCTAAAACTACCGGGATATCGTAAACCTAAACCAATGGTATATGCTAGTTTATATCCTGTTGATGCAAATCAACAAACTGAATTGCGTGAGTCTTTAGAAAAACTAGCATTAAACGATTCGTCGTTGAATTTTGTACCAGAATATTCAAAAGCATTAGGTTCTGGTTTTAGGTGTGGTTTTTTGGGTCTTTTGCATATGGATGTTGTTCAGGAAAGATTAGAAAGAGAATATGGAGTCGATTTGATACTTACTGCACCTTCTGTCGAGTACAAAGTAAAATTAAAATCGATAAAAACAAAAAATCATGACTATAAACCTTCAGATTTTGATGAAAATGGATTACTTACAATCACTATGGCCTCTGATTTGCCTGATGTAAGCATGATAGATAGCATATTAGAACCATGGATGAAAGTTGAGATAGTAACGGCTGCTGAGTATATAGGTGATGTTATGAAATTATGCAGTAGTCGTAGATCAATTTATAAAAATACAGAGTATATCAGTAATACTGCCAATATGTCACGTGTAATTTTGCATTATGAGATGCCACTTATAGAGATTATTAATGATTTTTTTGACAATCTAAAATCTGTTACTCATGGGTATGCTTCATTAGATTATTCATTTATAGAATATAGAGTAGGGGATATTGTAAAAGTCGATATATTGATAAACAATGAAAAAGTCGATGCTCTTTCTTTTTTGATTGATCGGTCTCAGGCTATGTCTGAGGGAAGAAGAATTGTAGAAAATTTGAAAAAACTCATACCCAAACATCTATTCAAGATACCATTACAAGCAACAATTGGTGGTAAGATAATAGCTAGAGAGGATATACCAGCTATAAAAAAAGATGTGTTAAAAGTTTTATCAGGTGGTGATCACACTCGTAAATTAAAACAACTAGAAAAACAAAAAGAAGGTAAAAAAAGATTAAAAATGTATGGGAAGGTTTCTATACCACAAGAGGCATTTTTATCTATATTAAAGAAAGCATAGTATTTTGCTTTTATTTCGTATTGTGTTATTTTTCGAAAATACTAACCAAAATTAAAATTAATTTTTTATATTGAAGGAATTACAAACTATGTAATGTATTTATAAATTCACTATTTGTATATGTTGATTTTAATCTATCTATTAGTGCTGCACTAGCGTCATCACCGAGACTTTTTAACATGCGTCTAATCTTCCAAGATATCTGTAACCCTTCAGTTCCCAAAAGTAATTCTTCATTCCTAGTACCGGAATGCACCACATCTATTGCGGGGAATATTCTTTGATTAGCTAGTTTGCGATCTAGTTTTAACTCCATGTTGCCGGTACCTTTAAACTCTTCAAAAATGACGTCATCCATTTTTGATCCTGTATCAACAAGTGCTGTTGCAATGATCGTAAGAGAAGCTCCGTTTTCAAAGTTTCGTGCAGCACCAAAAAAACGTTTTGAAGGATATAGAGCATTTGGATCTAAACCACCGGAAAGCGTACGACCAGATGCCGGTAATGCTACATTGTATGCACGAGCCAGCCTTGTAAGAGAATCCATCAAAATTACTACATCTTTACCGGACTCAACCAATCTTTTTGACCTTTCTAAAGCCAATTCAGCAACCAAGACCTGATGCTTTGGATCTTCATCAAAGTTTGACGCATAAACTATTCCATTTACAGATCTTTCAATGTCGGTTACCTCTTCTGGTCTTTCACCGATAAGTACAATAATTAATTGAATTTCTGGATAATTTGTATTAATTCCTTTTGCTATATCTTTGAGTAAATATGTTTTACCAGCTTTTGGTGGTGCGACTATCATTCCTCTCTGGCCAAATCCTATTGGTGATAAAATGTCTATTATGCGATTAGCAATAGGATATTGACCAATTTCCAGCTTTATCTGCTTATTTGGATATATTGGTTTTAATTCATCAAAATGAACTCGGCTTATATTTACATACTCATCAATTGGTATATCGTTAACTTTTGTTACATTTACTACTGCACGATAACGTTCATTATCTTTTGGAAGTCTAGCCTGTGCTTCTATATGATCACCTCTTCTGAGTTTAAGTTTTTTTATGTGAGAGATAGATATATAAATATCCTTATCAGATGGAGATAATTTGGGAGTGCGTAGTATGCCGTGAGAGTTATCAGGCATTATGTCCAATATTCCATCAACTTGTAATAGCGGTTCATGAAGCAATATTGTATTGCCATTATTTCCATTATTGCCGTTGGTGTTGTTAGCACCATTAATATGAATCGCGCTATTTAGACTTTCTGTATTTGTAGAATTTTCTAAATTTTCTTGTATGTTTGTTTTATTTGATTCTTCTGGCGTGTTATTAGGTTGACTAGTAGATTCAATACTATCTGTACTACTAACAATTTCTTCTTGCTTATTTATTTCTTTTACGTTTTGATCAGAATTCTCTTGTTCTGTTTTACCTGTTGTTTCGTTATTTTCATTGGATTTTTTGATTTCTGGGCTAGTATTTTTATTAATTACTTCTTTAGAGTTGGATATTTCTAAGATTTCTTCTATAAGTAGTTTTTTGTTTTTGCGTGATATATTTTTGATTTGTAGTGTTTTTGCAATTTCTTTTATCTGATTATATGTTTTACTAGATAAACTTTCTTTATCAAACATGAGTATTTAATTATTCACGATTTAAATTTTTAACAAAAACTGATTTAACATTGGGAAGATAGACAAATAAATCATAATCTATAATGCTTTCTTTTGTCAAATTATAAAATTGTTTTTTAAAATTTAAACTCTTCACCAACATTTCCTTGTTCAAGAACCCAAACATCATTAACTTCATGTTGTGGACCTAAAATTTCAGCTTTGCTACACATCATTCCTTCTGATTTTACACCAGCTATCGATGCCTCTTTTAGTGTATACGGTGCTTTTTTATTTGAATTACCAGCATATGGTATAAGTGCTCCAGGCAGTGCTACTACGACTAAATTACCAACATATATATTTTTCGCTGCAGTTACTATTTTCAAATATTTTTTATGATAATAATTTTCCGGTTTTGCTCTTCCTACATCTACTTCGCAAACAAGTAGATTTTCCGAATTTGGATGTAAAGCTATCGACACAATTTTACCAATAACAAATCGAGATTTTGGTACATTAAAGAGATTAGAGAAAATCTCAGGATATATCTCGCGAGTAGTTTCATCAATCTCAGGTCTTAGTTGTGGGAAAGGAACACCTTCTCTTGCTGTAACATTTTCAAAAAACCAAAAATTACGTTCCGAATGTCCATAGCCAAAAGTTGGTGGCATGCCATATTCAAGCATTTCCACAAAGTCAATATCTAACATCTGCGCTTCTTCATCCCCACTATCTCGTAGTTTCTGTTGTTCTAAAAATCTATTTAATTGATCCAATGGATCGTTAAGTTCAGAATAGGCATTACCAAGCTCTGATCCGGCGATTAATACATGAAATCTCTCAGTTAATTCTGGTCTTTCTATATTGGCTTTTGCCAGTGGAGATAAAAATGTCGGTTCGTTTATTAAAAACGCCGGTCCTGCGATATCTTTTCTTATTTGTTTCCATAAAAGGTCGATACCTCGATTAACATTAAGATTTTCATCAATCTGCACACCTAAAGAATCCAATTTATTTTTTATTTCATCTAGGGTTGTATTAAATATATCAACATTAAATCTTTCTTTTATTATGGTTGCAAAATCTATCCTTAGCCAATCTTTAGCAAGATCAATCTCAAATCCTCTGATATTAAATTTTAACGTTCCATAAACCTGTTCATAAACATATCTAAAAAGCTCTATTGTAAATTCCATACCTATACGATAGTCAGCATATGCCCAGTAATATTCCATAGCAATATGTTCAGGAAGATGTTCATCAGATAGTCCTTCGTTTCTAAATCTTGGACCTATTTCGTAGACTTTTTCATATCCTCCTCCAATTAACCTTTTAAGATAAAGTTCCTGCGAGATTCGTAAAAAGAAATCGGTGTCTATAGCATCCATGTGCGTAACAAACGGTTTTGCATCAGCTCCACCTGTTACTGATTCTAGTACTGGTATATTTATTTCAATAAATCCTTCTTTTTTGAAAAATTCTCTGTGAGCTTCCCAAAAACGTGATCTTCTTATAAATCTATCAAAAACTTCTTGATTTACATTCGTATCAACATATCTCCTTCTGAGTCTAAATTCTATATCTTTCAATCCATCCCATTTACTTGGCATCGGTCTTAGGGATTTAGTCAACAATCGCAGTTTTGATATTTCAACAGAGATTTCACCTCTCTTTGTTTTTACTATCTTTCCATGTCCTTCTATAAAGTCACCAATATCTAATAAGTCGACGTCATCAAAACCAAGTTCACTGTTTTTATAATTGTTATTTGTGAAATTTTCCTTTTTGATATAAAGCTGTATATGACCAGATTGATCCTTAATATCAATAAACGCTAGCCCTCCGTGAGTACGTATCGCTTTAATTCGACCAGCAACTACAATTACTTTCCCTTCAAAATCATCAAATTTGTTTGTAATTAATGAAATTTGAGTATTGCGATATGACCTTGCAGGGTAAGGATCAACTCCTAACTCCCTTAATTTATTTAGTTTGACTATTCTTGCATTTCTGAGTTCTTTTAGAGTCGCCATCAATTAATTGTAATGTATATTTTGTAATACACAAAATCATGAGTGGATTTGAGAAGCGTTTCAGACAAATATAAATCGAAAATTTATGGTATTATATATATTGTTCTATGGAAATGTTTTTAGGTCCTGATTTTTTGATTTGGGGTTTTATTCTGACCATATTTGCTGGAATGATATATTTTTTGTATTTAATTTTTGTATTTATATTAGATGACATCCGGCGTGATGCATATGCAAAATATACTCATGATTTAACATATTTCGTAGTACGCGTACCGAAAAATAACGAATATGACATTTCAAATGCTGTACAGATGTATTCTTCGTTGCATTCTCTACTTGAAAACAACAAATTTAATTTTATAGCAAATCCGCAGAAGATAATTTCTTTTGAAATTGTAGCCTTTAGACAGAAAATTATTTTTTGTGTTGTCTGCTCTTCTAGCATTGCTGATTCTGTCGAAAAACAGATTTTAGGAGCGTATCCCAAAGCAGAAGTGCTTATAAGTAGTGATTATAACTTGTTTTTTGATGATTGTTATGTTGAGTTTGCGGAACTAAGATTAAAAAAAGAATCATATTATCCTATTTTAACTCATGAAAAAGACAGATTAGTTAATGATCCTATGAATGTGCTTACCAGTACAATTGCAAAACTACATGATAATGAGTCTTTTGCTGTTCAATTTTTGATAACTCCCGCCAACGACTCTTGGGCAAAAGAGGGAAGAAGCTTGGTTAAATCTGTTGATAAACAGATGAAAGATCCAGAAAATAAATCTGGACCAAGTATTCCGCAAGAAGTGATACAGCTTATTACTGACAAAATTTCTAAAGTTGGTTTTGATCTAACAATTAGATTAATTTCTGTTTCTTACAATGAATCAAATGCAAAACGTACGCTAACCACAGTAAAAGATTCTTTTGGACAGTTTACAAATGCACAAGGTAATAGTTTTACAGAGTACAAACCGAAAGGTTGGTTAAAAAATTATTTACGAAAAAAGAATATTATTAATGACTTTATAAATCGTATTCCGCCAATCTGGGCAAAACCTTCTGTGCTTAACGTATCAGAGTTAGCAACTGTATTTCACTTTCCAAACAAAAATGTGGAAACACCATTTATTGATTGGTTACTTGCAAAGATGGCTCCTGCTCACGAGTCTGTTCATACCAAAGGTGTTTGGCTTGGTGTTGCGAATTTCCGTGGGATAACAAGAGATGTATGTATGGGTAATATAGATGATCGCAGGAGGCACATGTATATCATAGGTCAGACAGGTACTGGAAAGTCTAAGTTTATGGATAATTTAGCACTTCAAGACATAAATGCTGGTCATGGTATTTGTTTTATTGACCCGCATGGTGAAGAGGTAGAGTGGCTTTTAGAACGTATACCACCACATCGTATTGAGGATGTAATTTATTGGGATCCAGGAGATTTTGAACGTCCTTTTGGATTTAATATTCTTGAGAATTATAGTGAAGAGGACAAACATGCTGTCGTTAACTCGTTTTATGCGATGATTCAGAAATTATTCGACCCAAACAATCAGGGTATTACCGGACCGGTTTTAGAACGTGCTATTAGAAGCACTTTACTTTTAGCCATGTCAAAACCAGGCAGCACACTTATCGAAGCTATGAAATGTCTTCTTTTAGATTGGAATGTGATTAATCATTTATTACAGTATGCAACCGATCCTTTTGTCATAGACTATTGGACAAAAGAAGTACCATCTACACCAGAAAATAGAAGGGGTGAACTTTTAGGTTACTTTACATCTAAACTGGATAGGTTTATTTCTAATCGCGTGATGCGTAATATGCTTGGACAGTCTAAATCTGCTTTTGAACTAAGACAAGTAATGGATAGTGGAAAAATTTTACTTATTAATTTATCAAAAGGTAGAATAGGTAAAGAAAATTCAGAATTTTTGGGACTTCTCCTTGTTCCGAAAATATTACGTGCTGCAATGACTCGTGTAGACATACCACAAGAAAAAAGAAAAGATTTCTTTTTGTACGTTGATGAGTTTCAAAATTTTGCAACCGATAGTTTCGCAGAAATTCTATCTGAGGCAAGAAAGTTTAGACTTAATCTAACAGTAGCAAATCAGTATACGGGTCAGATGCGTAAAGAGATAAGAGATGCTGTATTCGGTAATGTCGGTACTGTTGTAGCATTTCGAGTAGGTCCTGATGATGCACCATATCTAGAGGAGTTGTTTTCGCCAACCTTTGATAAAAATGATCTTTTGAATTTACCGAATCAGACAGCATATATAAAACTAATGGTTGATGGGCGATATGTCGATCCATTTTCGATAAAAACGACATTCAAAAAATGGCCACAAGGAGATCCTACTACGAGAGATATAGCTATACAGATCTCGCGTACTATGTATGGTAAGGATAAGGCTATAGTAGAGGAAGACATTCTGAGACGAATGAACCCAGATCCTAATGCACCAAAGGCAACAGGTCCTGTGTATAATAACCAACAAATTAAGTTGGCATATTAATTATTATTTTATTATTAGTTTAATTTGTTCATGTGTTAAAATTAAATGTTGCCACCTTAGCTCAGCTGGTAGAGCGGCGGTATCGTAAACCGTGGGTCATGGGTTCGAATCCCTTAGGTGGCTCCAGTTAAGCTTTTATTTTTGGGATTTTTTTGACGGTGAATTCGTGATTTTTTAGGTTTTAATTGTATTTCAAGAGATTGAATTGGATATTACATTAACAGTTATAATGTCTTCGGTGATATAAAGATTAAAATTGATTAAAATTTCTTATTAAAAAATATAAGGCTATTTTTATACTTTTCGGATATTTTATAGTTCGAATAAATTAACCAATTTTTGGTTGAAATTACCTTTTCATCATGATATCATAATTTATAATCAGAATACCGACATTCTAATTTTAACGACATTTTTCCCCTTATTTCTTTTAAGAATTAATATTTAACCAATCATGATAGATTTGAAATTAACAAATATTTCAAAAAGTTTGAATCATCAATAATTTTAGAAAATATATCTTGTGTTATAGAAACAGGACAAAAAGTCGGTGTAGTAGGTAAAAATGGTTGTGGTAAGTCAACTATTCTAAAAATAATAGCAAGCGAAGAAAAAGCTGATAGTGGATCTGTTGGAAAAGGGATGGATTGGTCTTTGGTTTTATGCCTCAGGAAATAAAAATACATTCTTTGGAAAGTATTATAGATTACTTAAGACGTGTTACTGGTATCGCAGATGTAGAAGCTAATATGACTATATCAACAGAGGCATTTGCTGAGTATGAACGTCGTGACGGCTTTTCTTTTTACTATCGTGTACAGGTTATGATGGAAGCATTTGGTCTATCAAATCTTTCCTTAGAAACAACTATAAACTTATTGTCTCCTGGTGAGAGAAGTAAAGTATTTATTTATAATTGGATTACTTTTGTCTGATTATGATGCTCTAATTTTAGATGAACCTACAAATAATCTTGATATACCAGCATTGATATGACTGAAAGAGTTTATTATTAATACCAAATCAACGTGCATCATCGTTTTTCATGATCATGTTTTTTTAGAAAAAACTACAAATAAGATTTTTGAAATCGACTCACATAATCATCGTTTGAACATAATTCGGAGTAGTTATTCTGATTACTTGCAAAATAAAACGAAACTAGTTCAAAAGCAATTGAAAGCATATCAGCGGGAACAAGAAGAAATAAAAAGGTTAAAACAGCTGGTAATAAAAAAGAAACAAAACGCAGTATCAGGCTAGCATTATAAAGGTTCTGATAATGACAAGTTTTTGCGTGGATTTAAACGTGATAGATCAAATAAATCCAGTAAACAAGCTAAAGCTATAGAAACTAGAATAAAACAGATGGAATTAATTCAAAAACCATACGAATATGAAAAACTACAAATTAATATAAATAATAAAAAAAGTAAAGGAAATATGAATATTTTTATAGATAATGCTGTATTTTGTTATTCGAATAGTCTCATCTTTGGGCCAATATCTTTGAATATACGATGTGGTATTCGTATAGCAATTTTTGGGGAAAATGGATCAGGAAAAAGCACATTTATTAAAGTTTTAAGTGGAGATATGGATATTATTTCTGGTAAGATTTTTAAAGGAGGTGCACTGAATATTGGTAATTTTACACAAGAACACAATAACCTTGATTTTGAAACAACTGTAAAAGATTTTCTCTGTAATAGAGCAGAGTTGGACATCAAGAGTGCATTTTCTCTCGCAGTAAAATATTATGGTCTTACACCTGACGAATTAAATAAATCTATAAAAAATTTATCACCTGGACAGCGAGCCAGATTATTATTTCTATTATTCTCTGTATTGTCAGCAGTAAACACGTTAATACTTGATGAACCAACGAATCATTTGGATTTGGATGCTATACAAGCTATTGAGGATCTTATGTCTACTTTTGAAGGAATTATAATTTTAGTGTCTCATGATAGATATTTTCTTCAAAAGTTTAAACCTACTTATGTTTATATAATGACCGATGGAAGATTAATATATCAAAAAGATTTGAATGAATACTTTACTAGTTTAGAAGTTAAAGCTAGAAAATTGATCAAAATGCTAAACTAATGAATATATTATGAAAAAATAGTTTTCAGATAGTGAGTTGAAACTTAGGTGATTATTTTAATTTTTTCCTATTTTTTATAGAATTAATTTCGTTGCAAATAATTTTATGCAAATATATAGAGATTTAAAATTAAAAGTAATATATAAAAAATTTATTCCTTCTGTTGCTTCAAATGTTATCCTTTTACGTACCAAACCAGATCGAATCTTTGAATATGAGGCAGGTCAATATTTTTCTTTCTGTATAGAACCCAAAGTTAATAGATCTTATTCAGTAGCTTCTGCACCAGGTGATGAATTTATTGAATTTTTGATAGATGTCACAAATCCAGGTAAAGGGGCTGATTTTGTCCGTGGTATTAATGAAAATGATGATATATCGAGTATTGGTCCTTTAGGTTCTTTTACTTTACCAAAGACAAATTATCAAAGTGCTAATAGATTTTTATTTGTTGGTACTGGTACTGGTATAGCGCCTTTACGTAGTATGATTCGGGATTTATTGATATACAAAAATGAAACTAAAGATATATCTCTTTATTTTGGACTACGTTATGATGAGGATATGTATTTATATGATGAATTTGTAGAAATGCAAAAAAAATTTTCTAATTTTTGTTTTAATATGGTTATATCAAGGCCATCTAATGATTGGAGAGGTCTGACTGGTTATTGCCAACACCATATTGGATCACAAAATATTTATTTAAACACTAATATCTATGTATGTGGCAGTACTAAAAATGTCAATAGTATAAAGGAACATTTGATAAATATTGGGTGTCCTGAGAATAAAATTTTTGAAGAAAAATATGGTTAATTATTTTTGTGAGTAATTTTATACAGTATTGCAACAAAGAACATAGTTACTGGAGTGAATAATGTGCTTCCAATAAGTAAAGCAAGCCATAGATTTCTGTCAGGATCGTTGTAATTTTTGTAAGCTTTGATAACCGCATCTCCCCAAAGATATAATCCTCCAAAAATAAATACCATACCAATTATTAGTATGCAGCAGGTAAGCCAAAAACCGTAATTAAGCATAAATTCAGCCGCAGCAAAATAACCGTCCATGATTTATTTTATCACATAATTGGAGATTGTTTTAACTATTATTTTAATCTTGTCGACCTTCAATCAGCGATAATAGAGTACAACATGCCAGAGAAATATAAAAATTATAAGGACTATTAGGATTGTATACCACAACATCGGCATGATATACAAATGGATTAAATTTTTGGTTTAATTCAAATATTTTCTGATTCATTACAATTCCATCGTAACCTTGTGGGATGAGACTAGATAAAAATCTCCTAGCCAATGCTAATATGGGCATATCTTCTGTTATTTCTCCTATGGGATTATCGTTTGCATCTAGTATTGTCCATTTATCGCGAAATAGTGAGCTAATAAAATCACGTTTTAATGCACCAACCTTCTGGCCATTGGCTAGCCAAACATCATAGACAGCTCGAAAATCTAGAATACTTCTTGCTCTTATAACCATCAATAATTGACTTTTTGATTCGTCTGTGAAGATTTGAATGTCTTCTTTTAGTTTAAATGCTTTTTGGTCGATGTATGCAACCAGCTGATCTTGTTGGTTGTAAATTCGCACAATACCCCCGAAAAGTTTGAAAAACTGCTTTTTGAGTTTAAATGTTTGAATATTATTTTGTAGCATAGATATATATTACATCTTTTTATAATTGTTTTCTATTTTGTCAATCAGATGGTACAGGATATGATTATTTTTGTTTGCATAGATATACTCTAGGCCCCAGAGATATATTTTTTGAAATGTAATAAATTCATTTATTTTCTTATAATATTCGCATATATTGGCATAATTTAAAAAATTTTTTGCACCTTTGGCTATAAAATCGGTTAGATAATAAAAAATTCTTGGATATTTACGCATTAATTTTTCGTAAATTGGTAAAAAGTTATTTATTATGTTTCCTGTAATCCAAGGTTCAAATTGAAACTCTGTAATGATTATATCCTTGTTTGAGTAATTATCTTTGAAGAAATTGATAATATCTAAACATTCGTTTAAAGAAAATATGCTTTCTATGTTGTGTTTTTGAAGATTATACATCTCAAAATAGAAATTTAGTCCTATTATGTCGATATAATCTAATATTTCTGTATAATGTCCTCTTTGAAGTATCTCATTACCCCAAAAATTAACACATATATTTGATATATTATTTTTTCTAAATATTTTTATCTCTTCGATTAATACATCTAACGGGATTTTTTTCCAATGTGGTGGAGAAGGGTCTAGTGGCTCATTTTCTATTTGCCAGATTTTTATACATTTGTATTGTTTCAACAGATCTATAGATTTTTGTAAATATCTAAACAGATATTTTTTATTTTCTTTGAAATCATAAGGCTTTTTTAGCCAATAAGGAGGATAAAATTCAGGTATTCTTGGTGATTTAATACCTAAACAAACAGTTACATTTAATTTGTTTTTTTCAAAAAAGTCTAGTATTGGCAATATTGAATCAAAAATAAATATTCCTGATTTTGGTTCAATCTCATCCCAGTAGCATCCTATTCTTATCTCCGAAAAATTAAAATTTTTTATCCATTTCAAAAATTCAATCACATTAATATTCAACATTTTTAATTGTCTATGCGAGAGATTTCCGGCTAACATTTTTTATCTATATTACATGTATAGGTATATTTTGAATTTCTCTTTTGAATCTTTCTACAATTTGTTTTACAGAGAAGTTATCAGATCTAGGTATTCTAAATCCAGCTGCGCGTACATGACCACCACCGCCAAAATGTTGAGCTATTTCAAGTGCACTTGGACTTTTTGGTTTTGATCTGAGAGAGCATACAATAAAATCTTTACTTGGGTAGAAAAATGCACTTATGTCGATACCATAAAAGTTTTGAGATAATATTGTTGAATACAAAGATTTAGCTTGAGAAATCTGATAATCATTATATATCTCTAATACATCCTCATTTAAGTATGAAATCATTATAGAAAAGTCATTAATTTGTATAGTTTCTATATTATTAATGATATGTTGGATCAGGGGTATTATTTGTGCTTCAAATCCCATGTAGTTTTTTTTGAGAAAAGATATATCTATCTTAAATTTACTTACCAAATCACCTATCAAATAAAACAATTTACTATTTTGTGGTTTGACAAATTCAAACACATTGGTATCGCCCATAATGCCTAAAAGCGTGATTGTTGCTATTTCTTCATTATAATCTTCATCTTTCCAAAACAAATCAAAAATTAATTCCGCACATGAGGATACGTTGCTGTCAATATACTTTAGGTGAAAATAATCAGGCTCAGATGCATGGTGATCTATACAAATAAGTTTTTTATCATGAAAGATTGAATAATCGCTGATTCCTATTTGTCTATATGCATTTGAGTCTACAATTATTATCAAATCTACTTTAGTCAAACTTTCGTCAATATTATTTGTATAATTTATTAGGTTTGATAAAGGAAATTTTATATTAAGATTATCATTATTTGATGTTTTATAAATTATTTGCAGTTTTTTATTTGGAAATTTTTTACAAATAAAAAGGTAGAGTAGTAGTGTGGATGCTAATGAGTCAAAATCGGGATTGATATGGGAGGTGACTGCTACATCTTGAAAATTATCTATAACTGATAATAGATTTTCTTTAAATTCATTCATAGTATCATTATATAGGATGATTTTGGTTCTCAGGAAGAATTTTTATCGACACCTAAAAATGAATGTATCGCATCTTGCTGTTGTTTAAGTATAGAATGGAACCACTTTAAAAGATCGATATATGAAAAGAGTATGTTGGGTGATATATCTGATCCAATAATCTCTTTTAACTTTGAAAAAAATCTTTGACTAGAGTCTGAGGTATTAAATTGAACAGTCCAAGCAGCGTCATTGCCGTGTCCTCCGCTTTTTCCTTCTGTTATATTTCTAAGCCAATCATTCCAGTTTGTACCACTATGACTTATAATTTTTAAAATAGCACCCTTTTCAGAATATACTATTAATAATATATCGTCTGTCGGTCTAGTTGGATCGTTACTTGTATTTGCAATTAAGGACTTTAATATATCTCCAAGTTTCTTTACAGCATACAGTAAATCTTGATTAGAAGCCTCTGTCGCTTCTACGTTTGATTCAGTAATCGATATGTATATCATTTTTAGTATTTTTCGATCATTTCCTATTGTTATATCCAAATGTATTTTTTTTTGTTCAATTTGTTCGACAAGTTCATCTGGTAGTTTTGGATTTAGTACATTTAACAGTGAGGTTATATCGTATTGTAAAGAGGATGGATCTCCTATATTTTCAGGAATAAGTTTTGTGATATTTTCTGAAGTTTCTGAAGCGTTATCTCCTACTAGACCTAAGACGGCTAGTTGAAACATTAATTTATCTGTACTTGCATCGATTGATTTGTTAACTTTTCTGATTTCCTGCCATATTTTGTACAAGAGTACAGTATTTGAAGGTGCTTTTTGTATATAGTAAACATTATTATGAACTTGGTCTTGATTTGAATGCGGACCATAGTCATTGATGTGATGATCGATAACGATACATGGGGATCCCTGTTGAGCCACTAAGTTTTCATTTGAAGCGACTCTTTGGGGATGTGTATCGAGAACTATATTTAGTGTTTGTAAAGGTGCAGAAGTAGTGTTAGCGTTTTCAGGAATTCCTGGATTGATTGGATTGATTGATCCCAAAATATTGTTTAAAGATGCAATTTCCTTTAATGTATTTTCATCAATTTCTATTGAAGCTTGTGGATTTAGTGTCATGCAGATAAACATTGCCATAAGTACCGATGCAAATGCGTCGAAATCAGGTAATTTATGAGTGTGTATTATTATTCTACGACTTTGTTTAATTAGATCATTTATTCTTTCAAATAAAAAAGTTATTTTTTCATGTTGGTTTCGATGTATCAATTCGGATCCCTCCATAAAATATATTTACTCAAACATTTAAACATATAAATATCAAATAAAAAAGGTTTACAATGTTGATAATGAACTATTGGGCGCTAATATAATCCACTTTTTCCCCCGTTCAAATATATATTCTTGTGTTGGATTCTCCGCAAAAAAATATCTAGTTTTACTATTGAAGGATTCTTTTTTCCAGATGACTTTTGTTATTTTTCCATTTTCTAAAATATAGCCTTCATTTTGCCCTATAACTTCTTGGACTATTCTACCTTTGCTATCACCATTGTAGTAGCTTTTGATACCTTGAATGATAAGTGTTTTTGTTTTTACAGGTTGTCCATTGTAATCTAAATAATTATTACCAGATTTTGGATCTATGCGATAGTAAAAGCCATCTTCTCTGTTGTATTTCCAGATTGATGAGTAATCGTTTTTGGTTCCATTGAAATTTACCTCAATTGATTCTTTTTCTATTGAATTATTATTTGTATTGTCAGTATTTGATGAATCAGAGAATAGCCATGTTTGCAGTTGATTAATATCAGAATTAAATCCATTTTGTTCGGCTATTCTCCATAGTCTAGCTGTATCGCTCAAGGCACAATGTTCCATTGCTTTTACTCTTTGACACTGCAAATCACGAGTAAATGAATATTCACCAGTTGTCGCGTCAATCAAATCACTTAGTTTTCTGATATTGTATCTATTCATAGCGTTTAAGGCATTTACATCATCATTACCTGTTGCATAACCTATATGCATAAAAACAGGATTGTTGTATTCGCCTAATAACTCAACAAAGTACTTTCTTACACTCCTTATACTTTGGATTCTATTAGCATCATTTTGCCAATATATGAACATAAATCTAGTAATCCCTGATTCTACTAAGGTCTCATAGACTAAATCAGCTTCATTTATACCAGCCTGAGGTCTGGAGTCCACATGATTTTGTACAATTACAGCCAATACAGGTCGATTTTGAATCTGTAAAAAGCGTTCTTCAGATATTTCTTCACCATTTATTGGATTATAGTATTTTTTTGGAATAGGAGTTGGGGTAGGAGAAGGAGAAGGAGATGAGATATATTGTATGGATGAAATTTCCGCTGATTCTTTTTTTTCATTATTAAATGTTGGATTGTTATTTATTTTTTGTGATGTAAGAAATAAAAAAATTGGTATAAGTATTATAATTATTACAATTTTAATAAATAATATTTTTTTAAGATTTGGGTTTTTAGTAAGCTTATCAATAAAGCCTAATTTATTACTTGTATTTGGATCCTTTATTTCTTCTTTTTTAAATTCTGATAGATTCATATTGTGTAGGTATTATGGACTAATTTTTTTATTTATTTGAATGTTATTAATAAGCAGATTGTCGTGAGATACAAGTATAATCGGCCCTTCAAAATCATTTAGAGATTTTTGCAATGCTTCTTGAGAGATAAAATCCAAGTTATTTGTTGGTTCATCAAGTATAAGAAAATTAGCTCCACTAAAAAATAATTTGGCGAGTCTGAGTTTCATTTTTTCGCCTTCGGATAGTGTAAATATTGGTTCATATATCTTTTCTTCGTCAAATTCATAAAATCGTAAAAAATCTCTAGCCTCATCTTCACTAAGAGTTCTATTTATACTCATAAAGTCTTCTAGTACAGTTTTTTTTATATTTATAAATTTATTTTCTTGAAAAAAATACCCAATTTTTATTCCTTCACCAACTTTGATTGTGCCCCTTATAGGAGATATTTCGCCTACAATTGTTCTAAGTAATGTTGTCTTTCCTGATCCATTTCTCCCTTGTATTAACAATCTATCATTTTTATTAAGAGTAAAACTAATATTTTCTGCTAATGGTTTTTCGTAACCTATCGCTAAATCTTGGACATCTAAAACGGTATCTGAAATTATTGGAGTATGAACAAATTGTATTCTCATTCCCCAATATTCTTTTGGAATATGTAATGTTTTTCTAATTTTGTTAATTCGTTTTATAAACTGAATTTTCTGTTGATTTAGTTTCTTACTTTGACGTTCTAGTTTAGATTTGAAAGCTATCTTATTATTATCTCTAATTTTCTTTTTTTTATCCAATATTTCCTCTTTGATATTGATAGCTTCGTTTAATTGATGGATTTTTTTTATTTTTCGTATTCTTTCACGTTCTTCGTGAATTTTTTTCTTAATGAGCTGTTTTCTGAAAATAATGTAATTACAGTCATATTGTGTGATCAACTTATTCTCAAAATGTAAAATTTTATTCACTATAGACAAAATATTTCTATCATGAGTTGCTATAAGAATTATTTTATTTTGTTTTTGTCTAATTAGTGATTGAAATATTTCTATTCCTTCAGTATCTAGATGATTAGTTGGTTCATCTAGCAGATAGATATCAGCCTCAGTTGAAAAAATTGATGCAAGACAAAGCCTTTGTTTTTGTCCTGGAGAAAGATATTTGATTTTAGCTTGCGTGTCCAAGTGGACTAAGTTACATATTTTTTCTATATCTTCTTCTATTTTATATCCATTTTTCTCAATATATTCGTAAATTAGGGATTCTATATTATTTGTATTGATTAGCTTATATATATTGTAAAGTTCTGGATTTATCGTGGAATATAAGTATTCAAAAACAGGCATTGAGTCCTTATCTTCGATTATATCTAATTGGTTGAGATAATATGTTTTTAAGTTTTGATTATAATAATAAATCTTTCCAATGTAATGCCGTATTTGGCCTGATAAAAATTTTAAAAGCGTTGTTTTGCCAGTACCATTATTACCAACGAGTCCATACAACGAATTTTCAGATAAGGTAATATTAATATTTTTTAATATTAATACATTGTCTAATAATAAGGATACATTCTCTAACTTTATATACATAAAAAGCTAATCACATATGGTGATACACTTGTATCTTAAATTATCTTGTTTCCTCATAGATCCTCTAGAGTCGTTATTATTGGTATTTGTATTTGGGTCATCATTAAAATCATCATAGTTTTGTTGATCACTTTTTTCGACTTTAAAGTCTGTAATTAGCCCATCAGAAGGATTAATTGTTATACGGACAACATATCCTCCAAATGGGCCCCATGCTATTTGACCTCCGCTATTACCGTCTATTGGTATATTTTCGCTAGATATTTTTGTTTTATATTCTTCACAAAATTTTGTTGTATTTAATGGTTGTATATCTTTGGTAAATTGTTCATAAGAATATTCGGACTTCAATTGATCTGAAAATGCGGTATCATAAAATTCCCTTGGTTTCATAGACAGTATTACATATTTTTCTTCAATTCTGTGTTTTGCAAAAACATCAACAAATTCTTTTCTTGTTTTTTCATCTATTTTTACTCCACAAACATCATTAAACAAAGCAAATGATACAATTATTGGCTTTATCGCATTTGGCAACATGGCCCACGTAGAAAAAAATATAAACACAACAATCCCAATACAAAGCAAAATTACACTGACACAACCTACTACAATCCCAGCAAAAAAGCATCCTTTATTAGATTTATTTCCTTGTGGAATTTGCTGAGGATACGGTATATTTTGAAAATTTTGATTAAGCATTGGGCTAGATTCACTACTTGGAAATGATTGTTGCATTGGGGACATATTATTTGACATCGGTGGATATGGTTGTTGCATTTGTGGTGCTTGAGGATATGTTTGATTAAAAGAGTTGTTATTCGTTGGCACAATTCAAATGATATAAATTTTTTATGGATTTGACAAATCCATTTGGATTAAATTTGATAATACTCGAAGAGTAGTTACTAAGATTTAATACAAAATCTAAAATTTTATGGTTATTAGTTGTGTATGGCATTTATAAGTTATTTAATTACTGAACTAATAACTCTGTTTGTCTACTTTCTTCTACTTTAAAGTCAGTAATCATACCGTCTACAGGATTTATTTTGATACGAATTACATATCCATCAAGGTCTAATGTTATTTCAGTTTCTGTATTGTTATTGTAGCTAAACATTGAAATGCCATTAAAGTTATTTTGAATATAATTTTGACAAAATCTTGACTCTGTTGTCAGGGGTTGAATGTCTTTCATGAATTCTTCATAAGTATATTTTGACTTTAGTTGATTTGAAAAAGCAGTATCATAAAATTCTCTTGGTGTTAAATTCAATTTGATTTCTTTTTCTTCAACATCCATGGCGGTAAAACCTCCAACAAACACTTGTTTATCTTCTTCTGTAATTTTTACCTTACAGACTTCATTTAAAAAAGCTAGCGTCCTCATCATTGGCTTGGCAGTATTTGATAACATAGGAAGGATAGAAGTAAATAAAAATATTACACTTCCAATACAGAGTAAGACAACAAAAAGACAACCAATTATCGCACCAGCGATCACACTCCAGAATTAGACTTTTTCTGTGGTGGCATTTGCTGATGATTTGGATTATTAGGAAAATTTGCATTAGGCATAGGATTCAATCCAGTGTCTGAAACAACTTGCTGTGTTTGTGGAGTGTTATTTGATATAGAAGATAATGGTTGTTGTGTTTGAGAATTTGTTTGATTAATATTACTGCATTACATGAACAAAATTATATAAATTTTGATAAATTTGTTAAATATATATTTAGATTGAATGTGATAATATTATTTGGCAGATGAATAATAAATTAATCAATAATTTTTTTAGTTTTTATAATCAATTAAATCCTGAACAAAGAAGAGCAGTTGATAAGATAGAGGGTCCTGTAATGGTACTCGCAGGACCAGGTACAGGTAAAACTCAGGTTTTAGCGTTAAGAATTGTTAATATATTGCGTCAGACCGATGCTAGCCCAAATGATATATTATGCTTGACTTTTCAGGATGCGTCTGTACAAGCAATGCGCAATCGCTTGATTCGTTTTTTAGGTAATGATGCTTATCGGGTTAATATCCATACATTCCATTCATTTTGTAATGATGTAATACGCACATATCCAGAGATTTTTAATTTTAATACAAATGTAAACACGATTTCAGATATTGATAAATTGGAAATTTTTAAAGACATAATTTTGAATCACAACCTTGTTCAACTTCAATTTACTAATGACATTTTAGGCTATTTTTCATCGTTAGTACGGACCATATCAAATCTTAAGAAAGAATATATAACACCAGCAAAGTTGAGAGAAATAATACAGGTATGGACAAATACTGATCAAAATATTGAACAGCGAAAGGTCGAACGCATGGATCAGTTAGCCATTTTTTATGAAGAATATCTCAAAATAATGAAAGAAAGAAGTCTGCTTGATTTTGATGATATGATTTATTATGTTACCGAAGCATTCACTAAGAATGAAGAATTAGTTCATACCTATCAAGAAAATTTTTTATACACTCTTGTTGATGAGTTTCAAGATACAAATAATGCTCAGCTTGAAGTCATAAAACATGTATCAAACTATGAAGGTTTAAATTCCAATATTTTTGTTGTTGGTGATGATGACCAGACGATATTTAGATTTCAAGGTGCATCACTCAATAATTTTTCTTCGTTTTTAGAAATATTTCCGGAGACAGAAATTATTGTTTTGAAAACAAACTATCGTTCTGGACAGCATATTATTGATATTTCTGAAAATGTAATAAAAAACAATGAGCCTTTTAGATTAGTAAACCATGAATTCTTGCGATCGCTCAATTTAGATAAAAATTTTATTTCTGGTAGGGATTATGAATCGAAAGTATCTGTTAATGAATTTATAAATTCTTTACATGAGGATTATTTTATTGCTAATTCAATTAAGTCACTTATAGAATCAGGAGTAGATCCAAATGAAATAGCAATAATTACTCGCAATAATAGGCAAATATCTAATATCACAAGGTTTTTAGATGCTTTTAAGATAAAATACAAGATAAAAAAGTCTAATAATCTTTTGGACGATAACTTTATTCTCGATATAATTACAATTCTCAAGGCAATAGATAATCCAAAACTTTTGTTTGATGATAAATTTTTTTGGGATTTTTGTAATATAAGATTTTGGAATTTAAATATATACGAAGTCTTAATTCAGATGCATAAATTGCGTCAGGAAAAAAAATCATTTTACGAATTTGTTCAAGGTACAAATGATATTTTCTACGCGAAATTTAAAGGAGTTTTAAATGAAATAATTAATTTATCAACAAAATCATCCGAGTTATCGACTGAGAATATATTTATAAAGGTTATAAATAACCTTGGTATATTGGAATATCTAGGCAATATTGAAGAATCTTATATATATTTACACAAATTAGGTATTTTTTACCAATATATACAATCAAGACAGAAATTTTACCAGACTTATTATGGTAACAAATATAACTACATATTATACAGATTAATTTCTGATCTAGATAACATGCAAAAACGAGATGTCATCATACCGATTGATGTATCAGATCTAGAACAGATTGATGGCATAAATGTTATTACTGCTCATTCATCAAAAGGGCTTGAGTTTGAATATGTGTTTTTGTATCAATCTATAGAAAACAACTGGGAAAAAGTGCAGGGGCGTGCTGATCCTTTTAAGTTACCTTTATTTACCAATTTAACGTCTGAATATACAGATATTGATAAAAAAGAATATGATGAAAGAAGACTTTTTTATGTTGCTTGTACTAGAGCAAAGAATGAATTAATTATTACTTTTGCGAATAAATACCCGGCCTCCAGTAGTGGCGAACTTGATTGGAAGGAAAAAAATGTTAGTAAATATGTGCTTGAAACAAAGATCGAAGAATTCATTAGACATGACGAATTAGTAAATCAGGATGATAAAATCAATAAAATATTATTATCTGATACAGATAATCCACAGCTTAGCGATAAAACTAAAGAATATTTATCCAGTATTATCCAATCAAATTTTAATTTATCATTCACAGGACTAAAAAAATATTCAGATTACTGTAAATACAAATTTTTGCTTGAGAACATCTTTCGAGTACCTACGCCTACTAGTGCAGAGCTTTTGATAGGTACGTTTGTACATGAGGGAGTAGAGTATATCATCAAATATGATATTAAAACCGAGAGTGAACTAGAAAATTTTATAAATAAAATAATAGAAAAAGCATTGCAAGAATATAACTTAAACGATTTTGTCTTTGAGGTTTCGTGGGAAAAAATAAAAGATAAAATTGAAAATAGTATCAAAGCTTATTTTGATTATTATAAAAATAATTTTTTATCAAAAGTTTATGCGATTGAGACCAATATAAAAGCATGGTTTGAAAATATTCCAATAAATGGAAGAGTGGATATGATAGGATTTGAGCAGGGAGCTTATGTTATCTCTGATTTCAAAACAATATCTAAAATTCCTTCAATAGGTGATTTTTTGGGTGTAAATAAAACATCTCAAAATCAGCATTTGCAACAGTTGTTGTTTTACAAACTGTTAATAGAAAATTCAAACCATCAAAATATCAAGGTATTAAGAAATAGAGTAAAGTCTCTTCGTATCGAATACATTGATACAACTGAGTACAAAGTGGTGCCATTTGAAATACCGGCGTCAGGTATTTATGAATATCGTAAAAGATCTAATTCTAAAGAGACTTCAGAATTTGATCTAGATCAAGTTTACGAAGAGTTAAAAAATTCTATAAGAGAAGTTTACGAATCAATTATCGCACTGGATTTTAGAAAAACTGATGATTTATCAAAATGTGAAAAATGCCCGTTTAGGAAACATTGTCGTAGATAATTGTCGATTTGAAACTCAATTTATACAGATAACAATTTGCAAATTTAACAAAAGAATATAATTAAAGACATACAAAACAAATATCGATTTATAACTTTTTGTCTAATTAAAAAACTAATCAGGTAAATCATTCTTGTGCTTCTAGCATCGGTAAAAACAACAAATTCATTATTGAAAATTTATGGACATGGAACATTTCTGAGTAAATGCCAATATTGTGTAACGATTCCATTCGGTTTGCCATCACTTCCTACATGTACTAGTACAGCATAGTATGCAGGATCATTTTTGAAAGTGCCATTATAATCATAGCATCCATATCTTATATATCCATCGGACATACTATATATTGGAGCACCATGATATGAAGCTATATCTACTGGGCCTCCATGTGCGGCAGAGGACTGTGTAATAACATAATTAAACATAGGGGGATGTGAAATTAAATGATTATTTGGCCCACCTGGTAGATATGTATCTGCATTTTTTCTTTGCCCATTTACTATTACTTCCAGGTGAAGATGGGATCCTAGAGTCGGAAATTGTACTGGATCATAGTAGTACCAATTTGGTCCTAAATGACTGCAGTAATTGTTTGTTCTTGGTACTGGATTTGCGGGGTAATAACTACATGAAAATCCAGTTCTGCCCTGAAATCCTATCACTTGTCCGGCTTTGACAAATGCTCCAGATGGTGGCATGACGGCAAGTTTGAGTCTGTATTCACTTAATTCGCGTTCTAATTTTTTCATCTCCTCAGAGAGTCGGGCATCTTGTGAAAATAAATCTCTTTGGTTTTTGATTGATTCTTGAATTTGTTTATCTTTATTTTGTTTTTGCCATTCTAGAGCTTCCTGTTGCATCTTTAATCCTTCATATTTTGATACTGTTTCTTCTTTTATTTTATTTATTTCTTCTTTCTTTTGAGTTATGATTTCTTTTTTTTCCTGTAGTTCTTTTTCAAATCTGATAATTTCTTCTTTTTTATTTTTAATTATTGTAGTTAATGCTTTTTGTTTTTCTTGTTCTAGTATTGCTTTTTCTAAGCTAGTTGATTCATACAAAAGGTTTGGCGAACTAATATGACGTTTGTATAAAAAGTTTATCGAAATTTCATATTCGTTTTGTAATCGTTTTAATTCTTCATTTAATTTTTTTATTCTAGTTTCAAGTTTTGTTTGTTCATCTATGAGAATGCTTAGTTCTATTTCTAATTTTTCTATCTCCAGATTTAATGTTTCTATCATTATTTCATTTTGTCTAATGGTAGAATCTAAAACAACTTTTTGTTGCTTCAGACTGGCTTGTTTTTGAGATTCCGCTAGTATAGTATTTTTTACTTTTTCTCTTTCTTCTTTTAATTTTTTTAGTTTCTCTTCTGTTTCTTTGAGTTTTTGTTGTGTCTCACTTGTCGCTTGTGCGTGGACAAAATAGCTCGATATGACATTTATATTTAGTAAAATTATTAAAACAATTCCTATTAAGACAAAAATTATATTTTTAGCATTTCTAAGTATCATTTGTTATTTACTAACATATTTTATTACAGCTATAAAGCTACTTAAAGAACCTAATATTGCACCCGCTAATGAGACATATAAATAAAATTGCAATATAAGATAAGAATTAATCTCTGGCCATGGTACAGAGCCGATTATGCCGAGTATTTGACTGATAGAATTAGGATAATAAGTAGTAATCAAATAGTATGATCCCCAAATCATGCTTACAGATATTATTCCACTAACTAGTCCATACAATGTACCATTTATAATGAATGGTGTTCTTATGAACCATCCCTGTGCACCTACAAGATTCATTATTTCTAGTTCTTTAGAATGATATCCTATACTTAATTTTGTAGTAATAAATATAAGAATCATCGATACTGTGGATAGTAGACCTGTTGCCACGACGCCGGCAACTTGCACAAATTCATTAAGTGATCTGATAAAGTCAGCCTGTCGAATATCAAAATTATACCAACCGAATTTGTCTATATTTTGTTTATCTACAAGAGACAGAAATTCTTCGTCATTCTCTAAATAACTAATGAGTTTTCTCAAAGTTTCCTGGCTATCTCCTCTGATAAACGCAATTCGTGGTAAAACACCTTCGAGTACAGAATCATCAACTTCAATATCTTTTATTTTTTCTTTAAAATCCCGTTTTGAAAATTCATAGTCTTGTAAGTTTACATCTACATTTAATCCTGAATTCTTTACTTTGTCTAAAAATTTTTGTCCTTCTGCATTCGTCAGGTTGCCCTTTAGATAAATAATCAATGGTGGTTTAGAATCAATATATTCAATTATTTTGGCAGATCCGTAATAAAGAATTAAGCACAAAATGATGATAAAAAATGAAAGAGTCATGACTGTGATTGAAGCGATACTAAGTCCAATATTTCTCCACATGTACTGAAAAGCAGTCTTAAAAAGTCTTGCTATTATAATAGAAATGTTTGTTTTATAGTTCATAACCACCTATATAATCTCTTATAATTTTGCCGTTTTCAAATGCTATAACACGTCTATTGAGTGAATTCACCACCTCTACATCATGAGTAGCAACAATCACCGTTGTGCCCCAATTATTAATCTTATTTAATAATTGTATTATATCCCAAGTATTGTTTCTGTCCAGATTTCCTGTTGGTTCGTCAGCTATGAGCATCAAAGGTTCGTTTACTACTGCTCTTGCGATTGCGACTCTCTGTTGCTCACCACCAGACAAAGTTTTAGGAAAAGCATCTTTTTTATCCAGCAAGCCAACCAAATCGAGTACATATTCTACGGCTTTTTTTATTTCTCTTGTAGGCTTTCCACATACGTCAAGGACAAATGCAACATTTTCCCAAACTGTTTTTGTTTCTATTAATTTAAAATCTTGAAAGATTATTCCAATCATTGATCGATACTTAGCTAGTTTACCACCAGAAAGTTTATCAACTCTTATTCTTGAATTAAAAATTATTTTACCCGATGTTGGTTTTTCTTGTTGTATAGCTAATTTTACAACTGTAGATTTGCCTGCACCCGATGGACCTACCAAAAATACAAATTCACCTTCATCTATAGCAAATGTAACATTGTCTAAAGCGTATTTGTCTTTGTATCTTTTTGTTACGTTTTCAAAAATTAACACGATATTGTTTATTCAATTGGTATTATAACAATAATAATGTTTTTTTCATCTTTTGATATTCGATGAAACCAAAACGGGAGATTTGATACTTCTAAATCTATTTCATATCTTTCTAAATATTCTAATTTATTTAGTTCCTCTTTTGCTTTATTAATATCTTTTAATTTTATTTTGGATGCAATTTGTTTTTTATCTATTTGTGGCTGAGCCACCCCATTTATTTTAAATTCTATAGCTACAGAATCTATTTCTGACCCTACTATATTAACAATAAAATTTTCTTTATTTTCATCCCATACATAATTTTTAGGTAATCTTTGTTTGATAAGATCATTCTTAATATCGTTAAACTGTTTTTTTTCAAACGCTTTAACTATGCCTCTCGCATTCATCCGAATGTTAAAGGTTTCGGATTCATCTTCAGCTTTCTTGTCAATATCAGAATCAATTATTTCTAATCTAAACGTGTTCTCGGCTATTAGGTATGTGTTTGTATAGTTTCTATTTGTTTTTATTTTAGTTAATATTTGAGTTTTTAATGACTCCTCTATATTTTTAAGGGCATTTTCAATATCCTGTTGTGTGATTATTTTGACTTTCTCTGGTTTTGTACCACCTGTCATTGATGTTGTGTTTGTGAGAAAAACTTCATTTACATGATCATAATTTCCTACGGCAAATCGTGCACCGGCTGGTATATTGTATTTTTCGCTTATTTCTATTGCTTCTATGCTAATTTCACTTTGAGAGCTAAAACCAGAAACTTTTGCTTCGTTCAATAAAATATATTCTAAACCAGCACACAAAGAAGAAACGCATTTAATTTTTGTATTTATAGGAAGTCGTATTTCTTTTTCGGTAGAATTAAAAATTGCTACTTTTCCTGTTGCTTTACTACCTTTGATTTTTTCTCCTGTAGCACTATATTCTAGATTAAATTCATCTTCTAAAGTCAGTTCTGTAGTTTTTAGCTTATCGTCATTAATATCAAATGATAAAACTCTATTTATACTAATTTTTTGTGTTTTATAGTATATGCGTACATATGTTTTGGCATATGCATCAACATAAGTATTTAATCCTATAAATCCAATGAATAAAAATATAATTATTGATATTGCTATTAATTTAAGTAATTTAGATTTCAATAATTTATTCAAAAAATTGTTTGATTTTTTAAGGTTTATTTTATTTTTTGTGACATTCCTTTTATTTATATTAGAACGAATTTTGTTTTTATTTTTATTTGCTTTATTATTTTCTCTTTTATTTAAGATTGGTGATATAAGCTTCAACATCTTTAAGAAAATTCATTATTTTTGTGATGATTCTAAAGAAAATAAATCATGATTTGCATAGAATGTAAGTTTGCGTGTGTTTTTGTTTGTGTATTTTTTGATTTTTATATTTTTTCTGTCATTTTCTTTATCATTTCTTTCATGTAAGCTATCGATCTCACTATTTGGCTTATTTAAAGATTCAGATATATTTTCGTTTGAATCAAAAGAATGTTTTTCGTCTTCCGAGTCAAATTTAATTTCATCTGATATTTGTGTAGAT
>CAZDBO010000002.1:0-252730 GCA_964503755.1 uncultured Candidatus Saccharibacteria bacterium
ATTATAAGTGAAAATAATTTACGAGAAATATACTTTTTGTGTAAAGCAATAGAATATTTTTACAGAAAAAATAATCTTTTTATAAATAATACTCACATAAAAAGGTTAAAAAGCACAGTAATAGAAATTTTATCGATATATAAAGAAAATAATATCAGTTTCAAAATATACAGGGGGAGATATCAGATTTTTTAAAAAACATCTGTTTTTTAGTGATAAAAGCGAAACATCTAATATTAGATCTAGTGTGATAATACATAGATTAAAATATTTATTATTAAATTTATATGTGAAGATAGAAAATTTTTTTGATTCTGTCTTATTCGAAATAAGATGTCTGGAAGTAGAGAGATTGACTGATTTGCATAAATTACTAAGGATTTTTGAAGAAAAATACGCGGAAGGACGCAGTATAAAAGAATACGTACGGATGATAGACCAAGAAAAAGATTTGTTGAAAAAATCAGAGTTAGAGATGCAAGCATGTCAATATTTTTTTGATCTTTTGGGTAGTGAACGTTTTTTCTTTTATCAAAAAGGGATTTGTAATATGAGTGAGATTTATAGAAATCGTCGAATGAACTGCAGTGGGTTTTCTTTCATATTATATATTTTGCTTAATAGGTACCTAAAAGTAGAGCATTGGATAGTAGAAACATATTATCACTTTTCAAATGTTGTTAGGTTATCTAATGATTATCTGGCGTATTGCGATGGATTAGTTTCTCTTATCAAAGATTTGCGTAAAAATGAATATCTAAGAAAAAGTAATCTAACTAAAAGTGTTATTTTGTAGATCCCATACCAAATTCGACACTTGCATACTAGTTATCGATTGAAAGCAACAATTATCGAAACTATTTTTATGCATTTTTAAATGAATACAGATTGAAAAAACAATTAAATCTAAAAAAATTGATTTTTTTAACTAGAGAAACATTATGAGTTACACCGAATAGTCCGTTGAGTATAATTAATTTGGTGATAACTAATCTAAAAAAGACTATTTTAGAAAAATATAAATTAAGTTTATCAAAAAAAGAAATAAAGATAATTGAAAAATTTTATAAGTCTTGGATAAGAATTTCTATAAAAAGAAACTGGGGATATATGTTTATGTATAGATGTTGCGGGGTTTAGTCATTATTATCACTTAATTGGTGATAAAGATAAAGCGTTTTATTATCCTAGTCTTGTGATGAATTATATAAATCTGGTATGACAAGCTGTACTGATGCATATTATCGTTACGAAGAAGACAAAAAAGAAATGCTTGAATTTAGTATAAATTTTGTAAATAAACTAGTTAGAAAACCATTTTATAAAACTATTACATAGAAATGTGTGGATATTTTGAGATAATTTAATCACCTTGCGTAAAAAACAAAAATACTCTAACATACATATTGGGACATGTGGTTATAAAAATAAGGTATTAGGTTTTGCCTGATACCGTGACTCGCTCCCAGCTTTGCTCGGAGCTTTTTCATTTTATGAATTTTCTGGATAGTAGTCTTTTACTATGTTTAATAGAAGTTTGAACCATTACATCTGGTAAGATTCGGTCCTTGTTTGTATATATAATCTTAAAAGCACTATCATAGAATCGAAGTTCTTCAAATTGTTCAGTACCTGAGTTTTGAGGTGTTAGTCCAAGTTTTTCGTCGATAATCTGTATGAGATATGAGATTTCGGGATAGCGTACTATCCTACCAACATCATATGCTCTCATGACCTCAAGTATGTCATAACGACTAAAATTACATTTATATTCTGGAAAAGGGCATCTACTGGCCCATAATACATGTAAAATTATGGCAATATAGATACGTGCGATTCTTTTGACTAGAATTTCAGAATAATTATATGATTTAGATTGCTTTTCTCTAAGTACCAAATCACAAAGTATATTATTACCAATTGTACTCTTTATATCATACAAAAACAGATTGTCAGGTAATTATTTAGGTGTTGTTCCATGTAACATTGGGAAACCGTATTCTCTAATACTATTTTCAACACAAAATATACTTGATTCAAAAGATGGATCAACTATTTGTTTGAATATTAAAAACATTTCAGCCGCTGTACGTATGAAATGAAAATATTTTGGAGACTTTCGATGGCTGAGTATGGATTTTCTGGCATAATAAGTGTGTATAATTACAAGCTATAAACTTGTTTTTGTAAAAAATTTTAAAATCGTATTAAATTTTTTATATAATTGAATATTATGAAATTCAAAAACGTAAACACAAAAAATTTTGACTATCTAATAGCCCTAGATTTGGCCATTACATCAGTGGGTTAGGCGGTGATAGAGATAGACTAAGAAAACGCTGACGATGAAAAATATGATGTAAAAGGATTGATAGATGTGGGAGTGAGAGTCTGGGATAGTATTGAAGATGAGAAAGGCAATTTACCATTACACAAAAGAAGAGAAGCCAGAAGTCTCAGACGAATAATAGACAGAAGGCAAAAAAGACTTAGAAAAATCAAAAATATTTTTATCTAGAACTATCCTAATGTATTTAAAGATAATGAATATTTTGAATCGCAAGAATATCTATCTACAGATCCCTACGTTGCAACAGTGAAAGGATTGGATGAGGCCTTGACTTTATCAGAGTTAGCTAGGGCAATATTGCACCTTGCAAAACGAAGAGGATTTAAGTCCAATGCTAAAGACGCTAAAAAATCTGAAGAGAGTAAAAGTGAAACCGGTTATAAAAGTGGCATACAAAAAACAGAAGAAAAACTTTTGAGCGGTAATTATCGTACTATCGGAGAGATGCTTCTAAAAGATGAAATGTTTTCTGAACGAAAAAGAAATGAAGGTGAAAACTATATCTTTGGTGCAAAAAGAGAGATGATTTTGCAAGAGCTAAAAATGATTTTAGATAAACAGGTTGAACTTGGTGTAATAAATCGTGAAGTTGCAGATTAGCTCCATGGTACGGTTGAATATCAAAGACCGTTTGCTACTTCAGAAAACATCAAAAAATTAGTAGGATACTGTGAAATATTTAAGGACGAACTTAGAGCACCTAAGTATGCTCCTAGTGTAGAATTTAGGTCTTTATGGGAAAAAATAAATAATTTAACATGGTAAGACAAAAGAGGCGATAAGTGGGAAAGCGGATATTTGACAGATGATTTGAGGTAGAAATTGTTTTAGCTTGCTTTAGAAAAAAAGGAAATTACTTATTATGACATTAGAACAAGGGTATTAGGATTAAGTGACGAATATGAAATTTTCTTTAAATCATGTACATATTTTGATAAGGTAAAAAGCTCTAAAAAGAGTAAAAGCAAGAAATCAGAAGGCGAGTCACAAGTTGAAGTCGGACAAGAAACTATACAAAATGATAAAGCGAAAAAATCAGAAGAAGATCAAGAACGATTGATACGTATACCCACAAAAAAGCTGAAAGTAGAAAATTTTTGCTCTGAAAGGATATCATTTGTTAAAAAGTGTGAATTGCCAGAGAATAAATTTAGTTCACTTTTTGCTGAGCTTGATAAATATGATACTGCAGACAAATTGGTGGAGATAATGAATTATTCATATACTGATGATGAACTCAAGCAGAATCTTGCTAATGCGGGTTTGGATGAATATTTTGAATATCTCAAAGAAATATATGCTGATTTTTCGGGTACTTCAAATCTAAGTATCAAAGCATGTAGAGAAATGTTACCTCTACTTAGGGATCAGGCACTCAAGTATAGTGAGGCAGTAGCACACATTAGATTAAACAATCCCCAAGAGGCAGGATCAAGATATGATCAATTGCCAGAGGTGGCATATGATGATATTCGTAACCCAGTAGTCCATAGAGTCATTGCACAAACAAAAAAAGTCATCAACGCACTTATTCAGAGATATGGAAGACCGAGTTTGATTCATATCGAACTTGCTAGAGAGATGAAATTACCAAAAGATAAACGAAGAAAATTATCTATCCAAAATCGTGATCGTGAAAGTAAGAATAAATAAATCCAAGCAGAACTGGAGAGATTGGGTATACAAGTCAACGGTACAAACATTACAAAATTTAAACTCTGGAAAGAATAGGATCACAAATGTGCCTATTCAGGACGTGAGATCACAGTTGATGATTTCATTGCGAGTACTGAGATAGATGATATTCTGCCATTTAGTCGCAGTCTTGATGACAGTATAAACAACAAATTACTGGTTTTTGCCCAAGAGAATCAGAACAAACGTGATAGAATACCTTTTGAATATTTTGGTCATGATACTGAGAGATGGGAACGTATGAAATAGATCTGGATGAATGTAATGAAACTTCATCCATCAAAACTTGCTAGGTTATTGACTGAAAGCTACACACAAAGAGATCTAAATTCATTTTTACAAAGAGATTCAAATGATACTAAATATGCCTCTAGATTTATCAAAAATTATTTAGAAAACAATCTGCTATTTAAAGAAAGTAAAAAACTCAAAAGACGTGTTTATACCTTCCAAGGTTTGCTTACAAGTCTTCTTAGAAAAAGTTATGGACTAACAAGGATAGAGAAGAAAGTCTCAGACATCACGCCTTGGATGCGGTAGTGGCGGGTGTAGCAAATCAAAAAATGCTGATGAAATTTTGTGAATGGTATAAAATCAAAGAAAATAGACAGAAAGTATTGGATAAAAGCGTTGATCCCGAATCTATCAAATTTGCTCCTGAGCCATGGACAGATTTTAGAGATGATGTAAATATACGAATATTTAGGGATAATCCCGTTGAAGAACTTAGAGAAAAAGGAATATTGGATAAACATACGGTAAAGAATATACTAGATTTATACGTCCGCTTTTTGTCTCTAGGATGGCCAAATACAAGATTACTGGTGCTATACATGCAGAGACAATCAAGTCTATCTGTGAGATTAATGGAAAAGAGTACTTTATAAAAACGATTAGTATTACAGATCTAAAAAAATCTAATTTTGAAAAAGATCTCAATTCAAAAGATCTAGAAGGTATGATCATCGCTGATCCTGAGACTATTAGGGTGCTTAGGGAGAGGCTAGAGGAATGTAATTGGGATATCAAGAAAGCATTTGAAGAGCCTATATACAAACCATCACGAAATTCAGAACGTAAAAATAGAATAAAAAGAATAAAAGTCGTGGACGGTCCAGCGGTAACTTATGTAACACTCAAAAGAGGTAAAGGGAAAGGTTATGCTGATAATCGTAGTATGGTACGTGTAGATATATTTAGAAAAAATGGTAAATATTACTCAGTACCAGTATACGCTAGTTGGATAGAACGCTATGATCTACCTATACAATATACACCACTGAAAAATAAAAAACACGTTGATGATACACTTGAATTTTGTTTTAGTCTGTATCCAAGGGAGTTAGTATATTTGAGTGATGGAGAATATAGTGAATATGTTTACTATGTTAGTATGAACTCTTCAACTGCAGGTGATTATGTTTTTGTAACCGATGATTTAGGTAGATATACAAAAAATAAATTTTTAAATAATGATATACGTAGGGTTGGATATATACTTAAAAGCATTACCACATTAAACTATTTAAAAAAGAAATATGTTGACGTTTTAGGCTTTATCCATGATATTAAAAAATCGAGCGTAAGCCATTATTTTAGTGATTATGGGAAATTAAATATCAAAGATAAAAGACTTGTTTATACAAAAGACGATAAAGAGATAATAGATATACCAATCGATGATATATCCGCTATAGTGATAGAAAGTAGACAGATGATTTTGACGTCTTATCCAATATCTATTGTGCTAGTCATGATATTTTGATCATATTCTGCGATGAAAAACATCTATCAAATGCGATAGCTATACCATTTCAAAGTTTTGGTCGCCAAAGACTCAGAGTAGAGAAGCAGATTTCTTTATCTTTACCATTCAAACAACAGTTATGGGCACGTATAGTCAGACAAAAGATTATTAATCAGGCAAAATTATTAGATAAACTAAATACCGAAACATCAAAACAACTTTATGCTCTGGCCGATGATATCAAGTCTGGTGACAGTGATAATAAAGAAGGATTAGCATCTAAAATATATTTTAGGTCTTTGTTTGGCAAAAATTTTCTAGAGAAGATGATTCGCATGCGGTCAATAGTCTTTTAAATTATGCGTATAGTATAGTCAGAGGTTCTATCAGTCGTACTTTGGTGGCTCATGGTTTTATACCATCTTTAGGTATTTTTCATAAGAATCAATATAACAATTTTAACCTTAGTGAGGATCTGATAGAGCCGTATAGACCTATTATTGATAGTTATGTGATAGATTTATTGAATAAAGGGATGAATAATATCCAAAGTAAAGAAGTAAAATTTGAATTATTGAAAATATTCGAATGCAGAGTATTATATAGTGATAAAAAAGTTAATATAAAACAAAGTATTGATATATTGTGGATACACTTGTTATGAGTATCAATGGGCAAGATCCCAAAATACTTTTATTACTAGAGTTGATATTCCTATAAAGCTCTATATTATAATTTTTGTAGTTTTAATTTATGAGTAAGTGTATGAGGATACTTGTTTTATTTGATTTGCCAGTTGTTACTAAAAAACAACGTAAGATATATGCTCGATTTAGAAAAGCACTTATCAAAGATGGTTATGATATGATTCAGTTTTCGGTCTACCAGCGTATCTGTAATGGGCTAGATATGGCAGACAAATATATGCAACGACTCGAGGAGTATGCACCAAAAAGAGGTGCTATAAGAGCTATGATACTTACTGAAAGACAATTGAAGTATATGTGTGTTATTACTGGTAAGACAAAACCAAAAGAAAAATTGATCAGTGATAATCAATGTGCGTTATTTTAATCAAATTTTTGTTGAGTTTATAATGTGAATTTTCTTATTGGGACAAACAAAAAGTTGTGGTAGAGTTTACCACAACTTGGGAGATATGGGAATAAAAATAGGATAGAGACCCATGGGTTAGCTTATGAGTCTGTAAAATTATATTATATAAATACAAATTTAACAGAAACCAGTAGACAAACACATTCTTTGATTATATTTGTATTTATAGTACAATTATGGGTTAATAAAATTTTTGCATGTTGTATAAGAATGTTTTATGCGAGATCAATTCAACCTTATAATACATTAAAATCCGTGCATAGGTTCGAGGCGGCATATCGCTTGGATTCAAAAGATATAGATAGGGATTTGCTTAAAATAATAGAAAAAACTAATATCGAGTATTTAATCAAAAATGCCACAAAAAAGAAAATTCCAAAACCAGAATTTTTATATCACGGATCACCTGTCAGTGGAATAAAAGTTTTAAAGCCATCAAGTCGAACACGACCGGGTGTATTGAAAAATAAAGTTTTTCGAGCAGTGTATGCCACAGATATACTTAGCTATGCCTGTGCGTTTGGATTTCCATGGTCAAATGGTGAAGGGTTTGAACTTATTTTCACAAACGATAAAGTTGAGCTCGGCGTGCCAAAACAATACAAGGATAGGATACAAAAACCACTTTTCGTATATGTTGTCAAGGGAGAATATTTTGAATTATTACCAGAAGCTGCACCAAAAGGACATAATTATTTTTCAAAAACACCAGTACCTGTAGAAAGAGTAACAAAATACAAAAGTGTAAAAGATGCCCTACTAAAATTCGAATGTAAAATTTATTTCATTTAGTTGCCAAAAATAGGATGGAAGCGTTTCTTTAAGAAATGTTTGTGATTAAAAACGATGAATTTATCCAAAGAGATATGGAAAAAATCTTCAAAAAGCATGGCATAGAATCTAACTAAACTATGAAAATGTTTTTTTTATTTAAATATTTCTTAGGTATAATCAATCTGCCATTCCCAACAATTATATCTATTTCGGGATTTAAATGATTAATTTTTGTAATATATTTTTCTTGTAATTCATTAGAAAAATAGTTTACTGGATAAATATGTTTTATTTTACCAAAAACTATTTCTTCTTCAGTTGGAGGCTCGTCTATTGTAAATAAACATCCAAAATAGGTAGGTATAATTTCTAGAGCTGTTTTTATAACATCAATATACTGGATTATGTTCTTTTCACCAGATTTATAATCTGAACCCAAAATAAGATCAAGGCCAATACTCATTGACCATACTAGTAAATTTTCTGAGTGTAAGGACAAATTTATCCAAAATTCAAAATGTGGTCGCCAAAAATTTAGTGTATTTCTTTTTTTTGCTAAGATCAGTGGACATATTTCTTTTTTTACAGGACCCAGTTTAGTAAAAATTATGAGTGCATATTGGGGATTTCCGATAGAAAATATTACTCTTGCTGGACCAGGTATTAGGATAGGTTTTTCTACTGAAAATGCACATCATGCTTTTGGTGCGTTTTCTATTCCATCAGAAGGTGAGGATGGATCTTTAAGATTTGGCAATCCCATGGCAGGGGATAGACTTATCTTCTCTGCGACTTTCGAAAATCAAGAAAACTCAAAACGAAAAAAACAAAATTATATTATACGTAAATACCTAGAAAAATATTGATCATAGATTTTTAATAAATTTATCAAGGCTAAATTGAAGATTTTTCATAAATAGTAAAAAACAAAAACATATTATATTAATGATTTTGAATTAATAGTTTTTACATTAAAATAAACTCGTATGAAAATGCTTATAAATTTATTCTTTGTTTCTTCAAGATTATCAATATTATAAGTCCAGATTATTTAGATTAAAACATAAAATATTTATAACTGTGGTAAGATAATTTCATGTCTTACAGACAAAATAATGTGACAATGTTGGTTGCAAAAAGTGATTTAGGAGGACGTATTTTTGGATCATCTCATGCTTTTGAAGCTCTTAAAAGATTGGCCGAAAAAAGAAATCGCAAAATTTTTGAAACGCTCAAATGTATTGAGATTGAACCAGAACATAATAATCCAACAGAAAACGATCCATTTGCGAAGTATATAAGTCAGGTTTATGAGTTAAACATAAAACTAGCTTGTGAAATTCAAAAAGTTTTTTCTATTCAAAATAATTTAATTGTTTTATCAGGAAATCATAGTTCTGCTATAGGAACTATTGCTGGAATAAAATCAGCATTTTCTGATAAAAGATTGGGGGTAATATGGATAGACGCTCATGCAGATATTCATTCACCATTTACGACTCCCAGTGGAAATATACATGGTATGCCTCTTGCTTGTTCTTTAGGTGAGGATAACTTTGATTGTTATAAAAACAAACCGGATTTAGACACTATCAAATATTGGGATAAACTTAAAAATATTAGTAGTATTTGTCCTAAAATTTTTTATGAAGATTTGGTATATATTGGACTTCGCAGTTATGAAGAGGAAGAAGCATATTTGATTAGAAAAAACAATATAAAAGTATTTACGGTATCGGATGTAAGAAAAAAATCAGTAAAAACTATTTCAACTGAGACTCTAAACTATCTAGAAAATTGTGATTTGTTGTATGTTAGTTTTGATATTGATAGTTTAGATTCAAATATAATCACCGGTACAGGATGCCCTGAAACGAACGGATTATATGAAAAAGAAGCAAAAGATATTGTTTATTATTTTTTACAAAGTCCAAAAGTAGCTGTTTTTGAGATAACAGAAGTCAATCCTATGCTTGATAAAGATGAAAAAACTGTAAATATAGCGTTTGATATTCTAGAAAATGCTATAAATCATATTTACATTAAATCAACTGTAAAGTAAATTTGTTTATAAGATTTTAAATATATAGAAACGAAAGTTTGTTGATAAAAATCTCTTATTGTTGTAAATGATCTATTTTGTGTAAATAAAACTTTTGGATTTTATGGAAGTATGTTTCTCACCCACGGTTGAAATGGTTCAGGAAAAAGTCCAACAATAAAATCGATTGCAGAATGAGCTGATTCATCCGATATAATCCAATCGGGTATTGCATCATGCATATAAACTTGTATGGCTAATTGGGCGATTACAACTGATGAGAGAGTAACTGGCCAAGAGAGGATATTGTTTGTCAATGTAGCAACTCGCCTTCCAAAATCTGCAGTATTTTCAGTATTTATATTAAGTCTTTGAGATACATAATTACATAAAAATTTAAGTACCAATGGTGCAAAAAAGCTGATTCCGATCCTAAATAATGATTCGTATTCTGGATAATTTGTAGATAAATAATATGTGGATGCTACCTGTGGCGCGGCCAATATAATAGCACGAGAAGCAAGTGAGATTGTTTGTAATGTGGTGAGTAATACTTTTTTTAGGCATTGTTCTATAGGGTGCATCATATTCAAATATTATAATAAATATTTGGTTTTTTGTCAAGAATATTTTTGCAATAATAATTAGTAGTACAAATGTTGTATATAAAACAGCGTAAATAGTTTTTTATAATATATAATAGAGTCTTGCGTTAGATATACATTATAATTTCTATAAAATTCAATTATGAAAGTCCTAAATTATTTCAAACACAGTTATAAAATATGGGGAGATTATTTTCATGTTATTTTCTGGATTATTATTTTTGTACTTTTGTGTATTAAATTTTATTTAGTAACACCTTTAAACCAAGATTTATTTTTGTCAAATTATAAATTTTTTACTCCAGATAGTTATGACTGGATAGCCAATGGAGTACGTTTTCTTGATTCTAATGAGACATCGGTACGACAACCTGCACTGTCATTGATAATCCATGTTTTATATAATCTAGAAATTTTATATTTACTTCCTTTGTTAAATCAGATTGTTCTTGCAATATTTCTATTTTATATTTTTAAGATAACATTTCATTTGTTGAAAAATAAATTTATTTCTTACTTTATAGTGTTAGTTTTAATGTGGAATTATTTCATTCAAAGTTTCAGCCTTTTGATACTTGCTGATTTGTACGCAATGACATTGATTACAATGTCTTTTTATTATCTTATAAAAAATAGAATAAGTCTGTCTTTCTTGTTAATTGGATTATCGTGGGCATTTCAAAATTTCTCGCCTTTTCTGGTACCTGCTTGGATTATGTATTTATTTCTTGTTGATAGACCAAGACTTGAAAAAGAATACATTTTTGAGACCTTTAAAAAATTAGTAGTAAATTTAGTAATATTTGCCTTACCCAATGGCATATATCTTGTTTATAAATGGATTAGATATGGTGATCCTCTATATACAGGTGTAATACAGTTCCAACTTATTGATCCTAACCTCAATTCTATGCTTTATTATTTTATTAACTCATTTAGTGTTTTCGGTCTGATTATTTTTATATTGCCTTTTTTCTATATTTTTCAAAAGCAAATCTCAATCGACAGAAAACATTTTCTATTTATGATGGTTAGCATTGTTATTACATTAGTCTTTTGGACGGTACTATATGAGTGGAATGATAGAAGATTTTTGATTTATCTATTTCCTTTTGTATTTCCTTTAGTTGCTCTCATGATAAAACAGATTGTGGATTTACAAAATAAAATAAATTTTTCGCATATTCTAAAACTAATCTTTGTCTTTATTTTATTTTTCTACCCTTCTTATTTTAGTACATCACATGCACTTTTTGGTAATTTAATACCTTTATCTAATTCGGAAAGAATTATTTTGAGTCTGGATAATACTAGCTCCATAGGTTCTTATCCTTTATCTGTAGTTATAGATCGTGGCAATGAAAAATTTCCTATATTTTTGCGAAATATAAATGCTTTGTATGCAGAGGTTTATGGGCTTAGGCACGCAAATAGAAATACATCGAATGGATTTTATAATGAGTATAAGCAAGAAATATTAAACCAGAAAGAAAATATTTTAAATAAAAATAAATTTTGTAACAATAAAAATCTTTCTGTTTATGAACTTAATTCGATTTCTCTAATTGTAATAAACAAAAGTATCTATAAAGTAAATGTAATTACGGATTGCTAAAAATATACTAACTTTTGTATTTGTTCAGACTTATTTTGTTATTTTATTTTTCGATAATATTATAATAAATAATTTCTTTTAGAGCCTTTACTCCATCTTCTATGGCTTTCATTTTCTTACCCTCTGCTATAGATCTTGCGTAATAGTAAATTGGATATATGCCAAATTTAAGGTATCGTCCATTTATTTTATATTTGGACAACTTTGCTGTAACTTCTGGTTCAAATCCAAAATTACTTTTTGAAGTTATATTTTGAGCAATTTCACGCAATACATCTCCTCTTACCATTTTGTAACAAACTTCCATATCTGGGATGTATGTTTTTATACGTGGGAAAGTAAATAGATTTGATATGAAGGATAAAAATAAATTTCCAAAGTAATTTTGCCAATATATTACTTTGTTTGGTCTGCCAAATCTATTGCCATATACAACGTCATATTCATTTTCTATCATTATTTTTAGCATTTCTGCAAAGTCGCTTGGTTCATATTCTAGATCCGCGTCTTGAATAATCACTACATCGCCAGTAGATTTTAAGATACCATTGCGTACGGACTGGCTTTTACCCATGTTTTGGGGATTATTTATAACTATTATATTTTCATACTTATTAGAAAATTCTTCAGCTATAGATAGCGTATTGTCTTTTGAACAATCATTTACAATGATAATTTCTTTTGTAAACCATTCAGGCAAGTTTACTGTAATGACTTTTTCTAGTATAGCCTCCAAGGTTTTTTCCTCATTGTAAGCAGGTATAACTATTGACAATTTTTTCATAATTAATTACTCAATTTTTAGCATTATACATAAGATCTTTTTTTTATTCAAAATTCGATATATAATACTTAATCACATGAAGCTCAGATTATTACATAAGTGGGCCAAAAGTCTATTAGTTAACAATTATTTTGCATTTTGTGTAGTTTTATTCATATTATTAATTAATACTGTATTATTGCTTCAAAACGGCTCATGGTTATTTGAATCTCAGGTCCTAGAAAACTATGGTGATCAACGTTTATATTTTGAGTTGGCATACAATATTTTGTCGGTAAACAACACTAAATCTCTTTATACTCTAGGCTATCCAGTATTTTATATACCTTTTATTATTTGGGAAAATTTCACCAATGATTGGCGAATGATTATGAATGAAGTTATTTTTATTCAAGCTTTTGTTATTATACCTTTGGTTTTCTTTTTGATTTTTCGAAAACTAGATTATAAAAAGTCATTAATTATTGCACTCATTATTGTGTTTTATTATTTTAATAATATACTGTTTGCACCAGATCCCTTACTAAAATATAACTTTTTAGGATTAATTCCTCTATCAGAGCCTCTAGCGATTCTATTATTGTTACTAAGTTATTGTTTTTATTATAAGCTTAAGTCGGTTGAATTATTATCTAAAAAAGAAATGTTGAATTTTATATTACTAGGTTTTATTTTTGGGTTTACTATTCTTATAAGAACTACTACGGTGATATTGCTTGTTCCGATAGTTTTGGATATGATTTTTTCTAAAAATTTTAAGAAGTTTTTACTATTGGCATTAGGTGCATTTATCATTTATATTCCACAACTTATTTGGAATCAATGGGTTTCTGGTATGTTCTTTTTCAATGGATATATTTGGTGGGAGTATGTGAATATGTCAAACAACATGGTTTATAAACAGGCATTATATGGATTCGCAGAGCCTAATTCTTTCTCTTTATCATATTTTTTTGTAAATGTTTGGAAGTTGATACCCTCATATATTGTATTGATATATCTTTTATTATTTATTAGACCATGGAAGACTAAATTTGAAGTATTTATTATGATTTGTACAATTTTGTTTATTGTGATTCATCTGGCATACTGGTGGTCTGCAGCGTCCAATCTTATAGATCGATTTTTACTGCCTAATTTTTTTCTATTGTTTTTTGTTTATGGTCAAAGATTACGAAAATCAAAAGAGATATAAATCTACAACAAACAAGATTATCATTGATAAATAGTGTGAGATTTGATTAGATGAAATGAGTATTTTATGCTTTTAAATTAATACTAGATTATGCCTAAGTTAGACTATGTAATTTACGAATTTGTTCTCAAAGAAAAATAAAAGATCTATCTTAAATAGAATATGTTTTATTAGGAAATAAATGAAATTGTACAGAGATTAATAGTTGTAACAACCAATATAAGTCATATAATTAATTTATGTTTATTCATTGGATTTTGTTTTCGATGATTCTGCTATTTTTTCCTAATAATTCCTTTTACTCATATTGCAAAATTTCCCACCCTTTTATATTTTTTCTATTTTTGAATTCGTCAGGTACTTCTTCTTCAAACTCTATTTCAAATCTGGAACGTTTTTCTGTCCATTTAAATTCAAACCAGACTTTAGTATGACCGTCTAAGTAACATAAGGAAGAATATCTGTATATTATACCTTGTACAGGTGTTATATATTCTTTTTCTCTTATGCCATTTTCATCTGTACGAATACGTTTTAGACCAGTGTATTCATCTTTTACGAAACTAATACTAACAATTCTTAATCTTGGCATTAGGGCATAGGCTTCCTCATTTGATAAAGATAACCTATATTCCGTACTCAGTAAATTATACAAGCTTGTTGTTCAAATAAAAAGTAAATTAGACATATATTTAATTTATTGTCTGTGTCTTTTTATAATATAAATACCCTAGCTCTGATATTACAGTCAAAATAATCACTATCAATATTCACCAGAAATTAAATTCACTGTTATTTTGGTTCGGTTATTATCATCTTCAGTTTGTACTGGGGTTGTGATTATTGTGTTGGTAGGTGTCATATCTCTATCTTCTGCATTTTCTGTAGGTGTGGATGTAGGTGTCTGAGTGATTTCTATATTTTACGTTGGTGTTGGAGTAAGAGTAACTGTTGGAGTAGGTGTGTTGGTACCTATACTATTTGCAATAATTTTAACCGAAGCTATTGCTACATCACCATCAGAATCTATTACTTTTCCAATACATATATATTCACCAGTATTTGGTATGTTTATATTGTTAGATGTAAATGTAGTAGATGTATTATTATTTGATGTTCCAGCACATGTTCCACTAAATGCATAATTGTATGTGCATTACCAGATATTGTTTGAGAGATGACTATTCTGAATGCTGTATTAATATCTATATACACTATGCCATCCATATTCGATGCAGGAGATAAAGCATATAAAACAATTAGAGGATTAGTGTCATTTGTTGGTGTTGGAGTTGGTTTTGGAGTCGGAGTTAAGGCTGGACTTGGAGTTGGAGTTGAAGTTGGTGATGGCATAGTATTGATTACTATGTTTTTATTTCCGCCAAGCGAATTTGCACTACCAGAATTTGGTAATGTTAGTATCGCGTTATTTAGTACTGAATCTTTTATGCTACCACCAGCGAGAGATAAAACATGTACATTTGTATAATCTAAATCTGCAGTATTATCTCCTGATGCTATTGTATATGTAAATGTCAAAGTATTGCTACCAGAACCAGAAGAATATGTTGCACTACCTCCACTGTTTAAGGTTAGTGTAGGTGTATCTGTTACGTTTACATTTTCGTTAAATACAACTTAAATTGATATTGTAGCTCCAACTTCGTATGTACCATTAGTAGCTGATGATGTGACATTTGTTATTATTGGAGTACAATCTAGAGTATCTCCGTTTATTGTCCAATTATTTGGTGCATTTATTAAAGTGTTTCTAGCTGCTACAGCATTACATGACATATCAGCGACATTACTTATATCCCAAGACCCTATATTTTGATTAAAAGATGTGGCATCAGAAAACATTAAATACATATCGTTAACATTACTAGTGTCCCAAGAACTGGTTGGTTGATTAAAAGATATGGCTCCATCAAACATAAAGCTCATATTCGTCACACTAGATGTATCCCATGATCCAATTGGCTGATTAAACGATGTAGCATCCTCAAACATACTATTCATATCTGTAACATTACTAGTATTCCAAGAACCGATTGGTTGGTTAAAAAAAGTTGCACCCGCAAACATACCTATCATGACAGTTACATTACTAGTATTCCAGGAACCAATATTCTGATTAAATGACACTGCACTTTACTTTGAAACATCCATGCCATATTATTAACACTACTAGTGTTCCAAGACCCTATTGGCTGATTAAAAGATATGGCTCCCGCAAACATACCAGACATATTAGTAGCATTACTGGTATCCCAAGATACTAATGGCTGATTAAATGACAGTGCATTAATAAACATACCGGACATATGAGTTACACTACTAGTGTCCCAAGATCCAATTGGTTGATTAAAGGATAGTGCACCAGAAAACATGTCAGACATATCAGTAACATTGCTAGTATCCCATCCACTAATATCTTGATTAAATGTTTGAGCATTTTTAAACATGTCAGCCATATCAGTTACTTACTAGTATCTCAATTGCCAATATCCTGATTGAAATTTGAAGCATTCATGTAAACCCCAGTCATATCATTGATATTTGTTGTGTCCCATGAATTCATTGCAGCATTAGTTGTCAAAGAAGTTGCTACATAAAACATTTGATACATATTTGTAACATTAGACAAGTTAGGTACATCTGTAGCATTCAACTCCACATTTTCGCATCCGGGAAAAGCTCTTGACATACTCTCCCAAGCTATAGATGATCCCCATTGATCAATAGATAATAGTTTTAACCTGTCACCTGCATTGTTGAAGAATATTCTTGGAAACGTTCCAGTTATCCATATCTGATAAGTTCCAGGTGATGAATAAGTGCATGTTACATTGCCGGTTTGATTTACATGTTCATTTGTACTATCACCATCAGTCTACATTGTAGCTGTATCCTCCACCTGCTGTGGTAGGTATAGTAAACTGGTTATTAGCACTGGCACCTGGATTATCTGTTCGAACCGTGATCTTGAATGCATTTGGATTTGCCTATGCTACATTTTCACCACTGTGAAAGTAAAATATGGCTGATAAACCGATGAATGATAAAATAAAAAGGATCAGCTTAAAATTAAAATTGATCTTAGATATATACTATAGTAGCACTATTTTGTTTAAAATCAAGATGTGTAGTTCTTAAATTTGTAAATACGCTAAATATTCATATAATAAATTATATGCATACAAAAGTGATTAAGATTAATCCTAGCAACATAAGAAAAGATTTAATTCGATACGCAGCTAAAATAATACAAAGAGGTGGTTTAGTAGTTTTTCCTACAGAGACGGTTTATGGATTAGGTGCAAATGCATTGGATGCAAGTGCTGTGATGAAAATCTTCAAAGCAAAGAATAGGCCGTCTGATAATCCTTTGATCATTCATATTGCTGGTATCGAACAATTGTATAAATTAGCAAAAAATGTTCATAAAGATGTTGAGAATTTAGTTAATGTTTTCTGGCCAGGACCTTTGACTGTAGTTTTGAATAAAAAAGAAATAGTACCAGATGAAACTACCGGATTTACGGATACGGTAGCCATCAGGATGCCAAAACATCCAATTGCATTAGAATTAATCAAGCAATCTGGAGTTTGGGTTGCCGCACCATCTGCAAATTTATCTGGTCGTCCGTCTCCTACGAAAGCGTCACATGTTATTGAGGATTTGGATGCTAAGGTGGATATCATAATAGATGGTGGAGAGTGTGAGGTAGGTTTGGAATCAACAGTCATTGATATGAGATCAAAACCCTATACTATTTTGAGACCTGGAGGTATTAGTTTTGAACAGATAAATCGAGTATTATCAGATGTAAGATTGTTTTCTTCTCATAAGATTGAATCTCAAGTCGTATCACCAGGTATGAAATATAGACACTATGCACCCGAGGCAGAGTTGATTTTGGCTGATAATGTGATGCCTTTAATAGAAAAATATAAAATTTTAGATAAAAAAGTTGGGGTATTAGCCACAGATGAAACTAAAAGTCTTTATCAAGACAAAGCAGATGTACTAATAAGCGTAGGAACTAGAAATGATTTAATTACAGTTGCAAGAAATATTTTTGATGCGTTGAGGGAATTTGATCATCAAGGTGTAGATGTAGTAATTTCTGAAATCTTTCCAGAAGAGGGGATAGGTAGGGCTATTATGAATAGGCTAAGAAAAGCGGCAATGAAATGAAATATTTTCTTAATAATCTTTTTTAAAGTTCTAATGGAAAATATAGTAAAAAATCAGAAATTTCTACTAATCGGCGGCGTAGCAAGTGACTGTATTGATGTTTAATTTCTTTTCAAATAGAAATGAAAATCAGGCTTCGACACAAAATACGAATACAGAAAATCAAAGTTTTTCTAATCAAAATAGTAATCAGCAAATTGATACTGATGTAGATTATCCCACTGTTACTAGTCAAAACACAAACCAAAATAAAGTTTATTTAAAAGTAAAAATAAATGGTGAAGAATGGAATGGTATAGTACAGTATGGAGGCTCTCAGTACTATCCAAATGCAAATAAAATACTTGGAGTTGATTCACCTTATTTACAGTTAGCTTTTGCTGAAGCCAGTGGACTGGGATAAGTCTGAGAGTATATTGATATCAATAAAAGATTTCAAGCCAGGAATAGGCAAATATTATGGTATTATGGAGCTTTTGTATTCAAGCAAGGATTTTACGAGAGGATATCAGGATGATTTGCCTGCACAGAAAACGGATTTTACTCTCGAAATAACAAAATGGGAAGAAAAAATCTCAAATACTGTTATTGTGTCTGCTAAGTTTGGTGGTACTTTAAAGGGAATATTTGGCTCTAGTGATGTGAATGTAGAAAATGGAGAAATTGTTGATTTACCTCTCGAGATCGTTTATGAAAATCAATAGATTATTGCAATTTATTTAATTTGCTTCTAGTATTATCCATTTGTTTGAAAATTTTTTACTTTCAGTATCTTCTTTGTACTTTTCAAACCACGTTTTAGTTCTTTCTTCTATTGTTTCTACTGGATCAATGTGACCTTCGTTTTTTGCTCTTTGTTTTTGACGTTTTATGGATTCTGAAATGTCAATATCGATCCATATGCCTAAAAATTCTATATCATATTCGCTACATAAATTTTCATAGTGCTTTCTATCAACATGTCTCCCAAGAGTTGCTGTAGCAATAGTAATATTGTTTTTATTTAAAGATTCGTTTATTTTGCTATGAAATACCTTCCATTTATAGAATGGCCATTCTTCATCAGTTCCACCCATGCTCAGAAATAGTTCTTTTTCATTTTTATCATCTATATCAATGTGTATTATCTTCAAATTTGTATTATGGACAAATTCAGTAATTTTTCGGGCTAATGTAGTCTTACCCGCACCGGGAGCACCACCGATTAGTATGAGAATATTTTTGGATGTTGTGTTTAATGTGTTGAAAACTTTTTCTAAGACTTATTTTTCAGACACGGTATATATTCTAATATTACATCAAAATATAGCATATATTTGGGTAAATTAATTGATTTTGACAGTTAATAAAATTTTTTGTATTAAATTTTGTGTGTGTCTAATTCTTTACCACCTATAAAGGAAACTACAATAGATTTAAAAATGTTGTTGATTACAGCGACATTTTTCTTTATAGTAATTGTTGGAATCGGTTTGTTTTTCATCCTATTTAATAATATTTTCAAAAATAATGAAAATATTAGGGTTTCAACTAATAATCAGAATAATAATCAGACTACCGATAATAATAGAAATAATGATGATAATAGATTGCCTATATTCGAAGAAGATTCAGCTGTTAATGATAATGAAGATGAACCTCAATCTATTAATAACAACAATAACGATAAGAAAGATTTCTACTTAAGAGCGATAGTTAATTGTCAGGAGTGGAAAGCAACAGTAGGTATGAAATCCGTTAAGTTTTATAAAAATGGTAGTGAATTTTTAAGGACTAATGAACCTTATTTGGAGATTGTATTTGGTGGAATTGATAAAAATGTAGGACCATCGGTAATGACTATGAAAATTAGTTCATTTAACCAGAATTGGGAACATATAAAGGCAATCTATATATTACAATTGTTGGAAATAATCAGACAAACATTTATGATTATAAAACACATACTGGATTTAATTTAGAGATTACAAAGTGGAAAGAGCAAAATAACAACACAATCATTATGTCAGCTAAATTTTCTGGTACCGTAAAGGGCACAGTGGGAGCATTTACGGATATTACTTTTACGGATTGAGAGATTATTGAGTTGCCGGTGGAAGTGGCTGAGGAGTAAAGTAATCTTATTAGCTTGTTTTTAGTGTCTACAAGAAAATAATAGATAATTTGATTAGTTTTTGTCCTTCGAGTTTGTGATTACTTTGAAATTATTAGTTTTAATATTATCAAAATTCTTCTTATTTTTTGGATTTTCTAACAAATTCGCGAAACAAATCATAGACTAATACATCATCTTGCGCCTCAATATGCCCCTGAAACCCAATACAAAAATAATCTTTATCTTCATGTTCGATTATTTCAGTGATATTGTCTGGAGTGGTACCAACTATTCGCATATTTTTACCCGAATTTTTGATAGATTGATGATGAGCGGATGTTATTTCTATCTCTTCAGTTTTGATAATTTCAAATACTTTAGAATCTCTTTTTACAAATACTTTATGACTAAAATCTGGTTTAAATAAATCATCATAGTCATCAGCTCCATGTTTTAGAGAGCTGATAGCCGGCACATGTTGATAAAGCTCTCCTCCGTTTGCGACAGCAAGCACTTGTGCACCTCTACATATCCCAAGTATTGGGATTTTCTGAGCTATTGCTTGTTTTACCAGTTTAATCTCAAAATCATCTCGTCTGGACTCTTTTATTTCGGTTTTTTCGTGTTTTGCTTGATTATAAAATTTTGGATCTATATCACTACCGCCGGTTAGTAGTATTCCATCAGCATAGTCAAGTACCATATTTATGATGTCTTCATTATCAATTGATGGAATTATGATAGGTATTCCCCCAGCTTCGATAATTTTATTTATATAAGTTTCGCGTACCATATGTACAAATACCTGTGATTCGGGTTTGAGTTTAGTTTGAGCTGTTGGGATGTAGATTTTTGGATTTTTTGACATATTGGATTATTTTATCAGATTAAAAATTTAGTTTCACAATTAAGATTTGTATGTTAAAAAATTAATTCATTATAATAATCGTGATGAAAAATCTAAAAAATTTTAGAGTTAATAAACAATTCATATATTCTGTAATTCGCTTTTTTGCCAATGAACGTAATAGAAGATTCGTAATGTTAGCATGGCGTTTTAGATCAAGGATGGGGATATTGGCTGTTATTTTGCTACTTATTTTTTTATGTATTGTTTGTCTATGCTGTTTTACTTTTTTTTCACTGTTAGTTCAATCTGGTAGCGTAATTCAGAGAGAATTAGAAAATGTCAATAATACAATTAACACGACCCAGGAAAGTGTTTCCCAAGATAACAATAGTAATGAAAATGACAACAAAAGTCAAAGTGAAAACAATAGTCAAGTCAATTCTAATGAATCAGAAAAAACAACAGATGCTTTAACAAATTCTAATCCAACAGTTGCAGTAAATAGCCAAAATATTCAACTTTCAGATGCTTATGTCGTAAAAGTAGTAGATGGTGATACTATCGATGTAATAATAAACAACGAAACTAAAAGAGTCAGATATATTGGCGTAAATACACCTGAGAGAGAGAAATGTTTTTTTGAAGAGGCAAAGAATTTTAATTCAAATTTGGTATTAAACAAAAAGGTAAAACTAGAAAAAGATGTGAGTGAAACGGATAGATATGGACGGTTATTGCGGTATGTATATTTGGAAGATGGAACTATGGTAAATGAAAAACTTGTAGCCGAAGGTTATGCTCAGGTCAATACTTTTCCTCCTGATGTAAAGTATCAGGATAGGTTCTTAGAGGTTCAGAAAAAAGCAAGAGATGAGGATAGGGGATTATGGAGTAGATGTAGGTAAATTTAAATATTACTAAAGCTTCTGCCGCTGTTTATGTTATATCTTTGTCCTGTGATTGATTTAGATTCTATAAATAATTCAACAATTCGTGCAACCTCATAGCAACTAGTTAAACCAAACGGTATACGCGATATGACGTCTGGTCTTTCTTCTTTTGTTTTTACACCCATAGAAGTATCTAAAAGTCCAGGTCGAATTACATTAGCCCGAAATGCACATTTGTTTTCTATTCCAAATCTAGCAAAAGATTGGATCATATGTTCACTTGCTCGTTTTGCCATACCATATGCCATTTCATTTGGTGCCGCCCCCTCACAACTAACACTGCTAATATACGTTATAGAACGATACGGATTTGGATTCTTAATCCATTCTTGAATTAGATATCGAGATATGATAAACGAACTTAGGGTGTTTTGTTCAACAGATTCTAGTATTTCTTCTCTTGATAAATTACATAGATCCTTTGAGAACATAATACCGTGGCACAGAACTAGATGATCATAGTTTATTGGATTTCCTAGTTTTTCTTTTAAGATTTCTAAATCGACACTTGACAAATCTAAATTATGATGAGTATATGAACTATTATGAACCTTAGACCATATAAAAAGATCTTTTATGTTTTTTTTAGTTCTTGATATACCAATAATTTTATATCTAGTAAGAAGGTGTTTTGTTATAACTTTTCCAAGTCCTCCATTTGAACCCGTTATAATTATAGTACCTTTGGGGCTAATTGATTTTTTGTTCGAATCTTGCATATTTTTTATTTTGTTTTTTAATATATAGTTTCTAACTCAAACTAGATTATTTTATTTTATCAAATATTTGATAATAATAATATATATGTTTAAAACAATACTTGTTACCGGATCCGCAGGATTTATAGGTACAAATCTTGTTGGACTTTTGTTAAAACAAGGTCATGTGGTAATAGGTGTAGATAATTTTTCATCATCGGAAAGATGGAAATCAGAGATATACAAAGATAATCCAAATTATCATTTTTTTGAAGTTGATATAACTGATAAGGATGCATTGGATAGTGCGTTGGCACAATTTCAAAAGATAGATGAAATTTATAATCTCGCCTGTCCTGCATCACCCCCTAGATACATGAACCTTTCTTTGGAAACTATCAAGGTAAATACTGGAGGAATGATAAATATTCTTGAAGTTGCAAAAAGATATGGAGCAAAAATATTGCACACATCTACATCAGAGATTTATGGTGATCCTTTAGTACATCCTCAACACGAAGATTATCGTGGAAATGTAAACACAATTGGACCGCGTAGTTGTTATGACGAGGGAAAAAGAATCTCTGAAACTATTTGCTATGAATATCATAGGATTTTTAATCTTGATATCAAAATAGTGCGGATATTCAATACTTATGGACCTTTTATGGATCCACAGGATGGTAGAGTAATAACAAATTTTATTCTCCAAGCATTAAAAAATGAAGATATCACTATTTATGGTGATGGTAAGCAAACAAGATCTTTTCAATACATTGATGATTTACTAGACGGAACGATTAGATACATGGAACGAGATATACCTTTTCAGGCGATAAATATTGGTAATCCAGAAGAGTTTACGATATTAGAGCTTGCTGAAATGGTGATAAAAATGACTAATTCTAAATCAAAAATAATATTTTGTGATTTGCCAAAAGATGACCCAAAACAGAGAAAGCCAGATATATCAAAAGCTATGAGACTTTTAGATTGGAGACCGAGTGTGAGGTTGGAGGAGGGACTGGAAAAGACTATAAAATACTATAAAGCTTATATTCTAATTTAGGAATTACATTGACTTTTGTTAGAAATTATAATTGTTTTTTTCGTAAAATAAATATATTGAAGATCCAATACAGCAAATTTATTATCTAGTAAACGGATCTATTTCATACATCAAAAATTTTCTCAGTGCTTTTCGGTTCCATTATATTATTTTTTCCTATATCTACTATAATATTTCCTTTTTTGCCTGATTCGCAGATAACTTATCAAGGTTTAACTTAAATTGTTTTTATTTGTTTTTCAGCGACCTTGGGCACACTTTTATCAAACCCCAATAAAAAATAAGTATTTTTCTATATATAAATAAACTTTAAAATTTGATTTTTTAAAAAATAAAACTCATTATCGGAAAAATCATAATTATATTCGAGATCTTCAGTGCCTACATCCAGGCCAGCAGCAGGGTTCATTTTTTCCAGATTTGAGAAAATTTAACATCTTTAGACCTCTTTTTCTTTTGTTTCATGTTTTTTGGCACTTGTTATAAAACATATCCATTCATCTCTTTGTCTAGGAGTGATTTTGTTCGATTTATCTATTATTTGTTGATCTGATAATACATACTTTGATACAAATTCATCTAAATTGTTATATTGCCCATTTAATAAATTTTTATTCATAATCTTAATAAAATAAAGGTTGTTGCACGCACCATACATGACTAAAATCTCCTCTTTCTAGATCTTGTCTGCGAATACAGTAAAATATTCTGCCACTGTTATCGGACCAGTTTATATTTAATCTCCGATCTGAATCAACTTGTAATAAGAGAAGTCAATTTTTAGCTTCATTTTCAATACTACCAACTAATTCCTGATCATATTTGTCACGGTAATTAAATGAACGCCATAGAATATCATTATAATAATCGTATCCTCTATAAATAGCTTCACATACTTTTTCTATATTGGATTGTAATACACTTGGATGACCAAACAATTTGTGAAACATATTTCCTCCTCTTGGTACCATCAGTTCATAACGGTTGTGATTATTATGTTTTTCTGCAAAGACATTAAATATAAAGTCAACTGATGATGATGGAAGTCCATATTTCATTTGAAAATTGACCGAATATTCATTAAGTATCTGAAAATGTCTTTCTTGATTAAAATTAGGATAAAATGGAAATATATTTTTTAGATCACTTGTATAAATCACACGAAATTTTTTCGAATGTGACTTTTTATCTTCAAAATCTTCATTTCCATACTCTGCAAAAAAATACAAAATACCATATCTTGGGAAATTTATATCTATCCGTATATCTTTTAATTCTTCCAAATTAATATGTGCAATAAAAGATAAAGGGCGATTCCAATCTCCTCTTGGCCAGTCGATACCCATAGGTAAGTCTGGATATCCACCAAGTCTAGATGCCCCTATCCTACCTCTGCCTTATTTGTCTAATTTTATAACTATTTCCGGCTTTACTTGTCCTAATAAAACATCTAAGTAATTATCTAAATCGTATTGTTTTATTAATTCTTTTATTTCATCGACAGTTGTCACATCGTTTATTGCTGGTAAGCTTTTTTATCTGGCGAAATTGTCATCAGAATTGTTATTATTTCATTGTTGAGGGATAAGTGATTGGGAGTTGGATTGAAATAGTTTGCTTAGAAAGTCGAACATTATCTATTATACAAAAATTTAAAAAAACAATTATGTTTCAAGTTTTTTTATCAAAAATTACAATAACGTGGTTTAGGACATTAATTATTAGCTGTAAATACTGACACAGTGGTACCATTTTGTTAAATATATTTTAAGTTATATACGGTTGAAATATATGTATTTTATTGTAAAATATTAACATGGAGGGTATAGTAAATCAATATGATGTACTTCCTTTTGTTTTAGGCGTTTTTCTTGGTGTTGTTTCAAGTTTTGTTTGTAAAATGCTAGAACCACAACAAGCAAAATATTATGCTTTAGTTACACCTTTGGTTCCTTTTGTTGTTTCTGGTATAGCTTATTTCTGGGTGAATTCTATTTTTGATGTGCAAAATCCTGGAATTTCGTTTGTTTTCACTGTTTCGGCAGCATGGACTCTTACTTCTGGCATTTTTCAAGTTCTTACGCAAAACCAGAAAAAATAAATCATAATATATATTTAGGATAAATTTTAAACTGTTATTTATTATCTTATTGTGATTCTGTTTTGATTATCTGCTGAATAAAATATATCAACGTATCGGTATTTTGTTTAGTCTTACTCTCCGCATAAAGCCTAATCAGAGGCTCAGTACCACTAAATCTAATTAATGCCCATGATCCATCTTCAGCAATCAATTTTATTCCATCTAATTTATTTACCTTTACTACTTTTTGTCCCTTTAATTCTTTTATTTTGTCATTTTCTAATATATCAATAAGTCTTGCTTTTTGTTCCTCTGTTAACTTTATACTAGCTTTGATAGGTACAAAACTACCGTATTCTGCCATTAGATTTTTAATATATTCACTAAATGTCATCTTTGTTCTTGTAAAAATCTCTACAAACAAAAGACAAGCCAATATACCATCCTTTTCTGGAATATGACCGTGTACAGAAAGACCGTTTGATTCTTCACCGCCGACGATGATGTCTTCTTTTAGCATAATATCACCGATATATTTGAATCCAACTGGTACTTCGTGTACGGTAATGTTATATCTCTCTGCAATTTTGTCTATGAGGTGAGTTGTACCAACAGATCTTACAACTGATCCTTTCCATTTAGGTTTGTATTTTAGTGCATAATCAAAAAGTATTGCTAAAAGATAATTTGCATCTACGTAACTACCATCAGAATCGACTACCGCATATCTATCAGCATCGCCATCATTTGCTACACCAATGACTAAACTGCCCTTTTGAGACTCTAAAATGACTTTTTCAGATAACTCTTTTAGATTTTTTGCTGAAGGTTCGGGTGCATGCCCACCAAATAAAGTCTCACGATAATTGTTTATACTTATTACATTTACACCTAACTCTTTTAATATTTTGTCTGTATAATCACGACCTGTACCGTACATTGCGTCATATACTACAGTTATATTTGCATTTCTAATCAAATCAAGATCGACATATTTTTTTATTGTATTAATATAATCTTCACTCGGATCTATTATCTCGATCTTTTGAGATTCTAATAATGATTCAAATGTGATATTTGTTTCAGCGATCTGATGACGATCTAGGTATATCTCTTCGATGTATGATTCGATACGAGATGTAATTTCTTTTAACGGACTTGCACCATTTGACGCTATAAATTTGAGACCTTGATAGATAGGAGGATTATGTGATGCAGTAAAATGTATACCACTGTCAAGTTTTTGACGTATTATCTGATGGCTTATTACAGGTGTTGGTATATCTCTATCACAAAAATAAACTTTTATTTCACTCGATGCGAGGTATATTGCAGCGTATTTTGCGAATTCTTCTGCCAAAAATCTTGTATCATAGCCGATAATTACAGATGAGAATTTATTTTCTTTGAAATACCTAACTATTGCATGTAAGCAAAGTTTTAGGTTTTCAAAGGTAAAATCTTTAGCGATGATACCTCGCCAACCGGAGGTACCAAATTTGATTTTCATTGACTGAGTATACCAAAATTTAAAATTTCTACAAAATTAAGTACTTAAAACAAATTAAAAAGTAAATTCTTTGAGTTATGTCAAATATATTGTTTATTGTATTTATGACAATCTTTGGTTTTGTAACATTTCGCATAAGACATTCGGGAAAAAAATAATTTTTTATTTTTTAAGAAAAACGAAAAAATAAAGATTGCAAATAAAGAAATTCGAGTCGATGAAATTGTGGAAGGACTTAGACCAATGATTTACATAGATAAATATTATTTTAACTTAATTTGAAGCCTAGTTATTTACAAATGATAGGCGTGTCAGTTGTTGATTATATATCATTTATTTTGAAATGAAGAATTTCATCCTATCAGAATTTGAATGATGTCAGTCATTATCAATCTAGAAACCAGCTGATTCAGGTAAGTTTCCGGAGGTTCTGGAAAATAAATTGGAAATACAAGTATCAAAACCTGTAGGTTATGATGAGATCAAGGACAAAGAAGAAAACTACACTCTAGTGAATCAAAATTATAATTCATTTGTTAAATTCTTAATTGATTGAATGAGGATTACAATTATGATTCTATTTATTTTTATCAAACTAAATTTAATTTCTGGTCGGGGAGAGAGGACTCGAACCTCCGACTTCATGAACCCGAATCATGCGTTCTAGCCAACTGAACTACTCCCCGTATTTATAAAATTTTAACATAAAATTTTGTAAATGATTCATAAAAGAATTATTATTTAATAGTTATAAAACGAATGCTAAAACTAAATAAATAGATAAAATTAGAATACTTCATTCTAGTGTAATTATCCTGGCAAATTAAGCAAAAACGTAAATTAACACCTGAGACATTATTTTAGCTTATAAAAGGTTAAAACATCTTAACTATTGACTAATAACAAAAATTAGATAGTATTATTGAATATGGAACTAATATTTTTTGTTTATTAATTTTCTTTGTTATATTGGTAGTTTTATTTTTTAAAGGATTTTTAATAATAAATCAGTACGAATGTGGACTTTTATTTACATTTGGTAAATATTCAGGCCAAAAAGGACCGGGTCTAAATTGGCTAATCACATATGTACAAACAGTGATAAAGGTAGACATGCGTACTATCACATCTGACGTACCACGTCAGGAGGTAATTACTTCTGATAATGTATCTGTACGTATCAATGAAGTTTTGTATTATCGTGTTATATCTCCAGAAAAAGCTTATTTGCAAGTGCAAAATATCGGATTGGCTGTAAATAATTATGCGCAGGCTACACTTCGAGATATTATCGGAAACATTACATTAGATGTATTACTAAGCCAAAGGGATAGTATTGCTGATAGGATAAAACAAATTGTGGAACAAATTACAGATCCGTGGGGAGTAAGGATCGAAGAATTAAGGCTTCAAGATATCGAAATAGACGCAGCTATCAAGACCGCAATGGCCCGTGAAGCAGAAGCAGCAAGGGAGAGTAAGGCTATCGTTGTGAAGTCTGAGGGAGAACTTGTGGCAGCGCAGCGTATTGCGGAAGCCGCTAGAATAATCAACTCGGTACCCGGAGGTATCACTATACGTACACTGAACGCATTAGAACAAACAAGTTCTGATCCAGCGAAAACGATTATTTTTACTTTGCCGATAGAATTGGTGGAAAGTCTAAGAAGATAAAATCCGTTTTTTTATTCATTAATTAAAAAATTCTCATAAATTTTTGCGGTTACTAATAGATAATCAATTTACTTTTTGTTATATTGGTTAGACTAAATTAGATATATGTCACCAAAAATCAAAAAACGACCTAAGCCTGTTGTTTTAGTTATTCTTGATGGATTTGGTATCGCACCACCATATCCAGGTAATGCTGTCACTGCTGCTAATATGCCTGCATTTAGTAGATTAATAAAATCATTTCCGCATACACTTTTGCATGCTTCTGGATCTGCTGTAGGACTTCCTCATGGAGTTGTGGGAAATAGTGAAGTTGGACATACTAATATTGGCGCTGGAAAAATAGTTTATCAAACTTTACCTCGTATCAACTCTGCCATAAATAATGGTAGTTTTTTTGATAATCAAACTTTGATTAATGGTATAAAACACTGTAATACATATAATTCTAATTTTCACATAATGGGCTGTGTATCGACAGGAAATGTACATGCGGCATTAGAACATTATTTTGCTACTTTACATACGTTAAAAAAACATGGTTTTGATGGCAGACGAGTATTTATCCATGCATTTACGGATGGTCGAGATACTCCTCCCGATTCATCACTAAACTTTTTATCAATGCTTGAATCTGAATGTAGGAAATTAGGCATAGGTAGGATTTCTTCTATCATAGGTCGATATTTTTCGATGGATAGAAATAATAAATGGGATAGGACTAAAAAGGCTTATGATTTGATAGTAGAGGGTATTGGAGAAAAATTTAAGAGTATTGAGGAAGTAGTAAAAACTTCATATTCACGTGGTATAACAGATGAATTTATAGAACCTTCATTGATAATCAATCAACAAGGTGGTGTGGATACAATAAAAGATAATGATGTTGTTTTTTTTGTAAATTATCGTGCGGATCGTGCTCAGCAGTTAACAAAAATGTTTATTGAACCAGATTTTAATAAGATAGATTGTAATCGACGCAATAATATTTTCTTTATTGGAATGACACAGTACGACAAGAATCTTACTCCACGCATGCATCTTGTTTTTGATCCTGAGAATGTTACGGTACCTATAGGAAGAGTTATTTCAGAAAGTGGACTGAGACAGCTGCGTATAGCCGAAACAGAAAAGTTCGCTCATGTTACATTTTTCTTCAATGGGGGTAGAGAAGTCGTATTTGAACGAGAAGATAGAGTTCTTGTACCTTCGCCCAAAGTTGCTACTTATGATTTGAAGCCTCAGATGAGTACTTATGAGCTTACGGAGGTATTGGTACAAAAGATTAGGCTTAATATTTATGATTTTATTGTTGTAAATATTGCTGCTACAGATATGGTAGCTCATACTGGGGTGTTTAATGCGGCGGTAAAAGCAGCAGAGGCTGCTGATTATAATCTTGATAGGATAGTAGTAAATACACTTGCGGTTGGCGGTGCGGTCTTTATCACTGCAGATCATGGAAATATTGAGGTTATGATAGATCCTGCCACAGGCAAGCCTCACACAGAACACACGACTAATCCAGTACCTTTTATCTATGTTGGTCCTGGTGCTAAACCAATAGAGTTACCTATGGGAGCACTCTGTGATGTTGCACCAACTATTCTTAATGTAATGGGAATTCCTATACCTACTCCCATGCAAAATAGTCGTAATTTATTACATTCAGTTATTGACTAGAAATGTTTTTATGGTGGTCAAAAATAAAGAAATCTATCAAAAATAACAAAAATAATTTTACTTTTAATCTTGGACAAAAATTTAAGTTAAATAATAAAAAGAACAATAAGACTATCCTAAAAAATAAATCTGATGGTAAAAGTGGATTAAATAATATCAAATCAATATTTAATTTTAACTTATCAGGTGATGTCGTACTTTTTGCTTCTTTTGTATTTATTATTTTGATGGGAATATTGATAATTTTTAGCGCATCAGTAGTGTCAGCTTCTTTTTATACTTCGGATAGATTTTGGTTTTTTTTCAATCATATCCAGAAAATTATTGTAGGTATTATTTTCTTTTGTTTTTTTTATTTTATTCGTGCCGATTTATTAATAAAATTTAGTATTTTTGGCTTTTTAGCTATTTTGGGGATACTTGTTTTTCTTTCTATATTAGGATTATTTGGTGTTGTAGAGTCGGTAGATGGTGCTGCAAGGTGGATAGAAATATTCGGCATCCAATTCCAACCCTCTGATTTTCTTAAACTATTTTTAATATTATTAGGAGCTAAAGCATTAAGCAAAATTGAAAAATATTATTCATTAAAAGATTATTTAAGATCTAAAGAATTTAAAATTTTGGTACTAATAGTTCTATCTATCATACTCGTTTTAGTTGGTAATACAAATCTTGGGACATCAATAGTGTTATTTTCAATTCTTATTGCTATATATTTTGTTTCACCTTTAAATAGATGGAAAATTTTCGTTATTATTTTCTTTTTGGTTTTAGGTATTTTGGGAAGCATTTTGTTTATAAATTTATTCGCCTATCGTATGGATCGTATCGCAGTATGGTACGAATATATCACTACAGGAAATAGTCGGCTTTTAGATTGTCCCAATAATCCTGATTGTTCATATCATTTTCATAATGCCTTGATTACATGTGGAAGTGGAGGACTCTTCGGTGTAGGTGCTGGGAAATCCATTGGAAAATACTTTCTGCCCAAAACATCATCTAGTGATGATAGTGTATTTTGTATCATGGCAGAAGAACATGGATTTATAGTGGTTATATTTATTTTGCTTCTTTTATTTTTTATCGCTTTTAGAATGTTAACTATTGCTAATCAAATAGACAATATTAAATACAAAATTATCTTGGTGGGAGTTTCTATTTGGATTATTGTACAAGCTTTTTTACACATTGGATCTAACATTGGACTTACGCCAATGACTGGTCAGACATTACCTTTTATCTCATTAGGAGGTAGCTCTATAGTGTCTCTTATGTCGGCTATGGGGATCTGTATAGGCATATCTGGCTATAGAAATGATAAATAAAAATTTTTACATTTTGTCTATAGTATCAATCCCTAACAAAAACAATCCTTTTTCTACGATCTTCACGTATATTTTAACAATATTAAGGCGTGTGATGTTTACTTTCTCCTCATCTATAACGCGATTATTTTTATAGAATTCGTTAAACAAAACTGCTATATCATAAAGATATCTTGCGATTCGATGCGGTTCTAAGTTTTTTGTAGATTCAAATACGACATCAGTAAACTGGTAAAGTTTTTTTAAAAGATCAGATTCACTTTCTGTGAATTCTAAATTTTCTATTTTATCAGAAAAATTCTGAGCATTTGATATTATATTTTTTGCCCTAACAAAGCTATAAAGTATATAAGGACCAGAAAATCCATCAAGAGCCAAGAAAATTTTGGGATTAAATACAAGATTATTTTGTAGCTCGTGTGATAAGAAAAAGAATTTAAGTCCTCCAACACCAACAATATAGCTTATTTTTTCAATTTCTTCTGCTGTATATGTTTTTGACTCAGCCATTTTCTTTTTAGCTTCTTCTATAGCTTCATAAATTAGATCATAGGCACCTTTGGCGTTTCCTAGTCTTGTACTTGTTTTTTTACCATCTGGGCCTAGTACCCAACCATATCCTATGTGATGGTATTTACCATTCAATTCTTTAAAAGCTTTGTTTATAGCTTCTATGAGATTTTTGAAGTAGTCGTTTTGCTCAACTGATGTCAAAACTATTGAAAATTCGGGTACACCAAATTCGTTAACTTTCATTCGTGCAAGACTAAAATCCTTAGCACCATAAGTAGGTATACCACGTGAATTTATGTAAACTTGCGTTATTCCATTCGAATCTCGATAAATGATTGAACCTTGATCATCTATAAAAATATGGCCAATAAACTGAGAAATAAGCTCATACGCATCTTTTGCCGCCTTTGATTCACTATAGTGTTTATCAAATTCATCAATATTCAAAAATTTAAGAAAATTAACAATATGATCAAGACTCCAAGATAATAAAATATCAAAAATTTTATTTATTTCTGGATCTATTTTTTTGTATATTATATAGTTTAATTCATCAATTTCTTTTTTTATATTTTCATCTTTACCATAAGCATCGTTACCTTTTACGTACAATTGTAAAATAAGTTTCATTTTGTCTTTTTCATTCAAGCGTGCGATTTCTTCTGATTCTACGTCTATACTTTCTTGTTTTAAAGCCCATATAGTTTTTGCAATATGTAAACCCATATCAGAATAATAATTCATCCTAACCACATTAAAACCAAGATTTTCTATCATACGTGCTAGCGCATGACCTGTTATAGTATTTCTGAGATGTCCTACTGTTAGGGACTTGAATGCATTAGGTGAACAAAACTCGACAAATACTTTTTTATTCTTTCCAATATCAAACATTGGCTTTGCGGAAAAAAGATTGTTTTGAAGATTTATTAGCTCATCATAAACATTATTAATATCCAAGCTTATATTTACATATCCATTTTCTGCTGATGCATTGAAACCATGATTTTGCAAAAATGATTCGATTTCTTGTGCTATTAATATTGGTGATTTTTTAAAAATCTTTGTAAGTTTGAAGGATATGGTAGTACTAATGTCTGTTTTTTTATTTTTGTCTTGATTGAAATAGACATTTATTTCATTTTCATCATAATTTTGATTTGTACCTGCATTTACTTTGATATAATCTACTAGAAGATTTTTAATTCTAAATGTAATATTATCTTTTAATTCTAAATCAATTAGTTGTTTTATTATCATAAAATGTATTTTACTATGTAATAAATATCTTACAAAACTTGGCAAATAATAAATTTATCTGCTAGCACTTTTTATAAATTCGTACTAAAATATCCATGGTCCATGGTTATGAAAAAGAAAAATGTAAAAAAAGATATAAATTTGGGTTATTTAGTTCCTACAGTAATAGAAAACACAAATCGTGGTGAGCGTGCTTATGATATTTATTCAAGACTTTTAAAGGATCGTATAGTAATCATCAATGGTCCAATTCATTCTGGTCTTGGTGGATTGATTGTGGCACAGATTTTGTTTTTAGAAAAAGAAGATCCTAAAAAAGATATTTATCTTTACATAAATAGTCCTGGTGGAAGTGTAACAGAAGGCTTAGCTATATTTGATGCTATGCAATCGGTCTCATGTGATGTCGTAACTGTTGGTATCGGTATGTGTGCGTCTATGGGGGCTTTTTTGCTTGCAGCAGGTACCAAAGGTAAAAGGTTTGCAACACCAAACGTAGAAGTTATGATTCATCAACCACTTACTGGAGTTCAAGGACAGATTTCTGATATTGAAATTACTGCTTTACAAGGGTTGAGAACAAAAGAACTAATGATTAAATACTTACAACAGTTTACTGGACAAAAAGAAGAGCTGATACGTAAGCATATAGAGAGAGATTATTGGTTAAATGCAAAGGAAGCACTAGAATATGGGATAGTGGATGAAATCGTAGAATCAAAGAAAAAGAAAGCTTGGAAACCAGTTTATGTGCCAAGAATTGATCCTTCTTTTTTAAGGGAATAAAGATGAATATATTTTCTTGGAATAATTTAGACTATCCATTGGTGTTGTGTCCACCAATGGATGGCATTACAGACAGGGCATTTAGAGAAATCATAGCAGAAGAAGGTGGAGTGCCATTGACATATACTGAGTTTGTCAATGTAAAAAGCATTATTTATCAAAATCCAAAAGCATTGAAAGATTTAGAATTTACATCAAATTGCCAAACCATAGTTCAATTATTTGGTAGTGAACCGGATGATTTTTATGAAGCAACTCGTATGGTTGTGCGAATGGGTTACCTAGCTATAGATATAAACATGGGATGTCCAGCTCATAATGTATTAGATAAAGGAAGTGGTTGTGCACTGATGAATGCTACAGATAAAGCTTATAAAATCGTGCAAAGTATTATCAAAGGTGCAAATGACGAATTAAGACAGATTGATCCAAATATTGATCAGGAAATCGAAATTAGTTGTAAAATGAGGCTTGGTGTCTTAAATGATACAGACATATTTACTCATGGGATAAAGATGATAGAAGCAGGAGCAAAAGCTATAGCAATTCATGGTCGTACATTAAAACAGATGTACACAGGTCAGGCTAATTGGGACAGGATTAGTGAATTTGTCAATTTAGTAAGAGAATCATATAAATACTCATTTGATAGAGTAAAAATATTTGGTTCTGGTGATGTAAAAACTCTTTATCAAGCATTTGAAAAATTTATAAAATACAAAGTTGATGGAGTTATGATAGGGCGTGGTAGTTTTGGTAATCCGAAAGTATTTAGTAAAAAATTTATCGATAAATTAAAAGATTTTGTACAAAAATATATTGATGTACCTTACGAATCAATACCTTGGATGGAAGTAGAAAAAGAACTAAGCGAATACAAATATAGTTTTAAAGAATTAAAAAATTATGCAATTAGACATGCGGATCTTTGTTTTAGATATAAAGGAGAACATGGTATTATACAGATGAGAAAGCATCTTGGATGGTATTTTTCTGGATTACCCCACGCAAAAGAACTTAGAAACTTACTCGTACGTGTAAATACGCTAGATGAAATAAAACAAATACTAAATGATTATGAAAGAAAATATGAACTACAAGGATAGAAAGAAAAAAAATTTTATTAGTGCCATGGTTTTGGGATGGACCTACTTTTTAGTATTTTGGAAGCTTTGAAAATGTATGATAAGTTGGAAAAAAGGAAATTTGATATTGGTTTTCCTGCATTTGAAGAATTAATCTAAGAAGGATGGGCAAAATTTTTTGTTTGGTACGCTAACGTAAAGGATATATTAACAGAAAAAGAAAGTATATTTGACATCAAGTCAGCTTTAAAAATTTATAGATATGAAAAAGAAAAGGCTATCAGTATTCAAGTATTAGAAAAATTACATGATATGATAATAGACTTTCAGCCTGAGGTTTTAGTTGGACATTCGATGGGAGCTTTTATGATATTTAATTATTTAAAGAGATTTTATTTGTCAGATTCGGTTAGAAATGTTTATTTTGTACAAGGAGATTTTCCTAATGATTGGAAAATTGAAAATGGAAATATTACATCAAGGATTGATAATGATAAATTAAGGATTATAAATATATATTGTAACTGGGATCCGATACTGGATGTTTCTCAATTTGTAAATAAAACATACACTCCTGCTGGTATATCAAAATGTACTGATCCTTATATTTTAAATCTGTTTTTTCCATTGAAGAAAGATGTAAATCTACACAATAGCACCTTAAGCGATGAAGACTTTCTTAATCTTGTATTAAAATATTAGTAATTGTACACTAAATAGCATGGCAACTTATGGTGTTAGACCTGTCCCACAAAATATAATGCAAGTAGAGTTAAAATTATTTGATTTATTCACAGTAAGACAGTTCATTACTGCTGCTATAGTGGGTTTTATATGTATTGGATTATTTTTATTACTACCATCACCATATAACATATATATTCCTCTTGTTATCGGAATTATGGCTGTTATTGTTATATTTGTACCGTTTAATGGTGAACCTTTTGAAGTATTTTTATCACATTACTTAGAGGCTATGGTTTCTCCTCAAAGACGTGTATGGCATAAAAAAGGATTTTATCTTAAATCAGCTGCAGAAAAGGCTCGTATTTATCAATACGGTTATGATCCACTAGAGGGAAAAGACGAAGAGTTTCTTCTACAACAAAATAGTGCAAATTCTCAACCAACAAATTTAGATTTAGCTGAACAAGAGCTTTTACAAACTCAAGTAAATATTAACAATATGACCGTACAAAATTCATCCAATATTAATTCAGGATCAATTTTTAATAATGTCAATTTAAACAATTTAACGGGACAACCATTACAAAGTCTAGTACAAAAACCAAAGGTTAAATATATTACTAAAGAAAATAAGCAAAATGAGGAAAAAGTAGAGTTCAAAAGTTATATATTTGGTACTGTCGAAGATAATGAAGCTAAACCAGTAAAAGACGCAGTGGTATTATTAATTAAAGACAACGTTGAATTGGAAGAAATGAATACTGGCAGTAGCGGCGATTTTCAAACGAAATTAGAATATCCAAAAGGAAGATATCATATAGAGGTATATCAAGGTAGTAAACTTTTTAATCAGATTGAACTTAATTATGATCCGGTTGATCCCGTACCCGTAAATATTTTTCCTGCAGATCACGGAGAATATCTAGAAAGAAAAAGAAAAGAAGCGGAAGAAAAAGCTCAAAAACAAAATACAAATTCTGATGTATTTGATGGTGAATACGATCCATCTTTATTTAAGATAGAATCTGATTCTAATTCAATCAAACCTAATTTAAATTTTAATGCCCAAGAACCTACTAGAAGCAAAAACAATATACTTTCTCAAACTGATTCAATGATTGATAAGTTGGTTGATATATCTATGAATAATACCAACGCTACAGTATTGAGCGCTCAACACAAATTTAATGCTATGAAATCAAAAACTAGTGATGATACTTTAGTTGATATAGTTATTTCTCAAAATCAAAAATTGAATCAATCAAATCAGATAGATCAACAAACGAGTACATCTCAAAATATTCAGGAAACACATTCAAATAAATTTTCAAATCAATTACAACAACCAGAATATCTAAGAACAGAAAGTTCATATAAAACAGATGAAACTAATATCAATTTTGTGAATACTACAACACATTCTAATTCTTCTGATCAATATATAACCCAAGATATAAGCCAGAATCCTCAGACACAATCTCATTTTGATAACAATAATGTATATGTGCAGGTACAAACAAATTCATATACAAATCAGAGCAATACCTCATCAAATGCAATTGGTTCGACAAGTAGCCCGAATGTAAACAACGCTACAAATCAATGCTATCAGATAACCCCAGCACTTCGTAATCAATATATAAGAGATTTGCAAGTGTATGATTTTGAAACCTTGCCAGTAGTTATCAATATACCTATGGAAAATAATTTGATAAATGTTCCAAATACAGTAAATGGAGTTTTATGTCTTTTGGATGGTACACCTATAGCTGGTGCAGATATAGTGATTCGTAATCAAAACAATGAAGTAATAAATCGAACAAAGTCTGATCAGAAAGGCATATTTTATTCTTATTCTTCTTTGAATCCAGGTATTTATTTTATAAACATATATTACATGAACAGAAATATTGCGAATTTTGGCGTGAATGTTAAAAACAGAGTAATTTCACCAAAATTGTTAATATTTAATGTTTAATCTAGCATGGCGAATTTATCACCTGAAAATATTAAAAAAGATGTAGTATCAAATTTTTTTAGACCTCTTTATGATTTCTTTTTTAGTGATCCTGATAAACAAAAAGTAACAGCAGCCACACAAGATCATCTAGATATATATGATATTTTTGACGATATAGTGTTATTAAAAAATGGCGATGTTGCGATGGTGATCGAAACTACCGCAGTTAATTTTCAATTAATGTCTTCATACGAACAGCAAGCAAAAATTGCGGCTTTTGCTGATTTGATAAATGCACTTAATTTTGAATTACAAATAGTTGTGCATACAGAACCTATCAATATGCGAAGATATCTCAAATATCTTGAAGAAAACTATAAAAGGCTACAATCGCAAGAATTAAGAAAGCAAATGAGATATTATATCGAATTTGTAAAAACTCTTGTTGTTCAAAATAATATTTTACAAAAAAGATTTTTTGTGGTTTTATTACATCGTTCAGGTGTGCTTACTGCCGATCAACTAAATCCATTTCAAAAGTTTGTCGATCTGATTTTGGGGAGGAAAAGAATAGTTGAGATACCAAATGCGCAAGAGCTGGTAGATAAAGCTTACATGAGTCTCATACCCAAACGTGATTCTATCATGAGACTTTTATCCAGGATAGGATTGGGTTCAAAGCAACTCAATACAAAAGAATTAATCGAACTTTTCTATAGCTATTATAATCCTGTAACCAGTTTTGATGATGAAGATTTAGAACAAAAGTAATAAAATACATACATGAAACAAATTTTTTATATTACCTCGGATCCTGAAAGAGCGTGCGGTATAGAAGATCTCTTGCCTAGTTTTCACATTATTTATTCTGATAATAGTCAGATCGCGTTTTCTATAGCCAATGAAGGTGTAAATATTAAAAATTTTATTACTCCATATTCAAATAGCACGGAAAAATTACTAGCATTATCAGATGTCAAGGATTATATTAAATTTTTAGATAACACTGAATCAAACGTAATTGTTTTTAAAAATTCTTCGGAAATTGAATCTAGTGCACAATCTTTTAATTATAATTTGCTAAATGTTCCATATAAACTACAAAAAGAAATAGAAAATAAAATCAATATTGTTAATCTGTTTTCAAATACTAAAGGAATATTATTTCCAAAATATTTAATCTACGATAGATTAGAAGACTCTGACTATAATATTGTGGTCTCTCAACTTGGTACTAATATTGTTATTCAGTTTATGTTTGGTCACACAGGAAATTCAACATTTTTTGTTGATAATAAAGATGAATTTGATTTGATAAAAGCTAAGTATCCAAAACGCACCGTTAAAATATCTCAAAGAATCATCGGACCATCATATACAACAAATGCAGTTGTAACACCATACGGAGTAGTAGTAGGTGGAATCTCAGAACAGATAACTGGAGTTGCTGGATTTACAGCATCACGTGGTGGCACTGTAGGAAATGACTTTAGTTGTAGACATCTAGATGATAAAACTAAAAAAGAACTTATATATCAAACTATGATTATAGGTGAAAAAATTAGAGATTTAGGATTTTTTGGAGGATTTGGAGTGGATTTTGTAATAGATCAAGGCACAAATGAAATATTCACAATAGAAATAAACGCTCGTCAAACTGCGTCAATGTCTTATACAAGCTATCTACAAAGAAGGTATAAGATTGTCCCAATATTGATGTGGCATATACTGGTATTATTAAAACACAATTTTGAAGATGATATAGTACTTATGAAACCCGAAGAACAAGAATGGATAAATGATGGAATTTGTCAATTTATTAGAACTAATGATAAATTAGAATATAATTTTCACAACAATCCAAATATAAATGCAAGTCAGATTATTTTTCGAAATCTTTATAACTACGACCAACAGGTTATAGAACAATTTCCCAGTGGTCTGTATCGCATACGTGGTCGTACGCCAAATGAGTCAGCCATGTTAGAAGTAGATGAAGAAGAATATCCGGCAGTATTTAAATTAAATGAAAACGGTTGGACAAACCTTTGTTTTGTCAAAAGATCCCATTCTATTCTTGATATCCACAATGATGAAGATTTTTTGATTTATTTTTCTGGTGAAAAATCAGTGATAAGTCCATTTGGTGAGATAGGTAGGATACAGATGCTCGCTCCAGCTTTTGAAAATAAAGAAAGTACTTATCTAAAAGGATTTATATATGACGTTGTAAATTGTATAAAAGAAAATTCTAGATTAGTAAGGTACGAATGAAGCTTTATTATTACAATGAAAAGAAGAAAAACAGATTAATATATTTCGTTATTCCACTTATAATTATTTCGTTAATCAGTACGATAATCTACTTTTTTTATTACTCAGAGAATAAAAATAAAAGTTCAGAATCTGGCTCGTCAATAAATGTGCAAAATTATATCATAGAAAAAGAAACTAAATATGAGTATAAATTTACTCATTATTTCGTACCTATTACAAATCTAAAAAACTATAGAAATAATATAAATATTGAAGAATTAAAAAATCTAAAAGAATTGTACGCTTTGCAAAAAGACAAGCAAGTACTTACACAAATATTAGAAAAACTTAACATTTCATTAAATCTAACATATTTCGACAACATTGATGATTTTTATAATGCTATACGAAAAAATAATGATGTTATGGGAATATTAAATATTGATGATTTGGATATTCGAGTTAAAGCATTATCTTTCGAAAATCATTTTCTTTTTGATAAAGAGAAAACAGAGAGTGAATATCTACTTTCACATACAGAGATAAAAATATCACCTGAAAAAACTGATGATCAGACAAACTATTCACATAGTGGCTTAAATATTCTTATTCATACTGGTTCTGTGATACCAGGACGTGGGGTTGAAACTTTCACAAGAAGATTACACAATGGCGATTATACTAAACTTTTTGAAGGCACAAAAAGTATTTTATCTAAAGCTTATATTTTAACAGGGACTTTTGAAGCACCAGTCTTAGGTGAAGGAAATGGAGCTACTTGCGGAAGCTGTGTACAATTTGTCGGCAATGAAAAATTTATCGATGCAGTAGTTTATGCTGGTTATGATTATTTTTCTCTTGCGGCAAATCATATCATGGACGGAGGAGTAGATGGATTAAAACGCACTCAAGAATTGTTAAGTCAGAACAACATCTTATACAATGGTGCATCATTGCTCGGACGTGAAGATGCCGCAAAACCAGTTTTAATAGAGAAAAATGGTCTAAGACTTGCTTTTATAGCATTCAATGACACTCCTGGACGTAATCAATGGGCAGATGAAAATACTGCAGGCACAGCGAATATCTCTGATTGGATAATAGATTCTCAAGGGCGTACTATCAAATATGAACCGAATGTAGATAGAATAAAAAAATATATTAATGACGCTAAGGCTTTAAATCCAGATTTTGTAATCGCAGTCATGCACTGGGGTGGACGTGAGTATGTAGCGGATGCTTTACCTTATCAAAAGACTTTAGCTAAGTTACTAATTGAAAATGGTGTAGATATTATTCTGGGTGATCATGTTCACTGGGTACAAGAGATCGAATTTATTGGTGATAAGCCAGTTTTTTATGGTGTAGGAAATTATATTTTTGATCAGATGTGGAGTATAGAGACGAGGCAAGGAATTTTTCTTGAACTGATTTTTTATAAAAACAAACTTAAAACTTTCAGATTACATCCTCATCAACTGTACCTGTATGACAAAGGTTATCCTGAATTGTTAGATGAAAATTCGAAAGAATATAGACAAACCTTAGATCGTATTTTTTCTGTAAGCGAAAATATATAGACAAAACAATCATTGTGTTATTATCATACAGATTATGGCATCAAAATTATCTGTAGGAATCGTAGGTTTACCCAATGTCGGCAAATCAACTTTATTTAATACAATAACAAGATTAAATGCTCTAGCTGCAAACTATCCATTTGCGACAATTGAACCAAATATCGGTGTTGTACCGATCAAAGATCCTAGATTAAAAACATTATCAGAACTTTCAAATTCTACAGAGACTATACCGACTGCAATAGAATTTTGGGATATTGCCGGTCTTGTCAAAGGTGCTTCTGAGGGCGAAGGACTAGGAAATCAGTTTTTAAGTCATATCAGAGAAGTAGATATGATAATTCATCTAGTAAGACTTTTTGAAGATCCAAATATAATTCATGTCGAAAATAGAATACATCCAGCAGAAGATATAAAAATCATTAATCAAGAATTAATTTTGAAAGATATTGAAACATTGTCAAAACGAATAACAGACATAAAAGCAAAACTAAAATCAAATAAAGATAACAAACTAAGTGAATATTTAGATTATTTAGAGAAATTATATCAGCATCTAAACAATGGATATCTCGCGAATATTTTTACAAAAGCGCACAACGAATTTGATATCTCTGATTTACATTTACTTACTAATAAAACTATTTTATATGTAGCTAATGTAGATGAAAAAGATCTAACTATTACAGAGCAGGAATTAAGAAATAAGTTAGATTTATCTGCTGATGATCATGTTGTTGCTATAAGTGTCAAATTAGAATCAGAGATAGTTTCTTTATCCGAAGATGAACAATATGATTATCTCAATACTTTTGGTATTACAGAATCAGGAATAGATAAGATTGCACGTATGTGTTATCAGATGCTTGGTTTGATAACATTTTTTACAACTGGAGAGAAAGAAACCCGTGCTTGGACTATAAAAAAGGGCACAAAAGCACCACAAGCCGCAGGAGTCATACATACAGATTTTGAAAAGAATTTTATATGTTTAGAATGTGTATCTTATGATGATTTTGTAACTGCTGGATCATGGAATAAAGCACGAGAAATGGGCAAAGTAAGACAAGAAGGAAAAGACTATGAAGTAAAAGATGGTGATGTAATAATAGTAAAACATAACGCAAAATAATGAAGGATTTTACAAATTACAATTTATAGGTATAATACACAAAAATTATGAAAGCAAATATACACCCAAAAACATATACTATAAATATTACTTGTTCATCATGTGGTAGTACTTATACAGTAGAATCTACTCTCGAACATGATTATACAGTTGGTACTTGCGCCAATTGTCATCCTGTTTATCGAGGTGAAAAAGTAGATCAAGGAACACAAAAAGATGCACGAGTATCTGCATTTACCGAGAAAATGACAAAGGCCAAAGAGCTACAAGAAAAAATTAAGCAAATCCAAGAAGCAAAGCAGCAGAGATTAGCAAACAAAGTTGGTGTCATTGCACGTGAAAAGCCATCACTTAGTGATATTGTTGCTAAAAAATCGAAAAAATAGAATTATAAAAAATATATGAATTTTGAAGATATTGATATATCTTCTTTGCGTAGTAAGTTTGATGAATTAAATTCTAAAATATTAGATATTACAGATTTTAATTCTCAAGAGTCAAAATCTATTATCTCAGAATACAATAGATTAAAAGAAACTATTGAAACTTACGAAGAAATTTTGAACATACAGAGGCAAATTGAACAAAATGAAGAACTAAAAGACGATCCTGAACTAGCAGATCTTGCTTCTACTGAAAATAAAAATTTATATCCTAAACTAGAAAAATTAAAACAAAATGTACAACTTTTACTTCTACCACCAGATCCAAATGATGAAAAAAATGTTATTTTAGAGATACGAGCAGGTACAGGTGGTGAAGAGGCTGCGCTTTTTGCTGCTGATCTTTTTCGTATGTACAATAGATATGCTAATTCGAAGGGTTGGACTGTACAGGTACTTAGCATATCAGAATCCGACACTGGTGGAATAAAAGAAATAATAGCAAAAATAATTGGCAAAGGCGCTTATAAAATGCTCAAAGGTGAATCAGGGGTACACAGAGTACAAAGAATACCTGTCACTGAGAGTAATGGACGAATTCACACTTCTGCTGCTAGTGTAGTAGTAATGCCAGAAATTGATGATATCGAGATTGTCATAAAACCAGAGGACATACGTATTGATGTGTTTAGGTCTGCAGGACATGGCGGACAGAGCGTTAATACTACTGATTCAGCAGTACGCATCACACACCTACCCACTGGTCTTATAGTTACATGTCAGGACACCAAAGATCAGCATAAAAACAAAGAATCAGCAATGTCAGTGCTTAGAGCCAGACTATATCAAATGGAACTTGAAAAACAACAAGGCGAAATATCAAATATCAGAAAATCAGCAATAAAAACAGGGGATAGATCTGATAAAATAAAAACTTATAATTTTCCACAAAATAGACTAACAGATCACCGAATAAATAAAACTTGGTATGACTTGGATAATATAATGGAAGGTAATTTAGATAATGTAATCAGAGAATACTTTGTTCGAAAAACAAAAATTAATAATGAAAAAATTGCAATCAACTGTAATAATTATATTAAATAAAATTCCGACACTAAATGAAATAGAATATTATAATGTAATGATCATTTAATGTCAAGAATTTTATTCACCACTATTTTGATGTTTTTTGTAGTTTGTTTTCTAGTTCTAAAAATTTCATCAATTTACCAACAGCCTCTAAGAATCTGTCAGTATTTGAAAGCGTCTTATTCCCAAATTCTTCTAATATTTCAGTTAATTTTCCAATGTCTCTCTGAATGACCCGTTGAGAGTCTGGTTATTCAGCTTTCATAAGTATTATTACATGAAATTATTAAAAACACAACTCAATATTTTTTAATAAGTATATTTTTAGAATATTTCTTTGATCTTTCATACTCTTAAGTATTTGCAATGTTATAACGATAAAAATATAAATTACTATAAAAAATTCAAAAACGCCTACCTGTTTGACGATAACGCCAATATGTGTTTAGGGTTTCTAGAACCCAATCGGACTCTGGAACTTTTCCTACGTGTACGGACAAAATTAATTTATAATATTCATTGATACCAATATTTCTCAATTTTTCATGCCCAATATTTCTTTCAGCAATTGCAAGAAAATTTATGAAAAAAGCTAGAAATCCACCTGGCCATGCTCTAAATGCAGCATATTTATGTTCCCATACTTCATCAGATACAACATCACTTTGACAATAAACACCTTCTAATAAATTACCAGGATTATTTGGTGATCCACCACGCTTATTATTTGGTGGTTCATTAGGATTTCCTATCCAGTTCGAGTCATTACCCATATTGCTTTCATGTTGAAATACGACTATAGCCAAAAGAGGATAAGTAATGAGACAATATATACATATAAAGGAAATACTAGATAGCTAGCACTACCGATTACATTTTTTAGTCATAAACTTAATGTAATGCATATACAAGTTTAATTAAAACGTCCCTTGTTCTATTGCATCCCAATTTTTTTGTCTTACTGCCTCAACAAATCTTTCTTTATACTTTAAAAAATCTTCTATTGCTTTCTTTTCTTCCGAAGTCAAATCACGATGTCGTCTACCGTAAAAATGTACTGCAAGTATATTTCTATATACATCCGCCTGCGGAGTTTCAGCAAGAATAAGTCCTTCTTTTATCAAGACATGTGCTATTGCAATATGATTTGCTAAACCGCTTGCCATTCCTGCCGTCCAAGTTTCAAATGCTGAATATTTTCTTCAATTTGGTGGGGTGGTAGTTTCGTTAGTACAATAAGCTCCCTCCATAATGTTAAAAGGATTTTTCTTGATTCCTTGCCAATTTGGATCTCGCTTAATCCCTTGCTGTCCTGTTTCATGTTTAAATAGCACTGCAGCCATCAAAGGATCAGCAATACGATTATCGTACATTTCCATTATTAGTTGAACAACATTTTCGGTTTCTCCATCATCACCAATTGCACTGTTAATAAAAAAACGAAGGAGAGCTTTCTCGATAACACCACGATCTATATCATATGTTTTTGTTAATCTAAATACTTCCTTGACATGTCCTCCTCCAAATTCGGGTTGAGCTCCAGCTGCCGCACATATATTGTTTATAGGGACTATTAAAGTATTATCTGCGCCTTGTGTAATATTTGTTGTTCTATCATCACTTACACAAGCAGATAATAGAAACTGAACACCAGCAAACGCGAACCGCAAAAAACGACGCCTACTTATTTTTTTTGATTATATATGCTTTAATAATTTATATTATAAATATTATAAAATAATAAATTATTTTGCTATACTATCTTACCATGTCTTCACAAGCGATCATCCTCTGCGGAGGAAAATCTACGCGTACTTATCCACTGACTATTACAAAACCAAAGCCACTTTTGAAAATAGCAAATAAACCCATGCTTGGTCACCTTTTAGATAACATAAAAGATTATTTTAATGAAATTATTTTGATAATTAATTATCATGGTGATCAAATCAAAAATTTTATCAATATAAATTATTCAAATTACAATATCAAATTTGTAGAACAAGATGAACCTAAGGGTACGGGTGATGCAATATTTAGATGTAAAGATTTGATTAAAGATAAATTTGTAGTAATCAATGGGGATGATTTTTATGGACCAGATTTGATAAATAATATAGACAAATATAGATATTCAATATTAGTACACGAAGTAGAAAATATATCACAGTATGGAAAAATAATTTATGATGATAGTGGCAAAATTATAAAAATATATGAAAAACCACCCGAATACGACCCAGGCCTCGCTAATACAGGTGTGTACATATTAGACAAGAAAATTTTTGAATTTGATCTTGAATTATCAGAAAGGGGAGAATACGAAATTATTAGTCTTATTAATAAACTAATAAAACACGATGAAGTATATTATCAAAAGATTGAGACTTGGTTTCCTGTGACTTATCCATGGAATCTGCTTAGAATAAATGAATTTTTAATTTCAAATATAGAAAACGATATCCAAGGTCAAATAGAACCTGGTGCCACAATCAAAGGCAAGATAGTTTTAGGTCAAAACAGCATTATCAAATCGGGTGCATATATTGAAGGAAACGTAGTAATAGGCGACAACTGTATTATAGGTCCAAACTGCTATATCAGAGGATATACAAGCATTGGTAACAATTGCAAGATAGGTAACGCGGTAGAAATCAAAAACTCAATAATCGGTGATAATACAAATGTTGCTCATCTTTCATATGTAGGTGATAGTATACTTGGTGATTTTGTCAATTTGGGCGCAGGGACGGTCACGGCAAATCTTAGACATGATGAGAAAAATATTTTTTCAGAAGTAAAAGATCAACTCATAGATACAAATCGTAAAAAACTAGGTACAATAATAGCAGATGGAGTCCACACTGGTATTAATACCTCGATTTATCCAGGCAGAAAAATGTGGCCAAATACTACCACACGTCCGGGTGAGATTGTTATAAAAGATATTATTAAATAAAAATAATTATGTGTGGAATAGTAGGAATAATATCAAAAAATAAATTTAGTGTTAAAAACTCTTTACAAAGATTGAAAAAACTAGAATACAGAGGATATGACTCATTTGGATATTATTATGATGGAGATTTGGAGAGACATGTTGGTGAGGTAATAATACCAAATAAAGAACATTTTACAAATAAAATAATTTGTCACACACGTTGGGCCACGCATGGTGGTGTAACTGAGAAAAACGCACATCCTCATTTATCTTGTGATAAAAAAATAGCAATAGTCCACAATGGAATAATAGAAAATTATCAAGAACTAAAGTTTGACTTGCAAAAAAAAGGTCATATATTCACAAGTGAAACTGACTCGGAAGTGATAGCCCATTATTTTGAAGAAAAACTAAAAAATATGGATGTGTGTTCAGCGATTGTCGAATTTTTTAAAGATGTGCATGGAGAATTTGCTATTGTAATGATGATTCACGGCGACAATAATATCTATGCTATCAAAAGAGATTCGCCTTTGGTATTAGGAACTGGCGATGGAACATATTATTTAGCCTCTGATATTTATGCTTTTTCTGACACTACAAATAATTGTATCTTTTTTGAAAACGATGAATTTGCGATAGTATCGGACTCTGATTATCAATTTTATGACAAAAATGGTAATAAAATAACAAAAAAAATACAGCAACTTGGATGGACACAAAGCACAGAAGACAAACAAGAATATGATCATTTCATGATAAAAGAAATAATGGAAGAACCTACGGTGATAAATAGACTTATTTTCAGTTTGCAAAATGAACAAAAAGAAAATCTAGATAAATTTATCAAAATTATTAAATCACACAAAAAGGTAACATTTGTTGCTGCAGGCTCTAGTTATCATGCATCTTTATTTGGTGTGTATTTATTTCATAAAGTAGGTATAAATGCTCAAACTCTGATTGCATCCGAGTTTGATAATTATGTAGGGCTGGATGATCAAAGTGTCGTGATAGCGATCTCCCAATCTGGAGAAACAATGGATGTAATAGAAGCGTTGAAATATGCTAAAAACAAAGGAGCAAAAATTCTTTCTATCGTAAACGTACCTTATTCTACTATTCAACGCATGTCAGAAGTATCACTAAATATCTATGCAGGACAAGAAGTATGCGTCGCTGCAACAAAAACATTTATTAATCAAGTAATTTTACTTTTGTATACTACACATACCCTTGGACTAGACATAGATATAAACACTATATCTAATCAAGTACAAAATTTATTTATAAATAAAGATAAAATAATTCAAATTGCGGAAAAAATATACAATGTAAAAGATCTTTACATACTAGGTCGTGGTATAGGATATCCAATAGCTAGGGAAATAGCATTAAAAATCAAAGAAATTTGTTATATCCATGCCGAAGGTATGATGGGTGGAGAATTAAAACATGGTACTATTGCTCTTATAGAAAACGGAACTGTTGTTTTATCAATAATGCCAACATCCAATCCTGCAATTTTTTCTAATACCAAAGAAGTAGAAGCAAGAGGAGCAATTGTTATTAAAATAACAAATAATAAAGATTGGCAAGGTCAAGATAACACAATATTTATAGATACAGATGATGAAGTAATATTTTCTATATTATCAACTATTATTGGTCAAATATTGACTTATTATATCGCGCTAAAACGAGGTAATCCAATTGATAAACCTAGAAATCTGGCAAAAAGTGTGACGGTGAAATAGTTGCAAAAAATTAAAAATTACTCAAACTAAGATCTGTATAATATATATAATATAAAATACTCCTAAGATGTCTCAAACAGCTATAAAATCAGTAAAAATATTTTAATATTGTACTGATTAATTTTGAATTTACATTTATTTGATTAATGTTTTGCAACGTTTTCATGCATATCAGATCTATGTGATTGGATAATTTCTAATTTATTTCTATTAATCAAAAAGTTTATCATTTTATAAGATATCTCTAACCAAAACCTAATTTTTATTGACTAAATATTTGTTTTCTTATAACTAAAGACAAATTTTATCAGTTCTTAATTTAGATTTTGTTTTTCTGCAAAGAATCATATATATTACGAACTTATTTTAAACCCCAATATATCCTCCATAAGTGACAGATGAGCTACATTTATAAACCATTCTTGCAATAACTTTATTAATGTACCAACAAAAAACATAAGATTTAAATCCAAATTTGAAAACATTTGATGCCAAAACAAACAGATTAAAATATTTTCAAAATAGTTTCCAAAAATTAAAAGAAACTCACGCTTTTTATAAATAGAAAAAAGAATTGTACCAACCGTACGCCATAAAAATAGAAATGTTAGTAAGATACTATAATCTGGAAACAAAAAATATCCAATTATAAATTCAAATGCAAAACACCAATTATCTAACCACTTATCAATAAACTGATATTGTGCCTTGCTTACTACACGATGGGCGAGTTCTACATCTATAGCATCAAGAAAAAATCGATAAAAGTATTATAATAAAAGGAAAAATAATATAAATGGATCTTGTAAAATACGAACTATTACAATCAAATAATAACTATATTCAAATATCTGCTTTTTATGTAAACCAACCATTACATCTTTTTAAAATATATATTTCCAAAATAATGTATAATCTTAAACATGAAATTTCAAACTAAAAATATACTCTTTTACATATAATTTGTGACTACAAAATCAGTGGTCTAGAATATGGAGAAATTCTAAATCAATTCTATAACCATTTGAAAAATCCAAATGATGTAATATTTCATTTTACCGAAGGCCGCCATTAGATACTATCGCCATAGGTTTTGTAACGGCACAATATGCGTGTGCTTATAAAAGTGGTCGCATGATAATATATGGCAATGCCGCACCAAGAAGAGATGCAGAAAAAGCTAAAAAAGATAATAGAGATAATGGAATTTTTTATGCCAAACTAAAAAATGGAGTATAGATAATCAATGTTTATAGTGAATATGCATTTGGATTTGTAAAATCAGATATTATTGAATTTAAAGAAGTTTATCTGTCCTGACAGTGGTTCACAATTTCGCTCACGCGATTTCTTTGCAGAGAAAATTGCACATATAATAGAACAAGACTACTCAGTATTAGGTAAAAATATCGACATTAATTCGATCCCAGAGATACCCAATAATCTGGTAGCTTGGACTGATGGATTTGGAAATATCAAAACCACAATGAGAAAATCTGACTTAGAAAAAATGGGATTAAAAGACGGTGACAGAGTAATTGTTAAATTAAATGAAATAAGTATGGAAGGATCATAGCTACAGGTGGATTTCCTGTAGATAGGGGAAAACTTGCTATAAACATAGTTCATCAGGATTTGATAATCCTTTTGTTGAACTATTTCTTCGTGTTCACAGTATGAAAGAAAAAACTGCAGCTGAAGTATTCAATTATTCGCTAGGTGGTACACCCTTTGAAATCAGAACAATTTGAGATATTCAAATCTTTATTCTCAACAAATTACATGATATTATATATCTGTCTTGGAGAGGTGGCCGAGTGGTTGATGGCACCGGTCTTGAAAACCGGCATACGAAAGTATCGTGGGTTCGAATCCCACCCTCTCCGCCAGTTAAATAACATAATTACTAAATTAAATCTCACTCTAAATAAAGAAAAAACAGTATAAACACAGATGAAATTTATTAAAAGTAGGCTTTGCATTTATACTCAAAAAATAATATTAATCAAAACAAATATACCAATCACCATCCATATAAAATTTATTCCAGCATTTGCCCAAGCTTTTTTATAAAAACTATATCCAAGCAAGAGTAGAGAACCAATTATATTTAAACATTGATAAACAACATTATCTGAATATAAATAATTAATAGATAATAAAAAATATGCACCTAATATCATTAGAGCACCTAAAATGCCAACAAATTCTACAAAGAAAAATTTATTAAATAAAAACTTAAGCATAATTTATATGTTACACTTTTATATTTGATATGGCTCTTGATGATATTATTTGTTTTTCTTTGTATTCTTCCAGATCATGTTCTAATATCCTTTCAGTCTCATGCTCTAAAATGAGATTATCAACATCAGCGGCACAAGCTGGATTATTCTTTTCGAATTTCTTGATCGTCTCTGTATTTCTTTCAAGTAAAAATAAATAAAACTCAATTACTCGATTAACTACTTCAACCGGATAAATATGCATATCTTTAATTCGATTTAATTCTTCTAAAACATATATATCACCCAGTATCCTCGCTTTATGATATGCATAAATACACATCTGCTTCATCTTTTCGTATCCTTTCAAAAATCCCATTACGAACAAAAACCTATCCCAAAATGATAATTCTAAATTATTAGAACCAATTGATGCTAGAAATTCATCTTTTTTGCGGACTTTTTCTACTATATTTTCGCCGTAATCTAATTTATTAATTTGTCTATTTATCGAACCAATAAGAGTATTGTGTACAACTTCATTTATTTTCTGATTTTCAAACATTTCGGTATAAACTGCTTTTTCTACATTCAAACAATATCTCTGCAATACTGCATATAACTTCTGTTCTCTTTCATCATTATCTTGAAATGCTTCAGTTAGCAAATTTTGCATATCATGAGAAATAGATTGTATTCTCTCTTTTATTTTTTTATCAAAGTTTTGAATGTGCTTATCTTCAACAAGCCCAATTTTTCCAAATTCTTTTATCTTCTCATAAACATCAGAAAGCATCTTTGATTGTGCAAGACAAATCTCTAATTTATTATGTATATCTAAAGCGTTGATCTTAAAATATCTAATAAATGACTCTATAGTTAAAGAATTGATAAGCAATGTAAACAAAATAGCAGCAAGAGTTAATTCTAAAAACAATGACCTATATTCATAATCAACTGGCAGAGATAGTATCACAATAAGAGGTAATGCTCCTCTAAGCCCTCCCCAATTTGCTATATGAAGCCACGAAAAAGGTATTTTAGAATTAATTTGAACGAAGATATTATAAATGCCACCCACAATATATACTGAAAGCGATCTAGCAATCAACATAATAATGATGAAAATCCCAACAAACTGCCAATCACTGATAAGTTTTATCAAATCAATTTCATAACCAATTAAGGTGAATACTAAAGATATAGTAATAAATGTTACAAGATTCCAAGTGTCATGCATGCTTTTTGTTACTTGTGGCGATATTTTTCTGCGTCCATAATTACCTAAAACTAATCCTGTAAGCAAAACAGATATAATCCCCGAGGCACCAAATATATCTTCTGCCACGATAAACGAAAGATGAGCCACAATAAGAGTCAATACTATTTCCACAGCTGCCACATTTTTTATTGGGGCTATAAGCCATGAAAAAACATATCCAAAAATAGTTCCAATCATAACACCACCAATTGCAAGTTGTACAAAACTAATAGCACTATCAAATTCTGAAAATGATGCGCTCGTTGCCAAAATAACTGAGGACAAAATTTTAAATGCAATTACTGAAGTTGCGTCATTTAAAAAACTTTCGGCGTCAACCAATAACTGTAATTTTTTTGGTACACCAAGATTTTTAAATATAGTCAAAACAGCAATAGGATCGGTGGATGATATGACAAATCCAAAAAGCAATGCAGCTGTAATATCAATATTGAAAATAAACTGTAACGGCAACGCAATAACTATCCCAGACAATAAAAGACCAAATGTAGCAAGGAGAGTCGCCGGTGCAATAATTTTTTTAAACTCAGTAAAGTCAAAGTTAAAAGCAGACTCAAAAAGCAAGATAGGTAAATAAATATACATTACTGCACCCGGCGTTAATTTGATGGTATCTAATATCTCTATTTCAAAAAGTGACAATATCAGTCCGAAAATTAAAAGAAGTACTGTGTATGGTATCTTGTCAAATTTTTTTGAAAATACATACAAGGTGCTTGCAAAAAACAGCACTAAACAAACACCAAGTACAACATTTAAAAATAAATGATTTTGTTCTTCCATAATAAAGCATTGCTATGTTATACCTTATATATCTGCTTGTCAATTACTTCAAGCATTTTTTATATTTTTTTGAGCATTACTTCTTGATTTTTTTGATAGTTTTCCAAATAGTTTAATCTGTTTTATCTTCTTAGAATTTTGATTTAAACTTGTTTTCATTTTATTTTTTAAAAACCACATAAAAACAGCAAATTTTGATTTTGCCTCAGGGTAATCTTTAACATACGAAAGTGCTCGCATGATAATCATATGATCAATCGAAACAGTAATACGATTTAATAAGCCTATATTTTCTTTGGCATCAAGTTCTTTAGCAAGAAAACTAGCTAAAATTTGATTTTTGTTGAGCTTTACTTTTTTTTTATTTTTTTTGCATTCTAATTTTTCTAATTTGTTATGCAAAAATTTAGAAACAGATGAATCTGGCTTTGTATCAATATCAGATGTCTTTTTTAAGTTGTTCGAAAATAGTGATAAGTTCTTCATCATTTGAAAAATTTATTATTAAAGATCCTCCATCATTTGAACTCTTTTTGAGTTTAACTTTCCAACCAAATATTTTTTCTAAATCTTCTTTTATAAAGCTATATTTTTGTTCCCAAAGTATACGACTAGAGGCCCGTAAAGGATTCTTTGACTTTTGGGATTCTAACCTAATTTGGTGTACCAACTCTTCAGTTTTTTTTGCACTCAAATTATTGCGTAAAACAATTTTTAGTGCAGCAATCATTGCTTGCTCATCATTTAATGATAAAAGTGCCCTTCCATGCATCTCCGTAATCTCACCAGTTGTAATAGCATTTTGTATTAATTTAGGTAATTTCGTAAGTCGTATTTTATTTTCTACATAAGAAACAGTCTTATTTACTTTTTGCGCTATTAGCTCATAAGTATAATTAAACTCAACATTTAACCGCAGAAAGGCATAACCTTCTTCAATAGGATTTAGATCTTTTCGATGAACATTTTCTACAATTGCAATTTCAGCTAATTGTTCGTTTGTATATTCTCTTATGATTGCAGGTATTGTTTTTAATCCTGCTAATTTAGATGCTGATACCCTTCTTTCGCCAGCTGCAACAATATATTTTCCTGGTTCTACAAGGTCTCTTATAACTTGAATCGGCTGTAAAACTCCATGTTCTTTTATGCTATCAGCCAGTTCAACTAGCGAAGAAACTGGTATAGATTGCCTGGGCTGATAAGGATTTGGTTTTATATCATCAAGATCTATCTCTATAAACTCAACTGATCCTCTAGTTTCAGAATCAAGCAAAGAATTACCTATCAACGATGATAGGCCACGTCCTAGTCCTGTTTTCTTTTTATCTACGGACATTCTTTCTCTTATAAAAATAGTATGATATTCCTATTAATATAGCAACCATATAAAAAAATGCAAATATATATTTATTTTGATCGATAAAGCTTGGTTTATAGTATAAATTAGGATTATAAAAAAAAGCAGATACCAACACCGGTAAAAATATAAGGATAAACAATAAATACAAATATTCAATTATTCTCATATTTCTATTGTTTAATTACTATAACAAGATTAGATGAAACATATCCTTCAATATCATCATATTTAATTTTATAAAAATTTCCAACTTTTTCGAAAAATTCTAGATAAGTGTTTTCAGGTATTTCTCGAATAACTTTTGATGTGGTGCTTGGTTCTTCATACATAAATGTTTTTATTAATCCTGGTTTTACTTGTAAAATCTTTCGTCCTAAATCTTTTACTATATATCTAAATTTTAACTCATCCACAACAATATTGTTATATAAAAGATTAATATTTTCTTCGTATTCACCTGGTAACAACGGCGCTTTCACAGAAAAATATATTTTCTGTGTATTTTGAGAATTAATAAAAAGTTCATCGATCTTTTTTGGTGTACGAGTATTCAGCCAAACGTTATTAATAAAAAGATTTGAATTTTTTTCAAACGAGAGTAACAAATTTTCTGAATTTGGTAACAATAAAAAATATTTATCCGTGTTATTTTTGATTTCTATTTCAATCTCAGAAATTTCTCCTTGATTCAGCTCCAATACAAAATTATCTTTATAAAAAGTTAAATAATTTTTTCTATCTTCTTTAGAAAAATCCCAATTTTCGATCAGTCCATATCTTCCTTGTTTCTCTACAGTAAACCCAAGCTGTCCGTTTATCTGAGCAATCTTGAAGGTACACAAATACAAATCTTGAGAATTATCAATAGCAGTATTTTTTAGATAGTTATTTAGAAAGTTTTTGTAAAAATTATTTATACCCAAATCAAAATTTTGATTTTTATCGTATGAGATTAAAAATACGAATAATTTTCCAATATCATCATTGATATTTACAGGATATATTTGTGGATCCGGAGACGTGATGTAATAGTTACCAGAATCAAAAATTATGCTAAGAACAGGTGAGTATTCAAACTTTAATTTTTTAAAGAAATATAAAATTTCTTGAACTATTTTAGTTTCACTTTTTTCCAAATTGGTATTTGTTTTTAAATTAATAAAACATAATTCTTCTACAATCCTAGGCTTTATTTGATCTGTATAATTAAATAAATAAGAAGATATAAAGTTCAAATTCAATGCATTTATATACGAACCTAAATTGAGGAGAACTATAAAAAATAAACTTAAAACAACAAAAAATATTTTAGACATTCGCCTTATATAATATACTAAATTTACAATCTCTGTAATATGTGATATAATTTTTTTATGTATCCAAATAGTACAACAAGTTACGGTTATTCATCATATTCATCCACTTCACCTACAAATTATACCAATTCAAAAGATAGTAATTTACAAAGTAATAATACAAACAATTATGGCACATCAACCACAAATACTGGCGGGGAAAGCCGCGAAGAAATGATAAAAAGATTGTATCGTACAATCCTAGGACGTGATCCTGATGCTAATGGACTCAATTATTTCCTTACAAATACTTATTTGACGGAGAGTCAGATAGCTAAGATGATATATGAATCTACCGAACATGTCGAGATATTAAAAAGAGCAAAAGATGTTAATGCAATGATAATAAAACTTGATTCTGCAATAAGAGATCTTACTATTGCCCAGAATAAAGTACAACAACTTGAAGCTTTGCTAGAAAAATACAAAAAATTTTTCAATAACCAATACGGTAAAGATAATACCACTTATGATCCTTTATCAGATAATTATAGTTATTCAAATGATGACGCTAACTCTCAAGATACAACAGAAAACCAACAGCATGTTTATATAACTGATCCTTTTGTCGAAGAAGAAAAACCTCAAAAGGGTATAAGAGGTATATTTCAGAAGCTTTTTGGATTTGATTAATTATAATTATTTTTATCGTTAATATAGTATCCAAAATGAAAAAGTTTATTTTAGCGTTGATAATTCTTATAATAAAAAAACAAAAACAATATTCTGTCATGCCTTTAAATTTTCTAGTGATTCTTGAACTTCTCAGATTTAGAAATTGTTTATACAATCATTTTTTTATAATTTCGATAAGTTGAACCGACGAATTAATATATTCTAAGTTTTGAGTAAGTCGCATTTTTTTATTCAAAACCAGTCTTATATAACCATAATCTACACCAATTGCTGGCATCTCTTCAAAATATCTAGTCAAAAATTTTTTATAATAATCTTTTTGAATATTGAGATCTTCCGAAAATCTGCTTTCTACAATTAATAAATCTGTGGTACTCGTTCCAAAAGCTGCAATATTTAAGCCAGGATAATTGATAAAATTAGTATGCCAATGAGTGTATAAATCATCACTTACCTTATAGGGAAAGATAATAGCTTCAAAATTACGATTTCTAATTAGATTATCATAATCTTGCGATGTTTTTACATCTGGTATGACCTTAATACCTAGTTTTAAACTATTTTTTTCTATTATTTCAAATATAGATTTGTATCTTGGATCATCAAGTAATACCAATCGGTAAGAAAGTTCTATAGCATCTTTTTCATATATACCACTATTATTTTTTATAAATTTAAGTTTAGCTAAATCATCTTCTAATGTTTTTAAATCATAATCAATTATATTATTTTTATACAATTCATCATAAAATGTAGATTCTTTTGAAATTGGGAGTATTTCTATATTTTCTTTCTGTTCGAATATTTGCTTTGCAAGTAATGATAAATAACTTCTCCTAATAACGACATTCTCACTAAAAAAACTATCAGAATTTCTTAAATTAAAATAGATTCCAAATAAATTTGACGTCAAATAAATATCTTTAGTATATAACTCACTAAATTTCTCGCTATATGAAATATTAATATCTCTAAAAACATCAATATTGGCTAGTCGTAAATCTAATGTTAGTTTTTCACTATCACGATAGATTTTTATCCAGTATTCATTTGGCAAGTCATTATTATGCCAATATCTCGGATTTTTTCTTAGTCTTATTTCATCATTTGTTTTCTGTTCAATAAAGTATTTTCCTGCTGTAACGGGAAAAAATCCAAAATCAGAAGTACTAAGCTGTACAAGGTTATTAAATAAATAATTTTCTAATTTATGTGCTGGCAAAATAGGAAATACAAGTTTTTCAATCAAAAATGGATTAGGCTTGCTAGTATTATTCTCAGCAACTAAATCTATCGTAAATGTGTATTTATCATTTTCAGTAATCGTGATAGCTCCATTATTTATATTTTCAATAAATGGAGTACGACTTGATAACTGTTTAATAGCACTTATGGTAGAAGCAATATCACGCGAAGTTATCTCTTTACCATCACTCCATTTCAAATTACTTTTTATTTTGATTTGATAAGTCTGATTTGACAATTTTTGATAACTTTGTGCTATATCTTCCTTCAAATTTCCGTTTAAATCAAAATAAAATAAAGTAGGAAATAATAAATAATTTAAGTTTTGTCGCATATTCAAAACCTCGTCTGGATAATCATCTGTAAGTAAAGGATCAACACTAAAAAGAACTTCATTCTCGACAAAAAGAGTCGGTATCAATACCCCTTCTATAACTCTATCTACTTTTGGTAATAGAAAATAATCCCTTGCAGCAAAAAATAAAACTGTTCCTATCGATAAAATTAACAGATTTATTAAAAAAACATATAAAAAAGAGTAGACAAAATTAAATTTCTTTTTGAATACAGAAAAACATCTATTTACAAGATCCATTCTTTAATTAGATAAATTGTTTTATATATAATAATATGCAATGCTCCCAGCAACTAAAAGAATAGCTAATACTATAGTAAAATAAAATAAAAATTTCTCAAATCCTCTACGTGCTCTATAATATTCACCTCCTGAGCTGGCCATACCACCACCAAAAATACTACTAATACCAGATCCTCTTTGTTGAGCCAGTACTGAAATAACCATCAGAATACTCACTATAATCAAAAAAATTGATAATATATCTTGTCTTGTCATAATGTTAAATTTCTATCCCTAATTTGGCAAAAACATCTTTTTCTACGATCTGATTTATCTTGGTATATTTTAACACGCTAATGGCCGTATTCAAATTGCCATAATAGTTGACTAATTCTTGGCCATATTTTTTCATATCTTCTATCAAATCTTCATCTGTTAGTGAAATATTGTTCTTTTCAGCATATGTTTGTAGGAAAAGTTCATATTTAACATCTTTTTCGACATTAGGACGCCACTCAGATCGTAACTGATCTAAACTGATTCCATTCTGTTCAAAATATTTTTCAGGATCTATACCCGCGCTTTTATAACGTGCAAGGTAATTTTCTATCCTAGATTGCAACTCCAGATTTATTAACCCTTCAACCTTGGTGTAATTTGCCGATTCAACGATTTTTTCTTTTACTTTTTTTACAGTTTCTATCTGTGCTAGTTTTTCATAACTTTTTCTGATTTCTTCAGAAATCTTGTTTTTTAGTTCTTCTAAATTATTAACATCTGGATATAATCTTTTAAATTCTTCATTTTTAAAAAATTCCTCATTAAGCAAACTTTCAGAAAATTCATCCTTTTTTATTTCCTTGTTAGTTTTAGAAACAATGGAATACCAAATATTTTTTATTGTATTTAAAATCTCATCTTCTGTGACACTTTGTGGTTCTACTTTTTCAACTTGGAAATTTTCAATAACACCTATTTCAACATAAGGCCTAGGAATATATTCCATCTTAACCAAAATATTTCCTTCTAAATCCAAATTAACTTCCTTTATAGCTAATTGATTTAATGGTACGGGATCTAGCTGTACATCTTTTAATGTATTATTAGTGGCATTAGTAATAGCCATCTCAAATATTTCATTTTGCTTATTTGCCAAAACAACATTGTCTGGAGCCTGACCTTTTCTAAAACCTTTTGCAGCAAAATCTTTTTTAACTACCTTTAATGCTTTTTTAAAATATTTATCAAACTCTGATTTTGGAATAGTAAGAGTTATTTCTTCTAAATAAGTCTGTTCATTATAAACTTGATCTATTTTATATTTTTGACTTTGTGACATGATCTGGATTATACAGTAAACAATATATACATCAAAATGGTAATGAGACGATATTAAAATAAACAAGTACTAAAAATACTTCTACCAAAACTAAAACAATAACTATACCAATACCGATATTGATTAACATTGAAATATTATCGTTTGAAGGTGTCTTTTTAACATCAGTTGGATTATTTTCGTTAATATATCGAGGTTTATCAGGCGTAGTCACTTCTATTGCCAATCTCTCATCTGGAAGAGCTGGCAATCCATCATCTATAATATGTCTTTGGGGTATATCACTAGGTGGAGTAAATGTCTGTAAAGACTGTATACTCGGTATACCACTAGTAATTTTTAATTCTGGTGGAAGTTTTAGATCATTTTTTGGATCCAAATCTATCGTATTATTTTGATTTTGCATAATATAATTTATTAATGTTTTACAAATAAGTCAAATGGTGTAAAATTGTCTTGTAATAGGGCCCTTAGTTCAGTTTGGTAGAACGCTTCTATGGCATAGAAGAAGTCAGCGGTTCGAGTCCGCTAGGGTCCACCAAAAGTTGCTAACTTACTTTTTCAAAGAAATTCAGCATTATTAGGAAAAGATAGAAATATTGATTATTTAAACCGAAAAAATTCACGCTTTTTACAAAGCAAATACGATAATTTAAATTCACATAACTCAGTTTATGGCTCGTAAAAAATAGCACTATATTATTTTATAACATTTGAAATTTACAGAAAATTAACATTGAAATAACAAATGAATAATCGGCAAGCAATAACAGAAATAGATGACTTTATATTTTATTCTAAAAAGAATGAAAAGAGTCAACAACCAAAAGCAAATCAACCAAATAGGCAATATGATAAAAACTTCTTATTCCTTTACCCTATGTATCCAACAATATACAACTTCATTTCCATCTATCCAATATGTCTCTGTACCTGCATCTAGCTCTATAACCTCAACTTCATCATGAAATTTTACATTATGCAGATGTAGCTCAAATGTTTGTCCGTCACTGACTTTTATCATCAATTCACCACATGTATGTAGTTTGTCTTTTACTAAGTTGTACATATCAATAATATCTTATACAAATCGATAGAATATTCAAGCACCTAATCGAAGTAGTTTTGAAATTTGTAAATCGCAGAATGATAGTATTTGATTCCTTCTTTTTTTAAATAAAAGTTAAATCATACTATGTCCACCAATCTATACTGAAACACATAAATTATCTCAGTATTACTATATTTTGTCACTAAATTTTCTGATTTTGGATAAGTATGCCCATGCAAAAGATATTTTGGTTGACATTTTTGAACATATTCTAATAATCCCATAAACCTTGATTTGCCAATGAATCAGGCTCATCATTTATACCGTAAGGTGGACAATGCACAAACATTACATCAACTCTAGGAAAATTCTTTAACATCTCCGAAACCTCTTCTTGTGTATACATTTTTGCATAGCGATTGTGCTTGTACCTAACACTGCCCTCAAAACCTCCAAAAGTAAACCCATTAATTTCAAATACCTTAAGATGCATATTCATAATTCCAAGATTTTCCAAATAGCCAACAGTACAATGATTACCATATACGCCAAGTTTTGGTATATCATTTATCGATGCCAATTCGGCAATATCATACTCTTCTAAATCTCCCAATGTACATATCAAATCAACCTTATTTTTAGACAAAATGGATTTGATACTTTCTCTTGGAGGTCGATCAGAGATGGCTAGGACTTTCATTGTTAACATAATAGTAAAAATTTATTTTCTCGAAAATACTCAATACAGATAATCATACACAATTCAGTAAACTAGACAAATCTATAATATTGAAAATTTTAAATAATCGTGTCACTCGATTTTGAAAATAAGGAATGATTTAATAATTTGTTTAATAAATAATAATAAAATCTCTAAAATTTAACAAATATTGGTTTCATCTTTATTTCAATTATTATTTTTTATTATCTTATTCTGCTTAACATATTTCTTTCTTCCAACTAACTATGTTGTTGTTTTGTTTTATATTGCACAGATATATATCATTTAACTCAACAATATATATAATAATATATTTAACTTTAACTTTAATTTATAATAAAATGTATTCGTTCAATGTATCTAAATCATTTAGACATAAGTTTAATTTAAAAATTTTATGTCCTTTAGAATTGATAATATTACTATCGAAACTCCATATACACCAAATATCAGTAAAATTACTATTGACCGATTAAGTTTGAATGCATTATTATATTATTGTTGAAAGCACCAATTAAAAATTTTATTAGGTGATCAATCATCAAATACTGCAGGGCTATTACGTAAGAGAGTACTTGAAGCTATCGGAACATTGCTACATTTATTAACAACTGCTGACTACCGTGACCTTTCGCTTTTAGATATAACAACAAAAATTGGTGCTAAAATGGACTTAAATGGAAATTATATTATATATGATGCTGAAAATCCAATGTTATGGATGGATGAAGAAATAGGAATATAAAATTCGAAAGATATGATACTTTATATGCATCATGATGCTGATAGACCTCATATTATTCAAAATTATGATGGCCATCCTGTTTTGTGGGAACAAAATGGTATATTAAGCAAGATCGATGAATGGCATCTTGGAAAAGGTCCTTTAGATTATTTTTCTACTGCTGGTAGATATCCTTTTTCAACATATGGTTTTATTGAAATTAATAATACAGAATAAATTTCGTATATTAGTGCATTTGGTGAATTCATAAATGCACCTCCAGGAATAATAGCTCTGGTCGGTCCGAAGGATCAGAATGAGAATGAACAACCCACATTTATTACACTAAGAAACGATCAAACCAATTACAAAGCAGCCACCGAATTAACACAACAAATAGTATTAGCAGAAATAAACTCGGCCTCAACTGTAGCTGATCTAATAGGTAACACAAATGATATAGCAGCTCACGCTATAAGAAGAGCAATTACAGATTCGTTACAATATCGACATATCGGCGATTATTCTCAAGTTATAGACCTTTTAACAGGAGGAGTGCTACCATTCAGTACTGTTAGTTCACTATTCGCTGAAAGAATACCTGTAATCCTAGAAAAAATTCATACTCAAGGTAAACAGATTAATAATACATCAAAATATTTCTGACGTATAAATCTCACATCAGACAAACGTACTAAATTACATGATAAAGACAGTTTAAACGATCAGGAGAGATACATGATCGTACCAGCTGGTAAAACTTTAATATCAGATTTTCAGCACGTGGACAAGTTGTGGCATTTTCACGAATGCCGTATGCAGAAAATGTTGTAAAAATACTTAATAAATTACTTGGTAGAATACCTATGCCAGTAATTCAGATAACATTCAATATGGAATTTCCAGAAAACTTAAATCGCGCACTCAGAGAAAAGTGGAGAGAATTTGCAAGTTCAGTAGCAATACCAAGTAGTTTAGAATATGAATACGTTGAAAGAATAATAAGGGCATGGAATACAAAACCTACACCTATATTTGCTAGTATAACTCGATTTCCAATAAATGTAATAATTCGTTTTGTGATTTAGCAGATTATGCAAAAACACTCTAAAAATGACATAAAATCATTTTCAATTATCACCAAATCATGATAAAATACGTTTTAATTTATTAATAAAGATTATGGGTCAAAACTAATAAAAATAGACATATTAGCAATTGGCGCTCATCCCGACGATGTAGAGTCGGGTTGCGGAGGTACCCTAGCCAAGCTTGCTAAACTTGGTAAAAAGATTGCTATAGTTGATCTAATCAAATCAGAACTAGCAACCAATGGTACAGTGGAAGAGAGATTAATTGAAGCTTAAAATGCACGAAAGATTTTGGGTGCGCCTTGTAGAGAAGTACTTGATATACAAAACAACTTCTTTTTCAATACAAAAGAAAATCAAGATTTAATTATAAATATAATACATAAATATCAACCGGAAATGCTTTTTACCATATATTTTTGATAGGCATACCGATCATGAGAATGCTTCTAAGATTATACGAGATGTGATTTTTACTAGTGGACTAAAAATGTATAAACAGATTTTGAAAAATGGAGACCAGATACGTATTTGCATATATGTAGTGGTACGAATTTAAACCTAGTTTTGTCGTTGATATCACTGATACTTTTAACACAAAAATAGACAGTTTACTTGCATACAGATCCCAATTTATACTAGATCCAAACAGGACTTTGACTGTTGATAATAATGACAACTTCTTGAAATATATAGAAGCTAGAGCAAGAGTTTATGGTTTTCATATTCAAAAAAACATATGGTGAACCTTTTTATTCTTTGAATTATTCAGTAGGTGTATCGAATCCATTTGATTTGTTACCAAATTTCTTTTAATACCAATGAATAGAAAAATATTGGTAGTTGCGTCATCAAATATGGGAGGCAGTGGAATGGTTGCCTTTAGATTAGCAAGTGAGTTTGCTGAGCATAACATTCCAACATATTTTTAAGTTTTGATAAACCCCATTTAGATTTTATTGAAAACAAATTTAGCAAAAAGTTGAATCTACTAAACCCAAAAGTTTTCAATTATGCACTATTCAATTTTGAATTAAAAGAATCTAGTCTTGTTGAATCAATTGTACAAATAGTTCTAGAATATCAAATTACTGAGATACATAGTCATTATTCATTTGTGTATGGTTTTGCTTGTGTTAATGCAAAGAAAATATTAAAAAACGTTTATAACCTAGATGTAAAGCTCATATTAGTTTGTCATGGAACAGACGTTATAGGATACGATCCATATAACATCGGTAAAGAAGTATTTTTGCATTACAATAGATATACAATAAAGGAGGCTAATTACGTCGTCTGTGCAAGTAAAGCTTTGAAGCAATTAATTGAGAAGATATATGGTATAAATAAAGAAATAATTATCATACCAAACTTTGTAGATTCATCTAAATTTAGAGTTATTACTGATAAAATGAGACGCCGCCCATCTGTTGTACATATTTCTAATTTTCGAGAAGTAAAACGTCCTCGTTTCGTCATAGAAATATTCAAAAAGATTAATGATAAAGTTCCTAATGCAAAACTTATAATGATAGGTACTGGTCCTTTATTAAATGACGTAATGACATATGTTAATGAACTCGAATTATCTAATAATGTAGAGTCTGTAGGTAAATTAGAAAGTGAAGATCAAATTATCAAAATTTTGAATTCTGTTTCTTTGTGTTAAAATCCGTCCTTATTTGAGAACGCAAGCTTAGCATGTCTAGAGGCCCTCGCATGTGGTGTACCAGTAGTCTGTTCAAATATTGGCGCTTTACCAGAAATTATTCAGGATGGATACAATGGTTACTTAGTAGATAGAGATGACTTGGAGAACTTTGCAAAAAGGTCGATTGAAATATTATCAAATGAAGAGTTATTTAAAAAACTTTCTGAGAATGCATCGAATACTATAAAAAGAAAAAATTACGTACTTTCTTATGTTGTTGATAAATATTTGGATATTTGTAAGTACTAATAAATTAAAGTACATTTTACTGCAAGTAATCTAAATAATTCTTGAAGTTGTTTATTAAGTTGTAGTAGTTTATTATGCAAAATAATGAATTAACTTATACAGAATATGTTGCATGATTAGTAATTATTTAATCCTTTAACTCAACTTAAACGCACTTTTTCTAATAAAATTAATTTAAAATATTTTATGCAATCTCAAAGGCAATTTTGTTTGAAAATCTTGAAATATTAAATATCTTCTCTTTGATATAGATCTTTTATGCGGCCTGGTGTACCAATGACAAAATTATAAGATTTTTTAAGATGTATTATTTGATCACGAATGTTTCTGCCACCAATTGCCAATATATAATAAATTTTGATGAATTTTCAGAATAGAAATAATTCTTGGCTAATCTGTTCGGCAAACTCACGAGGTAGGGGCTATAATCAAGACTTTTTGTTGTGGATTTTGTGCAACTTTATTTATAACCGGTATTAAAAAAGCCGTGGTTTTGCTAGTGCCAGTATTTGCTAAGCCAAAAACATCTCTACCATTCATAATCATAGGGATTACCTGATCTTGGATAGGAGTAGGTGAGATATAATTTCTATAAGCTAGATTTTCTTGATTTTTTGGTGTATTTGTAGGTTCTGGAAATCCCGTTAGGTATGTACTTTTCCTCTTCTATTTTTATTATTGTCTTTTTTATAAATTTATTCGGATCGATACCTTTGGATCGAGATTTTCTAAAAGCACTTTTTCTTTTACTAATAAAACGAAATTTACCTTTATCATAATGATATATTTTCTTATCACCCACAAATTTGTTATGTTTTAAAAATTCAGGGTGATCTTTAACATACTTATTAAAAGTTATTCTTTCATTTATTTCCGAATTTTGATTCGAATTATATTTATATTTTCTTTTGTTTTCTTCCATATTTTTTATTCCAAAAGATTTATCATACTTATGGTGATACTTTTTCTAAAATTGGCATAAAACAATATTTTCAAAATACCGCCATAATATTCATTTTCCAACCAGCTTTATTAAAAAGCTAATTAAAAAATATAAAAGCACACATCTAATGATAAACAAATTAGATACTTGCTCCCTATATAATAGGACAATTTGTATTCAAATTAATAAGTAATTTATTATACAAAAATAAGTCGAACAGAAATACAATTAGGATACTATCACGTATAAGTCTAAAAATCAAATAAACTCTAATTATTTTATATTTAGTCATTTTTGAAATTTTTCTTGTTGCTACTTTTATAATCAAAGGTAAGATCTAATAAGATCAACCAACTCTTCATCACTCAATTGATCTGCAGAAAGATTTACGGTGTCATTCCAGTTTTTCCAAAATTCTGGAGTATCCTCGGGTAAATCTAATTCTAGGCCTAATTGAGTTGTAATATCTCTAGGATCTAGAACTAAATCACCGACTTCAATTTCAAAATTATACACATCTTTTTTACCAAATTGATGAGTAAACTTTAATTCAAATTGATCAGTATTAAAAAAAATAACTTTCCATTTGCATAATCGCTGTTGTACATTATCTGATTCGAGCATATTTCTGAGGATTCTATATATATTTAATATTGTTTCACCTTCTGGTGGCAATTTTGTACTATACTCTTTCCTATATTCACCTATATAATCACCTGCTTTTGCATTATTTCAGGGTATCCGTTTGTGATTCTTATTCTTGTATCTAGATCTTTTCTATAGTAGTCTGTTATCTGTATCGCAAGCCTTCTTTTAAACTTCGGTTCTCCAAATTTTTTTTGAAAATTCGTATTGATTCATTAAATTTTTCTTCGGTTATCAATGATAAGATTTCTTTTTCGAGTATATATAGGAAAATATATTAAGATAATTGAAAAAGTGCAAACATCTGATTTGATTATTATAAAAGCAAAGAACGTATTAAATAAAAGATGTTTTATAATTATAGAACATTATCTAACTATGAAACTAAATGAAGAAAAATTTTATCAAGCACTAGAAAACATATTCACTGGAGCAGAAATTTAAGGTGATTCTGGATATATAAATTTATTAAAAATAAAATCAAAGTATTATAAACTTGTCCTTCCTCAATTTAAAAACGAAGTAGATGAAAATCCTATTATTACAGATTCTTTTAAAGAGGAATTTTTTGATAGATTATATTCTTTTTTGAAAAATACTTTTCCGAATCAGGAAGCGTCTATTTTGTTAAAACCGCACATTAGCAAAGAGTTTATAAACAAGTTTATACCGATGATAGAGATGTTGTACTTTTTTGGAAAACACACATGCTTTATTATGTAAAAAGTGATATTCTGTTTCAAAGTATAGATGTAACGGCTACCGATGAACAAACTAATCTAGATTATCATTTCTTTTTTGACGTATGATCATTACAAAACAAAAAGAATAACGAAAAAAGAGAGATTATATTTACCTTTAGAGAGATCAAAGAAGAAAAAAACAGTGTAGATCTTATCAACAACAGAGAAGGGGGGGAAAAAGTATTTGTCTTTGATGTTAGATATAGCGAAAAAGGTACACAGACAAAAACAGATGAGATCGTCAAAGCAACAAAAATCCCCGAAGAAATCCTAGAAAAGCATTCAGGACATTCAAAAAGCAATCAGAGGTAGATTTTTTTATCAACAAAAATGTTGAAAAATTCTTAACCGAACAGCTTGATTTATATCTTCATCAGATTTTACTTGCTGAAGAAAATAAATTCGACCAAAAAGACTGGAACAACTCAAAACAATAAAAACGTATGCTCTCAAAATTATTAAATTTATTCCATAATTTGAAGATGAACTTGTGAGAGTGTGAAATAAACCAAAGTTTGTTTTGAATTCTAACTATGTAATCACTCTTGATAAACTCACTGATGAAATAATAAACAAAATTTTATAACATCCCAATTTTGTAGAGCAAATCAAGGAATGGAAGGAGCTTGGGATGGTGGATGAAAATTTCCCTTTTGTAAAAGGGGTGGACGCTTCTGCAGACGGAGCATCTGATTCCCCTTCACTTAAAAGAGCGGCATTGCAAAACAATTACGGTACATTAAATCACCCTTTAGATCAAGAAGAAACATCACAAAGTAACGACGCCACCTCCAATTCCCATTTATCTAAAGTGATAGCATCGCAACGCGATGACGGGATATCAAATAAAACAAAATTTATAACCCTGCGACACGACAAAGAGATATTTAAATTGCCATTTAATCCCAAGCTCAAAGCAAGAGCCAGAGAACTTAGAAAAGCAGGAAATTTAGCTGAAGTTTTGTTTTGGAATGAAATAGAGCAAAATAAGCTAGGTTTTGACTTTACAAGGCAACAAATAATTGGAAATTATATCGTAGATTTTTATTGTCCAAAATTAAGATTAGTAATAGAAATAGATGGCTCTAATCATGATGATAAAGGCGAGTATGATGAAACAAGAGAAGAGTATCTCAAATCTCTAGGTCTTCACATTATTCATTTTTTAGATTCAGATGTAAAGCAAAATTTATCCGGCGTAATTGAAAGTTTGATAGATCATATAAAAAATATTTCTTTTTCAAAAAGAGTACCTGAGCAAATCGAAGAAATAAACACCTCGTATCCATTCGAAAGAGTGGAATTGAATACCCCGCCAACTTCGTTGGCACCCCTTTTGAAAAAAGGGGAATATATGTGTCTTCCTATTGATACTAAGTATTTCAAGGATTTAGAGATAGAGGTTTTGAGTTTGTTTGATAATCTCGATGAAGCTCTGGATGGTAGGCTGATACACTCTGAAAACTATCAAGCTCTAAATACACTACTGCCAAAATTTAAGGAAAAAGTTGAGGCCATTTATATTGATCCGCCGTTTAATTTGGATTCTTCTGATCAATTTATGTATAAGACAAACTATAAAGATGCCAACTGGGCAACACTTCTTCAAAATAGGATTAGAATTGCAAGAGAATGGCTTAATGAAAAAGGGAGTACTTTTGTGAGATGTGATTATAATGGAAAATGGATTGTGAGATGCTTGATGGATGAGATTTTTGGGAAAGAGAATTTTAGGAATGAGATAATCTTGAACAGATCAGGAATACCACGGAGTTTTATGTACTTTAAATTTAATCCTGCTACATATAGTTTATTCCTATACGGCAAAACTGAAATTTCTAAAATTTACCCGGTTAAAATCCAACGTGACAAAGAAAAAATTAAATGGATACCTATGCACATCCATAAGGAAAATAGGCTCATGAACAGAATTAAAATTGACAATGAAGAGTTTATTGCACCGAAAGGAAGACATTTTCCATCACAAAATTTGGTTAACACTCTTTTTTCAGAAAACCGGATTAAAATATTAGAAAAAGAATATGTAGATGTTTTTGGTAATAAACAAACAAGAATGCCTTACTATCTACCAAAGGATTTTGATATTTTGGAATCTAATTGGACAGATATACCAGGTTATTCACAAACTCAAGGTTTCTCCACCGAAAACTCCGCGATTCTTCTTAAACGTGTCACAGAATCTACATCCTACAAAGGTGATTTAATTATGGACTTTTTTCTTGGTTATGGGACAACAACAGCCGTTGCTCATAAACTTGGTAGAAAATGGATTGGGGTTGAAATGGGTGAACATTTTTATACTGTGGTTTTGCCAAGAATGAAAAAGGTTTTGTTTTACGACAAATCGGGCATTTCCAAAGAAAAAGATGTAAAAGAAAACTACAATAAAAACAAAGCTGGTGGCTTTTTCAAATACTACGATTTAAAACAGTATGAAGATACACTTCGTAATATGAAATACAAAGATTATGATCAAAACGAACTCTTTGCTGATAAGAAAAAAGTTTTTTGAACAGTATATCTTTTTTGCAGATCAAAAATTTGCACATGTACTAGAAGTTAATTCACCTTTAAATAAATGAGGGCCATCCCAATGCGACGATGTGGTATCAAATTCTCCTTTTTATTGTCTCTATGAGCTTCATGTAAAAGCCCTTTGGATCGATCAAAATAGGTGATACCAAAAAGTTTCAAAAGGATCGACTTGGACCAAATTATATCTTAATAAAAAGTTTTGAGAGTAAAAAATATTTTGAGAAAATCAATGAAATTGATGATGTAAATTTATTACTTGGTAGTCGAAGCTTTTACGAAGGATGGGATAGCAACCGTCCAAATGTAATTGAATTTATAAATATAGGAAAAGGTGATGCAAAAAAGTACGTACTACAAGCCATTTGGACGTGGTATCCGTATAGAACCATACAAAGGTCAAAGAAAAACATTAGAAAAAGGAGATTCAAATAAAGATATCTTACTAGAAACATTATTTGTTTATGGTAACTAATAAAAAGTCAATACAATCCATTATCGAAACAGCAGAAAATGAAAAAAATAAAGATGAAGTTGAAATATCCCTTTTTGAAAACGAGAATAAACCATTTGATTTACTCATTCCTGTGTATAAAGAAATACACGACAACTTCAGATTAGCAAAATTTAATATTTCAAGCACAGTTTAGAAAATTTTAAAAGATATGTAAATTCATTTGATATTAATACTTTGCTTATAAAGACAAAAATATCCAAAAAAAATTTAGAATTGCTGCTTGAAAGTATAAAAAATAATGATCTTTTTCAAATCAAAGAAGAGAATGTATTCACAGACATGGATTTATTGCTACAAAGAGTTATAAATCATCTTTCTATTAAAAAACAAATTGTTGATGATATAAAAAAATTCTCTGATGAAATAATTCATTTCAAGCATATAAAAGTAAAAAATTTTAGTGAAGAAGAGATTTCGTCCTTCAAAGAAAAAATAGATAAAGTTAAAAATTTTATTCCAGCTGATAAAAAAGAAATTGCTCGCAAATTTGCAGAAGGAGAAATAGATGAACAAGAATTTCAAAAGCAAATCTCTGCTCTAAGTGAAGATATATTCAAAGATCTCAAAATTAAGAAAATCGCTAGACACTATTACTTACTAATAGTTTACTCTATTCGTCAAAAAGCGGATTACATAAATCATATCATCAATACTCTAAGCGAGATAAAATTTATAGAAAATTTAGAGAAATATTTACAAAGAAATACAGCAGGATTTGAATGGATGTTTAGTAAACTAGATCAAAATCTAGATAAATTTTATATTCCTTACTTTCATAGTCAAGATAACAGCTATCGCAAGTTCTATCCTGATTTTATCTTTTAGATTTGCAAAGAAAATACGTATAACATAGTTTTTATTGATCCAAAAAGTACGAGTTATAGTGATTATCAAAATAAAATTGATGAATTTGAAAGGCTGTTTTATGAAAATGAAAAGCCAAAAGTTTTCATATACAAAAACTACAATATTACTTTTGATTTGAAATTAGTCACTTCTGACATAAACCAAATAAGTGAAAAATACAAAAATTATTGGCTAAATGATGGTGATTTTTATTTTTTAAATATATGATATATCTCTGATAAATATGATTTTAATTTTCAAAAAATCATTTAAGTTACATTATGCAAAAAGAATAACAAAATTGTTTTATTCTCTTAGTAAAATATAGTAAAGCAATTTTGAACATCTAAAAAATATAAATTTTCTGCATCAATTTTATAAAATAAAACCCCCTTTTCAAAAGGGGGTTTAGTATCATTAGACCTTATTCCCAATTATTTACCCATTGCTTTCGCAACTCTTTCTTTGAGTGACTTACCAGCTTTGAATCCTGGGATTATGGATTCTGGCAAATCAATCTTTTGTGATGGATTTCTAGGATTGACACCTTTTCTTGCTCTTCTTCTGCGTACTACAAACGCACCAAAACCAGTCAAGTTTACCTTTTCACCAGCTTCCAATGCCTCAGCTACTGACTCAAGCATTGCATCGATAGCCTCTTTTGATTGTTTTAGTGTCATTCCTGTTTTGGCTTGCACTTTGCGTGCTAAATCCATTATGAGCATAGCTTTTTACCTCCTTTCCTTATTAAGATGGTATAAATATAGGACAATTTTTGAATTTTGCAAATAGCTAGCTTATAAATAGATATCTGTACAATGCCAAATAACAATACAACAAAAAAACTGAACAACACCGCAAAAGGCAAAAAAGGTGAATATATAGCCAAAAAATACATTATTTCAAAAGGTATAAATATCATTGCGGAAAATTATCATTCTATTTATGGTGAGATAGACATCATCGGAGAAAAAGATAAAAAATTATTCTTTTTTGAAGTAAAACTAAGAAATAATCAGAAATTCGGTGAAGCCAAAGAAAGTATAACCAAATCTAAATTAGATAAATTACATAAAACTATACTCGATTGGCTCTTAAAAAATGAAAAATATGCTGATTACGAAATGCATCTTATACTCATAGCTATCGATAAAAATAAAATCTCAGCCTTCGAAATCACCCAATAATACTTTTAATACTTTTAATTATGACTCCATGGTTAGCCATGGAGTCACTTACTTAAGATATTTGTTTAAATTAAAATACAACTACGAGGTAAATTGTTAATTAAACTTGATTCTAATCACATTTGCAAAGTTAAATGTATCCCCTTGGTTTACCGTGGGGACAAAAACTTAACCACAAAATCTAAAAATATATATTGAATAATAATTTTAACGAAATTAAATAAGATCCAATGGTGTACCATGGGGCCAAAAGTAAAAATACCAAATCAATCACCAAATCTAAACCTATAAAATTATTTGATAATAATTTCAATAAAATTGAGACCATATTATTATTATCATAATAAAAATGCTTTTTTAATTTCTTACTGATTTTCAACGAAATAGTTTGAGACCCCGTGGTTTACCCTGGGATAAAAATTAACAATACACACTTAAACAATAAATCTAAATCCACAAAATTATTTGATAATAACTACAATAAAATTGTAACTTAATTACTATCTTCATAAAATAATTTATTTAAATTTTCCACCAATTTTAAAGACATTAAATGAGATATCATGGTTTGCCATGTAGTAAAAATTAAAATTGCCAAAAATAAGAATTGTCAAAATTAAAAAATATCAAAAGTAAAGGTAGACAAGATTAAACGTACAATCCGAACTTTGACTTAGACTCAATCTTATTAATCTCTTTATCATCTTCTCAAAGACTAAATCAAATATTTAGCTATCTAATTTAAATAAATCTTATTCGGTAGTATTTCCAAGAATTAAAAGTAACCCCATGGTTAACCATGGGGTTACAATCGACATTACAGTCTACATCACAATCTACAAATCCTAACCAATAATAGCTCGTTTAACAAAATAACCCACAATACCACCACATGTAGCAACATTTAGTGAATTTTTAGTTCCAAATACAGGGATTCTGATTATATACTGAGAAATTTTTATCAATTCATCAGAGACCCCATTTATCTCATGTCCAAAAATTAAATATAAATTAGAATAATCATTGAACTTTACTTCTTCTAATTCGAATAAATCAATCTCATTTCGTACATTACGACCTTCCTCTACAGAAAATATCAACAAATTTTTTTTATCTAAAGAATTTATAAAATCATCATAATTTTGAAAATAATGCCATTTCACTTTGTCGAGAGTACCTAACGATGTCTTTTCTAGTTTTTGACAATTTTTAGGAGTAGGGGAGATGCCAAGTAAAATTATTTCATAACCAAGACAATCAGCAGTGCGAAAAAAAGAACCTACATTAAATGCGGATCTGACATTATCAAGGACAAAAAATACTTTCATAGATATAATAATATTAACAATGAAAATCATATCATTACAAGACATAGATCAACTTGCAGAAGAGATAAAAAAAGGAAAAATAGCTATTTTTCCGTTTGATACCTGTTATGGATTAGTAGGAGATGCAACAAATCAAGAAGTTATAAATAAAATTAGATTATATAAAGCTAAGAATTATCAAAATCCAATACCTACAGTTTATAACAACATAGAAGTTATAAAAGAATATGCGGAAATCGATGAAGGCGCTGAAAATTTTATAAAAAGATTTTTGCCAGGACCTTTTACCCTTATTCTTAGAGCAAAGCCTGAAAAATTTGCAAGAGATATCATCTCTGAAAAAAACACCATCGGTGTACGAATTCCAGATTATGATCCAATTATCAAATTGGTTGAAAAAACAAAGATTCCTCTCACCGCAACATCAGCAAATAAACAAAATAAAAAAATACCCTATCAAATTGATGATATTACCAAATTTTTCGAAAAAGAAGATGAGGAAATAATTGATTATATTGTCGATGTAGGAATCTTACCTAAAAAATTGCCATCAACAGTAGTAGACTTAACAACTCAAAATATAAGTGTGCTAAGAAAAGGCAATATCAAACATAATTTTAAAATTAAAGAAATTTACATAACTAAATCAGAAGAAGAAACTATCTATCTAGCAAGCAATCTTACTAAAAAATATCTTGATGAAATAATAAAAAAACCTTTAATCTTTGCAATACATGGTGATATGGGCGCCGGTAAGACTCATTTTGCAAAAGGAATAGCAAAAGCATTGCAGATCAATGAAAATATTAAATCACCAACATTTACCATAATCAACGAATACATTAGCAATGCTAATGTTAAATTAGTACATATGGATACCTGGAGATTAGGTGATTTTGATTTAGATGAAGAATTACGAGATCTAAAATTTGATTCATACTTTCAAGAAAGAAGTAATGATAGATACAGTGTTATAATAATAGAATGGATTGAAAAAGTGTTAAATTACATAAGAAATAACCATCGTAATGTAAAAATAATATGGATAGATATAGAAAAAATAGGCGATAACACAAGAAAAATAATAGTTGCAGAATAAGATAAATATAATAAAATACTAATAATTCATGTCGGATTTTATTAATAGAGTAAAAAGTCTTAAGTGGAGGTTAATAGGAATCATGACATTAGTACTGGTAGTTTTTGTATTTTTAATTTTAGTTTTTTTTTGGGTTAGAAATACTATAGAAAAGGTTCAAAATACAGATAGATACAAATCAGCATATGATACTTTGCAAAGAGAACGTGAGTTTTGTAGAAAAATAGAAGGTACTAACCAAAGAAAAGAAATATTTTATTATTGTGATTTATTAGATGAAAGATTTAAAGATGTAAAATAACATGGTTAAAGTAAAACTAGATATCCAGGGGTTAACCCCTGGGTCTCATTTAAAGACCTAAAATAATATGGCTATAGTAAAACAAGTAAAATCAGAAACTAGTAAATATAATTATATCGATAAAATTTACACTGACGTAGAAAAATCAGAAATCAAAAAAAAGAAAAAATCCCAAAAACTTAAGCAAGTCACTACAAACTATTATAAAATAAACAAAAAACAGTTATTTTTGATAATAGCAAATTATATTTTAATGATCATTGTATCAATATCAATTTATCTTTTATCAATATATTTATGAACATACTTATAATATACGGTTCAACATTAGGCAAAACTGCCCGCATAGCAGGGCTTATTGGTGCAGAATTAAGGAATCTAGGCGATGATGTTACATTACGTAATGTAACCAAAACTAATGTAGAAGATTTTAATGAATATGATCTCATCATACTCGGCTCAAGTACGTGGGACGATGGAATGCTCCAATTTGACTTTAGACCTTTTGCAGAAACATTAAAAAATACTGATTTATCAAAATATAAATTTGCAATTTTTTGTCTAGGAAGTGAAAAATATCCTCATCCTTTTTACGCAGGCAAAACTTTAGAAGAGATTATACTTAGATCTGGAGGTAAGTTGATTACAGACATATTTAATATAGATTTGGACCATGATGATGAAGAGACATTAAGGGATCATGAGGTAGTAGAATGGGTTAAAAATCTAGATTCTACATTAAAAAATTAAGAAGATGATCTCTAATTTGAATAATTGTTTTAGGTTCATTCTGCACTTCACTGGATCTATCTATATTCAAATACGGACTATCTGTTTCTAAACCAAACAACTCATTTGGATCATTTGATAATTCAGAAAGACGAAGAACTGCATCTCTCAGCTCTTTAGAATGAGGATAAACTACAATAGCACTGAGACCTAATCTCAATCCCAAATCTAGCATAGTCTTGCCTTGATCATATGTACCAGTAAAACAATGCCAAAAACCTTTACTTTTACTTTTATTATGTTTTCTCATCACAGATTGGATCGAATGGTAAACCTCCTCAAACGAATCACGGATATGTACAGAAACAGGTTTATCAAAAACCAGTGCAAGTTCTAACATTTTTGAAAATATCTCAATTTGAATATCTTTATTTTTCTGAGATCTTTTCAAATCTATACCAATTTCTCCAATATAATCTATATGTTCAGAATATTTTTCCACCAATTTTTGAACACGATTATATTCATGTGAAGCATAATCACCGAGATCCTCTACCTCTAAAGGATGAATACCAACACCAATTTTCAAGCCAGAAAGACCCAAATTTTGTTTCATCTTTATCAATTCTAGTGAACTATCAAAATCAAGTCCCATACTATGAATTTCTGAAACTCCCTCAGATAAATTTGATTGAACAATTTGTACTGGATCTTGATAATATTTAGAAATAATATGACAATGGTGGTCAATAAGTAAAAGTTTTTCCATGAGCAAAAGATTTTAATCAATTTAATTATTTTTGAAAACTCTTGCGTATTTTTTCTACTAACTCCATAAATTCATCAAAAGAATCTAAAGGATCATGAGCTATCCGCATATAATAATCTGCAAGATGTCTTCTACGTTTTTCTTCCATAATAAAATCAAATCGTCTTTCAAACTCTTCATCAAAATTATCATTCTCTTTAATAGTTGCTTTCACAGACTCTTTTATAAAATCTACGTCAGGTATATCTAAAAAAATACTAATACTTTTGGGATAGTGTCTTTTAAAAACAGGTAAATTTACAACATTTATCACGGAAAATAATACTTGTCCTGTATATTCTTCTAATGATTTATCAATATCTTTTCTTTTTTTGCCGTATCTATACCCATTAGAAATTAGTTTCTGCCATTCGACAAACTCACCTTGATCTATAGACTCCGTGAATTCTTCAGGAGAAATAAAATAATATTCTTCACCATACATTTCATGATCTTGTCTCGGTCTGTCAGTATAAGCAACAAGTCGTTTATACCCATCTTGCTGTATAGCTTTTTCTATAAGTCTACTTTTTCTTAGTCCAGAAGGACCTGTTATACATATCAAAAGCGCCATAATTATCTAAATATTTTTAACCTTTCCAAGACCTCATCCCATCCTAGTATTTCTAACATCTCAAAAAGTGGCGGCGAGTATCTGCTTCCTGTAATACTAATTCTTAAAAGCATGAACATATCCCCGTGTTTCCACCCTATCTCATCCGCTTTTGATCTGATAACACTCTCCCAATCTGGATGAGATATAGGTCTTTTAAGTGTACTTATTATATCATATAATGATTTAATTTGCTCTATACATTCTTGATTCGTGTGATTTGTCGGAGAGAAATTTATATTATTTATATCAGGTCTCAAAAATAAAAACTGTACACTTGATAATACATCGACAAATTTTGAAATTCTGGTATTTAATAATGACAAAACTTTATCCAAAATTGATTCATCTTGTAGCAGTCTTTCTAAAACATATCTGAGATTAGATATATCACAAAATCTCTCCAAATATAGAAAATCAGTTCTCGCCCATTTGTAAAATCGTTCTTTTAATTCTTCTAAGGACAACAATCGAATATGCATTCCATTCATCCAATCTAATTTTGCTTGATTGAACTTAGCATTTGTTTTTAATATTTTTGTTTCGTCAATTTGATTAAAAATCTGATCTTTTGTCATTACTTCGTCATTTCTTGATGCAAAATGAAAAGATGATGAAATAACAACAATATAATTTAATATTGCTTCAGGCAAGTACCCTTCGGCTCTAAACTGCAAAAGAGACTTTGCCCCGTCACGTTTTGACAGTTTTCCAGGCTTATTTTCGTTAAGAATATCAGAAAAGTGAGTAAATCTAGGTATATCCCATCCAAAAGCTTTGTATACTAATATTTGTTTTGGCGTGTTAATAAGATGTTGTCTTCCTCTTACAACATCTGTAATTTCCATCTCATGGTCATCTACCACTACGGCAAAATTATAGATAGGATATCCATTGGATCTCTGAATAACGAAATCACCAATAGTATCAGTATTGACCTCAATTCGACCAAATACTGTATCTTCAAAGACAATAATCTCGTTTTTAGGTACCTTTAGTCGTACAACATATTTTCTTCCTTCTTTCTCATAGTTTTGGATTTGTTCTGGACTTAGATATCTGTGATATCCAGGATAAACTAGAGGTTTATTCTGTGCTCTGAGATTTTCCATTATTTCTTTAAGTTCCTCCTCCGTCTCGTATGCTTTGTAAGCTTTGCCCTCAGCTAATAATTGATCTATATCTTTTTGATAGATATGCAGTCTTTGAGACTGAAAATATTCATCAGGAGTTGCACTTTTTGGTCCCTCATCATACACTCCAAGCCAACGAAAATCTTCAAGCATGCTTTCTATAACTTCAGGTTTATTGCGTTTTTGATCAGTATCTTCTATCCTTAAAATAAATTTACCATTATATTTTTTTGCCAATGCATAATTAATAAGATACCCTTTGGCATGTCCAAGATGTAGATAACCCGTAGGACTAGGTGCTATTCGAAACTTTCTTATTTTCATGTAAAAATTTTATCATAATCTATTGTGATATACTTTATTAATTTATGAAAATATACTGCATAGCTATTTGCGGTAAAGGAATAGGAAACTTAGCTGTACTTCTTAAAAAACAAGGCCATGATGTCAGAGGATCTGAATTTTCAGAGAAAACATTTTACCCTCCGATGTCCACATATCTCAAAGAGAACTATATCCCAGTAGATATTGGTTTTCATCCAGATAAAATCACAAAGGATTATGATCTCATCATTCTTGGTGGTGCTGCACTTATACATGATAAAAATAATCCACAAGTACAAAAAGCAAAAGAACTAGGATTAAATATAATATCTTTTGCTAGAGGAATTGGAGATTTTATAGCAGAGGAAGAAGCAATAGAAATAATTGGAAATCATGGAAAAACAACTATTACCTCAATAATCGCTTGGTGTTTTCAAAAAATGGGAGTAGATGCTTCATATTTTATAGGTGAAGTCCCTAAAAATATGCAAGAATCCATTCACAAAGGAACATCACGTTATTCAGTAGTCGAAGGTGATGAACATCCTTCTTTGTATCAGGAAAAAGGTGGAAAATTTTTATACCATAAACCTAAACATGTATTATTTACATCTGCCGACTGGGATCATAAAAACATTTATAGAACAGAAAAATCATATATGAGAGCATTTCTCGAACTATTTGAAATACTTCCTGAGGATGGGAGTATTGTAGCTTGTATGGATGGTATCAATGTACCTGAGATATTAACAAAAATATCAAAAAATCTACCAGTATATTTATATACCCTCGGTGCTTTCAAATCTGGAGATACAAATTTTGATTTTGAAGAAGCTATAAATCATATCAAAGATAAATTTACAAAATTCAAAAACAAATACAGAAAACTTGGAAAATTGGTTAAAAAAATTTATTTTATTTCTTATTTAGATTATAACTACAGTCCCGATGAAACTCGATTTCAAGTTTGTTATTTCGATGTGGAGACGGAAGAAATTGAAATCATAGGACATTTTATCACACATCTTATTGGAAATATTGGAGTAGAAAATTCTCTTGCATCAATAGCTAGACTGCACAGTTTGTGTTTCAAATATGTTCAGATAAATGAAGGCATAGAAACATTTATGGGACAGACACGCAGATTAGAACTTGTATATAACAAAGGATATAAAGTAATCAATGACTTTGCACATTCACCGATCAAAATAAAATCAACATTACATGCAGTACGTCAAAAATACAAAAATCAACAGATTTTTGTAATATTTCATGTAACACAATCCGGCTTAAAAGAAAAAACAACTTTTTACCAATTGAAACATGTATTTAATGAAGCTAATTTTGTAATTATTCCACCAGTAAATCCAAATCCTGATGCAGAAGAGAAATTTTATGGTAAAGATTATCAAAATTTGATAAAAGAAGGAGCCGAAGAAGATGGAGAGTACCTAAAACCAACAAATGTATATTACACCCCAATAATTCATCAAATTAGAAGTATATTAGAAAATAATCTAAAAAAAGACGATATTGTATTAATTATGTCTAGTGGTAATGTTAGTGAGATACTTGAGATTGTTTCTGGCATAAATCTACACTCATAAGCAGAAAATATTTTATTGCCATATACTCCGATATTTTTCCAAGTTTGATACTATATTCACGTTCAAGTAAAATTGAATTAATAGAATAGAGAAGACCAAGGTTAATTTTACTTCTAAGTGGGTAAAATTTTTTATAAAAGAAATATCCATATGTAGCTATTATACTTTTAACATTGTTGTTTTTATCGTATTCTAAAAATTTAATAGCATTAATCACATAGTTATAGATTGCATACATAATTTGCATAGCTGGTATATCTTCACTTTCAAATTTTTGTAATTGCGAAACGATTTCGGCAAACAATTTATTAGATGGAGAAATCACATATTCTAAAAAGATTTCACCAAATTTCCATACCGCAAAAGGATCACCCTGAACAAAACATATTTTATAAATCATTTCTGAAGAAATTGCTTTTGTACCACTAGATTGAATGTGCAATTTTAATTTATTTAACTCATTTTTTATTGCAAACAAATCTTTGTTAGTCACAGTAAGCAACGCATCAATAGCTTCTGAATCTATATTTTTCAAATATTTACGAATATATTCTTTTATCTGGCTTTCGGATAATTTTTTTACTTCAATTATTTTCCCATATTTTTCAATAGCTTTATACAATTTTGTAGTCTTAGGTACTAAAGATTTAGAAAAAAACAAAATTATATTTTGTGTATCCAAATATTTTTCAATATTTTTTACAAGATCTTCAACATAAGGCAACAGTTTATTTGCATCAAAAATAGAATCAATAGTAAATGCTGTTTTATTATCAAATAATGAAACCGAATCTAATATGTTTTGCACATCATACCAGCTATTATTAATTTCTGTATCTATTAATCTTATCTCAAAACCTTTTTCTACCAATATTTTTCTTACCTTTTGTAGCTCATGCAAAACAAGATACTCATCTTCTCCATGTAATAAAATAATGTTTTTATCAAGGCTGACCATAAAATCATTCTTCAACTATTATAGTTCCAAAATTTAATTCTGATTCGGGCAGTTGTGGATTTTTATATGTATAAGTTCCTGTTTCTTTTATTCTTATGCTTTCTCGTCGGCCTGGCTCTACGGCAAGACGCCTGCCATTTGAAATTTCTATAAGAAATATGCTATCTGTCGTATTTAGAAAATACAAAACTGTATCTTTTTTAATACGAATTGGATTGGGAGAAAATCTCTCAGTAATAACAATTGTATTAATAGTCTGAGACAATGTTTGTTCATCCTTTGATGCGTATGTAGGATAATCTATCACTACAGGAGATAGTATAACCATGCTATTTGTTGGCGTTTTTACATTATTTCTGACTCTATTTCTATTTGTTTCACTGGTATTTTCTGTATTATTACTAAAAAAAGGAGCAAAAAATGAATATCCAGCAGTAATAATAAACACAATGAAAAGAAAAATAATAATCTTTCTTGCAATATCTTTATCGCTAAGCTTATTATTAACTTTTTTATTCAATTTTTTTTCGACAGGTTGTCTAGTCAATTTCATATCCGCTCCAATATTTCTTTAGCTAAAAATTCATAAGCTTTAGCACCTGGTGAGTTTGGATCATAAAAATTTATCGGTTTTCCATGAGATGGTGCTTCAGACAAACGGACATTACGAGGTATAACAGTATTAAAAACTTTCTTACCAAAATGCTTACGTACTTCGTTTACAACATCTTGCGAAAGCCTGGTGCGACCGTCAAACATCGTCATAATAACACCCAAGATTTTGAGTTTTGAATTTAAATTATCTTTTATCAAATTAATAGTATTTATCAGCTGTGAAATACCTTCTAACGCAAAATATTCACATTGCACCGGTATCACAACATAATCACTAGCTACTAAAGAATTTAATGTTAGTAAACTTAATGAGGGTGGACAATCTATAAATATGAAATCATATTGATCTTTTATTGGATCTAATTTGGTTTTCAATATTTTTTCACGTGATAATCTAGAAATTATTTCAATTTCAGCACCTGCAAGGTCTATCTTGGATGGTAAAAGGTACAAATTTGGAGACAAATCCGTTTGGATGAAGACCTGATTCGCACTAAGATCATCAACTAATAGTTCATAAGTACTTAAATAAGATTGAGATCTATGAAAACCAACACCTGATGTGAGATTGCTTTGAGGATCCATATCAACAAGCAAAACCTTATTTCCCCAAAAAGCTAAATAAGAAGCTATATTTATCGCTGTAGTCGTTTTACCAACTCCTCCTTTTTGATTTGCAAATACTATAATCATTTGATTCATTATAACAAAAAGTAAATAGTTTATTATCTATTAATCAGAATTCCAATCTTGATATATTGTAAATTACTTGAATTCAATTTACTCAAAATTGTTTTAGAAATAAATAACAGTCACAATAAAATAATCAGATTCAAATTTCATAAAATGTAGTGTGATACTGATGTCAATTTTTAATTTAGCAGTTTATTACCATATCTTGTATATACACATATATATTTACTTGATAATTTTTATATTTTTTGATATTTATCATTTTGTATGATCAAAAAAATCAATGGCAAAGTAACAAGTATATTTGGAGACGATATAAACACCGATGACGTAATACCAGCATGGACGTTACAAGAGTCCACAGAAAGAGGATTTTTTGCCCAATATGCTTTTGAAAAATACGATGCAGAATTTGTAAATAGATGTAAACAAACCGATAAAAATATAGTTGTAGCGGGCAAGAATTTTGCTTGCGGATCATCCAGAGAACAAGCTGTTTATGCATTGCAAGGAAATAATATTGTTGCGGTAATTGCTGAGTCATATCCTGATATTTTTTATCGTAATTCATTAAATAATGGATTAGTATTGATTACGCTTCCAGATACATCAATATTTAAAGTGAATGATGAGATAGCAATAGATCTAGAAAATAAAACAATAACAATCAACAATGGAAAAACAATAAATTTTGAAATGGACGATAGAGATAGAAATATATTCATGCAAGGTGGAGTAATAGGCCGAATTCGAAATGATGTAGAATCAAAAATCAAAGGTGAAATAAAACTATCAGTTCATTATACAGATACAGAAGTTAAATATTCTAAACCTAAAACAATAGCAGAAAAAATTATATCTGAACATCTAGGATACGAAGTAAATCCCGGTGACAAAATAGAAAGATTACCGATAGATATATTGTTCTTCAACGAAGTTATAGCTCCTCCAGCAATAACTGAGTTTATTAATAACTTTTCAGATATCTACAAAAAGCATGGTCAAAAAGTAAAAGTGTTTGATCCAGAAAGAATTTTTCTAATACCTGATCATACAGTACCTTCGTCCTCTGTTGCAGTATCAGAAGGTATCGATCTCATGGAGAGATTCGCAGCAGAACAAGGAATAAAGTGTTATAAAGAGGGTGATGGAATAGAACACGTTGTACTTATCGAAGATGGTTATATTGTGCCAGGTGAAATAATACTAGGCACTGATTCTCACACATGTACAAATGGAGCATTAAACACATTTGCATTTGGTATAGGTACAACTGACGGTACTTATGCATTAGCTACAGGGTACATTTATGATTTTATCGTGCCCGAAACTATAAGAATAAATCTTCATGGAGAACTTCCTAGTGGTGTGTATAGCAAAGATCTCATTTTAACAATAATTGGCCAACTAGGTGTAGATGGAGCTGTAAAAAAAGTGGTTGAATTTGGAGGACCTGGATTGAAAAATCTATCTATGGATGCACGTACAACCATAGCCAATATGGCAGTAGAAATGGGAGGAAGAACCGCAATTTTTGAACCTGATGAAATACTAGAAAAATACGTCAAAGAAAGAGCCAAATTTAAGTATAAATTTTGCATGCCTGATCCTGATGCACAATATGTACAGGTTTTAGATATCGAGATGAGCACGATAGAACCAGTTGTAGCATTTCCTCATAAACCATCAAATGTAACCGCAATATCAAAAATTGATGAGTATATTGCTAAATCACAAGAAATAAATGCTGTTGACTTTCCGGCACTAACAGATGTAAAAATCACTGATGCGTTTTTAGGAGCATGTACAAATGGAAGATATGAAGATTTTGTAGAAGCGGCAAAAATAATAAAAGGTAGAAAAGTTCATCCATTTGTGAATTTTGTTGTAATACCAGCATCAAGAAAAGTTTATAATAGACTTTTGAAAGAAGGAATTTTAGAAATTTTTGCAGAAGCTGGAGCAAATATAGAATCATCAAACTGTGGACCATGTTTTGGTAAACACATGGGAGTAGTAGGGAAAGGAGCAAAAATTATTTCTTCATCTAATAGAAATTATATCGGTAGAATGGGATCGAATGAGGCATATATATTTTTAGCCGCACCATCAACGGTAACTGCAGCAGCTATAGCAGGAGAGATCGTAGATCCGAGAAAATTTTTAGAAAATAATTAAAAATACAATTATGTCTAATCAAAATAATCAAAAAGAATTTAATATAGCCGTACTACCAGGAGATGGAGTAGGGCCCGAAGTAATCAATGAAGCAATAAAAGTTTTAAATAAAATATCTGAAAAATTTGGTATTAAATTTAACTATCAAGAAGGATACATAGGTGCGCAGGCTATCTATAAATATAATTCAGTGCTTCCTGATGAAACCAAAGAAATAGTTGAAAATGCAGATGCAATACTTTTTGGTGCTGTAGGTGATCCTGCATTTGATAAAGATCCAAATGCAAAAGTCAGACCTGAGCAAGGAATATTACAATTACGAAAATTACTAAATTTATATGCAAATATCAGACCTATCAAAACGTATAAACAATTATATCCAAAATCACCATTAAAAGAAGAAATCATTAATGGTGTAGATTTTGTAGTAATAAGAGAATTAACAGGAGGTATTTACTTTGGTGAACCGAGAGGTAGAACTGAGAACAATAAAAAAGCATTTGATACATGTACATACTCTGAAGAAGAAATCATTAGAGTAGGTAAAATAGCCTTTGAAATGGCACGAAAACGTAGAAACAAAGTCACTGTTGTTGACAAATCAAACGTATTGGCAACATCTAGATTGTGGAAAGAGGTGATTAATAATTTGCATAAAGAATATAGTGATGTAAATTTAGAATTTTTATACGTAGACAATGCGGCTATGCAAATAATACGCAGACCTGCAGATTTTGATGTAATCCTTACAGAAAACATGTTTGGTGATATTTTGACTGATGAAGCATCTGTTATCACTGGATCCATAGGTATGTTACCATCATCATCAATAGGCGAGAAGGATGGGAAAAGACGAGGACTTTTTGAGCCAATACATGGATCTTACCCCGAAGGTGCAGGTAAAAATATAGCCAATCCTATTGGTACAATATTATCTGCCGCAGATATGCTTGATTTCTTGGGATTATATGAAGCATCAAAAGCTATCCGTAATGGTGTAGATAAAATCCTTGATGATGGAATATTTACTATGGATATAGCAAGTGAAAATTATGTAAGTTGTTCTAAGATGGGAGAAGAAATAGTAAACAGAATTTGAAAAATTAATATTACAGGATATTATACAATTTCAATTAATATTCTTATAAATGGTATATTGCTTATTTAATTCATGTATATAACCCAATTACTAAAAATATCTCACTCTTTGTAACACTTATGTTCTTGTATAAAAAATTTATATGAAAGATAAGAAATAGTCTTGTCTCATTATCATTTAAAAGTATATTTATCACTTTGCTTGAAAAGGTATATATCTTTTCAACATTTAAGAATCTATACAACATGAATCAGCAAATAAAACGTAATCCGTTTAATAATCTAACTAACATGAAAATATGATAACAAAACATCAAAAAATTTTAATATTCAGGTGTTAGAATGGTAATATTAAATATTGATTAATTGACTACACCATATAATCAAATTTGTACATTTTTATTGGAGTTTAGCTCTTAGGTCTCTTCGCTCCGTACTTAGACCTTGCACGTTTTCTATTTTCTACTGCGGCAGCATCAAGAGTACCCCTAACAATGGTATACTTAACACCGATAAGATCTTTAACTCTTCCCGATCTAACCAATACAACAGAGTGTTCTTGTAAGTTGTGACCGATACCCGGAATGTATGCCGTCACATACATTTTATTTGATAACCTTACCTTAGCTATCTTTCGCAAAGCAGAGTTCGGCTTTTTGGGTGTTGTTGTTCTTACAATTACACAAACTCCTCTTTTGAAAGGATTATTTGCTAATGTAGTTTTACGAGTGTTCTGATTAAAATTGGTTCTCAATGCCAGAATTTTAATCTTTTCTTTCTTTTGTTTTCTTGGTTTTCTTACTAGTTGACTAATTCTTGCCATATTTTTTAGTATTTTATCATTAGATTTATTTTCATCAAAATTTAATAAACAAAATCTAGTTCATCAAGATTTAGTCTAGCCGCCTCTCCAACAGGTATTTTTCTACCCATGATTACGTTTTCTTTTAGACCTATTAAATAATCTTTTTTACCCATAATAGCTACATCTGTAAGTACACGCACTTGCTCTTGGAAAGATGCTGCAGATAAGAATGACTCTGTCTTCAGTGAAGCTTGTGTAATACCAAGTAATACTTCTGAATATTTTACTACTTTTTTTCCTTCACTTCGCAATTTATTATTTATTATTCTAAGAACATGTTTATCTCTTATCTCTCCAATAACAAGATTGGTATCACCGGGATCTTCAACTTTCACACATCTACCCATCTGGGCGACCAATACTTCAAACATCTTATCAGCGATATTTATACCCTGCAAAGAATAAACTTTTTTAACTTCTTGGATAATATAAAGCTGCGCTTGTAACAATCCTTTTGTCTGCAATAGGAGTCTAGGATCAATATTTCCCATTGTGATAGGTGTACCTGGTTCAATAGTATCACCATCAGAAACTAATAACTCTTGATCATAAGAGACTTTATATTGTACTTGTTCTTGTATTGTAGTTTCTACCAAAACACGATCTGATTTTATAGACACTTTACCACTACGGGTTGATCTGATCTCTTCACCATTTGCCTTTATAATGATTAAATCACCTGCTTTTACCGTTCTTGTACGTGGTTTTATCATTAGTTTATCCTCTTCAGTGTACGTATAATCAATAACATCGACTATAGTATTTGTTATTGTAACCTGATATTGTTTGTTTAGATCATCTTTTTTGATACTTACTTGTCCACCAATCTCTGAAATAATAGCAACTCCTTTTGGTATTCTTGCTTCAAACAACTCTGTTACTCTTGGAAGACCCATAGTAATATCTCCCGATGCAGAAGCAGCTCCTGATTTGTGCTTCGTGTTTAAAACTAACTGAGTCGCCGGTGCTCCAACAGCCTGTCCAGATATAATACCTACAGCTTTACCTATTTCTACAAGATCGTTTGTTGAATAATCAAGACCATAACATTGTTGACAAACTCCAAAAAGTGTTTTACAGGTTAAAGGAGAGCGGACAAATACTTCATTTATACCCAATGACACTATCTTTTTTGCAAGACTTCTATCAATCATTTGGCCTTTTGTAGCAATAGTATTGCCTTCATGTACAACATCAGCCTGTAAAACTCTTCCTCTAATTCTTTCTACAAATGGCAATCCACCTAATACATCATCCTCGGCTCGTATCCAAATCCCATCTTCGCTTTTACAGTCTTCCTCACGAACAAGTACATCGTGGGAGACTTCACACAATTTTCTAGTCAAATAACCAGCATCAGCTGTTCTAAGAGCAGTATCTGCCAAACCTTTTCTAGCTCCTTTTGCTGAAACGAAATATTCAAATGCAGGAAAACCACGTGAATAGTTAGATTTTATCGGTAATTCTACAATTTTCTGATTAATATCAAAAACCAATCCCTTTGCTCCAACTAACTGTGATATAACATCATAGGAAAATCTTGCTCCAGAGTCTGCGATCTCTTTCAATGCATTATTTTTTTGCGAGTAGTATGATTTAACAATATTTTCAATATTTGGAATAATTTCATTCAACCATAATTTTGAAAATTGCATCGATTTATCAAAATCAGTAAGCAATCCAAGAGAAGAATAATAATTGAGCTCTTGAGTTTTCTTTATACCTTCAGCGATTAATTCTTTGATTCCTCCAGGCTCTACAAGATCACCACTTCCTATACTTACCCCCATCCTAGTAGAAAGATCAAAACCTAATCTAATTACTTTATCAAGTGATTGTACGATCTCATCGGGTGTGTATTGATCTGCTATTTCGGCATAAATCTTTCGTATAGCTTTTCTATCAATTAATGCATTGACAAATGGATATCTCTCAGGCAAAAGTTCGTTAAATAAAATTCTTCCTACTGTAGTATCAACAAAATTACCTTCAATAAACACTTTTACTTTATCTCTCAAACCTATTTTGCCTTGTTCATAAGCTGCTATAGCCAATTTAGGAGTGGAGAAGAAATAAGGTTTCTCACTTTCAATATAAGTCAAATAATAAAGAGCATGGACAAGACTCATACGAGGACTGAATAAGAAATCACCTGAACCTGCATTTAGAAGATTTTGCTGTGTGAACATTTTTGTTTTTACTTCTTCTATAGCATCTGGACTCAAAGGAACATGTACAGCCATTTGGTCACCATCAAAGTCTGCATTGTAACCTTCGGTAATCAATGGATGGATACGAATGGCATCTCCATCTACCAATACAGGATAGTATGCTTGAATACTTTGTTTATGTAGTGTTGGAGCACGATTTATCATCACGGGATGATTATGCGTAACGTCAGCTAATATATTCCACACAAACTCAGGAGGATTACTCTGTTCTAAAATATTTTTCGCACTTCTTACATTGCTTGCATGCCCACGTTCAATTAATTGATAAATGACAAAAGGTTTGAAAAGCTCCAATGCCATGTGTTTTGGTATACCAACTTGATTTAGATTCAGATCTCTTCCAGCACCTACAATTACAGAACGTCCAGAATAATCAACTCTTTTCCCCAAGAGATTTTGTCTAAACCTTCCTTCTTTTCCTCTAAGATTTTCAGAAAGTGATTTCAATGGCATTTTTCTCTTATTGACAACAACAGCACCTACTTGTTTGTGCTCATTATCAAGAAGTGAATCTACAGCTTCTTGCAACATTCTTTTTTCGTTACGCAGAATAATTTCAGGAGCACCAATTTCAATTAGTCTTTTCAAACGGTTATTCCTATTTATAACTCTTCGATAAAGCTCATTTAAATCGGCTGTTGCAAACCTACCACCAGAAATCTGCACTATAGGTCTTAAATCAGCAGGAAGTACTGGTAGTACCTCCAAAACCATCCATTCGGGTCTTATATTGTTTCTAATAAAACCTTGTATTAATCTAAGTCTCGCTAAGGCTTTTACTCGTCTTTGTAAATTTTTTGACTTTGCTTCTTTTTTTAATTCTTCTGCTAACTCTTCAAGATTCATTTTTCTCAATAAATACTGTACTGCCTCTGCTCCGATTTTATAGTCAAAAAATATCAAGTTTTTCTCTTCGAGAAGAATTCTTTCTTCTTCAGATATAGTTTCACCTACATTTAATCTTGATACTAGATCTTTAAGCTCTTGATATTGTTTTTCTATCTTTTTACGTCTTTCAAAAGATTCTTCTTTTAACTTCGCAATTTCGATACGCAATTTGTGATCTAATTCATCAATAAGAAAATCCCTCTCCTCTTCTGACGAATTCTTAGCTCTTATCTCTTTTATTTTCTCTTCTAATTCCTGTTTTTTCTTGTTTATCTCATCCTCAACTTCCCTATCTAAATTTTGTAATGCATTAGCTAGTTCTTCTTCGACAGTAACTATTGCATCTTGTTTTGCACCTGGATCTGATTCTACAACCAAATATCTTGAAAAATAAACGACAGCTAACAATTTTTTGTGTGGAATATCTAGCAGTAAAGAAACTTTTTGATGAGCTGTGGCCATAAACCACACATGTGTAACAGGAGCAGCTAGTCTAATATGTCCCATTCGTTCCCTACGAACTATTTTCGATGTTACCTCAACACCGCATTTGTCACAAATTACACCTTTATACTTTACTTTCTTATACTTTCCACAAAAACATTCATAATCTTTCGTAGGACCAAAAATCCTTTCACACATCAAACCATCAGGCTCTGCCCTGTGTGTACGATAGTTTATGGTCTCTGCTTTTTTGACTTCACCATGTGACCAGTTTAATATTTCCTGAGGTGAAGCGAGCTTTATTTGTAGATATTTTATCGCTGTGTTTTTCATAATTATTTATTTTCGTCTTCAATTTGTACGTTTGAACCACCTTTTTCTTTTTGCGTGATTATAGAATCTGAATGTGAAGTTCTATTTAGTGTCAGTTTTATTTCTTCGTTGTTTTCGTCATAAATACCTGGATTTAGGCCAAGAGATTTAAGTTCATGTATAAATACCCTGAAAGATTCGGGTATTCCATCAATTTTTATCTCTTTACCATGAATAATAGCTTCATATACCTTATCTCTTCCAATAACATCATCAGATTTCACTGTTAACATTTCTTGTAAAACTGTTGGTACACCATGAGCTTCAAGTGCCCAAACTTCCATCTCCCCAAATCTCTGACCACCAAATTGAGCTTTTCCTCCTAATGGTTGTTGAGTAATTACTGTATAAGAACCAGTAGATCGTGCGTGTATCTTTTCCTCCGCAATATGTGTAACTTTCAACAAATACTTGTATCCAACTGCAATCGGATTTGCATAGGCTTCACCGGTGCGACCATCATAAAGTACATATTTATCCTTTACATCAAATCCATTTTGCCTCAATAGTTCATCTAATTCTTCTTCATTTGGTTCTGTAAATGGATGTATAGCCAATTTTGTATTTAATGCTTCTGCTTTGAGTGATAAGCTCATTTCTTTTACAACAACAAAGTTTAGACGTTTCAAAAAGAGCGGATTGAAAATAATATCAATTGGAGTACCATCAGCAAGATGTGGCATATCTGATTCAGGAATAATCTTTGGGATTACTCCTTTCTGTCCTCCACGATCACATAATTTATCTCCAATATTTACCTCATGCAAATGAGCAACTTTTACCCTTACTTGTTTTAAAACACCGTTTGGAAGTTCATCGTTGTTTCTATCTAAAACTATAGTATCAATAACAACACCATATTCACCATGAGGTACACGCAATGACACATCCATCACATCATAAGCACTTTCACCAAATATTGCTCTTAATAACTTTTCTTCTGGAGTTAGTTCGACTTCGCCCTTTGGTGCAATACAACCAACCAAAATATCCCCTGCCTTGACTTTTGCCCCGATTCTGACAAGCCCATCTTCATTTAATTTAGCAAGTAACTCTTCGCTGACTCCAGGAATATCACGTGTTATTTGTTCAATACCAAGCTTTGTTTGCCTTACATCAAAAGTGTAAGTTTTTATAATTACAGAAGCGAGTTTATGATTCTTTACAAGTCTATCAGAAACAACGTAACCATCTTCGAAATCTAACCCATCAAAATACATACAAGCTGCTAATACATTTGTCCCCACTGCTATCTCTCCATCTTGTGAAGATGCGAAATCAGCAATCAAATCACCTTTATTTACTTTTTGTCCTAGATCAACTGTGGGCCTTTGATGAATAAGAGTATTGTCGTTTGAACTTTGAAATTTATCCAAATAATAAGTCTTTTCTCCACTTTTTCCAGATATTACAATCTTTTTAGAATCAACATATTTTACCGTTCCATCTAGGTCAGAATAAATTGCTCTGCCTGATAATCTGCAAATATCATCTTCTAAACCTGTTCCAACTATCGGAGCCTCCGGATATACCAAAGGCATAGCCTGTTTCATATTTGAAACCGCTATCTGATTTCGATCTACCGCTGTGTGATTTCCAAGTGGTAACAAAGAAAATACAACTCCAGCTGAAGATGCAGGATCTACATCAACATAATCTATCTCAAAAACTGATCCATCATAAAAATTATTCCATGTACGGATAGGTACTACATCGTCTAATATGTTTCCATATTCATCAGTCCTGACATTTGCATCAGAAAATTTATAATCTTTTTCCAAATCAGCATCCAAATATACAATTTCTGATGAAATATAAGGTCTAACCATCACAGTAGGATTTGAAAGTTTTTGTATTTGTTTAAATATTGACTCGTCTATAAATGTTCCTTTAGAAATTATATTTCCATTTATATCCAAATCTTCTGCTAATATTCTATTCATTGATTCTTCTATCTTAACAGCCTTAGATACTTTTCTATACGGTACCTCAATAAATCCATAGTCGTTGATCCTTGCAAATAGGGCAAGATGATTTATCAAACCAATATTTAATCCTTCAGGTGTTTCGGCAACACAAAATCTACCATATTGAGAATAATGCACATCACGGACAGACATCGTTGCGCTTTCTGATGTTAAACCACCAGGCCCTCCAACTGTGATATAACGCAGATTTGATTGTTCGGATAAAACATTTTTCTGAGACATGAATCTTGAAAGTGGACTAGTTCCAAAAAAACTTTTGAATGCAGTCACAATCAGCGTCGGGTTCAAAATATCGGCGGGCATAAGCAATTCATCAGATGAGTGAATACTCATTTTTTCTTTGATTGATCTTTCAAGCCTTTTAATAGCAGCATAAACAACTTCACCTAAAAGTTCGTTTACTCTTCTAATTCTTCTATTTCCCAAGTGATCAGTATCATCTGGCATTTGATTGCCGTAATTGACATCCAACAACCTTTCAATAACACCGATTAGATCACTCGCAAAAAATTTATAATTATCTTCGCTTAATTCTCTTTTGTATTTTTCGCTTAATTTTTTGTTAAATTGATAGCGTCCCACGTCACCAAGATAGGTTCTCTGTGGATCAAACAACAATGATTCAATATATTGCTTAGCACTTTCTAAACTAGCCGTTACATCCGGCCTCATTCTATTGTAGATATCAAAAATCGCTGCAGGAGTTGAATTGGTAGGATCTTTAGCTAGAGTAGCTTCTATAATATTTACTTGATTTGGATTTACATTTACATGTCTAAACAAATTTAGTATATCTTCATTCGAGTTGTAACCCAAAGCACGCAAAAGAGTACACATATTGATCTTTGATCTCTTAGGCCCTAATTTTATGCTCATCACACCAGTTTTGCTTATGTCTATTGTAAACCAAGCACCTCTTTGTGGAATGATCTTAGCTAAATATAGCGGTAAGCCATTATAAAAAAGCCCGTTATGTAAAAATATTGCACCTTCTGATCTTACAATTTGAAAAACTACAGCTCTTTCGTCACCATTTATAATAAAAGTACCTCTATCAGTCATTAACGGCACATCCCCTATAAACACCTGCTGTTCTTTTGCCTCGCCTGTTTGCAAATTGACAAGTCTAAATTTCCAATATAACGGAGCACTGTAAGTAAGTCCATTTCTTCTTGCTTTTACCACATCATGTTTTGGTTGCTTAAAAACAGGATCTAAAGTTTCTAGTGACCACAACTTTCCCGTCACATCCACAATAGGACTTATAGATCTAAACATCTCAACAAGATCTTTTTCCAAAAACCTCTTATAAGCCTCTATCTGTGGCTCTACCAAAACAGGTATATCAAAACGTGTTTTATTTTTCGATACATCAAGCCTTTTATTATTAAAGGCACCCTTTGATTTTGTAACTTTGTTCATACTTTACTTGTGTTAATAAAATTTTAAATAGGCCTTTATAAAATAAAAAAAAACAAGTACAAAAAGCACTTGCAGATAAACTAAAAATTAAAGGTTTTTTCCCTAGCTCAAACATTTACAAAGACTTAGGAAGTATAGCACAGTTTATAGATTTGTCAAATGTCTTGTGAACTGAGATTATTTAGATTATTTATCTACAACAATAACCCTGACCACTAAAGTATTATTTTGAACATATACAATTTCTAATACCGAACCACATACTGGACATTCTATGGTATCTCCAACCTCAGCATTTACTAATTGTGTTTCAAATGCATTTTCGCACTCAGGACACTTACATGTATATCTTGTAACTGACATATTTTTCTATTTTTTGTAAAATATTCTAAACTTATGTCAAACTATAGTCAAGAGCAATTCTTAAATATTCAGAGAAAATATAGACTTATTGAATATCCTTCTGAAGTTAAAAAAATAGAAGGTGAACCATATTTCAAACTAGATACTACTTTGACACTGAAATGTTCAAAAGAACGCAGTATACCCTTTATGATAGAAAATTTGCTACATCAAGGCAAAAGAAAGTTCACAATCTCTAGCTCCGGCAACGCTTCAAAAGTAGCAGTATGGTGTGCACTAAATAATCCTGAAATTGAAGAATTAAAAGTTTATCTATCATCGAAATTTAACTACAACAAATATTTAGTACTATTTCAAATGTCCGATTTAGGATTGATGAAAAATAATTTTATTCGTAAAAAAAAATTTAAATACAATAATATACAATTTTTCTTTTCAGATACTCCACGTAAAGAAGCATCTAAGGTTATAAATGACGGCTATTATTTGCTCAGAAGTTCTGTTGATACCAATAGTTTTTGGGGATATGCATCTATTGTCGAAGAATTAATTGAACAAATACCAAATTTAAAAGAAATTAGCAATATTTTTATTCCAGCCTCAAGTGGATCTACTGTCATCGGTATCTTTCAAGCTACTCAAAATGCAAATTTAAAAATGCGTTTTCACATAGTCCAAACAACAAAAGTTTATACATTAATAAAAAAGATGGTAGAAAATATACAACCCGAATTCGATCACCCGGCAGATTCAATTGTTGATATTGTTGGTAATCTAAGAAGTAGGATCGAAGATATAATTAGGTCAACCAATGGTACTGCCAATGCCATATCGGCCGATGAATGCATATCAGTACTGAATTATTTGAAAAATAACTTAAAAATTAATGATGTCAGTTACGACTCGGCACTAGGTTATGCCGCATTTTTATCACAGTCAAGCGGAGATAGTTCTATAAATTCAGAAAATTCTCTGATATTATTTACTGGATGAAAAATTCGATTGCTCCAAAAGAAGTTTTAGATGCTATCAAGAAATATGAAAATTTAACATTCAAAAATTTTAAAACAAAAGTGCCTTATTATAGAAATAGACCAACGTTACTTTTTACACCTCCTGTAGAAGCAGGAAAGGGTGATCCCGAAGAAATCCAAAAATACATTGATGAGGTGATAGCTAAATCACCATACGCAAACAGAATCAAAAATAATGATACATTCAGAAAAGCTTTGATAGCATTTGGAATAGGCTTGGATTGTTCTGGGCTTGTATATAATCTTCTTGATATATGGGCTAAAGTTAAACATCAAAAATCATTAGCTCATTTTCTACCAAAAGAAAATCCAATATTTATAAGAAAATTTTTTTCAAGACTTATAAAACCACAATCATCAATGAGTGCTGATGACTTTACTTCTGAACCGTTTGCAAGGCAAATCAAAGGTACGTTAAATATACGAGCTGGTGATCTAATAAGAACAAAAGGGGGACATCATGTACTCATGATCATCTCTACTGAGTTCTATGGAAATCATTTCGAAATAGTTGCTTACCAATCATCAGATTCGCATTATCCACATGGACTAGTATCAACCCTAATTCAAGTTCCCTCTGATAAAATAAATTTAGCTTTAGGTACTTGGATCGATATGAAAGTAAAATATCTTTATAGAAACAAAAGTTATGAAGGATTTGTATTAGTTAGTGGAAGTGGAGTCTGGCGACCAAAGTTTTTAGAACAAGATGAATAAAAAATATGAAAGTTACAGTAAAAGAAGTAGTTGAACAATTAAAAAAAGTTATCGATCCAGAAATAGGTATGAATATTGTAGATATAGGATTAATTTACGATATTAAAATAGATAATTATGTAGTCAAAATAAAAATGTCACTTACAACACCAGGATGTCCACTACAAGAATATTTTATCTCAGAGATAGAATCTGTTTTATTGGATCTGATTATTGATGATGTAGAGATAGATATCGTATGGGATCCACCCTGGGACATGTCAATGATGGATGAAAATGCGAAATTAGAATTTTTTAATTCAATGAGACCAAACTAACAATGAATAGAAAATTCTATACAAATAAAAATTTGTCTAAACTAAATAGAATTAAACTAAATAAAGAACAAACATACAAAATTAGACACGTATTAAGGCTTACAAAAGGTGATATTATCGAAATTTTTAATAATGAAATCATTGCAACTGCTGAAATAATTATACCCAAATTTGACGGATGTGTTGTACAAATCAAAGAAAGACGTAAAGTAGATATAAAAGAGCTCAATTTGCCGAATATTCATCTATTTCAATCATTTCCTAAAAATCCAAAATCTGAACTTATAGTAAAATCATCTGTAGCACTAGGTGTAAATTCGATTAGATTTTGGGGATCTGAAAGATCTGTAATAAAAGTAGAAAAACTTAATGAAAAAAAATTGGAAAGACTAACCAAAATCGCTATAGAAGAAAGTCAAATATCATTTAATCCAGTTCTACCAGATATTTTTATACTACAAGAAAAAGATCTCGAATCCATTATTAATGAATATTATGCTAAATTTGATGCGATTTTTTATTTAGATATACACGGCGAGACGTTAAATAATTTCTCACCTGATATATTTTCTGCAAACAGAGATATCGCAATATTCATAGGACCAGAAGGCGGTTTTAGTCCAAAAGAAAAAGAAACCTTCCAAAAATACAAGATTCATGCAATAAAAATATATTCAAACAATCTAAGAGTAGAAGAAGTTATTACTGTATTTATGAGTCAAATTTGGATATTAAACAAAATAAATACTAAAATAAACTATGAATAATACACAAAAAGTATCCACGAATAAAGAAAATAAAAATCAACAAAAATCTAAAAGCAAAAATAAATCAGTTACCACGCAAAATAGTTCTGAAAAAAATAATAAAAAAATTTTAAATTTTTTTGATAAATCTAAAAGTTTTATTAAAAATAGATTTCCTAAATTATATGATTATTTATCAAAAAGAGCAGAAGCTTCTCTAACAATCTTAGGTGCAATTATTGCACTTTCTATAATTATATTTGGATCAATATATCTCTTTGGTCTTGATAAAGTCATTTTAAATAATCAACAAATCGAAAAGACAAACCCAAACCTTGACGAATTAGTTTTGTATGACAGCGAAAAATACAAAATCTACTATCCTCAAAAATTCTCAGTTACACCAGTAGAAACAGAAATATATTTTATTGATGAAAATCCAAATAGCTACGGTGGCAATAACAATATTTTAGTATCTGATGGTAAAAATTTTGATTTTTTAAATCTCAAAATAGACAATGAAGATACATGCAAGAACAACGTAGAAACACTTACAAATTGGTATAAAACTTTCTTTTTAGAAAAATTAAACAACGATAAATTAAAATTGGAAATTAAGTCATCTCAATTAAATAATTTTCAATACACAACTAAAGAGAAAACAAAATCATGCCTAATAGATCTAGTATACACTGTATATCGAGATGTGAAAGAATTTAAATTTACAATACAAGATATAACCATAACACCAATTCAAGGTGATGTCGAGTTTAATATTTTATTAAAAATCGTTAACAAAAACGACACAGTAGGTGTTATCCAAGCTGGTTATGATCCAACAGATGTTTCACAAAAGCAAATTTTACTAATCAAAGAATCAGTTGAAAGATTCGATGTAAAATAAGCATTTATGTATTTAGATTTGGACAGAGAAATAATCACTGTTCTTGGCAAAATGTCTTTTTATAAAAATCTTTTTACTACAACTAGTAAATACAAAAATCTAATTCCTTTTTTAGTAACATACGAGAAAGTTACACTAAAAGTAATATCAAAATATGTTGAAAACAAAACATTTTATCAAAGTTGGTATTCAATGAAAAAATTAGATGTATTATTTGCTGAAAAATATTTTAGACCTTTGAAAGCTTTTTTGAAAAGAAAAAAAATACCATCACCTTGGCAAAATTATTTCAAAATATGTAAGACAACAAAAAACTATCCACCTATATTTTATCTTTTAATCGGTATTAACTGCCATATTAATTCTGATCTATACGAATGTCTGTGTAGATTAAAATATAGATCTAAAGATGACTTTGAAAAGATAAATCAAATTCTAGAAAGTCTAATAGAAGAAGTACTAACATATCTAGCATTTGAGGATAAAGACATTATCGCATTTGGTGGTCTTGTCTTTAAACAAATAGCCCACGAAGAGTTTAGAAAAGTGATAGTAAAATGGCGAGACCAAGCATGGATAAACTATCAAAACAGGACAAAAGAAGATTTTAAAACTAATTTAGAATCAATAAAATATCAGACAGAACAGCTTACTTTGGAGATAAAAAAAATATTCGATGAGTTATATACGCCACAAAATGCGATAAATGCAATAGATGCAGTTACGAAACTTAATTTATTGAAAGTAGTGATTTAAATGTTCAAATCAACTAAATCAACACAGTCTATTTTATATTCACCTATACCTAATCTTCTTATATTTTTGCAACAAGCACCTACCCCAAGCCTACGTCCAATTTCACTAGCAATCGAACGTACATAACTACCAGAAGACACTTTCATCTCCACAGTTAACAATTTTATATTATGTCCATTAAATGAATCATCTTTTAGAGAAATCAATTTCAAATATCTTATCTGCATTAATTTTTTAGGTATGCTAATCTCACCTAAAGAACCTGATTTCCGAATGATATTACATAATTTTTGGCCGTTAATGCGTTTGGCACTATATGCAGGCACTTCTAATTCTATATCGCAACCACTAAGGTCATCAATTACCTTTTTAACTTTTTCCTCATCTATATGATCAACAGCTTGAAATTCCGTGGGTTTCATCTCTAGATCCAGAGTAGGGGTAGTAAAACCTAGAATAATTTCAGTAAAATATGTTTTATCTAACCCGACGTAATTTATCAGCTTTTTTGTCGATTTACCAATACCACAAATCATCAGTCCCGAAGCCAGAGGATCAAGAGTACCAGCATGCCCAATCTTTTTAATACCAAATTTTTTTCTAAGCAATCTTATTACATCAAACGACGTTATCCCAACAGGCTTATCGACAAAAATGATCTTATCTAAATTTTTCTCTTCAAGATGCATAATCCTTCAACATGAGGTGTCTGAGGATAATAATCATAAAATCTAATAAAATCAATATCATAAATAGAATTTAACATACCTACATCTCTAGCTAAAGTAGTTACATTGCATGATAAATAAATTATCAATCTTGGCTTTGATTCTATCACTCTCTTGATTAATTTTGTATGTAGTCCACTTCTAGGCGGATCTACTATCAACACATCATTTTCATTAAAAATTTTTACTTTTTCAGCAGGCATTGGCAGGGCATAAAAATTATTTATATTGTTTAATTTTGCGTTAGAAAGAGAATATTTAACTGCTATATCATCAATTTCAAATGCGACTACTTGGTTGAAATATTCTGCTAAAGACAATCCAATAGTTCCCACCCCAGCGTACAATTCAACAGCTTTCGGCTTAGAGACAAAATTAGCTCCTTCTAAATAATTTCTAATGTCAGTTAACGTTTTTTCGAATAAAGTTATATTATTTTGAAAAAAACTAAGATATCTGTATTCAAAAACTTTATCTAAAATTTTTTCTCTTATGTTTTCTTGACCATTTTTAAACAAAATCTCGTCAATCGTTGTAATTGGAGTTTTGTACGATGAATGAACAACTACAAAATTAGGAAAATTAAATTTTTTTAATATCTCAAGAGAATTAATAACTCTATCTTTTTTATTTTTTACCGCCAACAAAATGCTAGAAGTCTCAGAAAAATTAAAACTTTTTCTAATTACGATAGATTTCAAATCATATTTTTCAAGACATGAAAATCTTATCAGTTCCAACAGTTCTAAAGCTTTATTATTTAAATCCTCATCAAACAGGCGACAACCGCAATCCAAAATATAATACTCATTGTGTTTTGTGGGCTTGTGGAACGCCAAAAATACATTCTTATCAATCTCGGCAAAAGAATATTCAACCTTAGTACGATAATGCCATAGGTTTTTATCATCATATTCTAGGATTGGATCTATATCTGCATGGACAAAAGCATGAAATACCTTTTTAATAATGTATTTCTTTAGCTGTATTTGATAATGATAATCCATTACTTGCCATGGTGAACAACTCAAATAATGTTCTTCTTTAGCCTTTTGTCTGAAAGGACTTGACTTAATAACTTCAGATATAATACATCGTATTTCATTTTTGTTTTTCTTTATGATTTTAACATTTACTACCTCATCAGGAAAAGCTCCTATCACATAAAAAGTCTCGTCATCAAGCATTGCTTTTCCTTTTCCATCTGCAACTATGTCTTGTATTACTAAAGGCCCTATTTGATTATTTATTTCTCTCATTACGTACAAACCTTATAGTACCAACAAAAAACATTATAAGGAATAAAACAGAAATTACAATTAAATTAACATAAAAATTATTTAATACAAAAATATCATAACTCAAAGTACCAGAATAATAAACAGATCTAATAATATCTACTGCATATGTCATAGGCGCTAGATGTGATAGTATATTAAGAACTAAAGGCTGATTGGTAATAGGAAAAAATATACCAGCTAGAAAAAATTGAGGAAATATCAAAATAGGAAATAGTTGATTTACAGAACGATATTCAGGTATTAGAGACAAAATAAATAATCCAAATGATGCACCAAAAAAACATATCAGTGGTAAAAAAGGAATTATTAGTAAAACCCTTGTCCAATCAAGACCAACATTTAATATAAAAGCAAATATAAAAATCCCGATTGATTGTAAAAGTGAAATACTAGATTCACCCAAGATTTTGCCAAATATAATTGCATATCTTGATGCCGGAGATACAAAGATCTCTTGTGAAAAATCACTCTCTCTGTCCTGTGCAAGATACAAAACACCCAATGCTGTAGATTGAAACAAAGATTGTGCCAAAACCCCTAAAAAAGTAAATGATAAAAGATCAATATTTAATTTATCACCAAGGTTAGAATTAATTCCAGCTCCAAAAACTCCGATAAGAATAAGGGAAAATAATAAACTCGACAGTATTCTAAATTTATTTGCTAAAAACTTCCTTATGTCTCTATGTGCAATAATCAAAACTGAATTTATAAAAAATTTCACATTTGCCATAAAAGTTTTAATTTTCTAATGCATTAATTAATTTTAAATATACGTCCTCTAATTTGGGTTTATTTATATCAATATCAACTATACCATGCATACTAAATATCCAATTTATATCAGAAAAGTTGTCATAACAAATACGAATTATGTTGCCAGGTAAATCTTCCCAAGAAAGACTGGTCTCTTTTAATCTTTGGGTTAGTTCATTTTCTATATATTTCTGATAAGTTATTGTGACAAATTTTCTTTCAAATTTACGCTTTAATTCTGTAGGAGAATCAAGTGTAACTATTTTTCCTTGATTTATGATACAGATCTTGTCTGCATTTTCTACTTCATCTAAATAATGAGTAGTAATAAATATTGTAGTCCCACTATTTTTTCTTACGTTGTCAAGATAGATCCAGAGATTTCTCCTAATCTCTGGATCTAGACCAACTGTAGGCTCATCCAGAAAAAGAATCTGTGGTGTATGCATAAGAGAACGAATAATCTCTAATTTACGCACCATACCACCGGAATATGAAGTAACAGGTTTAAAAATAGCATCTTCTAATCCAAATATCTCAGTCAATGTACTTAATCGATCTTTATAAGATTGTGGTGCTAAAAAATATGTTGGTGAAAAAGGAATAATACCCCACAACACACAATGAAATCTAATATTCTCTTCACCCGTTAGATCCTTATCTACAGAGGGCTTTTGAAATATAATGCCAATCTTTTCTCGAACTTTATCTGGATATTCTTCTACATCCATACCACATATTTTTACTATACCTGATGTTTTCGAAATTACAGTTGTCAAAATAGAAACAGTTGTTGTTTTACCAGCGCCATTTGGACCTAAGAATGCAAAAAGCTCACCCTCAAAAACATCAAATGTAATACCATCAACAGCCCTCTTTCCATCTTTATAAGCCTTAACTAAACTTTTTACTTCTATTATTTTATTCACTTTGTAATTGTATATTTATAAAAATTGGTAGTCAAGAAAAGTTTCAATTTAAAAATAAGTGATTATTTAAAACTTTGTTAATTAATTTGAGAAAAAATTAATATACCCAAAATTAGATATCTCGACGATAAACAATATTGAACAATATATTTTTCAAAAATAAAATCTTCAACTAAATACACTTGTGATCTTTTGATAATTTCACATTTAAATCTTTGAATTGAAGCTAAACACTTTTTGTATTCTGAGCCACTAATCCTGATAAACTTATAATAACTAAAAATGTATAATTAGTCCAAATTATACAATCTTCCTTATAAATAAAATAATACTTTATTAATAATGCTTTTATCTATTAAGGTAGATGAGGAAACGATAATTGTAAAAATGAAAAGTTAATTAAAAATCCTTTGATGTAAAGACTCGTCAGTTAAAATATTAAATTGTTTAAAATGCTTTAATTAATAAATATTTATGAACTTTTTTCACCCCATGGTTAGCCATGGGGTCTCATGTCTAAAGAGTTTCAGGTCCAAGATAAACAATGTTTGCTTAATAGAATTTACAAAGTCAAAATTCCGATCATAAGATCTTATTACCTCATTAGTGTCACATGAACATATCCCATATCATATGGATATATATAATATTCTAAATTATCAGATTCAGAAATCATTATTAAAACTATTATAATATCTTACTTATCATGCACGACAACCCAATCAAAAACTTAGTCTCAACAATCCCCCAACTACCCGGATGTTATATTTTTTATGATGAAAATCATACACCAATATACGTTGGAAAAGCCAAAAATCTAAAAAAACGTGTAGGTTCGTACTTTACAAACTATCCAAAATTAGTTGAACGAATACAATTAATGATTGATAACGCTCATGATATTGAGACTTTCGTAGTAGACAGCGAATACGAAGCCTTACTTTTAGAAGCCACATTGATTAAAAAATATAAGCCAAAATACAATATTCTTTTGAAAGATGACAAATCTTATTCGTGGATAAAGATAACTAAATCTGAATATCCAATCGTAACAAGAGCAAGAAATACAAAAGATAAAAATGCTTATTATTTTGGACCATTTCAAAATACTGAGGCAAGAGATAGTATATTGAGATTTCTGAGAAGAGAATTTCCTTATCGTTCTTGTAGCTATGACCTAAATGAGGAAGAGTTAAAAATACGTGAAGAACGTAGAAAAAATGGAGAAAAAATAATAAGCAGATTGTGTACCTTTTATCATATTGGTAGATGTCCAGGACCTTGTGAAAATCTTGTATCAAAAGAAGAATATAATGATAATATCGATAAAATAATAAAATTTTTGCGCAATAAAAAAGCAGTTCTTCTCAAGGATCTAGAAAACAAGATGAAATATTATGCTGATAATCTCGAATTTGAGAAAGCTGCAAGAGTAAAAATGCAGATTGATGAAATCAAAAAATTAAACACAAGTCAGATGATTGGACTTGGAGATGAAGAATATGATGTACTTTACTTGGAATATCAAAGATCAATAAAAGGCTTAAAAATACTAATAAAAAAACTAGGTATTTATAATTTCAAAGGCAAAACAAAAGAAGAAATAGCAAATTATTTAGATAACTTTAGAATTGAATGTTTTGATATTTCAAATATTCAAGGAACAAATCCAGTAGGTTCTATGGTAGTAAATATCGGAGGACGAATGGTTAAATCTCACTACAGAAAATTTAAAATCTATTCTAAAAATAGACCTGATGACTTTTCTATGATGCAAGAAATGTTAGAAAGACGACTTTTGTATCTTACTTCTAACCTAAATGCAAATGTAAATTTACCAGAAGAACTAAAACATAAAACGAAAAAAGAAGACTCATCATTCGGTGCAAAACCAGATTTGATAATTATTGATGGAGGAAAAGGCCAGTTAAATGCAGTACTCAAAGTATTAAAAAATTTAAATATATCTTATATCAATATAATTTCATTAGCTAAAAGGAGAGAAGAAGTTTATATTCCTCTAAATCCCAATCCCATAAGCTTTCATGATAAAAAAGAAGCACTTTTTTTACTACAAAGAATTAGAGACGAGGCGCACAGGTTTGGGATAACATTTCATCGGAATAGAAGAAGCAATAGTATGTTACAATAAACTACTATAAATATCTCGAATTTGTTCTATAATATCAACTTTTTCAAAGAAACAAGTTTCATTGTTTTGTCGATTTTTTATCTCAATAATATTTTTATCTAACGTTTTTTTGCTGATTATTATCCTAATAGGAATACCAATCAAATCAGCATCAGCAAATTTCTCTCCAGCAGATAGTTCCAATCTATCATCCCAAAGTACATCATATCCATTATTTTTAAGCGATAAATACAAATCTTCGGAATAATTAAAAATTTCTTTTGAATCTCCAAGAGTAACCAAATGTATATCATAAGGCGCAACTGATTTTGGCCATATAATACCTTTTTCATCATGATACTTTTCAACTAAAACACCCATTAATCTAGAAACTCCTATGCCATAACATCCCATATGAACATACTTTCTTCCACCATTCTCATCAACATAATAAAGATCAAAACTTTCAGAGAATTTCGTACCAAGATCAAATATATTTCCAATCTCTGATGCCCTAAAAACCTCATATTTTTCTCCAGTTTCTGGATTTAAATCTTCCTCTTTTGCCAATTTTACATCATAAAATTGTGCAGGTTTTGGTATATCTCTTCCCCAATTTACATTTACAAGATGATAATTTTCTTTATTCGCTCCTGTTTCAAAATTAGTTAGATTTTCAATTGAATCATCGCATATCAACATAACTGATGGATTCAAATTCATAATTCCAGCATATCCTATAGTACATCCAGTATACATTCTAACTTCTTCTTCTGTTGCAAGACGAATAGTATTTGCTTTTAATATTTTCCTAAGTTTTTCATCTTCATTTATTTCATAATCACCACGCACCGCTACCGCTACAGAATATGTTTCATCCACAATATAAATAAGAGTTTTTACAGTTTTGCGAATATCAATATTTAAAAACTTCACTAATTCTTCAACACCCACAATACCCTCACCAAAAACTTCTTTCATCTCACGGAGTTCATCTTCAATATCTGGATCAACTGCTTTTGATGGAGCAACTTCTCGATTATAACAAACATTTGTAGAAGGAACTCTAAAAACTAAATCTTCGCCAACATCAAGACGCAATTGAAATTCTTCTGAAAAATCGTCCGAAAACGTACCACCACTCGCATATACTACAAAAAAATCTTGATTATACTTAAACCCTAATCTTTCAAAAATTTTTATGTAAGCCTCTCTTGCTCTAGCATAATAATGCTTAAATTCACCAATTTCCTTATGAAAAGAATACAGATCCTTCATCAAAAACTCACGTCCTCTCAAAAGTCCAGATTTAGCTCTAGGCTCATTGCGAAACTTTGACTGTATTTGATAAAAAGCTACAGGCAAATGTTTATAGCTAGACACAAACCTTTTAACTATAGGTGTTATCATCTCTTCATGTGTAGGTTGCAAAATATATGCATTATCAGATTTTTTTCTCGTTACTTCATTAGCTGCATCTGCCTTAAATAAGACATCTACCTTTTCTAACCTACCAGTTTTAATCCAATTATCTAATGGAGATAATGCTGTCATCAAAACTTCAACACCTATTTTGTCCATTTCTTCACGCACGATCTTAATAATCTTGTCTAAAACTCTCTTTCCATAATGTAAAAATGTATAAATACCTGCAGCTTCTTGATTGATAAATCCACCTTTTATCAAAAAAGTAGCATTTACAGAATCATATGTTTTTGATGATTTTTTAGGATTTGTTAAAACCGATGACTGTCTCATATATTATATTTAAAAAATTAATCATCAAATTAATTTATTGATTCAAATATTTATTAAATAATTGTTCAAAAGTCGAGTAGGGATAAGCACCAGGTACAATTTCTCCATCGATGTAACCGTCGGATGTAATTTTACCTACCAAAAAACCTGGTGTTCCCTGTATACCAGCCTGCTGCCCCTCTTGGGTATCAGCTGCGATAGTTTGTGCAAATTCTTTTTTATCAAAACAATCTTTTATTTGAGCTGCAATATTTCCGGTTACATTGATAGATTGTAGGATCTGATCAATACTAGATGGACCTGTATATGAACTAAACAAATATTTATTGGCTTCATAGTATTTTTCTGCTCCAGCAACTTTATTTATACATCGTCCTAAAAGCATTTGATCATTTCCAGCTCCTCTATCATAATCCTTTGTCACAAATAAAACTTTACCTGTATCTATGAAATTAGTTTTGATCTGTTCAAAAGATTCATTATGAAACTTTGCACAAAATCCACAATTAAAGTCATTGTATTTTATGATACCGACTTTTGCATCTTTAGACCCGAGGGCAATTCCATCACCTATCGGTAATTTTGTATAAATAGTCGACGGTGTGGGTTCTGGTTGCTGAACATTATTGGTACTACTACCTGCATTGGATTGTAAATTATATTTTTCTAAAGCTAATGATATCTCATCACGAAGATTTGATTTCGTAACAATATTTTCACTGTCAAGTACTGATTTAGCGGCAAAAAGAACAGTAGCTGCAATTATAATCCCAGCCAAAACTATACTTAGAGGTATAAGAAGTATATTTACTATCTCACTTTCTTTCTTAATATTCTTTTTTACGACAACTACTTCCTCAACAACGTTTTTTTTGGAAACTTTTTTTGATTTTGCCATTGATTCTTATTGTATGTCAACTACTTTATTATTACAAGTACAAAAGGTGTCGTGTATATTTCAACTTGATTGTACTCATTATATTTATTTATTTTTTCATCGTATTGATTTAAAAAAATATCTGGTTTGATTTTAGAATTAGATTCAATTTTTAATTTTTCTTCGAATGTAATCCTTCGGTTTGTCCTTGGCTCTAAAATAAATGTTTCTGGTTCTGAGTCGTCAATAGTTATAACAACTTCAGATTTCTCGGTTGTATTATTGATTAAATTTACAGAATTAGTCTCTTGATTTTCGACATATGTCAACTCTAAAGTGATAATCTGCCTTTGTTTAAATTGATTTACTGCTATGATATTAAATTTATGTACTCCAGGAGATGGAAATTCTCCTTCTATTCTAAATTCTCCTCTATCATTTACAAAAGTCGCTTGGGTTCCATTCATAGATATTTCTATAGAAGAATTCTCTGCAATACCAAGTACGGTAAATTTTTTTTGAGTTAAGATATCTCCATTAGATGGAGATAAAATAACAATTTCAGGCGGTCTTACAAAATTATTCCACTGAGTATAAAAGAAATAAAATATTAAAATCAATATAAAAATAAACAAGAGTAAAATCAGATTTACAGGTTTTATAATAGTCAATAAAAGTCCTATAAATTTGTCTGCTACTCTTAATGCAAGCAACTGTACATTATCACTATTTTTAATCAATAAATCCTGTTTTTTTTCATTTTTTGCTGTCTCTCTGCGATATATTGCCAAAGCTTTATCCTGATTTATACCGAGAAAATTTGCGTATATTCTAATAAGATTTATCGCGTGTTTTTCACTAACAAATTTTGAAAAATCATTAGATTCTAGGTCCAATATCAAAGCCTCCCTCACATTCAATTCTCTTGCGACATCAGACGTAGTGAATTTTTTCTCAATTCTTTTTTGTCTTAACAAGTCACCTAAACTTAACATATTAATATACTTTTGAGTTTTAAATTTTTATTAGCTTGTGATTCAGATTTTATCTCAATGCCAAATATTTGATAAATTCCTCCATTATCAGATTGCACAAGAATATTAAATTTTTTGTCTTAACTTTTTGATTTCCTCTGCTGACATAACAACACTGTCTATACTTTTCTTTATAATAACTAAATTCTGATACATACCTTCATTCAATTTTATCGTTTTAGATAAATATTCACTGGTTTTATCAAACTCTTTTATAATCGTCTGCAATTCTTTGTATATAAGATCAAAATCATTTGATACATTTTGACGAACAAAATATTTTAGGAAAAAATTTAAATAGGGTATAAAAGTGTTTGGTGAAACCAAAATAACGTTTTTACGTGTTGCGTATTCTAATACGTTGAAAATCATATTTAGTTTTTGTTCACCTAGTACAAATGAATACAGTCCTTCAGCTGGTAAATAGAGAAAAACTATGCCAAAAGGATTTTCGTCTATATTTACATATTTACTTGCTTCATCTATTTTCGCCTTAATAGAACGTGCAAAAGATTTTATCTGATCTTCATTTATTTTGAAATCTTCTTGCAAATAATTTTCCAGAGGAAATTTTGCATCTATAGGCAATATTTTTTCATCAAAAAGTATTACAAAATCAATTATATAGCCGCTTTTAGTCTTGTATTGAGATTGAAATTTATAAGACGGCAAAAAGTCACTAATTAATGTTTCAAGATTCCTCTCACCCCATAATCCACGTTTTTTAGAATTTAAAAATACATCCTCCAATTTTTGTATTGTATCTACTATCGAAAGTATCTTAGTATTGGTCTGTTCTAAACGTACAATTTTCTGATTTACTATCTCCATGAGATTCTGATTATCTCGCGATGAATCTGAAAGAAAATCAATATTTTTCGTATATAAGTCCTGAATATTTTTTATTATTAAACTAAAATTTTTATCAATAGCATTTATTTTTTGTTCAGTTTGAATGAATTTTGTTATTAAGATGATAAAAAATAAAATTAAAAAAAACGCCAAGATTGCCAAAAAAATTTCTAACATATCGAATTATATTTCATTTACTTTCCAAATATTTATATATTTCTCGACTAATCAAGCTGGCATGATTACCAAGACGTCCATTTTCTACAAAAACAGCTATTGCATACTTTGGATTTTCTAAAGGCCCAAAACTTACCTCCCAACCGTGGATTATTTCTTTTCCATCGATTACTCGACCTGTCTCAGCAGTACCGGTTTTTGAATAATACATGGGGTAATCTACAGGGTAACCACCTACTGTGCGTGCACTTGATTGAGTGGTACAGAGCATACCTTCATGAATCGGTTTTGTATCAATGGGGTTTGTTATTTGCTGAGTCTCACTATTTTGATCCATAACCAACTTTGGTTTTACATAAACTCCATTATTAGCAACAAAAGAAACCATATTGACAGCTCCAATTGGACTAATCTGATTTTTTCCTTGTCCAATAACAGCATTCAAAAGCTCACCCGGCAACCAAAAATTCTCTCTTTCTCTTTCACCTTCGGGATATGGAAAATAGCCATCAATAGTCCCTCTCAAATCTTTACTTACTTTAGTAATTCCTGCGCCATCTGCAAAATTATTGATGACAGTAGCAACATCTTCAGTTGACTTTTCTTGCCAACGCAAAATACCACGCATATGATAAATATTTGACGAAACGCAAATTGCTTTGGGCATATTTATATTTCCCCAGTTAATACGATTATAATCAACAAATTCTGTATCTTTGTATCGAAATACACCACCAGTTTCTATAAGCTCATTAGGATCAACAATCTGATTAGCTAATAAAAGATAATCAATAAATATCTTAAATGTAGATCCAGGATTTTGAACATATTGAAAAGGTTTATTTATTAATGGCTTACCAGGATTTTGTAGGTATTCATTGTATTTTTCTTGTGAAAGTCCATCGACAAATAAATTAGAATCAAACGTAGGATAGCTAACAACAGCCAAAAGGTCGCCCTTCTCAATATCTTTCACGACAACTGATATCGAAATTGCATCAGAATAATATTTTGTCTTTAATACTTTTTCGATAATTTGATAAATATAATTTTGTAAGTCTATATCTATAGTCAAATAAATATCTGATCCATCTTTTGGCTCAGATATGACTGTATCAAAATATTTTCTATCAACATAAGAATAAAACCGCGAAGCAGTACCTTTTGTACCTGATAAAGTTTTTTCCAGATCATATTCTATACCGGTTTTGCCTATATAATCACCAATTTGATAATTACCGGATTTAATTTCATCCTCACTCACATAACCTATATATCCAACAACATGTGACACATTCGGATATAAATAAATTCTTTTATAATACTTTTCATATGATACAATTGTATTGTTAGAAAATTTAGCCTCAAATTTATGTAACTTCTCATCATATTGTAAATCGTCGACAATATAAATCTTATCCAAATACGGATATTGTCGAACTTTATCAACAGATTTTTTATATTGTTCAAAAACTTCTTTACCAAAAATTTCAGATAACAAATCTAAGTCATTTGTTATTTTGTCTATATTTTTTGAATCAATATAAATTCTATATCTTGGTTGATTATCAACCAAAATTTTTCCGTTTCTATCATATATCTTTCCCCTAAGAGGATATATGGTGTATGAGAAAATATAAGCTTGTTTAGCATTGTAGATATACCTATCACTATTTGCAATTTGTATATCAAAGATACGATAAGTAATAAATCCAAATAGAAAAATAATCAAAAATAATGTGATAAAAAATTCTAACCTCGACCTAATATTCATTACATCAAAATAACAACCTCTCTTGATGAAGGCACTGCAGTCCTGCTACCGTTTAAAAATGGTAACAAACTCTGTATTTGACTAAAAAATATCGACCAAGGATTACCTATTACATCATAATAAATGATCGAATAATTATTTATTTGTTTACTACTTGCCAGTTTCTGCGCAACATCATCAACAGAATAGGCAATTTCATCTATAAACCCAATCTCTAGGGCTTCCTTTGTTGAAAATATACTACCATCTGCATACTTTCTGACATAATCCTTACTTGTCACTTTAGGATTATTTTTTCTTCCTTCGTAAACAGCATTTAAAAATTCTTGATAAGCTTCATCTAATATTTTCTGATATTTTTTGTATTCATCTGAACCTGACTCAAGAGCACCTGACTGTGTTTTATGAACACCTTCAGTATTTGTTATATCAACGACCCTGATACCAAGATTTTCTAAAGCTTGTGAAAAATCAGTAACCGAATATCTAACTCCAATGTTTCCTATTATTGATGCTGGTGATGCGAAAATCTTTTGTGAACAATTTGGTAACCAATACGCAAGAGAGGCTCCCATACCGTTTATAAAAGAATAAGTTAACTTAGACTTAGACAATTCTTTCATAGCGTCACAAACTGGCTTTGCAACGTTAGCAACACCACCCGGTGAATCGAACCTAAAGATAACCCCTTTTACATTTTGATCATTTTTGGCTTGTTCTATCTGGGCTAAAATTATCTTGTCATTTACCGTACCAGTAGAAAAAGCATCACCTGTAGGTCCGACATAATCTATAGCACCTACAATATTTATCACAACTATTTTATTTGAAGTCTGTTGATTCGATTTATAGGGAACTTCTTGTATCTGAATATCAGAATAAATAGAAGACTGAATAACTCCAGCATTTTGTGTACTAACAGAACCCAGTAGTGATGTCATAAAAAAGCACCCGAAACACAGAATTCCAATTAATATAACTACAATAAACACAAATAAACAACCAAAAATAAAAGGATTTTTTGAGCTTTTATTGTTTTGCATATTACTCAAACCAGAAAAACTATTTGGGAATGAAGGTGGCTGATTCAAATTAGAATAATAATGTGTATACGCACTGTTTGATTGAGAAGAGGGTGCTGAAGAAGAAATATTATTTTGTAAATTATTATCAGAATTCATATAAGGATTTGTGCCGTTTGTATTATTTTCCATAATCACGTTTGAATCCTAACAGAACAATAAACAATAGTCAAACATATTTAACTTCTTGAATTTGCATTTAGCCAGTGCTAATATCGATTATATGAATCAAAATTCATCCTATTTTAAGATTAGAAATCATGCTAGGGTAATTTTTTCGTTATTTAGTGTCTTTTTAATCTCAATAAATGTTCTACTTTTCAACTCTACATCTATTTATGCAAATGCTACTCCATTTTCACGAATACTTGAAGTAAATAACAGAATAGTAACTCCATCCGATCCTTCTGAGGAATTTAATCCATACTTTAATGTAAATGAAATTTTAATCGAAGGACAAGCACGGCAAGGTGATTTCCCATTAGAAAGAGTAGAGTATGCTTATACATCAGACAGGGGGGATGATCCTGATTGGCCTAGTGAAGAAGACTGGCAAAGAGCCAATGAGTTTAACCCAACTAATGGTAATTTTGTTATCAACTTAAATCTAGAAGAGGGTGAATACATCATTCGCACACGTGCTATTGATGTAGAAGGCGTTGTAGAAAGACGAGAACCAGTAATGGGTGAAAACCAAATAAAGATTGTGGTAGATCAAACTACTCCACGATTGAGCAGATTTCGAGCTGTTACAACACACAATCGATCATACGTCAGATCACCATTTAACCTAATAGTCGATGTAGATGAGAGTAATGGCACTCCAAGATGTGAGTATACAATAAACAATGGTGAAACATGGGTAGAATTTCCGTATGATGGTAGCAATAGTAGATGTAGAGTGGAGATAAATCACGAGCAAAGCGAAGAATTGTTTTTAGCAATCAGAGTAACTGATAGAGCAGGAAATGTTAGCCAGACTGATACTCTAGAACGCATTCATGATATTGATCCACCTGAAATACTATACACAGAAGTATTGTCAGAATACAATGGCTATGTTGGAAGAACTTTTTCATTTAATATTTTAGCATTTGATTTAACCTCACCTATCAAAAAATGCCAAATAAGTTACAGAGAGATAATATCAGGCGATACTCCAACATATGGCGGATGGTCACCGTGGAAAGATAGTGATTTTATAGGCATGTATTTTGAAGATATTTATATATGCAATGTATCTATAACAGAAGAAGACTTAACAAATCCCGAGTTTCCTCCTATAGAAGATGGTAAAAGTTACCAAATAAGACTTAGAGTAACTGATACTGTTCATAACAATAGCGAAATTTTATTTTTCGATAGACCAATACAAATAGATGCAGAACTACCATCATCTCAATTTGATGATCCAGAAATAAGAATATTTAATAATTCTATCCCTCTAAGAGGAATAACAGATGACTCTAGATCAGGTATAAGAGAGATAGTCTTAAGTTACAGAAATAGTCCAACAGATGAAGAAAATAGTAATAACAATGACAACGAATGGATTGAAATTACCAGAATATTTACGGAACCAGATGAAAATAATCAGTGGCCCACAAGATTTGAATGGCAATATGATTGGACTCCACCAGCAGATGAAATTTATGATGTGAGGGTACAAGCAATTGATAACGTTAATAACATTGAAAACACAGATTATATCTACGGATTGACTTTTGACGCTACTCCACCAACACCAGTAACGCCAGAATGGGGTTATGATACACCACCTCCAGGATACACTTCTAATAGTGGCACAGGGCTTGTGCGACATGTAATGTGTGATGGATATATAACAACTAGTGAACCTTATCGTGGATTGTGGGCTCATTCGACAGATAATTTAAGTACGACAGTAACATACCAACGTCAGGTAGCATATACACCAAATCCTACCAGTACACCAATTTACCTTGGTACTTTTTCAAATGGAACATTAAATTATACTGGCATATTCACACCAAACACTTCTAATAATCCAAATGGTGGACAAGGTAAATATGCAGTAAGAATAAGAGCAATAGATGAAGCTGGTAACAAATCTATAGATGATAGCACCTGGGCAAACACTATAGTTGACGACACTTGGTGCTTTATGACTATTGATCTGACACCACCCACAGTTGAGGATCTTCCTGATCAAACTTTTTATCACGGTGATCCAGTGCCATCACTTTCAGTTACTGGTAATGACAATTTAGGAATAGATGAAATATGTGTAGAAATTGTTTCTTCACCTCTGGGTGCATATAGTGAAAGATGTTTTTCTGACGATGGAAGCACAAACAACACATCATATACTTGGACATTGGCTGATATATTAGCATTACTAGGTTTTCCACCAATGACAACTATTGATACATCGATTGTACCAATAGGTGATTATGAGTTTAGATACTATGTAAAAGATGAAGCAGGCCACTCGTCAGATGTAAAAAGTGTAACTTACACCATATCTAATACTCCACCAACCCCAACTACAACTCCAACTACGACTCCGACACCAACTCCAACACCCGAACCAAGTCCAACAGATACACCCACTCCGTCACCAGAACCAAGTCCGACAGATACTCCCACACCATCCCCTGAGCCAACCTCAACAAATACCCCAACTCCATCTTCGTCACCAACGCCATCACCGGAACCAACTCCAACAGATACTCCTACACTTTCTCCTAGCCCAACACCAAGCGATACTCCAACTCCAAGTCCGTCAGTGTATTCAACTCCAACACCTACCGATACACCTACACTAACACCTAGTGCTACACCATCATCAAGTCCAACTCTAACGCTAACATTAACACCTACTACAACTCCAACCCCAACCACAAGAAATACACCAACTCCTTTACCAACAAACACGCCAACGAATACACCAATTCCAACTCGGAGTTTTTCTCAAAACACTAATTTTAATAATACAAATCAGAATAATGCTAACGGTCAGCCAAGTCAAACAAATACTCCAACACCAACAGCATCGATCACTCCTACTGTAAATCAAGGTAGCGGTGAGGTATTAGGTGAACAAATATCTGAACAGTGTGAAAACAAATATATAATTTCAGGTAAACTTTTTTTTGATAAGAATAATAATAACTCATTTGATGAAGGTGAGGAAAAACTATCCAATATAAAAGTTTATCTCAAAGATGAAAGCAATAACATAGTAAGCACTGTTATCACAGATAATGATGGTAACTACAGATTTGAGGTGTGTCCAAATAAATACAAAATAGAAATTGATAGATCATCACTAAAGCAAGGAATAAAATTAGAAAACAATACAAAAGATGTTGAAATAAAAGACTCAAATCAAGAAAATATAAATTTCGTATTTATCGAAGAATCCAATAACAACTGGCTGATATGGTTAATACTCATAACAATTTTAATTGCTGCAATACTTGGTATATCATATTACATATATCGACAAAGAACATCTGAAGAATTATGAAATACAGAGCTTCTGCGATTATAGTAAAAGACAATCATATCCTTTTGATGTTTAGACGTAAGTTGGATAGAGAATATTACACACTACCAGGTGGTAAGAAAGAACCTAACGAAAATATTAGTGATACATTGATTAGAGAAATAAAGGAAGAAACTAATTTGAATATTATCAAGCACAGATTATTAGTAGAGGTACATGATCATTTTAGTCAAAAATATGAATACTTTTTTATATGTGACAAATTCGTTGGCTATCCCGAACTAGGTGGAGAAGAAAAAGAAAAAAATAGTGAATCTAATTTTTACAAATTAGAATGGGTTCATCTTGAAAAATTAGGTAAAATAAATTTATTGCCGCATTTTATAAAATATTGGTTGCTTGAAAATATTCAAGCTATTAGGTTAAACTAAAAATATCTATCTCACATAATGTTTGATAATATCTTTGACATCTCCAATTAGTATAAATTTAATATCATGATCAATACAAAAATTCATTTGTTTTAAAAATATTGATTTAGCATACTCTAGATTGTTTAAATATTTTTCAGAAAGTACGACTTGAATCCATGGTCTAAATCTGAATCTTGCAAGAAAAGAGGGAGTAGGGAAAATAATACTTAGTATTATATCAACTTGTGGATAATGCTTTTTAATAAACAAAACTTCATCTTGTATTATTTTTATATCTTCGCCTATTTGAAAATAAACATATTTAACATAAGGATTGGATAATTTCACATTTAATTTATATCTTTCATATGCTTTATCAAAAAATGGATTGTAAGCAATACCTATAGGAATATTTGATTTTAATCGTGAGATAATATCATGTGTAAAAATTTTTGATTTAGAACCACTAATTATCAATACATCAGATATATTGTTGTATTTTGAAAGCCTTTTTATACATAAATTAACTGTATCTATAACAGAATCAATACTTTTTGTGCCAAAATAATTTATTATATGTTTTAAAGACAAATTACAAGTAAATCCAAAATTTTTATTTGTCTTATATAAATCATTTATAAATTTAAGATGCGATAAGTCGTTTTTTTTATGCACAATATGAAAATAAAAATTAAATTTATCAAAATGATCAAAAGGGATAAAGTTAATTGACGTCGATGAAATTTCAAGTCTAATATTACTTAACATAAAGATAACCCCACCATATTGTATGGTGGGGTGTTTACTTTAAGCAAGATAAATATTTTTTACATCATCATATCTTCGTCCTCATCATCACTTCCAGCTCCTGATGATGATTTCGAATTATTCTCTGGCACATCAACAACTACTACTTGTGTAGCCAAAAGCTGTCCTGCTACAGAGGTTGCATTTTCTATTACAGATACAACAACTTTTGTAGGATCAATGATACCAGCATCAAACATTTTAATATTTCCCTCATTGGTTAAAGCATTATAACCAATGCCGTCTCCTGCCTCGTATGATGCAGTAACTACGGACTCGGGACTATCATGACCGGCATTTATCAAAATCTGGAGCATCGGTTCTCTCAAAACCTTACGCATTATATCCACAGCAAATCTTTCATCACCGTTCAAATCTCCCTCAACACCATCAAGTATTCTTATTGCATTAAGATACGCAACTCCACCACCTGGCACAATTCCGCCATCAAGAGCGGCTTTTGTAGCATGTATAGCATCATCAATACGATCCTTAATTTCTTTCATTTCTACCTCTGTAGGTGCACCAACACGAACTACAGCAACACCACCAGACAGTTTTGCCAGTCTTTCTTGTAATTTTTCTCTATCGTATTCGGATGTGGTATTTTCTAAAACACTTCTTATTTGAGCAATTCTTTCTTTTATCTTTGCAGGATCACCTTTACCTTCTACAAAGATAGAATTATCTTTATCAGCCACAAATCTTCGTACTCGACCAAGATCACTAAGCTCAACTGTTTCATCCAATTTTCTACCAAGCTCTTCTGAAATAACTGTAGCACCGGTCAATACTGCAATATCTTGCAAAAGTTCTTTCTTTCTATCACCAAAACCTGGAGCCTTTACTGCAACAACATTCAAAACTCCTCGTAATTTGTTGACTACCAATGTTGTCAAAGCATCACCTTCTAGATCTTCAGCAACAATAACAAGATTTTTACTACCAGCTTCCATCATTTTTTCGACGATTGGAAGGATGGTTTTGATAGAAGAGATTTTCTGATCAGTTACCAAAACATAAGCATCTTCAACAACAGCTTCCATTCGTGATGAATCAGTAACCATGTAAGGTGATACATAACCTCTATCAATTTGCATTCCTTCTACATAATCAATCAAAAGACCAGTACCTTGATATTCTTCTACAGTTACAACTCCTTCTTTACCCACTTTGGCCACAACTTCAGCGATCTTTTTCCCCATCTCTGGGTCATTGTTTGCTGAGATGGTAGCAACATACTCTAACTGCTGGATATCATCAGCTGTAATCTGTTTAGCATTGGATCTTACATGTTCGATTACTCTTCGAGCAACTTTCTGTAATCCTCTTTGAATACTAACAGCATTCGCACCACTGGTTATGTATTTTAAGCCATGATTATAAATTGATTGCGTAAGTAGAGTAGCTGTAGTGGTACCATCACCACAGATATCTGCAGTCTTAGAGCTTGCTTCACGAACTGTCTTTACAGCAAAATCGACTAATGGATCAGCTGATTCGATTTCTTTAGCAACAGTTACACCATCTTTAGTCATGTGCTGGGTGCCATATTTTTTTTGCAACCCAACATATCGACCACGTGGTCCTAATGTTACTTTTACAGCATCCGCTATTAAATTTACTCCATATCGGATGCCTTTTTGCGCTTTTTCTTTAAAATATACTTTTTTTGCCATATGTTTTTATTTATTATTCATTGAAAACTGCTAATATGTCGTCCTCTGTAAGTAATAGATATTTTTCCCCGTCTAGTTCTACTTCATTGCCGCCGTATTTCCTAAATAATACCTTATCACCTTCCTTCACAACAAACGGTACATACATACCATGTGCATTGAGATAAGCATTTTCCACACTGACTACATTGTTAGACTCATCAAATCTAACAGATGTACCCAGTGCTGCTACTATACCAGTTTGTGGTCTTTCTTCGTTTTTTTGTACTACCACTATCCCCGTTTTCGTAGTAGTTTCGAGCTCTTCTGGTTTTACCAGAATGTATCGCCCGATTGGTTTTATCTTGTGTTTCATAGGCCGAACTTTTAGCAGCTCCCAACGTTTGCTGCCAAAAGTATAATAATCACGAATCTATTACACGTCAAGATTTTATAATAAAAAAATATAAATTAGTTTAAAATAGATGACCGTCAAAAATAAAATTCTCAGGTAGTTGATCTTTAGCCCACACAATATAAGGTCTTAAAAAAAATTTTTCATCTGCATCTAAAATTAAAATATCAGCATAATATTCGTTTATATTTATCAAATTTTCGTCCTGTCCAGATACATAAAATCCAACTTTTGATTTAGGATAAATTTCACGCATACGTTTATAAACTTGGATTTGTGTATCAACATTAAATCCTAAATTCGTATAAAATATCCAATAATTTATCCACTCAAATAATTCTTTATTGATAAGATGTATATCTTGAATATTTAGCAATAAAGCAGACTTTAAGCTATTTTGAACAAAAAAGTTTTTAAAATATTCTATTCCACCACAACTGAAAATATTATTGTTCTTATAAACAAGAAAATTAGTTTCTGATAATTTTGATCTAGCTAGCTCTTTTTCAAAATTTTGTGTCGACAAATCTTCATCACAGACTTTATCAACCTTTAAGTAACTCCACTTATCATAACTATCAACAGAAATTATTCCTTGTTTAATAACATGTTTATATTTTGGTGTAATTAGAGATAGACCAAGCGCCACGTACACTGAAATCCCAAGCGAAAAAATAATCAAAAAAACAACAAATTTTCTCATAACATATTTTATCATCCAACATTAGGTATGATCAACTAAAAAGTTGCCAATTTTTTATAACTCATATAATATTAATTCATGAAAATTAAAATATCATTAATAAGCTTCATCCTGCTTTTCGTTTTTTTTCAAAGTGTTTTATCAAACTACTATCCTATTTTCGCAACCTCAAGTAAATCTGTTTATTTCAATGGAACTACCGGAAGTAGCATTGCATTTAGCGTCCTATCCAATTCATCAACAAACATTGGTAATGGTGGATTTACAATAGAATTCTGGATCAAACCTGATACATCTTTCTCTGCTGGTGCAAATTGTTACAATGGACCCGATTTATTCACAAATGGCGCTATCATATTCGATCGTGATATTTACGGTCCTGGTGATTATGGTGACTTCGGTATCTCACTTATGAGTGATAACCGTATTGCTTTTTCTATACACAACGGTTCCACTGGAGTCACAGTTTGTTCTAATCCTATAACTCTCGGTCAATGGAATTACGTTGCTGCCGTTAAAAATGGAAACACAGTATCTATTCATGTGGGAATAGGGGGGAGTTTATATTCTCAATCCAACTCATTCCCTGGTAATTCTAATCTTAGCTACAATACCAGCCGATCTACGTCATACACTGCCGACCCTCTAATCAGTTTAGGTGCAGAAAAACATACTACATGGGGATCTGAATCATTTACCGCCTATCATTACAAAGGGTTAATGGATGAACTTAGAATTTCAAATGTTGCAAGGTCAATAACATCAATACCAACAACTACTTTTTCTATTGATGCAAATACTGTTGCAATGTTTAGATTTGAGAACAACATTTCAAGTGATGTATCTATATCTGGGATCCAACAAAAAGGGATAAGTTTTTCAAACGACACTCCAAATTTTGGTTCCTCAACCCCAACAAATACTCCTACCAACACACCGACCAATACTCCTACCCCTACTCATACTCCTACCCCAACACTAACTCCAACTTTGACTCCAACCAACACGCCAACACCCACGAATGCTTCAAATCCAACATCATCAAATATCCCAACGCCAAGAAACAAACCAAGTAATACTCCTACAAATATCCCAACCAACCCTCGGAATAACACACCGATTAATTCTCCAACAAATACTCAAAACGCAAATCAGACTCCAACTACACAACCAACAGAACCTCAAACAGAAAATACCCCAAATTCTCCAATTGTAATATTTCAACCATTAGAACCAGAAACACCACAACAAAATGAACAGAATAATACAACTATTACTCAAGATCAAACCACTAATCCAACGTCTAGTTTAAATCAACAAAGACAGAACTCATCAAATCAAAATAAAAATATATTTATAACTGTATTAATATCACTTGTAGCAACAATATCTATCAGCTTTGTATTATTTGCACTTTATCGAATAAATGATAATTCATTCAAAGATAAAATCAAATCTCACTTAGATAAATTGATTAAATTTAAGAGAAATGAACCTAATTCAAATTAAGAAAACAAAACATATAAATAGTTCATATATATTGGTGTTTTCTATCGTACTTGTAATATTACTTTCTACACTTTTATTATTGCTAACAAATTTTTTAAGCGAGTCAAGAATATCAGCTAGCTCAAATTATTCTGTTTATTTCAATGGAACTACCGGAAGTAGCATTGCATTTAGCGTCCTATCCAATTCATCAACAAACATTGGTAATGGTGGATTTACAATAGAATTCTGGATCAAACCTGATACATCTTTCTCTGCTGGTGCAAATTGTTACAATGGACCCGATTTATTCACAAATGGCGCTATCATATTCGATCGTGATATTTACGGTCCTGGTGATTATGGTGACTTCGGTATCTCACTTATGAGTGATAACCGTATTGCTTTTTCTATACACAACGGTTCCACTGGAGTCACAGTTTGTTCTAATCCTATAACTCTCGGTCAATGGAATTACGTTGCTGCCGTTAAAAATGGAAACACAGTATCTATTCATGTGGGAATAGGGGGGAGTTTATATTCTCAATCCAACTCATTCCCTGGTAATTCTAATCTTAGCTACAATACCAGCCGATCTACGTCATACACTGCCGACCCTCTAATCAGTTTAGGTGCAGAAAAACATACTACATGGGGATCTGAATCATTTACCGCCTATCATTACAAAGGGTTAATGGATGAACTTAGAATTTCAAATGTTGCAAGGTCAATAACATCAATACCAACAACTACTTTTTCTATTGATGCAAATACTGTTGCAATGTTTAGATTTGAGAACAACATTTCAAGTGATGTATCTATATCTGGGATCCAACAAAAAGGGATAAGTTTTTCAAACGACACTCCAAATTTTGGTTCCTCAACCCCAACAAATACTCCTACAAATACACCAAGTCCAACCCCAACCTCGACTCCAACCAATACTCCTACTCCAACTGATACTCCTACTCCAACACCGAGTCCAACTCAAACACCTTCAAATACACCTACCCCAACTGATACTCCTACTCCAACACCAAGTCCAACCTTGACTCCAACTCCCACTGATGCTCCAAGCCCAACACAAACTCTAACGCCCACTATTACTCCAACACTACTACCATCAAACACATCGACACCAACATTAACTCCTACACCAATACCTACACCAATACCTAGTCCAACTAATACTCCTAAACCTACCAATACACCCTCTCAAAGAAACAATACTTCTACCCCCACACCTACCTCTAGACTAGAAAATACAACCTTAACGCCAAGCCAAAATGTTGTCCAAACAACAAATGTTATTAATAACTCACCTTCAAGTACATTAAAACCAACAACTGAAATCACTCAATCAAATAGTATTACACCTACAAATAATTCTCAAATAAATCCCGAGAGAGATTCGTCAAATAATGAAAAACATGCTAATACAGAACAACAAAATAATAATATTTTCATGATTCTAACGATTCTTGCTAGTCTTTTAGCTTTGGGGATAATTATATCAGGAATAATAACAATGATAAGAAAAAAGCCAGAACGTATCTAATAACTCATAATATTGAATTGTTAAAATTTTATATGGTTTGTTCTGCTTTTGAGATTGGTTTATATTAGCATAAGTAGCTTATATGCCTGTCTCATGTATTGAATTTAGAGATTTATATTCAATCAAAAATATAAATTAATAAGAACGCACAATTTCCTACATGCAATTCACAAGCCATGATACACACTTTTATAAATTAGTATAAATCTTGAAATATAAAAATTTGATTTTTAATTAGTAAAACATAATTCATATAAAACGCGTATTTGAATATTCACGAGTAATTTAACATCAAAATACTACTAATCATTATCTATCAAATCCTAAGATCTTGCTTTTTCTCAGACAGACAATGCAAAGATTCGCGCATTTAAGCCTCGCTGGATTGTCTAAAGGTATACCCAAAAGGGACTTTACATAATCAAGATTGATTTTTTGTCTAATTTCATCAATATTATCAGTTTCATTTAGATCTTCTAACAACATCGATGTTGATGCTTGTGATATAGCACATCCCTCACCTACAAATGTAAATAAAAATTTACCATTTTTTTGCTTTTTTATATAAATAGTCACAGCATCTCCACATATAGTATTTACTTCAGAAACCATCTCATCATAATCTTCTAATGGATAGTGATATCTTGGATTTTTATAGTAATCTATTATATTTTGCTGATAAATATCCAACATAACAATAATTTTATCTTAAAATATCAACTATCTTCAAACCATATCCATTAGGACTCCATTTATCTTCAATAAATTCAAATATGACCTTATTATCATTTTCGATTTGATAACCATCAAAACTTATACCTCTTATATGATTATTGTATTTATCCCTAAACACGTATGAGGTATATTCTTGGTTCTTCCCAAATCTCTGCATTCCCTCAATTTTTACTTCATTGGTAACAAATATAGGTTTTTGATTGCCCATACCAAAAGGCTCGAGCAAATCAATACTCTTTATATCATCTAAACTTATAATACCAAAGTCATCAATCACACCATCAATTGCTGTTTTTTTAATCAATTCTTCTTCATCATATTGATCAAAAAAATTTAAAAGTGAACTGTCCCATCCTTTTATTTTTTCAATATCACTAGCGAAACCAGCAGCAAATTTGTGACCACCAAATCTCGTCAAATGTTTTTTTGTAGCAAACAAAACATCTGTCAGATATATTATGTCAGATTTTGATCTTGCAGAACCTACTATTTTAACTTCATCAGTAATTGTATAAACAAAAGAGGGTTTATTGTATTTTTCTGACAATCTACTAGCTATCAGTCCCACAATACCTTCAGACCAATTTTGTCCATATACCAATATAAATTTTTGAGCACTATCAACTGTTGAATCCGCCTCATTAAATATCTCTTCAGTCAATTCTTGCCTTTTAGAATTTAATTTATTTAGTTCATTTATGTAATAATCAGCTTTTTTAGAAGAAGTAGTTAGTAATAATCTTAACGGCAAATATGGATCCCCAATTACCCTACCACTAGCATTAATCCTTGGCCCTATCTTAAAACCGATATCATATGTAGTAACTTTGTCCAAAGACAAATACTCTATAAGTCTTTTTAACCCTATTCTGTTTGTCTGATGTAATCTGTCTATGTTTTTTTTGACTATTTTTCTATTCTCTCCTGTCAAATGCAATACATCACATATAGTAGATATCGTGAGCAGATCGAAATAGTAATCAACTATTTCAGAATTATCATTACTCATATATCTTACAAGATTCCAAATAGTGGCAGCACCCGAGATTACGTTAGGATAATTCCCGTCAGGATGTCCTGGATGTACGATACACAAAGCATCTGGAAGCAGCATGTTACCATCTTCATCATATCTAAAATTATGATGGTCAGTAATAATAAAAGTTATTTTATCTTTATATTTTAAAACAAGTTCTACATCTTTTATTCCACAATCAACTGTAATTATAAGCTCACATCCTTCATCTATTGCCATCTGAATGGTTTTATCTGACATGCCATATCCGTCAGTTAATCTGTTAGGTATGATAGGAATAACATTGGCTTTTTGATGTCTATACAAATAATCCCATAAAATAGCAGTAGCACTGATACCATCTACATCATAATCTCCATGAATTGCTATCTTTTTTCTTTCTTTAATAAATTTATTAATAATTTTTGCTGCCTTTGGTATATCATATATCAAAGAAGGATCCACATAATCTTGATTATGTATGTTTAGAAATTCTAAAATTTCATTTTCTTTAAAAGATCTGTTCTTAAATATTGTATGTAACAAGCGAGATGGATTATTCAATTCAGAATAATAAAATCCTAAAGGGAAATCAGGCATTATGTACTTTGCATTAGGCTTCACAGTTGAAATAATATACAATGAGTGATAACAATGCAAAATATTATAAAAACCACCGTTCGCAAAATTAGAGTCTTTTTGGATGGATTCATTCACACATTTAAAACAGATCCTTATTTTGTTGTATTGGTTATATTTGCAATCCTAGTATCTTTTATATCGTGGATCTTTGCTGAGTACGTAAATACTATAATTACAATAATTTTAGTAGTTAATCTAATAGCATTTGAAGCTTTCAATACTGCAATAGAAAAAATTTGTAACCTCATAGATTCAAATCAAAATAACAAAATAAAAATAATCAAAGACATATCAGCGTTTGCAGTTGGTATGATTTTAATTACCCTAATCTCATTTTTGATATACGAACTATTTCCAATCATAAGCCGTTTAGCACTCCGACTTGACATCTGCTAATTTTGGTTTACAATATATCTGCTATGGCAGCAATAATAGGAATAGATTTAGGAACAACAAACTCCTGCATGGCATATACACAGCCATCAGGCACAACAAAAGTTATCCCAAATGCTGAGGGAAATAACACAACACCATCTGTTGTTGCAATCCTATCAAACGGGGAAAGAGTAGTGGGGATTGCCGCAAAAAATCAAGCTGTGCTAAACCCAGAAAATACTTTTTATTCAATAAAAAGATTAATAGGACGAAGATTTGATGATCCAGAAGTTCAAAGAGACATAAAAAAATTGCCTTTTGCTATCAGAAAGTCAGAAAATGGTGGTGTCGAAGTAAAATTTGGTGATGATTGGCTCGCACCAGAAGCAATATCAGCTATGGTTTTACAAAAACTGAAAGCCGACGCAGAAAAATATCTTGGTGAACCTGTAACAAAAGCAGTTATTACTGTACCAGCATATTTCGATGATGCTCAAAGACAGGCTACAAAAAATGCAGGTAAAATTGCTGGCTTAGAAGTAGAAAGAATTATTAATGAACCTACTGCAGCAGCTTTAGCTTATGGATTAGATAAAAAACATGATGAAACGATTGTTGTTTATGATCTTGGCGGAGGTACGTTTGATGTAACAGTATTAGAAATTGGTGATGGTGTATTTGAAGTAAAAGCAACAAATGGAGATACACACTTAGGGGGTGATGACTTTGATCAAAGACTTATTGATTACTTAGCTGATGAATTTAAAAAGTCAAACGGTATTGACTTAAGAGAAGACAAGGCAGCACTACAAAGACTCAAAGAGGCAGCAGAAAAAGCAAAAATAGAGCTTTCATCAGTTACTCAGACAATAATTAATATTCCTTATATCACCGCTGATGCAAGTGGACCAAAACATCTTAATATGACTTTAACAAGGGCAAAATTTGAAGAATTAGTAGATGATCTCATCAAAGCAACATTTGAACCTGTCAGAAAAGCCTTAGAAGATGCTGGAAAAAAGCCTTCAGATATTAACAATATCGTTCTTGTAGGTGGAATGACAAGAATGCCCAAAATAGTAGAAGAGGTAGAAAATTTATTCGGTAAAAAACCTCATACTGGAGTCAATCCAGACGAAGTAGTTGCAGTAGGTGCTGCAATACAAGCAGGAGTAATACAAGGAAATGTCCATGACATAACACTTCTTGATGTAACACCATTATCATTGGGTCTGGAAACAGAAGGAGGCATAATGACAAAATTAATAGAAAGAAATACCACAATCCCATATGCAAAGACTCAAATATTTAGTACCGCTGCAGATAACCAAACCGCTGTTGAGATAAAAGTATTGCAGGGTGAAAGACCAATGGCAGCGGATAACAAAGTACTTGGTACATTCATATTAGAAGGTATCAGACCAGCCCCACGAGGTGTACCTAGAATCGAAGTAACATTTGACATTGATGCTAATGGAATTTTAAAGGTTACAGCAAAAGACCTAGACACAGGTAAACAACAAGATATAACAATAAAAGCCTCTACAAATCTATCTGATGAAGAAGTTGATCGTCTCATAAAAGAAGCAGAAAAATATGCGGAACAAGATAGAAAGAAAAAAGAATTAGCAGAGGCAAAAAATGAGGCTGAATCCGCTATTAGTGCTTTGAAAAAACTAGAATCAGAGGCCAAGGATAAGCTTTCAGAAGAGGATAAAAAATACATTTCTGAAACAACGGAAAAATTGCAAAATTTAGTTAATCAAGTAGCTCCGTCTATAAGTGAAATCAAAACTCTTGTAACTGAAGTACAAAACAAAATCACTGATATAGCAAGTAGAGTAGCATCAGAAAGTAATACCAACTCAGAAAACAAAACAGATGAAGGATCAACTACAGAAGGTGAAGTGGTCGATAATAAATAATGTTTGACATTAAAATCAAAAAAATAAATAATAACAAGCCATGACTCTATTAAATAATCAAAACTTTAATGAATTCATAAAAGAAGGGTATGCCATAGTTGACATGTATGCAGACTGGTGCGGTCCATGTCGTGCTTTAACTCCAATTTTCGAGAAATTATCACAAAAACATGGTGATAAAATTAAGTTCGCTAAATTCAATGTCGACGAAGATGAAAACTATGCAATATCCCAAAAGTATGGAGTAATGAGCATACCTTGTGTTATTGTATTTAAAGATGGTGAAGAAATACATAGATTTATAGGCCTACAACCAGAAAGTGTATATACAGACTACATAAACTCACTACAATAAATCTGAATTTAATCTCCCCTTGCAATAGAGAGAGCATATATTTTTGCAAGGGGATATTTTTTTAATATTGACTCTGTTACATTTTCTACAGTACTCCCTGTGGTTATAACATCATCTACAATAAGAATACTTAAATTATTTAGATCCATTTCACTAATACAAACAAATACACCCTTCAAATTTTTTAATCTTTCTTCACGACTAAGTTCTATTTGATCTGTAGTATCTCTAACTTTTTCGCATAAAACTTTGTATGGCTTATTCAAATATTTTCCTATATTAATCGCCAATATTTCAGCATGATTAAAACCTCTTTCGAAAAATCTACTTTTTGATACTGGTACCGAAGTAATCAGGTCTATAAAATCCCAATTTATCTTATGAAACTCTTCTGCATTAATTAGTAATTCAAATAATACCTCAATTAAATTAACATATCTTGCAAATTTTGCATATGAAATAAGCTTAAATAAAATATTATTGTAGTGATAAAAATAAAATGCCTTTTCTAAATTTGTTTTATTTTTGTATCCCTTCTTGATAGCCCAATTTTGACTTGGCTTCCTTGAAACGTAACACTCCGGGTTGTATTTTTTGAGTGTACTACGACATGTGTTACATAAAAAATCATTTCTATAAAATCCACAAGCAACACACTTTTTAGGAAAAAGAAAATCAACTAAAGAAGAGAAAATATTCTTCATAAAAAATTAAAAATTGGAGCGGGTGATCGGGCTCGAACCGACAACCTTCTCCTTGGAAGGGAGACATTCTAGCCAATTGAACTACACCCGCACATTGAAAATATTTTACAATAATTTAAAACTTTTTAGAAGAGTCCTAAACTTCCATCACTTTTATCTTCCGAAGTCATATTAAAAGAATTTTCATTGTTTTTTCTATAAAAATAGTCTTTCAAATTTAAGTCTAATTTCACTTTTTCTCCCATTCCATCAAAATAATAAACACAATTATTTTCAAGCAAAAATTCGTAAACTCTTCTAGTAATATCAACATCATTATCACAATATTCTTTTAATTTGTCTAATTGACCTAATTTATAAAATCGAACCGCCTCCAAACCATGCGCATTTTTACCTTCACCCAGTGTAGCACTAGCTATATTGTCCAATTTAAGATATAAGCCATGCTCTTCTACCAATATAGCAAAAAGATCTATGACTTTTTTTGAATTCCAATCGAAACTAAAATATTTTTCAAGTACCGGTATATCGTATCCAATTATATTATATCCGACTATTTCATCTGCAGATCTCAAATCATCAATAAAGTAAGAAAGCTCATTCTCAAAGTACCCTTTCAAAACTCCCTCATCTGATCGGAAAACACCAACATAAGAAACACCATTATCCCTAAAATCTGGCATTACATCTTTTGCTTCTGTATCAAAGACTAAATACATGGTTTGATATTATAAGAAATTTATATAAATAATCAACACAAATAAAATTGATAAAACAAGAAAAAGTAAACATCCTACGAATTGCAAAATAGAAAATAGAAAGCTTTTTATTGTTCTGATGATTACGTTCTCTTCTTTTTCTTTCTTCTCAACATTTTTTACTATTACCCTTTCGACAACTCGAATCGGTTCTAATTTGACATCTGAATTCTTATCATTTAAATGTGTAGTGAAAAGACTTGATAAAGAAATTTTTGACTTATTTTCTGTATTTTGACTAGAAGTGTTATTTTTATTTGGTGTTATTTGCTGGCCTTTTCGGGATTCAAATGTCTGTTGATCCAAAACTTCCTCAATTGCATCTCCATTGGTGGAAGAGAATCTTGAAACATCTAAATCGCCCTGATGATTCAAAACTTGTTTATTTATTGAATTATTAAAATCTATGTGATCCTCTAGTCTATCCTGATAAAATTTTTGAGACGCGAGATCCTTGTTAATATCTATTTCGTTTGAAGAAATACCATTATAATAACCTGATTGAGAATCCTCTGAAATATTAGGCGCTATTTGATTATTTCTTAAACTTGTTTCATTAACGTCCGGTTTTTCCAAATTATCACCTGGAAAAGAGATCGAATCTAATGTGTAGTCAGATTCTTTAGGACTAGACCCTGCATTAAATTGTTTACTTATATTCGGTTTTTGGGGAATACTTAGTTCATAAACATATCTTGGTATATTTCCTTCGTTTTCGGTTTCAATATTCACAGAAGAATATAAGGAACTGTTGTTTGGGTCTATTTTCGTATCTCTAACTGTCCCAAAAGAAGTCGAAACTCCCATAACAATAAATCTTTTTTTTTGTAACGGTGAACCCTCTTCTGTACTTGTTTTAGTGTCTAATTCAATTTCCCTCTTCAAATATTTTATTTTATTTTGTTCTTTTTCTTCATTCATTACATTTTTTATTTTCTAAAAATAATCTGATGCTCTGACCAGTGATAAGCAAGTTATCTACAAATTTTTCTGATATATTTTCTGTATTTGGTACAAAAGAAAGTTGTGTCATTGAAACTTCATATATACTTTCAGAGTTCTTTATAATAGTTATAGCTATCAATTTTATTCTATGTATAGGCAAATTACACTTATTTGACCAGAGATATAAACTTTTAGTTTTTATTGTAACGTTATAAGGATTAGAAACGTTAATAATTCTTAAATTTTCATTAATTGCGTTAAAAAGTTGATTAAGATCGCCATAATTGTAATAGACTTTATTCTTTGCAACAAATTCATTGACTTTATTTTCTATATCTTGGACAGAAGTGCCACAGTACTCAAACTTTATATTAAAATAACCGACATATTTATAGCCGAACTCTTCTACATATCTGCCAATACGATATAAAATATCCAATGATGTATGCATTGGTAAAACGCTTTTCATTTTATCTATCTTATTGCCATCATTTTTTGGATCATAATTAATTGTATTTACTTCACATTCCAACAATTCAGATAAACTTATTTCCTTAGCATTAACAATTTTAATAGGATTGAGGCCAAATACAATAACCAATATCAAAAGCACATAACCCAAAAATGAAAATATTTTAATGACAACTTTCATCACATATAAATCATAGAAATATTAAACTTTATAATCAAGTAATTTAGATGTCAGATCACGATTTTTGGTATATACTAAATAGTATGGATTTCCTCGATAAAGATACTAAAAGACTTCTTATTGCTATAGTCGTTTTCATTATTGTTGCGTTAGTTGTTTTACCATCATTTTTAAGTGGCAATATGTTCCGATTTCCAGGATCAAATGTATTGAGTAATATAGCTGGAGGCGTAAGAGAGAGTGTAAAAAACAATCCTTTTATTGACAATAATAATTCAACCATCTCTAAAAAAGATTATAAACTCGAAACAGGTATTGATTACTTTATAGATATAAATACAAATAAAGGTAAAATTACAATTGATCTATTTGAAACTTATGCCCCAAAAAATACTGCAAATATCTTAAGTCTGGTTGAAAATAAAATCTATTCTAATGTTTTTCTAGAAAAAAAAGACAAATTTGTGTTGACTAGAACTAATGTCAATTTGGACTACACAATAGAAGATGAAATAAATGCTGATTATCTCAGGCTGAATTCAATATATGTAAGAGATGCATATTTTTTAAGATCGATATATGATCCAAATAATCCAAACACCAAAAATTTTTCCCCCGAGAACCTCACAAAATATGAAGAATTAACATTAAAACAATTTTATAGTAACATACTTGGATATAAGTACAATCCAACACTTCAAACACCAAAAGCACAAAAATACATGGTATATATGGTCTCATCTGCCCCAAATACTAACAAGGCTGACTTCTTTATTTTAACAACTTCCGACAATCCTGAAATAGATGGAAGATTTACCCCAATTGGAATCGTCCGACAGGGAATGGATGCTTTAGAACAAAATGACATTCAAATTAAAAGTATTGATATTGTAAAAAAATAATTTATGGGAAGAAAAAAAATAAAAATCGGTATATTGCTGGGAACTATACGTTTAGGTAGACAATCAGAAAAAATATATAAATATATAAATGAATTATTAGGACATAAGTTTAGTGAGGAAGTAGAAATCTTTACATTTGATATTAGATCTTTATTTTCAGAATTTGATAAAAATACCTTTAGCTTTAATAAAGAGGCTATAGAAAAATATCGGGATTTCCTCAGGAAAATAGAAGGTTTGATACTAATTTCACCCGAATACAATCATTCATTTCCTGGTGAATTAAAAATGGTTTTAGACTTGGAATATCAAGTTTATAGAAATAAACCTGTAATTGTCGTTGGAGTTTCTTCTGGTCCTATAAGTGGAGCAAGAATGTGTGAGTCACTAATCCCAGTGCTACGGACGATAGGTTTTCGTATATATCAATATGATATTCTATTTCCAAATATAAACAACTACAACTTTGAAGATACAAAAGAGGAAGATAAAATTTTGAAACAAATTAAAGAATTTATAAATACAATAAATTAAATATCAAAATGAGTGAATATATTTTCGGATTTTTTGGACTGGCTGTATTTATTCTACTTTTCATTTTTTTCTTTATATGGATTACAAAGAGTAACGTAATTAAAATATCTTTCAAATATTTATTTGCTAATAGATTTAGTACGATATTAAGCATTATTGCCATTACGATAGCATTTTTTACTATACACTTCAGCTTAGTTTCTCAGTTTAACTTTCTCAATGGATCTGAAAAATATATAAACAAAATATATGGAGAAATTGATGGAATAATATTTGATAGAGTCAATAATACAATCTCTGCTGAAATTTATAATAAAATTTCATCTTCACTGGTTCAAGATCGTATTGAAACATTACCAATATTTTATGATGAAATAAATTTAGAAAACAAAAAGGTCTCATTAATAGCAATAAATAAAGAACAATTCATTTCTTTTAAAAGTCAAAATTTTTATAAAAAAGATTTTGAGGAGATAATAAATAAACTAGCCTCTAATGAAATAATAATATCTACCGATATATCAGAAAATCTTAACTTAAAAGAAAATGACCGAATCAATATTTATGAAAAAGAATATGAAATCAAAAAAATCAATGAATCCAACGGAATTTTAGGATTTACAAAAGGTAATCTGGATACCATCGGTTCTATCATTGTGCCACTAGAATCAATAGAAAAAAGCTTCAATTTAATACTAGTGAATTCTCTTGACACATATGACATAGAGGCTTTGACTCGAATTATTCAACAAAAAATAGTTTTAACTCAAAACACACTTGTATTTGAAGAATTAAAGCAAAAAACGATCAATCTACTTACAAATGCAGACGCACCAATACGATATTCTCAAATAATATTCCTTGTATCAATCCCAATATTTTTATCGGCTTTACTTGTACTAACCATCACAAGTTTGATGATTATTGATAGAAGAAAAACGGAGATATCAACATTACGAGCTATAGGATACACCAATTTGGATGTAACTCTAATTTTTCTGACAGAATTTTTTATTTATTTATTTGTAGCTTCAATCCTCCAAATCATCGCTATGTTTTTGTCTATAAATTTTATAAATAATTTGTGGCTAGAAAATTATGTATTTCCAAACACATACATAAAATACATTCAACTAGATAGTAATTTAGATATCAATATAATATTGCTTATTCTTTTTAATACACTGTTTCTAGGCAGTATAATTTTTATTCTAATTTTTTCTCGAATCATAAATATAAATATAGCAACTGGTCTGAAAAATATTCCTATTCCAGAATACAAACCTTTTAACCTAAAAAATAACACATTTTCTATACTTATAATACTTTTAGGTATTCTAGGGCTAAATACAATATTCAATAATTTAATAACTGATCCACTAATTTACGACATTATTCTATATATATCAGTATTAGGAATCCTGGGCGGAGGTATTAATCTCATCAGACAAATATTTGCATCTAAAAGATACAAAATCATCAATTATGCATCGCTAATTTTCATATTTATTGCCATTTTTTCACTTAGCTCAAACCTATTCGAAAATCTAAAGACAGACCTGATTTTTATAATATCAAATACAATAATCTTTAGTCTTTCAATAATCGTCTTATTTGTAATAAATATAGAAATTTTTACAAAAATATTTAAATTCATTCAAAATAGAATCTCGTATATAGTTATCGGAATAAGATATTCATCAATATCACCATTTAAAACAATTTTATTTGTTTGTATTATTACTGTTTTATTAATTACTCCAGGAATAGGACTTCTAATGAATCAATATATTTTTTCAGTTCAAAAAAGAACAATTGAAAATCTAGAATATAATCTTATTGTCAACGACCCAGTTAACACTTTGAACTTAGATGTATTAAAAAATGAAGAAATCCAATCTATAGGTATGATCAGTTCACAAGGTATTTTTATGCCTGAATACACATATTCTCAGATAGAATATTTTGATCCAAATGCTCCATTACCAGTTAAAGGTGATGATAAATTTAGAGATGTTTTAACTAGTTTAGATGAAAAGGTATTTGAATCAATAGGATCGATAGATACAAAAATATTGAATATCAAAAAAGAATTTTTAGAAAATGATAAATATATCTTACTTGGTAGAAACTACAAAAGACGAGCTAGCAATACAAATTTACGTCCAGAATTAAAAATAGGTGATAAAGTAAAAATAGAATTCTTTGACGGCACAACTATTGAAAGAGAAGTAATAGGCATAATTGATATACCAATAGGTTTCGAATATTCAGAAGAGTTTTTAAATTTTGCCAATTTAGGCAATTATGGAATATATATTTCAAACAAAGACGCTATTAATCTTACCCAAAATAATAACATTTTACTTCCAAGAGTACTTTATATAAAAACAAAAAACAACAAGCTATCGAAAGAATTAGTAGATCAAATTAACTCATATGCGGGAATAACAATAATAAATCAATTAAACAAAATTAACGAAAATATCGCAATTTCAAACAACATATTAGCATTAGTCAATAGAGGAATATTTCTAAGTTTTATATTAGTGATTTTATCCGTCAGTATACTTATAGTTAAATCAATGATAGACAAGCATGAACAGATATCTATTTTGTGGTTTATAGGCAAAAGTAAAAATTTCATAGCTAGTATATTTGCAACAGAATATGTATCATTCATCTTAGTTTCACTTATTGTGATAATATGTATTTTTTATTTTTTATATCTACTAGTACCACAGATATTTCAATTTATAAAAATAGAAGAATTCTTAATATCTTATCTTGATATATCAAAGTTTTTTTTGCTTATTTCACTCATTTATATTGCAGTTCCATTCGTTAAAATATATTTGACAAATGATTTTAGTATAAGATCAAAAGTAGAATGAAAGAGAAAAAAAATAAAAATATAAAAAAAGAAATTATTTTGTCAGTTAAAAATTTATCCAAAAACTACCGAGACTATGACAAATATTTAGAAATACTTAAAGGATTGAATTTAGATATATACAAAGGCGAGATCATTGCAATCACAGGTCCTTCTGGCTCAGGTAAAACAACTTTTTTAAATTGTATATCAACTATTGATTCTTTTGATGATGGAGAGGTTATATTTGATAGAAAAAACATATCATCAATGAGCGAAAAAGAAAAAAATAAGTTTCGATCATATAATATGGGATTTGTGTTTCAGAATTATAATTTAATTAGTGTATTATCAGCCCTAGAAAATGTTCAATTAAGTCTTGCAAATAAAAAGGAGTTTCTTCTAAATAGTATTCAAATTTCCAAAGAAATGCTAGAAAAAGTGGGATTAGGTGATAGGATAAAGAACAAACCTGATCAACTTTCAGGAGGTGAAAAACAACGCGTTGCTATAGCACGTGCTTTGGTACATAAACCTAAAATAGTTTTTGCTGATGAACCTACAGGAAATCTGGACAGCAGATCAAGCGAAGATATAATGGATTTAATACTACAAATGAATCAAGAATATGGCGTAACATTTATTATTGTCACACACAATAGTATGGTTGCATCAAAAGCACATAGAGTATTTAGACTTAAAAATGGTAAACTAGAAAAAGTATAATGAGTAAACATATCATTGGCGAAAAAGATAATCAATATCGCTATAAGGTTTGGATGGAGCAAGCCACATTTGACTTAGCTGCCGCGCATACAAGTTTAAACAATGGATTTTACGAATGGGCATGTTTTCAAGCGCAGCAAGCAGCCGAAAAAGCATTAAAAGCTCTTATAGCATATCATGGTAAATCAGTACCAAAAGTTCATAAACTTGGTGTTTTAGTAGGGATAATAAAAAGTTTTGAATATAGACTGAGAGGAATACATATTGATGTTTCTGAATTACAATCATATACTTTTATTACAAGGTATCCGTTTTTAATACCAGGAGAGGCCAAAACACCTCATAAGTACATAAAAAAAGAAGAAGCAGAAATATGCATAAAGAAAGCAACAATTATTTTAAATTTGATCCAAGGATTATTAGACGAATAAATCAGGCCGTAGAAACGATAAAAAGTATCTTTGGAAGTAATATTATAGAAATCTGCTTATTTGGTAGTTATTGCTTAAATAGATTTCACCAATATTCCTCAATTGATATATTAGTAATTTTACGCGAATGCGATATGGAATTTATAAAAAGAAAAGTCGAATTAGAAAGAATACTAAACGAAGATTATTTAGTACCACTTATAGATCCTTTAGTATATACAGAAGCAGAAGTACTCTCGCTACTGAAAGAAAAGGATAGCTTTATGGATTCTGTAATACAAGAGGCGGTGGTACTTTACAACGGATTTAACGAAATAGATATAGAAAAATTGTCTGCATCAACTGTTATCAAATCAAGATATCTAACCGCTGTGCCCAAATTACAAAAATTGATATAATCGAGCTCGTATGGTTCAAAAAGGTGATAAATTAAATTTAGAAAATTTTAATCTTACAAATCAAGATGGAGAAAAAATCTCATTGTCAGATGGGAAATATAAATATCTAGTTTTATATTTCTATCCAAAAGATATGACACCAGGATGCACTATACAAGCATGTCATATTAAAGATAATCATGATTTATTGAAATCAAAAGGAATATTAGTGTTGGGTGTAAGCAAAGATTCCCAGAAATCACACAAAAGGTTTAGAGATATATTTAAATTAAATTTTGATTTGATAATAGATGAAGATGCTTTTTTATCAGAATATTTTGGTGTTGTAAAAGAAAAATCTATGTTTGGTAAGAAATATAAAGGGATCAATAGAACAACATTTATTATTGAATTATCAAACGGCGAAGTAATGGATAGATGGGATAATGTAGATCCAAATAAACATATTGATCAAATTAAACAATATTTTAATTTATAAAAAATATATATCGTATGGAAAAATTTAAAGAATTTCTAATACACCCAGTATTTATTAGCATACTTGCACTGTCAATTATTGGTGGAGTTTTATATTACTTATTAATAAATGTCCCCGAAGTGCCTTCTGCACAAAGAGTAATTCATTTCAAAGGTAAAGAAGACTCAAAGATAGTAATTACAGAATATACAGACTTTCAATGTCCAGCATGTAAAGATTTTTTTGGAACAAAAAAACAAATAATCGAAAAATATGGTGATTATATTAGATTTGAAGTTAGACATTATCCTCTAAACACAATACATCCAAATGCTCAACGTGCAGCAGAAGCAGCCGAAGCTGCAGGTGCTCAAGGTAAGTTTTTCGAATATAGCGAGATCCTTTTTGAGAGACAAAGTGAAACTCAAAATTGGAATACAGAAAAGTTTGTGGAGTATGCGCGTGAAGTAGGTGTAAATGATATAGAGAGATTTAGAAAAGAATTAGTTAATAGATATTATCAAAAAGCAGTTATTGAGAGTCTGAATGAGGCTCAATCTAAAGGATTCACTGGTACTCCAACGGTTTTAATTAATGGTAAAGTTTATGAATTAAACGGTCGTCCATCAGTGCCTTCTTATTCTGAGCTTGAAAGTGAAATACTTAGACTAGCAAAAGAATACGGTATTGAAATAAAAACAGATGATGAAGCTCCTCAAGTTACGGAAAATAACAATGCTAATTAAACAGGTACAGATCTGAAAGAAAATAAACAAAATAATACTCAAACTGAATAATTCGTTATGTTCAAATTTGTTGGAATAAAAAAAAGAAATACTTGGGATCTCATCTGGATACTCTTTAGAACTGAATTTAAGCTCAAATATAACGATTCATTTTTAGGTATTATATGGGTTGTACTAAAGCCATTTTTACTTTATTTGATTTTGTACATTGTATTAACACAGGTTTTTGTAAATTTATCAATAGGACATTTTTCAATATATCTTTTTATAGGTCAGATGTTTGTAAATCTATGGAGTGAAACAACTTCAAAAGGCATGGAATCTTTTTTGTCCAACGCCCATCTTATATCAAAAATAGTTTTTCCAAGATATGTTGTTTTAATATCTTCAACCCTTATTGCGATTGTTAACTTTCTTATAAATTGTATAGTATTATCTATTTTTATAATACTAAACGGTGTAACTCCATCAATATTTGAAATATTTTGGTTCTTAGCCTGCGCTGTATTACTATATTTTATTGGAATAATAATATCTATGTTTATTAGCATCATATATGTCAAATTTCGAGATCTAAAACAAATATGGGAACTATTGAATACGATGATATTTTGGCTTACTCCAGTTTTCTATCTGCCAGCGAATCTAGCAGACAAAAATGGTCTTTTATATTATATAGTTGAACATATAAATCCTATTTCAGTTTTATTGATTAGTGCTCGTGATGGACTAATTTATCATAATATCAGCAAATTTAATGAAATAAGCATATTATTCAGTATATTTTTTATATTAGGAATAATTGGATATGTTTATTATAGAAAAAATATTTCACGTATAGTTGAGTCTTTTTAATTTATGTCAAATAATATCGCTTTAAAAATTAATAATGTAACAAAAAAATTTGCCAGATCTAAACTTAAATATCAGACCTTTCGAGAATATTTCTGGAATCTGCCATCCACAATATATCAAGGTATAAAAAATACAACTCATTTTACAAAAAACAAAGATAACGAAAATGAATTTACCGTTCTTGAAAATATATCATTTGAAGTAAAGAAAGGAGAATTTGTCAGTATAATAGGTAAAAATGGCTCAGGTAAAAGTACCTTATTAAAGATCATAGCGGGCATTTATATACCTGATGATGGAAATATAGAAATTTATGGAAAGATTATACCGTTTTTAGAGTTAGGAGTCGGATTTAATCCAGAATTAACTGCAAAAGAAAACGTATACCTAAATGGCATTGTTTTGGGATTAACAAAAAAAGAAGTCGACCAATTTTATGATCAGATTATTGATTTTGCAGAAGTAAGAGAATTTGAAAATATGAAATTAAAGTATTTCTCTTCTGGAATGCAGGTCAGATTAGCCTTTTCTGTAGCTATACATGCTAAAGGAGATATATATTTACTAGATGAAGTTTTTGCAGTAGGTGATATGAATTTCCAAAAAAAAGCTTTAGATGCTATACATAAAATAATCAAGTCTGGTAAAACAATAATATATGTAGGGCACGGTATGGATACAGTGCGTAAATATTCATCAAATGTAATTTATTTAAAAAACAAAAAGATCGAAGCAATAGGTCTTAATGCTATTGATAAATACATAAACGATCAATCTTCATCTGATTAATCCTTGGTAATATAACAAACAAATGAATAAGAAGTAAAACGTAACTATATAGTTTAAAAGACATTCATTTTATTTATATAATTCTGCGAATGGTACAAATTAACATTAATCCGTGTTGAACAAACTAAAAAACTATTTTATTATGACCAAAAACACAAACCAAACTTATTTTTTCTCAAAAACAACATATTTGTACATTAAAAAACTAAAAATTGTCTGAAAAAACATAACTATAAACTTAGCTACGAATGCATGATAAACTAAAGGATGAATGATACCAACCATAAAGCCCTGAAAAACTATAATATTAAATATATGTGTTGCTAAAAATTTTGAAAAATATTTTGCGTTTTTAACTCTTTTTACTTCAAACACCCACATATTCTGAAATAAATAATTTACTAGTACAGCTATAACAGCAGACATAATACTAGCAAGATATATATTTGTAGGATATAAAACCAAAGTAAAATTGTAAAAATGAAATAAGATATGATAGAGGCCTGCGTCTATCAAAAAGGTTGACAACCCAACTATCAAAAACCTATGTATTTCTTTGTTTTTGATAATATTTTTGACTCTATTTAAATTTTTGTCTAAAAAATCCACATGCAAATATATCATTATTTGATAAAATTTTTAAATGCTTGATCTATTTTTAGAGACAATAAAAAAACTTGAGATCACAAACTCCACCAATGAGAAAATAGACATCATAGCTGATGCATTAAGACAAATAAATATCGATGAAGAACTTTTACTTTTCTCGCGTTATTTGTGTGGGATAATCTATCCATCATATAGTCCCAAAAAAATTAATCTCGGCACTAAACTCCTCATACAAGCAATAATAAAAGCATATAAATTAGATAAAGACACATTTCAAAAGTTTTTTAAAGGATCAGAAGACATATCAGAATGCATATCAAAGATTCACTCACAATGCGAATTGAGTATTAGAGAATCACTTATCTTTTCGGATAAATCTATACCCAAATCTTTACATGATATTCAGATTTTATTTGATGAAATAAGCAATATTTCAAGCAATATACAAAAAGTAAACTTTACTATTGACTTAATTTTCACTTTACCACTAGATATATTACTAATTGTTATAAAAATTTTAACAAACACTCTGAGGATAGGTATCAAAGAAGCAATAGTAGAAAAATCTATATCAAGAGCTTTTAACAAAAATATTCAAAAAATCCAAGAAGCCAATTTTTATCTTGGTGATATAGGAGAAGTAGCCGTACATGCAAAAAATAATACGTTATATAAAATTAAATTTAGACTTTTTCATCCTATCAAAGTCATGCTAGCCTCCAGCCAAGAAACGATAGACGAAATATTTGAAAGAATGGGAAACAATGTATGGTGTGAATACAAATATGACGGAATCAGAGCACACATTCACAAAGATAGAACAAGAGTCGAAATCTATACTCGTGATCTAAAAAATATAACAAATCAATTTCCAGAAATAGTTAAATTTTTTCAATATATTAATCAATCAGATTTTCTGATAGATGGAGAAATAGTACCGTTTCAGAATAATAAAATAATGCAATTTTCACTTCTTCAAAAAAGACTAGGAAGAAAGGAACGTATAGAAAAAGAAGCTGAACAAAATCCATGTATCTTTATTGCTTATGATATTATTTACAACGAAGGCGAACTAGTTACCAATTTACCATTACATAAACGAAGAGAGCTGTTAGAAAATAAATTTTCATCAAGCGGGTTATTATTCTCTAAATATAAGATAGTAAATACAAAAGAAGAATTTATTGATTTTTTCAAAGAAAGTAAAAAAGAGGGTAGAGAAGGACTGATGATCAAAAAAATAGATTCAATATATGAATCTGGTAAAAGAGGAATAAATTGGATTAAATATAAAGAAACTTTAGATCCTCTAGACGTAGTAATCGTCAAAGCCGAGTGGGGAGAAGGAAAAAACTCAAAATATCTGAGTCAATATACATTTGCTGTATGGGATGAGAAAAAAGAAAATCTTGTAGAGATTGGCAAAGTTTATTCTGGAGCTACAGAAGAATTACTAGAAGAACTTACGAAAAAATTGCAAAAACATGCAATCAAAGAATTAGAAAATGGTTATGAAGTAAAACCAATTATTATCTTAGAAGTTGCGTTTGAAAATATCCAGAAATCCGATAGGTATAATGGCGGCTATGCAGTCCGATTTCCTCGAATTTTGCGTGACAGAACTGGAGACAAAAGCATTGATGAGATTAATACTATTGATGACGTAAAACATCTGTATAATAAGTTACAACAAAAATCAACTGAGTTCTAGTCTTTTATCCTCACGCATTGCTTTTATCAAATTTCCCGCATGTTCAACTATATCTAATCCAATCTCTTCTAAGGATTTATAAATATCCTCTCTACTAACACCACGAGCAAAAGCTTTGTCTTTTAACTTTTTCTTTACCCCTTGGCCATCTACATCCAAAAGTTTATTCGGTTTCATAAGTGCATAAGCCACAATAAATCCTGATAATTCATCACAAGCAAATAAATATTTAGCCATTAAAGTTTTTCTCGGTACGTTTGTTCTCTCGGGATAAGCGTGACCCATGATCGCCTCTATTATCTCATCAGAAACTTCATAACCTTTGAGTATTTCTGGAATTCTATTCGGATGTTCATCTGGATATCTTTCCCAGTCCAGGTCGTGCAAAAGACCTGCAACAGCCCAGTCCTCAATTTCCTTATCAGACAAATTAAATAAACGAGCGTAATATCTCATACAACTCTCCACTGCAAAACAGTGTTTTTGTAAATTTGGATTTGAAATCCATTGATTAAGTAAATCATAGTACTTTGACATATTTTGTTTTTATCTTATCTTTGATTTGTGTCTGATTCTGACCCTCATATCAAATTTGTGACAGATCCAAAATTGTAGATTCATCCCCAAGTACCAATGGTAACTTACCATCCCATTTTTCAATAAACATTTTTTTTGATTACTAATTCATTCAAATTAGCATTGATTAATCCCAACGCTTCAGATTCAGCTTCCGCTGCCACTATCTTTTGTTTTGCCTCTATTTCAATTCTTTTCAGATCATTCTCCGCTTTTAATGCACGTTGTTCTGCTAACTGCTTTTCTTCAATCGCTTGCGTAAATTCTGGAGAAAACTCAACATTTACTATACTAACGTCTTCAACTTTGATAAATAAATTACTCAATTTTTGTTTAATCAGATTAACTAATTCATCTCTTACTATCTCACGTTTAGTAATAATTTCTTCCGCTGTATATTTAGTATATTTAGCTGTAGTAGCTTTGGTTGCTTTTTGTAATCTAGGAACAATTATTCTATCAATATAATCATCTTGTGTACCCATCTCCTGATATATTTTATCTACTTGATTATCATCGATTCTATAATTTAGGGCAACAGTAACGTCTAATTGTTGCAGATCCTTTGAAGCTGCAGTAGCTAATATTTGTTGTTTACGTACTCTAGTTTTGAAAAAAATAGCTCTATCAATAAACGGCATTTTAAATCCTAGTCCCTCGTCTCTTACTCCAACAACACTTCCATATCTGAGAATCACTGCTTTGTATCCAGCATCTACTATTACTAAAGATGATCGTATTACTATTAAAAGAAGAATTATCAATATAGTATAAACCCATATTTTAGGGCTGGATAATAATTTAGAAAAATTTATTTTATCCATAATATTTATATTCTAGCAAATTTTTTATTCAATAAATCACTAGTCTTTATGTTCGCGAAACATCATCGATGGATAGTGTCTAAAAAACGTTTTAATTTAAAGTAAAGATTTTTATTAATTGTACCCTACAAAAACATAAATTGAATTATATGCATTAAGAAATTTACAAATTTACATTTGAAATAAACATATGGTGCCGAGGAGAGGACTCGAACCTCCACTCTGAAAAGAACATGGTCCTAAGCCATGCGCGTCTACCAATTCCGCCACCTCGGCTTTGTGTAAACAATTCTAAAATAAAAAATAAAGTTTTACAACAAAATGTAATCATCATATACTGTGTATAATAGATGACAGAGAAAAAAATACAGGCTCTTGTCTTCAAGGCTCAGGAAGGAGATAAATGCGCATTAGAAAAGATTTATAGACATTATTTCAAAATTGTCTATACCTATGTTTATTCAAAAGTAAATCATCTACATGACACTCAGGAGATAGTCTCTGATGTGTTTTTATCTCTTATTACAAATATACAAAAATATCAAGGCAAATCGAACTTCAAAAATTTTGTTTTTGGAATAATAAAAAACAAGCTTAATGATTATTATCGTAATAAATACAATTATTCTGACTATGTGCAACAGAGCTATCTGGAAAACGAATATTTTTTCAATTTAGCTGAACCTGAAGAAAAAGTTTATTCTAAAAAAGAAAAATTAATGAAAATACTACAAAAAATTATAGATTCTCTAAAACCAAAATATTCAAAAGTTTTACAATTAAGGTTTTTTGCAAATTACTCTGTGAAAGATACTGCAAAAGCGTTGGGAATTAGTACAAATAATGTAAAAGTGTTACAACATAGAGCTATACAACAAGCAAAACAGATTTGGCAATCTAAATATGAAGGCAAAATTGATTAATTTAAAAACAAATAATACTTCTCACATAGATGCATTAGAAGAAAGTATATGGAAAAAATGTTCTACTTTATGCTCTGGTAAAGAATGGAGCTATACTTCACATTCTAAAAAACTTCTTTTTCTAATTTTTTTCATTGTTTTGATAGCACTATATGTATATATTACTTCATTATCTGTTATAGATGAATATGACATAAGCGAAATAGAATCAAAATCTGTGAAATTCCTAATTAGTGAATAATGATGAGTGAGGCAAAATATATAAAAATAACTTCAATTTTATTTGTCATTATAACGTTTTTTATAATGTTTCTGGCAACCCATAACATTACTTATAGCAAATCCTCTTTTTTCAATGAAGCAAAACAGGATACATTAATAGAAGAAGTAAATAATCTAATTAATTATATACAAAATAGATTAGATAAAACTATAGACATAGACAAAAAGTATATTTATTTAGATTGTTTAAATAGACTTCAGAAAATAAAATCTTTTCTCAATTCTAAAAATCACGAAATAACTGCAAAAGAAGAGAAATCAATTAGACATAAAATACTTTGCATAATAAACGAATTGAAAAGTATGGAAAATCTAAATACAGTAGATAATTCATATATGCAGATATAATGTCGTTTAAATTTAGAATAAATTTTAAATAACTTTATTATTATACCATTAATTTTTATAAAATATTCGTACATTAATCAGACTATTACTTTTTATTTGTAATAAAAATACAAGCTTAAAATTCTTTGTTTTTCATACTTCGTCAAATAAATATTTTATTTTTTAGAGTTGATTATCAGAGCAAAAATTATAACAAGCTAAATTAATCCTAAATATTTACATTATCACATTTATAAAATAATCAGTATAATCTTTACATGGAAAATATTAAAAATATTTTTTCAGCAATCCCTGGTGGTGATATTGTTTCTATATCTATACTTTATTTTCTTGGGTCAGCTATTTTAGCTTTTTTCATTTCGCCATTTATTATAAATATTTTGTATAAACTAAATATACGACGTAAGTCAAAAGGAGATATAATAGGGAAAAAAGATGAAACACAAAATAAAGTTGGAACGCCGATAATGGGTGGCCTAATCGTTGTTATAACCGTTGTTGTGATTACTCTTATTTTCAACTGGGAAAGAAGTATGACGTACATTCCAATAGGAGCATTTTTACTCGCAGCATGCTTGGGGGGAATAGATGACATACTAAATACATTCGGCAATCTGCGTAATAAACCTAAATCTATTAGAGTACAAATAAATTTGATAAAACACCATGCCAATAAAGTAAAAAGAATCTACTATCTTCTTACACTGCCCTTTGCTATTATAAAACGTTTATTATTTTTACTTGGTTCCAAACCAAACTCTGGCCTTCATGTATATGAAAAAATATTTATTCAGACAATTATTGGTGTGATAGTTGGATCATGGATATATTTTGTTAATAAATGGGACTTTATATGGATACCATATATTTTAAATATTGACATAATAAGAAATATACTAGATCTAATACCAGGAATAAAAGTGAATCAATTTAGTGATTCTTACACTAGTATAAGTGTGGGTTGGCTAATAATCCCATTTGTAACACTTGTAATCATTACAATATCTAATGCAGTGAATTTTGCTGATGGAATGGATGGACTTGCATCTGGCCTTTTAATTCAAAATTTTATTGGACTTGGAATAATTGCGTTTAGTTTGGCAGTTTACAACACCGAATTATACGAATTTAGACATTTATCATATTTGGCTTTTACAGTAGCAGGAGCACTAGTTGCTTATCAATACTTCAATATAAAACCTGCACGGATTCAACTAGGCGATATAGGCAGTCTTGCCCTTGGTACTTTACTTGCTGTCATAGCTATAGTTATGAAAAGAGAATTTGCACTGTTTTTTATAGCTTTTGTCATACTTTTTGATGGAATTTTGAGTCGCATAATTAACACGATATATCGAATATTTAAGGGAAGACGTTTATTTTATGTTATTCCATTTCATTATCATCTTGAATTTATGGGATGGTCCGAAGAAAAAGTAGTTATGAGAATGTGGACTATAAATATGATATTTGTTGCATTTGGTGTATGGCTAGCAGGTATATAATACTTATTGTATTATAAGCGCCTTCTCGGCAATAAAAGGTAATGATCCATTAATAAAATCTGCTGATTTAACAATTTTTTTACCAGGCACTTGTAACTCTAGGATTTCTAAATATCCATCAATCAGTTTCAAATAAATTTTCTTTTGTTTTTTGTCGACAACAAATATTGAATCTTCTGTCGAATTATCCAAATTCAAGTTTGTATATTTAGTGCGGAGAATGTTTATAAAATGATTGTTACTGAGCTTTACAAATGCTTTAGGATCAGGGTTAGCTCCCATTATTTTTCCATGAGCTACTTTGATAGTATCAAATCTTGTTATCTCAAAATTTGATTTATTCATATCTGATACATAACAATATGAAATTCCATCTTTTGATTGCTTGCGAAATTTCCAATTTTCAGTTTTAAAAATATTATCAAACTCTCTTTCTAAAATGTCCGCAGCATTCTTTGCCAAAATCTCAATCAAATCACCAGCCGTGTAATCAGGCAAAATATTTATTACATCATAAGTAAGATCCATCACATCTCCATCATCCAATCTAGGGGTCATTTTTATTATATTTATTCCCGTAGATTTATCTTGATTTATGACTGCCATCTGGATCGGACAAGCACCACGGTACTTCGGCAAAAATGAACCATGAATATTTAAAAATCCATACTTGGGTTTTGTTAATTGAGATTTTTTTATTATTGCACCATAAGAGGCAACCACAACACAATCTATTTTCTTAAGTAATTCGTTAATTATGTCTTCTTGCTGAGAAGTATAAATAGTCAATTGATTATTCTGACAATATTTTAATATCGGATTTTTCTCGAGTTTCGATCTCGATTTTTGTATTGTTACTATAAAATTTAGATTTATCAAACCTCTTTTATGTAAATCATGGAATTTCTCTAAAATTGGAAGACTGAAATCAGATGATCCGAAAAAAGCTATACTAATCATAATACTGATATCATTATACCTCAAAAATAATAACTAAATTAGATTAAGTAAATTGTATATTATCTATTTAAATCAAAATAATTATTATTCTGTTTGAGATTTACTAAATTCCAATAAGATTGATATAAAGCCAATTTGTTTTCAAAATTATATATATGCTTTGCATATAATATAGCACTAAAAAACATTTCATTCGCATTCGATAAACACACACTTTCTTTTTCGTCAAAATAGATCTCTTCAAGTTTCCAATCGTAAGATTTTCCATATTTTCTAAATTTAGAAATATAAAAATATAAATATTTTCCACATAATTTAGGATAAAAACCTCGTTCAATTACTTCAAAGTGGCAAAATACCGTCCCAACTAACTTTTTCGAACCACAAACACTGATTTTTTTGTTATCATAAGAATTCAAATTTATTTGCTGTTTATCCAAAAATGATGGAATATCATTTAAAACCTGTTTGAGTTTGTACAGTTGTTTCTGCGTAGGCTGGCTATGCTCTAGATCACCCTCTATCAATATTGCAATAGACTTTTTACCAACATAAAAATTTCCTGAATGAAACTGAGCATAGTCTAAATAACGACAAATATATATTTTGTTCGAATCATCTCGTGATATGCAAAAATGAGACGCAAATCAACTATTTTGCATATCAAAAATATGTGTATAATTTAAGTTTTGTAAACGAGATTTAACATCAATAATTTGACATTCGTTTGTTCCTGTATGATCTATTACTATTAACTCTGGTATTTGACGCTGAAAACCTTTATCAAAAGAAGGAAGAACATTTATAACTACGTCATAAACAAATCTATTTTCTTCCATCCTGTTTGAAATTATATAATGAGAATGAATAATTTATCAAAAGGAATTGAAAAAAATGTAATGACCTATTTTCAAAATTGTAACAAATCTGATATTATTAGCGCATGGCAAATTTAGCTATCATAAAATTATCAGGATCACAGCACCTAGTGTATCCGGGTGATACTCTAAAAGTTAATAAATTAAACATAGATGAAGGTACCGAATTTCAACCAGAAATTATATTATCAACAGACAATGGCAATGTTTCTCTAAATTCAGGTAATGTCGTCGCACAAGTCATAAAACACACAAAAGATAAAAAAATGCATGTAATTAAATTTAGGGCAAAATCACGATATCGAAGAAAAAAAGGTCACAGACAACATGTAAGTATTGTCAAAATTTTATCAATAAATAATCAAACATCAGAAAATAATCAACAAAACGAAAGCAAGAATTAATTTTATTAATTAAAAAGCACTATGGCACATAAAGTTTCAGCAGCTTCGTCAGCACGACAAAAAGGTAACGTAATTGGCAAAAGAAGAGGGCTAAAAGTCTCAGAAGGAGAGTTTGTTAACGCAGGATCCATATTAGTCAGACAATTAGGTACAAAATATTTACCAGGAGTGGGGACTTCAGTGGGAAGAGACTTTACTATATTTGCTACAGTTTCGGGTAAGGTTCATTTTACCAAAGGTACAAAAAAGAAGAGAGGTAGAACAGTCGTTAACGTGATACCTCAATAGATAGAATTTAGTCATTAATCAAGTAATAATAAAATAATTTTTTATTTTGCTATTCTTCATTTTTGAATTGAAATAATTGATTTATAATTTAAAAAATATTAATACCCTTTGTATTGATCTTTAATTTGTTGAAGACATTGTGAACTAGACAAAATCAAAATGATTAAATATGAGGAGTAATAAATTAACTATTAATACGATATAAACTTATTATTCTCATGAGAACATTTAAATTTTCTTAGAAGCATAAAAGTAACTTTTTAAGTATATCTGGAGTTTAATTTTCTATCATTTTTTGTATCATGAAATATCCAAACTAATAATGCTGATCATTAAAAGCCTCTATTTTCCAATTTTTTGTTTAACTATATCTAATAATATTTCTTTTTGATTTTTACTAGGATCTTCAACGACAATATCATAAAGATAACTCAACATTTCTCCAATATGTTTCCCCTTTAATCCAAGTAATTTCAAATCATTTCCATTAACTTTTAGATCAGTTATCTTAAATAAAGCATCTTGTTCTTTTAACTCTGCTACACGTTTAGATAATCGAATGACATCTTCCGGATTAAAGCTTCTATGCGGATTCGCTAGAGCATCTGATATTCGAAGTTTTATAAGATCGTCAAAATTTTCATACCCACCAACCTTATTAACAAAACGTCGGATAGCTGCATCTGACCAACCACGCTTAAATGATTCATTACGCATTATTTTTTCCTCTGATGCATCTCCATCAGAAGTAGTTATATAAAACATATGCCAACGAACTAGATTAGTAATCTTTTCGATTTGATTTTTAGGAAATTTCAATCGTGTAAGTATCGATTTTGTCATCTCTGCACCAACTTTATCATGACCATAGAAATGTTCACCATCTTTGGTTCGTGGTTTTCCAATATCATGAAAAAGCGCTGCAAATCTTATCTCTACTGGTGCAATATCTAAAGTACGAAGATAATGATCGTATATATTATCGACATGATATCTGTTATGTTTCATTCCATATCCTTCTAAAAGCTCCGGTATGAAAATTTGTAAAATACCTGTCTGACGTAATAGTTCAATTCCATAAGATGGCGTAGGACTTTTCTCAACAAGTTTTATTAGTTCATCTCGGACCCTTTCAATGCTTAGATTTTTTACTAAATCTACATTTCTAAGTATTGATTCAAATGTGCTTGGCTCTATCTGAAAAGACAAACAAGAAGCAAGTCTACATGCTCTGAGCATCCTTAATGCATCCTCCTGAAACCTCTCATCAGGATTTCCTACTGCTTTAATAATTTTATTTTTCAAATCATTTTTACCATCAAATAAATCAATAACATAATCAAAAAATAACTCGTGTGTTAGTGAATCATGTTGTGAAATATCAATGAGTCTTATAGCAAAAGAATTAATTGTGAAATCTCTTCTTCTTAGATCTTCATCTAAACTTCTTGTAAACTCTACATGTGATGGCCATCTACTGGCAATATATTCTTTTTCTGATCTAAAGGTAGTTATCTGAACTTCATCTAATCCATCATTTGGATCTAATAAAACAGTAACAGTACCAAATTTGATCCCTGTCGGTACCGAAGTGGGGAAGATATTCATCACTTCTTCGGGGGTAGCTGATGTAGTAATGTCATAATCTTTCGGTTCTTTACCAAGCAAAATATCACGTACCGAACCACCAACCAAATAAGCCTCAAATCCATTTTTCTCTAATCTTTCTGCAACATGGAATATCGGTTTTGGTAAATTTATAAATCCCATTATAAATATTTTAAAACATTATAAGCATCAATATATCTTTGCTTTGAATTGAGTATGACAACAATGTATGTTTTTTTATTATAAGATTGATATAAAAGAAACAGATTTTCTCCTGCCATAGGAGTAGTACCTGTTTTCCCACCAATTACGCCAGAATAATTATTCGTTAAAAGATTATTCGTGTTATATAAATCATATCTGATACCGCTTGTGTCATCTATAATAAATGAATATCTTATTCCTAACACATCACGAATAACAGTATCTTTTAAACAGAATTTGATTATTTTTAATAAATCAGACGCACTCGAATAATGATTTCCTCCATCATCATAGCCTGCTGGATTGGTAAAATTTGTTTGCTTAAGTTTTAATAACTTTTTATATTTTTCAAATTGTTCATTAAAATTCAATTTGTCAAAAAATGCAAAAGCAACTTGATTATTACTAGCAATCAAAAGTGCTTTAATACCATCATAAGTAGAAATTAGACTACCTTCAGGAAAATTTAATGCACTACCAGAATAATATATATGTTCTTTTTTAATTTCGACTAAATCATCTAAATCATAATTATCTATTACGATTTTTGCCGTCAACAATTTAGTTAAACTAGCAACAGAAGTCGGGGTATCTGGATTTTTAGAAAAGATTATAGAATCAAGATCATAATCGTATACAATAACGGACTTTGCATCAAGATTTGGAATAAATATCTCATTTGTATTTTCTTTTCTTTGAAAAGTATAAACATATTCATAGTTTTTTACGTAATCTCTTTGCAAAAATTTATTTATCTTTTCTTTATTATATTGAAAGGAACTATTATTAATTAATACAAAACCAAATATAAAAATAACGATATAAACTATTAAAAATAACACTATCAATTTTTTAAAAAATGAATGATAAGAAAAGTTCTGATAATTTTTCAGAGGGGAATTATTTATCGAGTTTTTATCTATCTTTTGTACATCAAATACAGTTTTATCTTTACTTTTATCCATTCAGATTTGTTATAATTTAGACTGTTAATTTTACAAAATTTTATGAAAATAAGTGTAACAGGAATAAAACCAACAGGTAGTTTGCATCTAGGGCACTACTCAGGTGTGATCTCACAAATACGTGATCTATCAAAAGAAACAAAATTATTCGCTTTTGTGGCTGATTTGCATGCAATGACAATACCTTGGGAACCCGAATTACTACAATCTAATACGGAAGAAATCATCAAAATGATATTAGCAAGTGATATAAATCTTGATAACACAGTATTGTTTTTGCAATCAGATAATCCTGATCATACTTATCTTTCGTGGATTTTTGAAGGTATTACAGCATTCGGAAGATTAAAAACGATGATTGAATTTAAAGAATTATCTCAAAGATACAAAGGATTTTCTGTCAGCATTCTGACATATCCAGTACTAATGGCAGCTGACATTTTACTTTACAACGCTGACTATGTCCCTGTAGGTGAGGATCAAAGACAACATGTAGAACTTACAGCCGATATTGCAAGAAAATTTAATCAACTATTTGGTGAAACATTTACCATACCTCAAGCTGTAATTAAAACTTATGGAAGAAGAATAAAATCACTACAAGATCCAACCCAGAAAATGAGTAAAAGTATTAAAGATCCACTCGGCACAATAAATCTTTCCGATGATCCAGATGAAGCTGCTAGAAAAATACTTAAAGCAGTCACAGATTCAGAAAACGAAATAAGATATGATGAAGAACAAAAACCTGGTATATCAAACCTAATTGAGATTTATTCTATTTTAACCAATACAGAAATAGATAACATAGTTAATAAATACACTGGTAGTTCATACAAAGCTTTCAAAGAAGACTTAGCATATATAGTAAAAGATTTTCTTTCAAAATTACAATCGAATTACAAGAGAATAGAATCCGACAAATCATATCTTAGAAAAATAATTAAGGAAGGAGCAATGAAAGCAATGGAATATTCATCTACGGTTATAGAAGATGTAAAAAGAAAAGTTGGATTATATATTTAATCATTCTTCAATGTTTAAACTATTATATAAAGAAGGGAATAGAAGGTTAGGTATTTTAAAGACCAAGTCAGGATTTATTATCACTCCAGCTTTTGGTCCTGACGCCACTAAAGGAAATATTAAATTTCTGTTTTATGAAGATTTTTTTAATTTGTCAGGAAATACTATTTCAGATAACCACGCTAATGTGATGTCAGAAAATAAATTAATATTCACAGCTAAAGATCTTTTCTTAAACGATGAAATACAATTTATACTAACAAACACTTATCACATGACATCTTATCCTGGTGCTGAATTTATACACGACATGGGAGGAATACATGAATTTATGAGATGGAAACGTCCTATCCTTACAGACAGTGGTGGATTTCAAGTTTTTAGCCTGATACATGCCTCACAAAAACTAAAAGGTAAATTAACAGATGACGGTGCCTTTTTTATAGATCCAACATCAGGAACAAAAGTAACATTAACTCCCGAAAGTGCAATAGAAATTCAATTCAAACTCAACTCAGATCTTATGGTAGTTTTAGATGATTGTAGACATTATCAAGATCATAAAGAATTAAAAAAATCAGTTTATAGAACAATCGAATGGGCGAAGAGATGTAAAAAAAGATTTGATGAACTAGTCAGTCAAAACATACAAAATAATCCTTCATATCAAAGACCGTTACTTTTTGCTGTGATTCAAGGAGGAACGAATTATGAACTTAGAAAATATTGTGTAGAAAAATTGTTAGAAATAGGTTTCGATGGATACGGTTTCGGTGGTTGGGCAATAAATGAAAAAGAATATTTTCCGTATGATTTACTAGAATATGTGGCAAAGTTACTGCCAGAAAACAAACCACGCTATGCAATGGGGGTAGGTTCACCAGAGAATATTATCAAATGTATTGAATATGGTTACGATTTATTTGACTGTGTAATACCATCTAGAAATGGACGCCATGGCTTAGTATACACAACACAAGGCCAAATCAAGATCAATCAATCAAAGTATAAAAAAGACAAATCTTCGCTAGATCCAAGTCTTAAATCACAAGTAAATCAAATCCCAAAATATTATATTCACCACTTATTTAAGACCAATGACCCAGCTGGAGGAAGGATATTAACTATACAAAATCTTAAATATTATAATTATCTAATTAGAACGCAATTCACGAACTTATCTTCTTTAGACGAGCAAATTTTTGAATAACTTTCTTTTTACCAGAAATATCAAAATCAACAACAATCATATCATCATATATATCATCGACTTTTCCATAACCAAATACTTTATGAAAAACCCTATCACCGATATCAATATAATCATTTGTACTTATTGATTCTGTTTCTTCAACAAAATTATTCATTGTAATATTATTTAAAGTAGAAAAAGCTGTTATTTTATTCAACAAATGTTCAGGTATATCTTCTAAGAATCTTGAAACTCTATTTGATTGAGTGGAATTGTAATAATTTCTATTTAAAGCATATGTCATATAAAGATTCTTTTTAGCTCGTGTTATTGCTACATAAGCTAATCTTCTTTCTTCCTCTATTTCTTTTAGATCAACAAGAGAGCGAGAATGTGGAAAAATACCTTCTTCCATGCCAACGATAAATACTGTCTCAAACTCCAAACCTTTTGATGCATGAATAGTCATAAGTGTGACTACATTATCATTATTTTCTTTTCTTTCCTGTATATTTTCTAACAAAGATACATCTTCTAAAAGTTTATGTAATGCTGTGTATGTATCTAAGCTGTCATATTTAGATGCAACATTTGCCAATTCAGAAAGATTTTCTATTCTTGATTCATAATCATGAAAACTGTCTTTTAATGCTTCTTTATAATTTATTAGATCTATTAAATAATCCATAAAATCTGAAAGAGGATATAAAAACAAAGCTTTATATAATCTATAAATCACTTCACCGAAATTAACAATTGATTTGGATTGTATCGTTTTATAGCCTTGATATTTTGATCTTAAATTTCCAATAAATATAGTAAAATTTGGGTGATCCGAATCAAGATTTATAATCTCATCCATAGCCAAATCTTCTTGTGCTTTAATATTATTATTTTGAATTTCACTTATTCCAAAAACCTCATCTATATCATTATAAGTCATGTTTTTATATCTATCTAAAAAATAAGATATTAGCAAAGTATCAACAGGAGTAATATTTTGTTCTTTTGAAAAATCCAAAATATCTGTTATTGTTTTTGGACCAATACCTCGAGTAGGGAAGTTGATGATTCGATTTAAAGATAAAACATCTTTTTTATTAACTAATATTCTTAAGTAAGCAATTATGTCCTTTATTTCTTTTCTTTCATAAAATCTCTGTCCTCCTACAATCTTATAAGGAAGCCTAGACTTTAAAAAACCCTCCTCTAAATATCGACTCTGCGAATTAGCTCTAAACAATACTGCTACCTCCTTTAAATTGTTAACAAATTTATTTTTAATTTCTCTGACAACAAAATTCGCTTCATCCTGTTCATTTTGAGCTTCGTATACATTTATGAGCGGACCATTTTTATTTACCGACCAAAGAGATTTTTCCCTTCGTGTTGAATTTTTTGATATTACATGATTAGCCGCATCAAGTATAATCTGCGTAGATCTATAATTTTGTTCCAGCTTTACTATTTTAGCTTCCGGAAAATCTTTTTCAAAATTAAGAATATTAGTGATATCAGCGCCACGCCAGGCATAAATGGATTGGTCATCATCACCAACTACAGTCAAATTTCTTTTTTGTGAAGATAATAATTTTATAAGTTCATATTGTATCTTATTAGTATCCTGATACTCATCTACTAAAATTAAATCAAATTTATCAATATATTTTTCTAAAACAGTCTGATTAGACTTAAACAACAAAACAACCTTCAATAAAAGGTCATCAAAATCAACTCCGTTTCTTTCTTCCAATAAATTTTGATAAATAGAGTAAATTTTCGCGACTACTTCTGTAAAATAATCATTTACAAAATTCGTATATTTTTCTGGAGTTAAAAAATCATTTTTTGCCGAAGAAATAGCCCATTGTATTGCACCTGGACTTACCTCTTTGGAGTCTAAATTAGCTATTTTTAAAGCCTCTTTGATCAAATCTTTTTGATCATCCGTGTCATAAATAGTAAAACTAGGTTCGATGCCTATATATTTTCCATCGATTCTCAAAACCTTTACACAAATACTATGAAATGTCCCTAAAAAAGGAAAATCTACATCTTTTTTTACAATTTTTCTAATCCTCTCCTTCATTTCAGCTGCTGCTTTGTTTGTAAATGTAACCCCAAGAATCTTACTCGAACTCATACCATTGGCACAAAAAAAGCCAATACGATGAGTTAGTACTTTTGTTTTACCAGATCCTGCACCAGCCAATATGAGTAATGGCGAATTCTCATGAAGCACGGCCTGAGCCTGTGCCTCATTTAAATCTTTGATAAAATCATCATGTATAGTCACAGATCAATTATAAAAAATTAGTGCACATTTACCATTAACTCATATAATATTAATATGTTTATACAAAATTATTTTTCTATGAATTACACTTATATTTATGTTATCTTAAATACTGATGGATGAAATAAATGTAAAATTAAATAGGATCTCAGAAAAAATAAACTTAAATCGACTCGAATCTGAACTTAATGCAATAAATGACCTACTATCTGATAGCACAATTTGGAATAATCCAGAAAAAGCCAAGACTCTTTTACAAAAACAATCTCAAATCAAAAAGAGAATAGACCAAATCCGATCTATCCAAAAAGAAGTAGATACATTAAACACATTTTACGAAGAATACTCAACACTTGAAATAGAATTACAAAAAGAACTAGATACAGAAAAGGAAAAAATAAAGCAAAAAATTTATGAGCTAGAAATACAAATTTTCTTGAATGGTAAATACGACGAAGGGAATGCAATAGTTTCTATTCATGCTGGTCAGGGGGGTACTGAAGCTTGTGATTGGACTGAGATGCTATTTCGTATGTATAGCATGTATTGCAAAAAGAAAGGGTGGGAGATAGAGGTAATAGATATTATTCAAGGAAACGAAGCTGGGATTTCTAAAGTAGTATTCGAAGTAAAAGGATATCTAGCTTATGGGTATCTGAAAAAAGAATCCGGTGTACATAGATTAGTTCGTATCTCGCCATTTAACGCTCAAGGACTTAGACAAACATCGTTTGCTGGGGTAGAAGTACTACCAGTGATTGATAATGATATCGATATAGAAATCAAACCAGAGGACGTAGTAATGACCACTGCACGCTCAGGTGGCGCTGGTGGTCAAAACGTGAATAAAGTTAACACGAAAGTTATTCTTTTACATTTACCAACGGGTATTCAGGTCCAATGCTCTAGCGAACGCTCACAGGTCCAAAATAGAGAACAGGCAATGAAATTATTAAAAGCAAAACTTTACCAAATAGAACAAGAAAAACTAGAGAAGGAAAAATCACAAATAAAAGGTGAACACAAAATATTCGGTTGGGGAAATCAAATACGCAATTATGTCCTACATCCTTACAAATTAGTCAAAGATTTACGTACTGATGTAGAGACCGATCAAGCTGAGGATGTGTTAAATGGCGAAATTGATTTGTTTATAAATGCAGAAATAACAAAATTAGATTAAACTTTTATCTTAAATTTTTTATTGAATTAGACAATCTTAAAATACATTATAAAAATTATTTACTAACAATAAAAAGTACATAGTAACGGATATTTTTAATGATTCGGAATGTTGTACATATTTTCTTCTTTGATTTTGATTTGTAGGCAAGCTTTATTTACATTTAAATAGATAAAATAATTTCAAAAGTAATTATCATAAAATATTGATTTTGAAAAAATGTAAAAATATAATCTATTTTATAAAATAATTAAACACCTCAATAAAAGAATATAAAAGCAATAACAACTTTTCGAATAATAAGAATTTATCTTATACTTGATAATATTGAAGCAATATCGTCAAACATTTCACTATTTACCGATGTTATCTTGTTCTGCTCGGGTATAGAAACTTCTATATACAATCTATTTTTTTGATTTAATGATATTACTGTTCCATCATTAACCAAAAGTCTATTTATATATCCTTGCTCATTTTTACACAATGTCAAGTCATAATTCTTTCCGAATATTTTGATACCTTTCTGATAATTCGATCTATTACAAAAACCATATCCTGAAGGAACAGGTTTACCATTTTCATCCAATGAAGTTACAAGATTGATCTTGTAATTCTCAGTTTTTGAGGTTAATTCGATATAATAGCATGTACTATCCCCACAAGTTTGAATTTCTTTTTTTGTAACATTAAATTTTTTATCTGAATAATTTAACGACAAAACAGGAGTTTCTAATTTTTTAATATCATTATCCACATTTGATTGTGTAGGAGTTAGTTTGGAAGTTGGAGTAGGTGTATTAGTAACATCATTTTCATTTTCCTGATTAGAACTATCTTCTTCATTTTCTAATTCATTATTATCATCGTTCTGATTACCTTTGTTAATATCATCAACACTCGATTCATTAGTTGATAAAGTTGCACTGATGTTTGACTGAGAAATATCAGCATTATTAATAGAACCGTCATTTGAGCCTCGAGTCATTATTAGATAAACTGCTAAAATTGAAATAATAAAAACAAAAATTAACACACTTGTGGTAATTAATACAACACGAATATCTATATTTTTCATATCCACCAAATTCTACAACATTATGAAGTAATTACAAATTTTACAAAATAACAAAAATTCTTATATAATCTACCCGATTGGCGATATAGCTCAGCAGGTTAGAGCGGAGGTTTCATAAACCTCAGGTCACTGGTTCAAGTCCAGTTATCGCCACCAAAATTTTTTATATTTTCAAGATATTTAGTATTAAAAAAAATAACCCAAAATAGACAAAAATATATGCAGCCGTTGGTAATAATGTTTTATTAAATTCGTTTTAGCAAACAATATTATTAATGTATTAAAGAAAAATGTAATTAAAAACCAAGCTATATAATTTTGTAAAGGAACTTTACCTTCGTTCCAAAACCAGAAACCAAGATTTATAGCCACAGGTTCTAATATAATATCAAAAAGAACAGTAAAAATTGACGAAAGAAATATTAATAAAAATTTTGACCTAAATGAACTAAATTCAATTTTTAAATTTTTTAATAACATATAAGACAAGGATAAGGAACCCCAAGCGACTATGATCCAATTAACTCCTAAAACAAGAGGAACATTCAAAAGTTTTATACCTAATGTATCACCATAGTAATACGTTCCAAAAATTATTTTTGTTTCTACTCCAACAACTTCAATAAAAAAACCTCAAAAACCTATCAGAAATAAAATAAACAAAAACTTCCAATTTTTCTCAAGAAACATTTTAAATATTAATATAATGAAAATTAAAAAGATCACCCATGGAGTGTAAAGTACATAACTTCTGTCGACAAATTTCATCATTATTGCTCCAGATAATAATATAAATGGTACATATGCTACAGAATCAGATAATAAAATAAGCTTAATACATCTGAAGAATATCCAAAATGTTTTTTGCAACATAATAATAAAACCATATTATCACAAATTATTTATTCAACGTATGGTAGAATTGTTATATGAAACAAATGGCCTTTGTATTTGGCCCGAATGGATCAGGTAAAGGCACTCTATGTCAGAATATAGAATCACAAATTAAATTCTTACATGTTAATCTTGGTAATCTAGTACGCGATTATATATCAAGAAATAATCGAACAGATCTTGCTGAAACGATTAATAAAGGAAATTTCATAAATGATCAGATTGTGAGTGATATAATTTTTGCTCACGAAGCAATACAAGATATCGAGTTTAGTCCATACAAAGGTATTCTATTTGAAGGATTCCCTCGCCAAGTATCACAAATGGAAATATTAAAAAAATTGATAAAATACAAAAAAATTCAACCTTTATTTTATATTGAATTATTAATAGATTTGGAAACTATTATTAACCGAATAAAATATCGTGTAATTGCACCCGATGGAAAAACATATAACCTTATGTATAATCCTCCCCCAAAAGATATACCTGAACAACTCTTACAAAAACGCCAAGACGATAATCTCTATGTGGCACAACAAAGGTATGAAAAATATCAAAACCTAACAAAACCTTGTTTATCTGATACCTTTTTCACGAAACTACCCAAACTTATAATTGATGCTAGACAATCTATTGAGGATATACAAAGACAAGCTTTAGAATTTATCCAAAAAATAATCTAAAAAAATGAATAAAATCTATTACCCGGCATTAAATACAAAATTGACATTTTTAGGAGGCCAAACTCTAACTTGGGAAGAAGAATTTTGTTCTGACGATAAAGTATTCTTGGGATTTTATAGCGAATATATTATACAAATTAAATACGATATAAAAAAAGAGATATTATATTGGCAAACTTATCCTCAAAAAGATAGATATGAAATTATAGAAAAATTATTAAGACTCAAATACTATTTTACTGACCACGCAAATTTAGAAACAGATCAAAAAATAGTACAAATCAATAACACTATTTCTTTACCAATTGTAGTATTGGAACAAGAATTTTTTTCAACTGCCTTGGCATTTATTATCTCACAAAATAATAATATAAAAAGAATTAAAAAAATTATAAATAGTCTTAGATTTTCATTTGGTGAAAAGATATTTATAGACAATAAAGAATATTATCTTTTTCCAAAATATGAAAATTTAAAAAAACTACTACATTCAAATGAAATATACAAATACGGACTAGGGTATCGTAGTAAATATGTACTCGATTTTATCGAAAAATATAAAGATATCGATATTAGAAATACTAACGAACTTGAGAAACAATTATTATCAATCAAAGGAATTGGCCCAAAAGTGTGTGATTGTATCTTAGTTTTTTCTGGAATAAAAAAATATGCTACACCTATCGATGTTTGGACCAAAAGAGGAATAAAACATTTATTTCAATTCGAAACTAATAGCTACAATAAACTAAGGAATTTATTAGCTGACAAATTTAAAAATGTTACATACATAGCAGGCCAATATATATTTGAGTATGCAAGATTGGCTAAATTACAATAAAGATTTATAATCTATTTTAAATAAATATGACAAACGAAAATAACCCACAAGAAAATAATAACGTTCAAAGTAACAAAAGGTTTAATAAATGGAAATATATTTTTTTCATATTTTTCTTAATAATACTTGTTTTTGCTGAACTAGGATTGATAGGTTATGGGCTATGGTATGGATATAATCTTAAAAACCAATATTATAGAGAGATACAGTTACTTAAACAGGAAAACAATATCTTGAAAGAGGAGAGAAATCTTGACGTTGTAGAACTTAGAAAACAAAATGAAGATTTACAGAACCAAATCAAAAAACTAGAAGAAGATAAATCCGCATTACAAGAGCAATTAGTTTTAGCACAAAATGAAATAGAAAGACTAAAACCTAAAAATATAAGAGATTTTGACTATAAAAAACAAATAGCAATAAATGAAAGTAGAGGAGATGTCTGGCTAAAACCTATTTATGAGGATATTACTAATGATAATGTAATTGACGGCATATTTGCTTATCGTGAAGGCACAGAGACAGCACGACTAAATGTGTATGTCTATAGTTACATTGATAATCAAAACATACCTACACTTATCTTACGAACAGAAGGTTATCCAATGGGAAGAATTCAATACAATGTAGAAACAAGGCGATTAGACATCATCTATGAAACTGGCGATGCTACAAATCCTAATGTTATGAAAGAAACTTATGAATACTCGAAAGAACAGAAACAGATGATCAGAGTAAATTAGCGAATTCAAATTTTATTGTATAGATGAATAAAATTATTTGTAGCTTAATTATATTCTGTTTTAATGGTCTTACTTACATAAATTCAATTTTTCACAAACAAAATTGAAATACAATCAATCCATTTTATCGGGAGCATATAAAAAGAATTTGTTTTATTTTAAATTTCGTCTCTCATAATTCAATAAAAAATCAAATATTTAAAAAATTAATATATTTCTAAAATAAAATAAATTGAAAAATTTTAAATAAAAATTCTCAGAACATTAAATTATTATAATTAAGATTAATTTCTTATTTGGACTTAAAAAATTGTCCCCAACCAGAAATTAATTCTTGATTTTGTAAAGACAATATCTCAGCTTTTAATTTATTCTTTTCGAGTTGAATCGAATTATATTCTGAATTTAAATAAACAATTGGTATAGCACCTATCAAAAAAGATAAAGAGAGAATAATAGACATATCAAAAATCTATTTTATTTAAAAACACAACCAAAAAAATGGACGAAACTATCGATATAACAGCGGAAATTATATACAATACTTTTAAATAAATCGAAGATAAAAATAAAAATAGACTTAGATTAAATATGAAAACAAAACTTATAAAATAATTATCTAAATTTAGTATTACTCCTAATGAAAATATTTTAGATAGCCAATCTACAACTAAAAGCTGAATATTGTAGTAGGAAAGAAAAGTAAATAATATGACCAAAGTAAATGAGGCAATTGTCAGATAACGAAAAATAGAATTTAAATCCTGAAAAAGAATATTATATTTTATCGAAAATAATACAAAATTTATAATTTCAATTAGAATTATCTGTAATATTAATCTTCTTTTAATATATAGAATACCATCCCTCTCTTTTTCTTCTAATTGTTTATATTTTATTAACAAATCAGCATTTACCACACCATAGCCTGTTTGATCATTCATTAATCAAAATTTTATTAAATTTTAATAAACTATACAAAATTAATTCTATTGATAAATTTCTTACCAACTTTGATAATCAATCCTGATTCAACATTAAAATTAGTATCTTTTATAACATTACCATCTATTTCAACTGCAGATTGAGAGATAAGCCTACGTGCCTCACTCCTAGAGCACTTAGCAATGACTGTAACTACATCTACGATATTATCTCCTTTTCTGATAAATACCACATCTTCAACGTCTTTATAATCTTTATTCTGCACCAATTTTTCAAAATTCTCTGCAGCTTTACGTGCTAAATCCTCACCATGATAAAACTTTACTATCTCATAAGCCATTATTTTCTTAAAAATCATTGGATTCTCTCCCATCCTGATCCTTTCTTCGTACTCTTTAATTTGCCAAAGCTGTATTCGCGTTACATATTCCATATACTGTGTAATCAATTCATCAACTACAGACATGAGTGAAAAGTACATCTCATCAGGAGTAGCCATAACAGCAATGTAGTTTTTAAGACTTTTACCCATCTTTCTACCATCACTACCAGTAAGAAGCTTTACTGTGAATGCAATCTGTGGTTTCATACCAAACTCAGACATTAGATGCCTACCTGCAAGAATGTTGAAAAGTTGATCTGTTCCACCAAATTCAATGTCATTATTTAATGCAATAGAATCAAAACCTTGCATAAGTGGATATAAAAACTCTGAAAGTCTAATTGGCTTTCCTTGTTCGTATCTAAGCTTAAAATTCTCACGCTCTATCATCTGAGCAACTGTAAATTTCTTTGCCAAATTTATAACATCATTAAAATTCAAAGGTCTCAACCACTCAGAATTACGTCGAATAGTCGTCATCTCAGGAATAACAGTCCTGAAAAACTGTTCCATATAAGTCTGCAAATCAGACTCAATAGCTTCTACTGTTCTATCTTCGCGCATATCGGTTTTATCCGAATGATCACCAACAATAGTAGTAAAATCACCAATAATTAAAGTTAATCGATGCCCCAAGTCCTGGAAATCTCTAATTTTCCTCTGTACAACAGCATGTCCCAAATGTATTAAAGGCCCAGTTACATCCACACCTAATTTCAAATGTAACTGATGTCCTGATTTTAATAAACTTATTAATTCTTCGGTATCATGTATAGCATATACGCCTCGACTAAGTAGATCATCTATCTGTTCATCAGATGGTATTATCACATTATGAGCATTAGATTCTGAAATATAATTGTTTTGATCTTTCATATAGTTCTAAATTCTACAAAAGCATGGATTCTTTTTCAATTTTGAAATGAAATTTAGACTTGTTTTGCAACAACTATCAATCTATCAGTCCCAATACCATTGGGCCAACATGACATAAGCGTAAGTTTTTTTTCATCAGTGTAAGAAAATATAGGAGTCAGATCATTAGCTTTTACTACTTTTGTCTTTTGTACGATATATTTATACTGTATATCGTTATACTTTAAATATATTTCATCATTTACATCAAGCTTGTATAAAAATGTAAATGCATTAATAGGTGCCTTTGGATTTGCCATTGCCACAATCTCATTGGTGCTATGTCCGTATATAAAAGTATTTCCAGACTTATCAGGAAGAGAAGTACCTTGAAAATGTGCTAAATTATTCTCTAAAACCTTCATATAAGAATTAACATCAAAACTGTTTACATTTATTACAACAGGCAGATTTTCAAGACCAAGTTTAGGAATTGTTAGGTACATTTTACCTTGAATATGTGCATATTCAGGAAACGTCTTAGGATCAAGATTTATCGTCTTAGCAACATTATTTATATTAACAGCCAAATTCGTGAAATATGCTGATGAAAAATTATTATTTTGATATGCCAAAATTTCTGGAACACTATCTACATCAGCATTTGGCGTTAATAAATAGTTTATTAAATCACTATCTCGCCGTGAATTATTAAATATATATGGATATATTCCAACAAATAATGCAGTGAAAATCAATACAATAATTACATTTAGAAAGTAATTATTCTTCTTTATAGATAAAGGCTTTTTTACATATTTTATAACAGGTGCTTTTCGCATATATACTAATTTCATAGGGCAGTGTTTTTATTTTAATGTAGTAAAAATTGATAGACAGGTCAATTGTTACTGTATTATTTTCTTGACTGAAAACAAAAGAATACATATTATCAATTTCATAAATATGAAATTAGTAATTGTAGAATCTCCTTCAAAAAGCAAAACCATTAAAAAATATTTAGGAAAACAATATGAGGTTGTATCATCAGTAGGACACGTCATTGATCTTCCTAAATCTAAAATCGGCGTAGATTTGGAAACCATGGAACCCCAGTACATAGTTATTAGTAGTAAAGAGGATGTTGTAAAAAATCTTAAAAAATATGCAAGAAAATCAGAAGAAATTATACTTGCAACAGATCCGGATCGTGAAGGTGAAGCTATCTCTTGGCATATTCAAAACATTATTGAACCAATAAATCCAAATATTCATCGTATTACTTTTCACGAAATCACAAAAAAAGCCATCATAGAGGCGATGAAAAATAAAAAAGATATTGATCTTAATCTTGTAAATGCTCAACAGGCGAGAAGAGTTTTAGATCGTCTTGTGGGATATACATTGTCTCCATTACTGTGGAAAAAAATTAGATATGGGATATCAGCTGGTAGAGTACAAAGTGTTGCTTTGAGACTTATTGTAGATAGGGAAGAAGAAAGAGAAAAGTTTGTTCCATTAGAACATTGGTCTATACATGTTAGTGTAGTAGGACATCAGCACGATGGCATTAAAATTGTAATCAAAAACAAAAATCAAAAAGTAAATCCCGAAAAGGATAACCAAGACTCAGAAAAAGAAAATAAATATCTAATTTTTGAACTAAAAAAATATCAAAATAAAAAAATAAATCTAAATACAAAGGAAGATGCGAAAAAAATAGCTGAACTTATCAAGAAATATAACATCCTAAAAGTTAAATCAATAAATACTAAATTAGTCAGACTCTCACCACCAGCACCATTTACGACATCAACTTTTCAACAAGAATCTATAAACAAATTAAATCTTAGTGCATCACAAGCAATGAAAATTGCTCAAAAACTATATGAAAAAGGTCTGATTACATATATGCGTACTGATAGCACATCACTTTCATCAGAAGCAATAACAAATATGAGAAAAATTATAATTCAAAAATATGGTGAAAACTATCTAAATGAAAAAGTTCGAGTTTACAAAAACAAAGTTAAAAATGCACAAGAAGCACACGAAGCAATAAGACCAACAAATTTTGAAACTACCGAGTTGTCTGACGAATTCAATACAAAAGAAAAACAGGTTTATCAAATGATTTATAAAAGGGCATTAGCTTCACAAATGTCCGACGCAATTTATGAACAGAAAACTATCATATGTTCACAAAACAATGATGAATTAGAATTTGCTTCATCAGAAAAAATTTTAAAATTTGCTGGATGGAAAACTATTTATAATGATAATAATACAAGTAATATTTCGCAAATATTTGAAAATACTAAAGAAAATGATTTCCTTTTTGTACAAAACATTATATGCGAACAGCATTTTACAGAACCTCCAGCTAGATATACTGAAGCAACACTTATCAAAGACCTAGAAAAATATGGAATAGGAAGACCTAGTACTTATGCCTCTATACTATCGATAATAACTCAAAGAACTTATGTTACGAAAGAAGGAAAATATCTTATTCCAACTGAGATGGGAAAAATGGTAACCAAATTTTTAAAAGACAACTTTTATGACATTGTAGATATAAATTTCACCGCAAAAATGGAAGATTCGTTGGATAAAATTTCGATAGGAGAGTTAGAATGGAAACCTTATATAAAATCATTCTTTATTCCATTTAATAATCTTGTAAAAGAAAAAGAAAATAACATATCAAAAGAAGACTATACCATTTTAGGAGAATCTGAAGAAATCTGCGATATATGTGGCTCAAAAATGTTGAAAAAAATTGGGAAATATGGCGTATTTTTATCTTGTTCTAGATTTCCAGAGTGTAAAGGCATAAAATCAATAGAACAACAAATTACAACTAATGAAGATTTTTTTAAGATTTATAATCCACCACCAAAAACAGATGACGGTAGGGAATTTATACTAAAAACAGGACGTTTTGGTCCATTCTGGGCACATCCTGATTATCCTAAAATAAAAGAAGTAAAACCATTAGAATATAGTGTAGAGTATATTATCAATATGTTTGGAGAACCACCAATATCTAAAGATGGAAAAAAGATGAAACTTGTAAAAGGTCGTTATGGATATTTTTGGGCGCATCCTGATTATCCTACTATAAAAGAAATTCTAAAAATCAAGAAAAAAACAATGTAGATTTATTGATATTATCTGTTATAATAGCAAGCATATATGAAAAGAACTTGGCAACCAAAAAAAATTAGAAGATTAAGAAAGCATGGTTTTTTGGCAAGAATGCAAACAGCATCAGGAAGAAAAGTAATTAAAAGAAGAAGGGCACGAGGTAGGGAAAATCTTACAGTTTCTGATGAAATGAGAAAAATGATGAAGAAACCTACTCATACGATAAGGTAATGTGCCAAAAAAATACTCATTAAAAAAAAGAAAAGAGATAGAGAGTTTGTTTAATGATGGTATCTCGTTTTTAAATGTTTTTTTTAAAGTCGTTTATAAGCCAAATAGTGAGCTAAAAATACTAATATCAATCCCCAAAAGAGTACAAAGTAAATCAGTAAAACGTAATAAAGTCAAAAGAAGAATAAGGCATATTTTGTATCCTAAATTAATTAGATCTAAACTGTTAAAACCAGGATACTATGCAATTATTGTAAGACAAGATATTTACAACACAGAATTCTCAAAAGTAAAAGAAAATTTAATTAATTTATTGAAGGAAAATAACTTATTAGAATATTTACAAAATGTCAAAGCATCATCAAATGAGTAACTCTAACGAAAACAATAGTAGTTGGGAACCGGTTGCTAAATGGTATAACAATTTACTTTTCAAACAAACTAGTTATTATCACGAAAAAATCATCATCCCACGAATAATAAAAAAATTGGAAAATAATCCATCACCACAAATTTTAGATCTCGGATGTGGTAACGGCATTTTAGAAAGAAAAATAAATAAAAATTATCAATATTTAGGCATCGATATTTCTAAAACACTCATTAACTTTGCTGAAAGATATAAAAAAAGCAAGAAGCATTTATTTAAATGCGCAGACATTACCGAAGATCTAGAAATTCAATCTCAACATTTTACTCACGTAGTAATGATATTATCACTACAAAATGTCGAAAATTTTGATAAAGTTTTTGAGAATTCGTCAAAGGCGTTAGTTTCTGGAGGTAAATTTATAATAGTAATTAATCATCCATATTTTAGAATACCAAGACAAACAATGTGGGGAATTGATCAAAATAAAAAATTACAATATCGAAGAGTCGATCGATATATGAGTCCAGTAAAAATACCTGTAGAAATTTATACTGCACAAAAACAAAGATCAATCACTTGGTCATATCACAATCCGCTTTGTTTATATACAAAATCGCTATACGAACATAATTTTTTAATTGAACGCATAGAAGAATGGATATCGGATAAGCATAGTGTTGGGAAAAATAGTAAAATGGAGAATAGAGCAAGAAAAGAATTTCCTATGTTTATGTGTATTAATTGTGTTAAGAAATAATATTTTTTCTTATATTAATAAATATTATAAATAGAGATATATATATACTTCTATTCCAAAAATATAAATTCAAAATACTTTTATAATTATTCGAAGAGTTAAAAAAGATTAAGTTATCTTAAAATATGTGTTTTATATAGAAAATCTTCATTTTATTGTAAATTTATAGTGGAATTTTCAATTTGTAGTTTAAATATATCGTAGCTTAAAAAATAGCTACTCTATAACTAACTAACAAATGAATAAAAGCTTTATCTGGTGGCCCCAGCAGGACTCGAACCTGCGACCTTTACAATGTGAGTGTAACGCTCTACCAGCTAAGCTATAGGGCCATATATTTATTAACAGTTAATTTTAGCAAATTAAAATTATAAATTAAAAGATTGCTTTATATATGCGAATTAAATAATTCTAAACATTTATCTAATGAAAAACTCTGAGATTATTAAAATGCTCATAAATTAATTCAATTGTAATAATCTCAGCTTAACCATATAAAAAATTTGAAAAAATAAAATATATCAAATAATGGTGGACTCAGCAGGACTCGAACCTGCGACCTTTACAATGTCAATGTAACGCTCTAACCAACTGAGCTATGAGTCCTAAGCCATTATCATTCTAATAAATAATCTAATTTTAGTCAATTAAAATTATTTGTTTACTATACGATTCTTAATTCTACGATGTGCCTTCCCTTCTATAATTTTCCTTCTTTGTTCCATTGTATACCACGCTATAGCACCAAACAAAGCAAAGATTACAGTAAATATAATCCAATTTATATATCCTGAAAAATTAGTATCTGGAAGCCTACTACTTGTTACAATAATGGTAGTTGTAGTTGTTGTGCCAGGTGGAGGCGAATCTGTAGGTGTTGGAGGCTCTGGTGTTGCACACTCACCTATGATATTTATATTTACTCTGTTTGATTGTTCAGTACGATTAGTCGATATAGCTCTTGCTTGGTTAGTCATAACATCATTACAAATACCTCTGCTTGGGAAATAATTTTGATTTATAGTTATTGTGTAGGTCAACTGTATAGAGCTATTAGGTGCCAAGTTTGGATTATTGTTGTTCGCACTTATTAAATTTTGCGAAGTCCACGTAATTACATTACCTGATATAGTACCACCATTGAATATATTAGAAACAGTAATTCTGTTTACTGCATCCTGATCTAATGTATCACGAACTGTCATGTCACTTAGATCCAGTGGATTAGATGATACGTTAGTCAATGTTAGAGTATAATTTACAGTTCCACCTGGATTAACAGTATCTCTATTAGCTTGTTTAGAAATAGTAAAGTTCGGTTGTGCAGTACGTACAATAACTTCATCGCAGCCTATCAATATATCGCCTGTATCTATCTGATCGTTATTATTCACATCTCTATACAAACAAAACTCATTCTCTAAAGATGGTGTACCAGTATAGCTACTTATATCAACTCTGACTGTACCGCTATATGTCTCACCTGGAGCTAGCACTCTTATCTTATTCCATTCAACACCCTTGACATTTTGAGAAACAGTATAATTGTTGCCGGGATTCAATGAACCAATAGTATTTCCATTTTCATCAAGCAATCTTCTAGGTGAAACAGAAGAAGGATCAGAAGCAGTACCTCCACTACGCAAGAGATCTGTTGCTTGAATGATATCACCAAAAGGAGGAGTAATAACATTTCCTGAATTATCATGAGCAATAAGTCTATCTCGTACTATTACATTTTGCATTATTGCGTTTCCTGTATTACTTATGGATACATCGTATTCGAGAATAGATGTTGAATTAACGACATTACCTGTACTTAGATTTACGGAATTGGTTTGATCAATATCCTTATTGATCCTAGGTTGCGGGGAAAAACTAAATCCAATCCTACAATTATTAGAAGTTGAATTGATAGTACCATTTGATGTATAACCATCAATTTGAATATTACTTATTTCAACGCTATTTGGTATTTGTAAACTAAACGTATTCGAAGATTGCGGTGAAATAGATTGTGTTACATTTTGATTTGATGCAGTCCTATAAGCGTAATTTATGAAGTAAGAGACGGCATTTATACCCTGGATTTGTATATTTAATGTATCTCCTTGGCGTACACTACAAGCTTGTGTATTTGAGTTAGTACAGGTTTGATTGTTTCGCATATTAGTAATCGAAATATTAGTACATTGTGAAGTAGGGGTTGTAGGTGTAGGAGTAAACGTTGGCGTAGGTGTATTGGTAATAGTTGTCGTCGAGCTCCGTAATTCAACAATAGTACTACACTGAGCTGGACTCTGCGTTGACAAACGACCTGCCTGACCATCAGAACCTAAATTAAATAATTCTCCTCCAAACCCTCTCAACATCACTTTACGTAAATATCGACCCGGCTGCCATCCACCATTCTGATCTTTTGTTTCGTCGTTCAAATCTGGTTGATTCAATTGATTATAGTGTATAACGTAATTAAACGTAATTGTATCACCATTGGAAACTCCATCTACAATCCATCTAAATCCTTTATCACTTTCCAAAAGCTTACGCATTGGAGTTGCACCATTTACATTAGTTTGAGGCAACCATGCACCTCTTGGATTACCTGGTGAATATTCATTTTCTAAATTATAGGGAAATATCGAACCTCTCCCTCTATCAAGAGGATTACGTACAACCATCGTTATGTTTAGACTTTCACCAGGTCTTAAAATCCTTCTCCCGTTCTCGACTGTACCACCGGTTACTGTGAATGATTGACAGATTGGTCTATTATAAAGTGGTTGGGTTCGCACAACACAATAATTTCTACAAGATCCTGGTTGACCGATCATTCGCCTATTTCTTGGATCAAATAACCTAGCACCCTTAGGATCATAGCCAAGCTCGTTATAACATATAAGTTCATTGGGCGCTATCCATCCACCATCTATTGTGTATATAGCACCAAAAACAATACCATTTCTAAAGTTTAATGCAGGCAATCCAGCACAATTAATATCTTGCATTGCAGCATACGCATCATTTCTACGAATATCTCCATACAAATTGTTCGGTAAAGTAAATGTTCTATTTGGATCACCAGCAGTACCACCACCAACTGTACCACTTGTATCGGAGAAATTAAACAAATAATAGCTACAAGCATATTCACGAGTACCAGGTGTGTTCCATGGACTGTTTGGATCAGGTATATATGGCCTCATGAAATAAAGTCTAAATCGAGGGTTCCCATTTGATACCCCATTTGTACTGTTAAATATGATTTGAGTACCAGGTTTAGGCATGTCCCTTACAACTATACTATCAGGAGTATCACTTGCTGATACTGTCTTGGTCACTTTTTGACCCGTCATTGTTTCAAATGTCACTGTCATAGAGGCACAGTACCCTTCAGGATTACGAGTAGTACCTCTATCACATTGAGGATCATAATTTGATCGAACAACATTATTATTACAATCACGATAAACCATATTAACTCCCTCACATCTTGCAATGGGCTCACATATTTCACATTGTTCTGGAGTCTCGCTTACACTCGGATTACCATTAGCATCACATGTAACTATACGTCTGATGTTATTAACACAACGACTTTCTGGTTGACAGGTTCTTCCGGTAGGTTGATCAGGACATCTATATGGATTACCACATACAGAATCCGAATATACTCCTCCAGCTTTATTGTCACAATTTGCTCCACATCCAAATCCCTCTAACCTAGTATTTCCATATCTATATCCGTCACTTTGTACTGGTCCTAGATTTCTACACCAACACATTTGATTAACTCCTGGATTACAATTTATGAATTCTGCGGGTGAACACTGAGCGACATTGCCGCTTTGACCAGTAAAAACTCTACATGTACTCCCTGATACTAACCAATTTCCCGAATTAGTTATAGTACAAGTAAATCCATTACTTCCACAATTAAACTTTGTACCCGTAGTACCACTACAAACGTTGTCTCCACAAGCACATATATTGCTAGTTCCATCACAAGTTTTATAACAATAACCACCTATATTTCTATATCCATTAGGACAAACCCCACCTGGACCCGCTTGCAATCCATCAGGCCTCTGACATATACCCCACCCACTTTCATAACATCGTTGTATACCCGTAAATCGATCTGCACTATCACTTGTACATTCTTTATACTCTCCAATAACAGCATTCGTTCCATCATCCTTACGACAAGCAGGATTATTTACTGATCCAGGTGGGGTTGGATTTAGAGGACCCAAACAAGAGGAAGAAGAATATTGTCCCCCACAAGTTTTTATCCTAGAACCATCACGACAAACCACTTCCAAACAAGAATTAGTTGAACACTCACTATCGGCACCACATCTTTCACCTGGAGCTTTTTTGCCAGCTGGTCTATCAACACACCTTCCTTGAAAATAATCCTTTCCCTGTAGTTCACAAGAACGAGCTAGTTCGCATTCATTATAATCTGCTTGATACCTAGAACAATCAATTTGACCCCAGTCTCCCCTTTGACAAGCCTGCAAATTAGCTAATTGTGCTGAACAATCTCGTGCTGCTGCTGTCTCATCAGGTGTAGTATCTCTCGTCAATATTGTATATGCCAAAAATCCAGAAACACCTAACAAAAGCAAAATAAAAAATATGATTAAGCCAAGCAATACTCTTCGGTCTAATTTTTTAATACGAAAATTTAGATTATCTGTACGGAACTTAAATACATTTAAGTTTTGATTGCTCATATTATTTAAAAATCTATTATATTTGTATAAAATAGTCAAATACCATGAAAGGAATCAATATAAAACTCTTTTTAATAACGTTTTTTTTATTAATAGCATATTTCATACTTTTTTTTACTAGTCTCATTCGAAGCAATACGATAGATGCTCAACAAGTAACATCTTCTCCGACTCCTACTACAACACCCAACCCGACTCCTACTACAACACCCAACCCAACTCCCACTTCGGATCAAACTCCACCATCACCCCCAACTCCAGCCATTCTTACAACAACTACCAATAGTGTAACGCTAAAATGGAATCCAGCTTCTGATCTTAGTGGAATATCTGAATATAAAATCTTTCAATCAAATCAATCAAACGGATCATACGCTCAAATAGCTTTTACAACAGGTACCGAATACACTATTTTAAACTTGGAACAAGATACCGAATATTGGTTTAAAATCTCTGCATGCGATAACTCACCAAATAAAAATTGCTCTGCTCTAAGCGAATCAGTAAAAGCGAAAACTAAAAAAGAAATAATTAAACAATATGAAATAAATGCTACCATTGATAAAAATACTACCAATGCAAACGAACAATTTACTATAATATACAAAGTCAAAAATACAGGTAATGTAATTATAGAAAACTTTGAAATCAGGATTCCATTTTTAAATAATATTTCAGATGTCAAAAATTCTGTAGTAAATCCTGAATTTAATCGTAGATTAGATCCAGCTACTGACTTTCCTCAAGGATTTAATCCGCGCAGTTGGATATTTAATATAAATCCAGAAGAAGAAAAACAGTTTTCTATCACATACTCAGTAAGTGAAAATCCTACAGTACCAAATGGACACCTCTGCATATATACACTGCCAATAAGTTGGATTGATCCCGCTGGCGAACCTTCAAATCAACTTATCCAAACAACAAACTTCCGTGCTGATATCTACATAAATCGTCAATATGAAAAATCAGTAAGAGTCACATTACCGACATTAGAATCCGTAAACTCGCCAATTGCGAGCGTACAACTACCATCACAATACCTTTTTGAAGGATCAAAAACAACCAATTTAAGGTCGATAAACAAAGAAAACATTTCCAAATACAGAAATTTTACTTTAGAAAACGATCAATTTATCATTGAATGGTTAGAACCGGTTGACCTATCGAATGCTGATATACCTGTAAAATTAATAAATTTAGATAATTTACTCAGATACAAAACTTATGGCGTAGATTTCAATATTCAGGAGCTAAATTTTCTTGCTAAGAAGGTGAGAATAACTCTCAAAAAACATAATTATTTATTTTTACCTAGAATCAAAATTGATAATGAGATAAAAGATTTACAAATTTACAATGGAGAAATGGATTTTTTATCTAAATTTATCTCATTTGAAATATCTCCAATGCGTTCGTTTACATTAGTTTCTGATATTAAATTTGAAAACCCGAAAAAAGAAAATGATCAGCACTCAATAGAAATCAAAGTGTCAAATCCAAAAGTGAAATTATATTGTAGTATAGACGATGCAGCGTTTAAAACTGGTTGGGTAGACCAAGAAAAAGGTAATCTTTCAATAGTATTACCAGAACAGGACGTTATAAAATTAGAAGTAAAAATAATAGATGAAAATAACGAAGAATTTTCAAGAGTCAAAATAATAGAAAAAATGACTCCGACCCCGACACCACAGCCAATAAATAATAATACACTAACAAATCGACTTAATCTTACTATCAATCCACTAACTATATTACTTTCCATATCAGCTCTAATCATCTTTATAATTTTATTAGTAATTGGATATGTAATACTCAGAAAAAGATTTAGCAACAAAAAAAGTGATAATACATTAAAACTTGATTTTGCTACATCTCTCAAAACAAAAGTCTTGACTCATAACAGTAATACCAAAACTGTGCAACCAGGAACATTTACAGACTATGCAAACATGGATGGAAACAAAAACAATCATGAGATACCAAAAGGTGAAAAAAAGGAAATAACAATTGATCTAACTGCATTGAAAAACAAACACACCAAGAATTTAAATAATGATAATAACCAATCTAAATAATAATCATGGAATTTAATTTTACCTTAAAATTTATTATTGTTTGTTTAACATCAACACTTTACTTAATTATACGTGATTTATTAAAACGTTATAAACCAACTGTTTTTGATAAAATTTTTCACATAAGATTAGATACTGTGCTAATTTTTTTTATAACTATATTGATCAGCATTTCAGCAAATATACAAATATCCGAATTATCCGACAAAGCTATATTAATACTAAACAAACAAATATTACTTGCGATTTTAGCTTTTTGTATAACATTTTTATCATTTGGAATAGGAATTAAATTTATTATAGAAACAATAAAAAAATACATTAATATAGATAAATTACTAGCATTTCACAATAGCTTTTTAATATATCTAAACTTTGCTTCAATCTGGATATACTCTTCATTTCTTACATTGTTAGTTCTAGTGTCATATTTGGAAATTCAAAAAAACACACAATCAGTAAATATAGAATTATTTGTTTTTTTCTTGATATCTTTTATTATAAATACAATATTGATTAGACATGTAATTCACAGTCAATCTAAAAACACAAAAATACAATGGTTATATGTTTTTTTTGATATAACAACAATATTACTTTTATTATCAATAATCTTTTATAACACTGATAGATCAAATTTTTTCCTATATTATCCGATAACTATCTCAACTCTGACAGGACTAATAACAGGATTTATATACAATCTTATTGAAGAAAAAATAAGTAGAAAATATTATAAAAAGATAAATCAATTCTGATATAATCCTATTCAATCATCATGAAAAAAATCAGTATTGTTATACCTTTTTATAACGAGGAAGAGATAATAAACCATTCATATAATGAAATTACGAAGCGATTAAATAATTTGAAAAACCAATATAATTTTGAAATTGTCTGTATCAATGACGGTAGTAAAGATAAAACACTAAAATTGCTATTAGAATTAGCTGAAAATGATTCAAGAATAAAAATAATAGATTTATCTAGAAACTTCGGCCATGAAATGGCTATTTTAGCTGGTCTAGAAAATGCAACCGGCGATGCAGTGATAACAATGGATTGTGACCTCCAAGATCCACCAGAGCTGATTGAAAAAATGCTAAAACTCTGGAAAGAAGGCTATGAAGTCGTGCATGCCAAAAGAAGTAAAAGAGAAAAAGATAGTTTTTTCAAAAAAATTAGTGCGAAATTTTTCTATAAAATTTTCAACAAGCTATCTTCAACAAAAATGCCAGAAAACGTAGCAAACTTCCGTCTTTTGGACAGAAAAGCATTGGATGCGTTATTGAAGTTCAGAGAGCATAAAAGATACTATCGTGGATTAAGTATTCTAATCGGATTTAAACAAACATTTATCGAACATGAAAGAAACGAAAGAATCGCCGGAAAAACGAAATATCCTCTAAAAAAAATGATGAAATTAGCAATCGATGCCATTTTGGCATTTTCAAGTATCCCACTACAGATAATCACCCAGATAGGGGTTTTGATATCATTTGCTAGCTTTTTAGGGATAATTTATGCTTTAGTAGTAAAAGTATTTTTTCCAGAATATGCTGTACCCGGTTGGGCATTTACGACAATAGCTATTTTTTTTCTTGGGGGTATACAAATACTTATCATGAGTATAATAGGCATGTACATAGAAAGAATATATACTGAGGTTCTAAACAGACCACACTATATAATACGTGCAATTTATGAAAATAAAAAATAATATACCGCATATTGGCATAATAGGAGCTGGTTTTACAGCATTTGCTGCTGCTTATTATTTATCAAAAAAAGGATACAAAATAACTATTTTAGAAAGAAGTGAGGACATTGGCGGATTGGCCGGAGCTTTCAAAATCGGAAATTCGTACTTGGAAAAAGCTTATCATCATCTGTTTAAAACAGATACGGATATACTAGAACTTATAAATGAAATTGATCCTAGTCTTATAGAATGGCATGAAAGTTCTGTTTCGAATTTTTACAAAGGTAAATTTTATCCATTCAATTCGGCTATAGATCTTATTAAATTTGCACCTTTAGATTTTTTCAGTCGTTTAAGAGTAGGTTTGGCATTGTTTTATCTACAAAAAGTCAAAAATTATTCTCAGTTTGAAAAAATATCAGCTATAAATTGGCTTAGAAAATGGACAGGTGATAGAGCATGTCAAGTTTTATGGATTCCACTTTTGAAAGGCAAATTTAGAAAGTACTGCGAAAAAATTTCAATGGCATGGATGTGGGCTCGTTTGCATATTAGGGCGAATTCAAGGTCAAATATTTTTGAAAAAGAAATGCTTGGATATATCAAAGGTGGATTTATCAGTTTAATTAATAAAATCTTAGAAGTATCAAAAAATATCAAGGTACACACAAAACACGAAGTTATAAACATCGAATACAATCAAAACACAAACAAAGTAATAGTGAGTTGTTTTGATAGTTCAAAATCAAGAAAAGAATTCAGGTTCGACAAAGTTTTAGTCACTACACCATCACATATTTTTGCTAGACTGATTGAGTCAAATGCTGTTCATCAGGATTATCTAAACAAATTAGCCCAAATCGAATATATAGGTGCAATATGTATGATAATAGAAACAGATCAGAATCTTAATTTGGCTTATTGGAATAACATAAACGATCTTACAACACCATTTGGAGTAATAGTACATCACACAAAATTAATAGACAAAAAAAATTACAATAACAAAGAAATTTATTATATTGCTGGTTATTTTGAACATGAAAGTGCATTTTTTTCTATATCAGATGAAGAATTGACAGAAAATTGGTTTGAACATCTGTCACGCATTATTCCAAGCTTTGACAAGACAAAAATAGAAAATATCTTTATATTCAGATTCAAAAACGCACAACACATAGTAGATACCAATTACAAACAAAAAATACCCGAATACGAAACACCTATACCAAATGTATATTTATCCAATTTCTCACAGATTTATCCTGAAGATAGGGGGACAAATTATGCGGTAAGAGAAGGAAAAAAACTAGCTAAAACCATATTACAATCGATAGAAGCTATATAAAATACAACAAATTAAATTTTACAGAATATCAAAAATCTGAAGAATAAATTTTATAATCTTTATAAGATCCACAATACAAAATACTTATTTCTATAAAACTTTTTCCTAAAAAATATCATAACCGCGTCTTCTAAACGTTTACATTTATGATTTTTCACGAATTTGGCACACACAAAAAATGATTGAACAAAACAGTAATAAATTAATCAGTCAATATATCAAAAATATTTAAAATAATAATATGTTTATCACTGCTTGTGAAATATATTCCTTCTCGACCCGTGTTTTCTCAATACTTTTTGAGTTGTTTCTGAGTCTTTGTATTGTTTTTTAAGAGAATAGAAAAAATCTTTCATAACTTTAGAATCTTTCTCATAGTCACAAATGATTGGTATATATCCTTTGATACTAATATTTTTTGCATTAAAAATCTCCTCATCAGGTATTCTTTCTAATTCTGGTATCCATTTACGCACAAATTTTAATTTTGGATCCTGATCTAAAAGCTGTTTATGTGGACTATAAACTCTTATTACATTTATTCCTACAACACCAGCCTGCATTTGTAGCTGACTAAGATGAATACCAGGTTCAAAATCTAAAAAAATACGCGCAAGTAAATTGTTTATATCACGCCAATCTAGATGCAACACATGACAAGCAAATGATGTCACAAGAGATCTCATCCTAAAATTTAAAAATCCAGTTTTGTGGAGACACACCATACAAGCATCTACAAGTGGAAATCCTGTCCTACCATAATACCAAGCTTCTAATTTTTCTTTATCAAATTTATAAGGAGGATTTTCAAAAATAGGATTCAAAGCGTGAAGTTCCATCTCAGGCTCCATCTCAAGACGCTGTATAAAATGATCCCTCCAGTACATCCTACCTAAAAAAGCATTTAAAGATCTTTGAAAGATAACATCATCATTTAATTCTTTTAATCTTTGTCTTGTTCTTTGTACCACAACTCTTGGCGATATAGTACCCCAAGCTAGATGTACCGATAATCTTGAACCATGATAAAAAGCAGTATTTGGTGAACTGATACTTTTTTGATAAAGTCTCCCACGATATTTTAAAAATGTATCTAAAATTTTATGTGCTCTTTTTTCCCTGACTACTTGGAGTAAATCTTTATTCAAGTCTGAAATGAGTTTTGTCTCTATCTCATCGATGCTAAGAGAATTTTTTCTAATGTAATCCAAAGGTACATTGATCGATTTGGGAGTAGGTAGCAATCCTTTATCCATGAATGATTCCCACAATCTCTGCCATTTATCACGATTTTTTAGTCCTCTAAATACTCCCGTTTGTGGATATTCTTTGAAAATAATTCTATTTAATTTAGCCCATTTTCTGAGTTTCTTATCTCTTGAAAATGTTTCATTTACTCCAATCTCTTCATGTGCAAAAATATAAGAAATATTAAAAGATTTGCGTATTACTTCTAATACTGAAATAATATCACCATCTTTTATTAAAATATCACCACCAATTTTTCTGATATTATCTTGCAAATCATGCAAAGCCGAAATCATTGCATAAAGATGAAATTTAGAAGTATACTCACTATTTAGAATGATATCTTCAAAAACAAAAAGCGGAATCAATTGTTCACATTGTCTAATTGCTTCGTGCAAAACCAGATTATCCAACAATCTAAAATCACGTTTTATAATCCAAATTCCTATCATATGATATAATCAAATCTGATATATTATATAAGAAGACGAGATGGTGGAACTGGTAGACACGCTACCTTGAGGGGGTAGTGCTTCACGGCGTGGGGGTTCAAGTCCCCCTCTCGTCACCAAGAACAGTTATTAATATAAATGATGTAATTGATGTCAAATAAAAAAAATTTTCGTCATAAGAATAAAAAACATCGACACTACAAAAGACAAAATAATCAAAATCACAGAGATTTAAATCAAAGTTTCACAAGAGAAAATTTCAAACTATCACAAGAAAAATACAGGATTAACAGTGCTATAAACTGGGGAGAAAATAGTACCTATCAATTCAGAAGACCAGACTCAGAACCTATAAAAATTATTCCAATAAACGGTCTTGAAACTGTAGGTACAAATTGTACTTTAATACAGTACAAAGATGATATTATCATTATAGATCTAGGACTTGGTCTAGCAGAATATGACCTGCCCGGCGTAGATGCAGTAGTACCGAATTTATCTTATTTAGAAGACAAAAAAGATAAAATACGCGGAATTATCGTTACTCATGGTCATACAGATCATATTGGTGCTTTACAGTATTTATATACAGAACTAGGCTGTCCACCGATCTATGCCCCACGGATGGCAGCAGAAATGATCAAAGATAAATTTGAGGAGGTAAAACTTAAAGATAAACTAAAAATTAATCAAATAGATGAAAATTCAAGTTATTATTTAGGCATATTTAGGATACAACATTTTAGGATGACTCATACCATAATGGACAATTATGGTGTAGCTATTGATACCCCACATGGCAAAATTGTCACTCCTAGTGATTATAAATTTGATTTATCCCCATACAAAGAACCGCCGTCCGATTATTCACGACTTGTAAAACTTGGAGATGAGGGTGTACTTTTGTTATTAGATGAATCAACTAGCGTTAAAAAACCTGGATGGGCACCATCAGAAACTACAATAGCCAAAGACTTGGAAGAAATTATTCGCACTGCACAAGGAAGACTGATTATTGGACTTTTTTCCACAATGATCAGTCGCATGCGACAAATAACAGAAATTGCTTATAGATACAACAAAAAAATTGCAATGCTTGGTAAAAGTATAAAAACAAATCTTGATATAGCTCATAGACTTGGATATGTAAATGTAAGTAGTAGTACATACATTTCACCAAAAGAAATCAGTAAATATCCAGACAATCAAATCATAATATTATCAACAGGATCCCAAGGCGAACCTGATTCTGCATTAATAAAACTGGCAAAAAATGAATATAAAAACGTATGCTTAAAACCAACTGATACGATATTATTTTCTTCATCAAGAATACCAGGAAATGAACTCAGAATTGATGCGTTAATAAATGAATTAGTATTAAAAGGATGCAAAGTAATTACTAGTGAATATATGATGGTTCACGCATCAGGACACGGATGCAAAGAAGATCATAGGCTTATGATTACTCTCACACGTCCAAAATTTGTCATGCCAATACACGGTGACCCATCCATGCGCCAAGCAAATAAAGATTTACTTCTGGAAATGGGATACAAATCTGATGAAGTTATTTTAATAAATAATGGACAAATAATTGAACTATGGGATGATAGATGGCAATTGGCAGAAAAAATAGATGTTACTCCTTTATGGATAGAAGGTTATAAATTAGGCAAATTCGACAATAAAATTGTTGATGAAAGAAAAGCTTTAATAAATGATGGTTTATTAAATATCACCATTAAATTTAAAAATCACAATGGCAAGTACCAAACAGATAATATAATGATCCAACCCGTAGGAATGTTTATCGAAATGCATGATAGTTATATTCAACAGAAATTAAAACAAGAAATTATAAATCAAGTAAGCCAGATCAATAGCAATGTTTCATCTGAATTTTTTATTAAAACAATAAGACATTTTGTACTACAAAAAATCAGAGAAAAATATAATAAATCACCATATATTTTGATTACTGCAATTTAAATCACAACATGGCTTATAAATTGTAATTTTGTTTATCAGGATGATAAAATTTTGAGTTTATAAAAAATACTTATTTGTGTTAAATTAGGACTATGAAAGTGGGGATAATTTGTAATAAAAAAAACAAAACTATAAACCGCATTTCTGAAGAATTAGAAAAACTTGGGCATGAATGTTATAAATTGTATTTGAAAGACTTTATCTTTGCTATAGAAAACGCTACAAGCCCTAATATCTCCCACCGCAAATTAGAAATATTAGATATTTATACATTTTTTGTTAAATTAGGCATAGATAGTCACAATCTTCAGTTTATTCTTGACTTTATTAAATCTAATAATAAAAAAGTTATTAATGGACAAAACATTTCACCGCTTACAAATTTTTACTTATTTCAGACACTTGCTCAAAATAACATAAAAGTGATTAGCCTATATCACACCGAAGGGCTTAGAGCAGCACGAGATGTATTGATAGATCTTGACCATCCAATAATTATCTTACCTTTTGAAGGAAAAGAAAAAAGAGCAGTTATTTCAGATGACTGGACCGAATCATTTGATGTAGTCAAATCAGAAAAAGTGAAAATTTTCGATTTTTTAGAAATACCTGAAGAAATCTACAAAACAAATAGCTATCATACTGCCATAATAGTTGGAAATAAAATAATATTTAGTGCTGAAGTTTTGACAAAAGACAAGTTATTCTGGGCAAGTCCACTAAAAAAATATAAATCTAGTGAATTGGACTCAGAAATAATAAATCAAATTTATAACATAAAAAAAATATTGAACTTAGATATATGTCAAATAGATTTTTATATCTCTTCGGAGAGTGAAAAGATAACCGTGATAAATATTAATCCTTTTCCATCGATTTTTAGTATAGAAAACAAATTTAAATCAAACCTTGCAAAAGAAATTGCAGAATTTATAGTTTCAAAATGATAAAACTGCAGAAAAAGTTTAAGTTAGTAAGCAATTTCAAACCTACAGGAGACCAACCACAAGCAATAGAAAAATTAACAAAAGGAATAGTCGAAGGACGTAAGCATCAAACACTTTTAGGTGCAACGGGTACAGGAAAAACTTTTACGATGGCAAATATTATTGCTAATGTTCAAAAGCCAACTCTGATTTTAGCCCACAATAAGACACTAGCTGCACAACTTGCCAGTGAATTTAGAGAATTCTTTCCAGAAAATGCAGTAAGATATTTTGTAAGTTATTATGATTATTATCAACCAGAAGCTTACAAACCATCAACAGATACTTATATAGAAAAAGAAGCACAGATCAACGAAGAGATAGAAAAATATCGCAATGCCGCTACTCAAAGTTTACTCACAAGAAATGATGTGATCATCGTAGCATCAGTATCTTGTATTTACGGTCTCGGATCACCAGAGACATACGATGCAATAGCTTTTGGGATAAAACGTGGACAGATATTTGAAAGAAATAAATTGCTAAGAAGATTTGTAGATCTCTTGTACACTAGAAATGATTTAGAATTAAAAAGATCGAATTTTAGGGCAAAAGGTGACATAGTAGAAATATTTCCTTCATATGAAGATAATATCATCAGAATAAGCTATTTTGGTGATGAAATAGAAAGTATAAAAGTTATCGATCCACTAACCGGCGAAATTATCGATGAACCGGAAGAAATAAGTATTTTTCCCTCAAATCATTACGTAACACCATTTGATATTTTAAAAGAAAAAATACCCATAATAAGAAAAGAATTAGAAGAAAGAATAAAGTTTTTCAAAAGTCAAAATAAATTATTAGAAGCTGAAAGAATGAAACAAAGGACAAATTATGATATTGAGATGTTAGAAGAGGTGGGGTATTGTCGTGGAATAGAAAATTATTCACCAATCATTGAAGGCAGGACACCTGGAGAACCTCCATCTACACTTTTAGATTATTTCCCTGACGATTATATGATGTTTATAGATGAATCACACATTACACTACCCCAAGTCAGAGGAATGTATCATGGCGACAGATCAAGAAAACAAACCTTGGTTGAATATGGATTTAGACTGCCATCAGCAATGGATAATAGGCCATTGAATTTTTATGAATTTCAAAAACGCATTAATCAAGTAATTTATGTATCCGCCACTCCACAAGAATACGAACTTATAAATTCTATCGAATCAGCTCAAAAACTTTATCCCAAAGCTAAAATCACAGATATCTTATTAGCAGTAACACAAAATACAAATGAAGAAAAGAAAAAATCAAAACTTTATAATGAAATAATAACAAAACTTAATTATGAAGATTATCAAATAACAGGAATAGCACAACAAATAATCAGACCTACAGGACTTTTGGATCCAAAAATAGAGATCCGTCCAATCATGGGGCAAATCAAAGATTTAGAGACAGAGATAAAAATAAGAAAGAGTAGGGGAGAAAGAGTACTTGTGACCACTCTTACCAAAAGAATGGCCGAAGAACTAACAGTTTATCTTAAAGAAAATGGATTTAGTGTACAATATCTACATTCTGATGTAGAAACTATCGAGCGTGTTGAGATACTTAGAGATTTAAGACTTGGAATATTTGATGTGGTTGTGGGTATAAATCTACTGCGTGAAGGATTGGATCTACCCGAAGTATCGCTAGTTGCCATACTTGATGCCGACAAAGAAGGTTTTTTACGCAATCAGACATCCCTTATTCAGACAATCGGTCGTGCCGCAAGACACCCAAATGGTCATGTCATCATGTATGCTGATTACATCACAGATTCCATGAAACTTGCTATCGAAGAGACCGAACGCCGCCGCAGAATCCAAGAAGAATATAATCATTTACACAACATCACACCAAAACCAATCATTAAAAAAATCGAGGTACATTTACAAAGATCAAAGGATAAAAATAACAAGAAAAAGAACAACAAAGAAAATACCAAAAACATCGATCTACCTAAAAATCTCACACGTGAACAAATAGAAAAACTAATCGAAGAATACACTCGCAAAATGAAAGAGGCCGCAGATAATCTAGAATTCTTTACTGCGGCGGAGTATAGAGATAGGATAGAATCAATGAAGAAATTATACAATCAGTAAATGGAACAAAACATTATGATTGCATTGTATTTTCACTTTATTGCTTTCTTCTAGGTGATAAGCCAACTACATCTTCTAAAATTCTATCTGCTTCGTCCTCATTTTTGCCGATATTTTAAAATCGGTATCTGTTTTGTATTTTATTAAATAATATATTTTTTTCGACTTTCTGCCACGCACACAAACATCCAAAATAATACAGTGTTTAAATAATGTTATACGGATAAAAGTCTACCAATATCAACATAAAAGCAATAAAAACCTGTAAAAAAATAGATCTATGAGAAAACTATTAAAATATAAACATGAACGTCAAAAATTGTTATAAAAACGTCATAATAAAAGTAACAATTAATATTCACGAAACTAGAATTCATTTCATAGAACAACAGAATACAACAGCTATATTAATATTAATTATATTTATTTGTACTTCCTGTTTGATTAAATAAAGATGTCTTCAAGTTTTACCAAACAAAATTACAATAATTAATTTCAAATAATAAAAAATTACAGGGTCCGATAGGACCCCGTCATCAGACGTAAAAAATAAAATATATTACTTATTTATTTTCTGGTAAAACATATTTTATGTCATATCCGCTTGGATTATTATGATTCCCCGTAGCAATGGTTAATTTTTCAAGACTAGCAGCTATGTCATTGGGTAACTTTACAACTAGTATTTCTTGGCCAGGTTGGACTACATCAGGATTTACCACATTTGGATCTAATTGAGCAGCAAAACCTTGATATCCTACTATCCCTTCTTTCCCATAAAATCTTTCAAGTGCATCATTTATACTCTCACCTGGTTGTATTTGAATGGTCTCAATTTTACCGCCTAATCCTTCAATTATTTGTTGTAATTCAGGATCTCCTAGATTTGCATTTGGATTAGCTTGTAAATATTTTATTAAATTAGGAAGAGTTACTGTTCGATCTTCACCAACGATGGTATCAGGGCCATTTCCACCCACATTCTGTCCGAGTTCATTATTTGGATTCTCTGGTCCAGTAGCAGGCTCATCTCCAATACAAACTTGCGCGGCAGCGATACCTCTAGCAACGATAGTTCCAAGAAAAGATAAAATACCAGCTGCAACAATTCTCTCAAATTTTTTTCTTCCTGGTTCACCTGGAATATCTCTTAGAGCCTCAACACCCATCGAAAACGCAGGATTAATAACCCAAGCAAATTGGTAATATAGCGGGGCTAGAGCTGGTACAAATTGATTTATTCCAATAGGCACTAACGTCATTAACGCTGGTAGACATATCCTGATGAATGTTTTTATATCAATCTTTTTTCCCTCTAGTTTTGCAACCTCTAATTCATTTAAGGCTTTACCCAGAGATATTGTAATAATCACACCCATCAGTATAGGAGCAAGTGGTGGGCACAAAACCGCTGCTGCCGCATTAATACTATAAAAAAGATGTTCCCAAGGGATTCTAACATCAGGGTTTCGTCCTGGATTAGCTGGATTAGCTGGTTGTCCTGGAGTAGTCACCGTATTAGCGGAGGGTGGATTAGCTGGATTAGCTGGTTGTCCTGGAGTAGTCACCGTACTAGTTGTTCCATCTTTTATTACTTCTTCCGGTTGTAAACCACCAGATGTCGTACCAGTTGTTGTTTTTCCCCGAGATGCAGCTCTTCTTGATCTTAGACACTATTCTAATATTTGCATCGCATCTGGTCTTAGTTCGAGTAATTTTCTGTAGATATCATCAATTGAGTCTGTTGCTTTAATCGATACAATACCTCCCAAATTAAGATCTTTTATTATAATTTCAATTAGTGTACCACGGTCTAGATTGTTATGATCGCCTTCTTCCTTTGGTTTAGATTCATCCGTTGCAGAACCTCCACCTCGTTGTCCATCACTTTTTACAATTGGTTGTGGTTGCCAACTCACAATAGGAGCTGGAGCTTGATTTGATCCTGCCGTTCCCGCTGCTTCATTACTTCCTCCAGCCTCACTTCTTCTCGTCCCTTGTGGTGATTGATCCTTTACCAATTTGTCCAGATATACACCCAATAAACCTTTGAGCCGCATCCCTAGCCATCATCAATATCCCCTTCGTTTGATTGTGTCATACACATTACATTGTACCAATTATTTGGAAAATTATCAACTATTAAAATCCATCATAACTTAATGTCTAACAAAAGTCTTTTTACTATTTTTTAACACTCAGACCGATGTTTTAAACAGGCAATTCAACTCCATACCCTTTTCTAGATTTCAATATATTTTTAGAATAACCAAACTTAATAAGTTTCCTCCTCAACCTCGACACAAACTGATCTATAGCGTCAGCAGTAACTTCGTTAATACTCTTTTGCCATACAATTTTGACCAGTAATTCTCTTGTTATCATGCCATGTTTTACTAAGTATTTTAGTACATTGATTTCTTTGAGAGTCAGTTTATCTGACATTGATTCTACATCTTCGAGAGTAAGTGTTGTTTTTGGAGTTACATTGTCAGCTGTCTTAATATCCTTTTGTTTTGTCTCTTTTTTAAGTTTATGTCTTTCATTTTCATGTAATTCATTAGATTTTTGGGTAGGTTGTAAAACATCAAATGTTTCTGACGTTTCTGAGCCTAATCTATCTACTTTATTTTCGAATAAATTGTTATAAATATCAGAAATTTTATTTAATCTAAGTATTTTATAAGGTTTATCAAATATCAAAGTTAATCTTTTATAAAGATCATTCAAAAAAAGTGGGGAGTAGGTGATATATATTTTGTCAGAAAATATTTTACTATCCTTTTCGTTTACAACGATTAATCTAAAATTGTATTGTAAAGCAAAACCCATCACAAATCTAATTTTGATATTATCAAGTTCTATACATATCATGTATTTATTTTCTAAGTTATTGCTGTTATTTCTTGCTAAATCTGCTATTTCTTCTTCCAAATTCTCTAGATTTTTGTCATTTCTAAAATAAAAAAATTCAAACTTAGAAAAAATATCTCGATAGTTTTGTCTGTCAGAATTTAGAGTAAAGTCAATAAAATACAAAACATCTATCTCATCGCCAATAATTTCAAATGATTTCCTTTGGTTTACTAAAGTAGTAAATTTTTCTTGGAGCAAACTTACATCTTTATCTTTTATTGTCAGCATGATGTCATAATTATATCATGACAAGATAAGACACTAATAATTGTACAAATGTCATCAATTAAAAATTAAATTTAACAAAGCTATATTGATTTCAGCTTTAAACTCAATAAGCAATCAATAAATAATTTGGTATTTCAAACTTTTTATATTCATCGATTAAGCATTTCCTTTTTATAATCCTACTAAAACACTCCGCCTCAAGAAGTGCATCTTCTAGGGCATTATGAGTTTTTCTAATGACCTTTACCCCACAAAATTGTAGAATATAATCGAGGCCTAGATTAGATCTCTTATTGTATAGTGGTATTTGTATCCCTAATTCTAAATGCTTTGCATAAACGATGCTATGTAAGTCCAAAATACGATCACCGAATTTATGATTAATTCCTGACCGATGACACTCTGCACGTAGCCATTTTAAATCTACATGAACATTCTGACCAGCAAGTGTCTGACTGTCAAACTGTTGCAACCAATTGATAAAATCTAATAATATTTCACGTGGCAATGGCTTATTTAGATCTTTAATTGATTCTACGGTAAAACCAGCAACTTCTAATGCTTTAGGATCTATGTCACTATCATCATAAGCTCTAGCTTCTGCATAAAACCTTTTGTCTGGGTTATCAAAAGAAACCGCACCCATACTCAGTATCGATGCTTTTTCAAAATTTAAGCTGGTAGCCTCAATGTCAACTACTATCATTTTTTCTTATTTTTACTTTTAGCCTCCAAGAATGCTTTTTCTAGTTCTTGCTGTGCTTTTCTTATAGCTTCTTTAGCTGACACTTTTGATTCTTCCTTCCTTGCAATACGTTTTATTTTGGATGTATAACGAAGTACCGTCGACGCAACCTGAGTATCCACGGCCTCCATAAACTGAGCAAACATATCATAACCTTGATTTTGATAGACATAAAGAGGATCTCGTTGCGCATATGCCTGAAGAGTAATACCAGTACGTAAATCACGCATATTTTCTAGATGATCAAGCCATAAAGTATCTATACTTTGCAAGAGTACATATTTTTCTATTTCACGCATGGTTATGAATCCTTCTTCTTTCTCTTTCAGATCATATACTTCATCAACTAATATACTAATTTGTTCTTTTAACCTCGATTTTGAAGGATTTGACAATATAAACTGATAATAAGTCCTATAATCAGAATCGAATTTTTCATTTATTACAGTGTCAATATATTCCTGAGGTATAAACTTTACTAATTCTTTGGTTAATATTTCAAGATCATTTTTTGTGAAAGTGTCAGATTTTATTACATCATCAACAATACCTAGAGCATATTTTTTTACCTTACCAACGACATAATCTCTAAGCCTACTAGTACCTTCTGGGACTCCATCATCTTTAGTATCATCATTGATCTCTTGTGTTCTTTTTAAATAGAGTTCTTTTGCCTCATCAAAAAGCCTCATTACACTTCTTCTGCGTTCGTACACAACTAATCTCTGTTGATTTAATACATCATCATAATCAACAAGATTTTTACGTACATCAAAATTTTCAGCTTCCACTTTTCTTTGTGCACTTTGAATAGTTTTTGCAAAAATTGCAGCCAGTCTTCCTTCTAATCTAAAATCAGAAGGTAAATTAGCTGTTTTTAAAATAGTTTTGATCTTATCACCACCATAAATACGCATCAGATCATCATCCAAAGCAAGATAAAACTGTGATTTACCAGGATCACCCTGACGTCCAGCTCTACCTCTGAGCTGATTATCGATGCGTCTGGATTCGTGTCTTTCTGTACCAATTACATAAAGTCCCCCCAATTCGCGTACAGCTTGTCCCAATTTTATATCAGTGCCTCGTCCAGCCATGTTTGTGGATATAGTAACCGCATACTTTTGTCCAGCTTTAGCCACAATTTCAGCTTCACGAGCATGATTTTTAGCATTCAAAAGTTCAAAAGGAATTTTTTCTTTTTTCAAAAGTTCAGCTAATTTTTCTGACTTCTCGACAGAAACTGTACCCACCAGCACAGGTTGACCTTTTTTATAGTGTTTTTTTATATCTTTTACTATAGCCTTAAATTTACTGTCTATATCAAGATAAAAAACGTCGGGAAGATCTTTTCTTATCATCGGTCTGTGAGTTGGAATAACGACTACGTCAAGATTATAAATTTTACCAAATTCTTCAGCCTCCGTCAGAGCTGTACCGGTCATTCCTGACAATATCGGAAATAATCTGAAATAATTCTGATAAGTTACAGTTGCTTCTACTCTAGATTCTTGTTTTATCTCAACTCCTTCTTTTGCCTCTATAGCGAGATGTATACCATCAGAAAACCTTCTACCATGTTGTAAACGCCCTGTAAATTCATCGACTATTATAATTTCTTTTCCTGACACTACATAGTGCACATCCCTTTTATAATAATAAGTTGCAACCAAAGCTCGATTTAAGTGCTTTACCAAAAGAGGATTTGACCAGATCGAATTATCACCAAGTTCTAACTCGACTTTTTTGATACCACTTTCAGTGAGAGTAACAGTTCGATATTTTTCATTTACTACATAATCTGACTTGTCCAATTTTTTTACTAAAGCCGCAAATTTACGATACAGATCAATAGAATCTGTTGATGGTCTAGAAATGATAAGAGGAGTACGTGCTTCATCAATCAATATAGAATCTACTTCATCAATAATACAAAAAAACGGGTCACGTTGATTCATGTCCTCAAAACTTTTTTGAAGATTATCCCTCAAATAATCAAAACCAACTTCAGAATTAGTTCCATATGTTATATCACAGCTGTAAGCATCTTTTTTGTTTGTTTCAACTAAACAATATCCTTTCAACGAACTATAATTTGTCCAATCGATCTTTTTCGCTTGTGCAACTATATCTTGAGAAACACCAAAATCAGATAATTTTTCAGGATCTACATATTTATAAGACTTGTCATCATTTACTACACCTACCGTAATACCCAAATATCCAAGCATACGCCCTACCCATTCTGCATCACGTCTAGCAAGATAATCATTTACTGTAACCAGATAAGCCCCACGACCAAATAATGAGTACACATAAAGAGCGAGTGGTGCAACAAGAGTTTTTCCCTCTCCAGTCTTAAATTCGACAATCCGACCTTGAGCCAAAGCAATACCAGCCATAAGCTGTACATCAAAATGTTTATGATCAGATGTACGTCTTGCAGCTTCTCTAACAATTGCAAAACACTCAGGAATATTTTCTATTACAAAATTTAACACTTTTTTACCTTGAGCAGTGTCAAACCAAGATTTACCTTTTTCCATCAATATAGCAGTATCGGGTGGAAAAAATGCCTGAAATTTCTCTCGTAATTCTTGTGTTTTTTGTATCAATTCATCTTGTGTGAACTTTTCATACTCTTCAGATAGTAAATCAATTTTTTTTGTTAATTTGCGTAATTTTTCTACCTGTTTTTCGTTTGTGTCAAAGAATACAGATTGTAACTTATCAAAAAATCCAGCTTTCTTGGTTGTATTATCTAATACAACATCAGATGGTTTATATTTTCTTGTGAAGATTTTTAATAATCTACTAATTTTTGCATCATTACTTTTTTTATTTTTGTATGATTTTTGAGCGTCCTTCTGCTCTTTAGACTCTTTAGAAATGATCGAATTCTCCCGGTTTTTATCTTTCTTACTGTCCAATTTTGACTTTTTTTTAACTAAATTTTTTTCCTTTTTCATATGTTAAAATGAATTTATCTTCTGTGATAATATCAGATTTTTTGAAATATATTAAATTATGGATACAGTAACATTATATACAGATGGCGCTTGCTCAGAAAATCCTGGAGTAGGGGGATGGGCATGCCTAATCCTATACAAAGATGAAAAAATCATCTGCAAAGGCAGTAATCCCAACACGACCAATAACCAAATGGAACTTATTGCATTTATCCAAGGAATAGAATTTGTACTACGAAAATATCCGGATGTGAAAAATATTACCGTGTTTACAGATTCTCAATATCTATCAAAAGGAATTAACGAATGGATACACAAATGGATTACAAACAATTGGCAAAATTCTGATAGTAAAGAAATAAAAAATCTGAACTTATGGAAAAAAATCTATGATTTTTTGAAAAAATTAAATATTACATGTAATTGGACAAAAGGTCATCATAATGATAAATACAACAATCTAGTAGATAAAGAAGCACGAAGTATGATAGAAATAGATTAATACTTCACAAATATCTTATTTTATTGTATATTTTTACGCCTGTGGCTCCATCGTACAGCGGTCTAGTACATTGCCCTCTCACGGCAAAAACAGGGGTTCGAGTCCCCTTGGAGTCACCAAATATAATCTAAAAAAATAATTTTAATTATTAAACCAAATAAATAATATCAATTGTCTTGAAATTCATAAAATATCCTTGTAATGTGAATAAATAGGTGGATATTCACTTTTACTACAATAAAAGACATTATCAAATTAAAAATCTAGAAGTTATATCACAGTAAAAATTCCAGTAACCGATGAGTGAGACCAAAGGAATGAGACCAATGGGTTAACCCATTGGTTATACATCCTACTCAATGCAGAAAATTGGAAATTATATTTTAGTACTACCTATACAAATACTTCGACGTAACCCATGGTCTCCATCCTTGTGCATCATAAATTTGTTTTGCCACTCTAATATTGCTATCTATATCCAAAAGCGCATAACAATCACCAGAAAATTTATTCCTATGCCAATAACAATTTATCTGAAAAAGACCATAATCACCGGTATGAGATATGGCATTGGGATTAAAACCCGACTCGTATCTGACAATAGTCAACGCTTCATCACAGTTACTGACAAAAACATCACATATCTTTCTCACGATTTCATCATTAGAATAAGAAATTGGTATAAAAATCCTTTGTGATTTTCTTTTTTGTTCGTCCTCAATTTCTTTTTCTATCTGAATAGTTATCTGTTCTAATTTTTCGACTGAATTCTGGGCAAATAAATCTATGTTTGTATCAATAATATCTATATTTACATAGTTTGTGTCGAATTTTTCCAATATAAATTTAGAGTATCCGTCAGTTTCAACAATAAATATATATTTTGACAAATCATCCACAGCTTGTGTTACAGTAATGACAGAGGATAACGATAACATCGAAATAACAAAATACACCCACTTAATCAAAATAATAAATTTTGTTTTATTCATATATTTATGGAATATTTGTGTGAAAATACTTGGTCAATTATTTAATTTATACATAATTTCTTGCTAAGAGGTAATATAATAACATCAGATAGTGACCAATGTCAATAGTTATCAACAAGATAGAGGTTTTGTTATAAATTGAAATTTGCTAAATTATTAATATGATTAGAAAAAATTTAACGTTATTACTGTTTTGTTTTATTGCAATCTATGTGACCAATCCAATACATGGAGAAGTAATGAATTCACCAAATTATCAATTACATCTTTACGAAAGCGAGGTTGGATTTGATACTAGTACAGATACTATGATGATAGGGAGTAGTCTTAATTTTAGATTCGGAGGAGATTTTGAAAATTTTGATACTGCCTTTACTAGTGGAGGAAATTTTAAAATCAAATCAGGATTTCAACCAACATATGAAGCCAATGTACCAGAAATATCTATAGCTTCTACCAATGATAATGGAGTAATATTATTTGATAGAGCAATAATAGAGATAGATCCAAATAACGATCCGACATCAGCAAATGGTGCATGGTTTGCTTTGCAAATATCAAAGAATAGTTCATTTCCTCAATCAGAAACGTATTATATCAATAGAACTACAGATTCTATAGACTATACAAGTAACCAAAATTTATTAAATTATTCAAATTATTATGATACCTGTGCGCAAACAAATAATCAAAATGACCTCGATTGTGGAACTATTACAGGACATAAATATTACATAAAAGGATTAGAACCTAATACAACCTACTACATAAGAGCAATAGCAATGAATGGAGACTCAACCAATAGCCAACCTGGTCCATACGCCACATTTACAACCGGGAATTTATACCTAACACTTACTTTAAGCACACAGAATATTAATTTAATCGGAATAAATACTTACACCGCAACACTAAGTAATTATATAGACGTAAGTATAGAGACAAACAACCAATACGGATACAACCTATACGTACAAAGCCAAGGAGACAATACAAATGCAGGATTATACTCTTCTTCTAAGAATTTCTTAATTCCATCGAACTATTCAGGCAATTTGGATAGTGTAATAGGAACCAATAGATATGGTATAGGAGCAACAAAAATATCAGGTCCTGGCACTATAGCTAACGCATATGATGAGACACTAACGGGAAGAAACTCAACCTATGTAGGTCAATTAAATACAACACCGACATTACTTTGTTCATACAACAATCCGCATACCAGTGGAAATCCAGATATAATTAGAACTCGAGCAAAAAGCACTGTAGGTGGTGATACGCCTTCATCAAACGACTACAATGACATTTTGACATTCACTGCACAAGCCATATAAAAAATGTTGAATATATTCATAAAATCTCTTTTAATCTTTTTTTTCAATGTTTTAGTATTCGTTGTATTTATCACTCCAATACACCTTGATTTTGCACAAGCCCAAACTAATAATCAGCAAGAATCAGATGCATCTAAAAATAATTCAGAAAATACATACAATGACAATAGTATTACTATAAGTCCCGCAAAGATTTATAAAAGATTAACAAAAGAATCAGGATTTAATGAAAAGATATTCCTTTCTACGAATTTAGAAATACACAATCTAACTGTAGAAATTCTGAAGAAAGAATTATTTCACTCAGACAATTACATAAATATAAAACTACCAAGCGAGCTGATCAAAATAAGCACAAACGTTGACACAAAAACGATTGATATCTTTATTAATACAAACAAGGCTAAAAATCCACTCAATATTTACAAACTTACAATTTTAGTTAACACTAAAAACGATAAGGCTAATGTAATAACAAGATTTGAAGTGCCAATTATAATTAATATAACTGATTTTAATTTTGAAAATAACCAAAAAATATATCCAAAATTTAAACTACATCAAATAAACAAACTAAACTTTAGCAATAAAATCGACTACCGATTAGAAATTATAAATCCTCACGAATATATATTTCTATTAGGAGGCGAAGTAATAATCAGTGATAACCAAGACAAAATACTAACTAAATCTAGCATTCGCGAAACACCAGAACTAGATTTTTACCCGCGTCAATATATCGACTTTAAAAAAAGCTTCAATATATCTGAAAACAATGATCTAGTACAAAGTTTTTTACCTAAACAAATAAAAGTTCAGACTTTTGTAAGTGTTGACGATGATATCCTGGAATTAGAAAGGATTGAAATATTAGTAATACCAGAAAGTTTTATTTATTTATCAGCAATAACGATTATATGCTTGTTATCAATATCTATATTTATCAAGAAATCCAGACAAAATACAAAAAGTAAGAATTAAGGAATCATTTTCTTATAAGCTGTTTCAATAGTTCTGAAGTAGCTTGGACACTCTTGGGTATCATTTTATAAAAATCTTTACCATAGATAGTTACAACCTTATATTTATTGTGTGGTATGTGAACTTTTATTTTAATTGTATTTTTCTTATTTTGTACTGAGAATGTCGCAGTAATATCAAAATTATGGTTGTATTTCTCTAACTTAGCAAACTTAGATCTTACTAAGCTTTCTAGTTCTGATGATGAATGTATATTCTCAAATAAAACCTGAAGATTCATGATAATATCATTTTAGTACTTTATAATCTATAAGTAAACTGATATGAAATATATACTTTTATTAATAATTAAAATTTATCAATTTTTATTCTCATTTGATCACGGCATACCGAGTAAGGTGTTCAATGGCATAAGAGTATGTATACACTATCCCAGCTGTTCAGCTTATGGTTATGAATCAATAAAAAAGTATGGAAGTATAATAGGTGGCTATCTTGCGATAAAAAGAATATTGAGATGCCATCCTCTTACAAAATCCAGATACGACCCCGTGCCAGAAATAAAAATTCCCAAAAGATTCGAATTTATAAAAAAAATATAGATGAGAAAATCATTGCCAAATATAGATCTAATACTTCTAATAGTACCAATTATTTTATCTTTTATTGGTATAATAACATTATATACTCTAACATTACAAGACAGTATAAATTCATCTAGATACATCAAAGAATTTCAAAGCCAATCTATTTTTCTTGTTGTATCAATAATTTTTCTATTTATTTTTACTTTAATGAAATTTGAGCTTATTTATAATCAAAAATTTTTAATATTTATTTTTTTTATAATATTTTTTTTAAATATAATTACATCATTTTTTGGTAGTGAAATTAATGGTGTACGACGCTGGATAAGCATAGGCAACATTACCATCCAACCATCAGAAATTAGTAAAATTATTACTATTTATTTAATATCAAGTCTGCTAGCCAACGAACCTAAAAAACAAATTAAAGGATATTCCTTTAAAACCAACCTTTTATTATTCTTTAAAAATAATAAAAACTATATTTTTTCAATATTGATAATTTTAGGAATAACATTCTCTGTATTTATCCAAAAATCTTTAACCAACACAATTATCATTCTTATGACTAGCTTAATCATTTTTATATACAATAGTAAAAATAAACTTATCACAACAACTTTATTAACAAACATAATATCTACAATTTTATCTACATTAGAAATTAATAATATAGCAACCTTTAATAACACATATTTTTATATTGGATTGACAACATTTAGTATACTATTATTTTATTTTATTTCTAAGAAAAAGTTTTTCAATCTATTTCTGTATACTATATCTGTTCTGTCAATAACATTAATAATATTCCCATATTTTTGGAATAATTTTTTAGCGGACTATCAAAAAAACCGTCTTATAAATTTCTTAAATGAACCAAGTGATATCTATCAATCCAAAACGGCAATAATAAATATAGGTAGTGGTCAGGTATTCGGGCAAGGTATAACCCCAATAAGTCTAAATAGAAGCATTCTCACACCAGAGGCGGCAACTGATTTTATATTTTCGATATATGCTCTACAATTTGGATTTATTGGTATATCAATATTATTAATGTTGTATTTAATTCTAATTTGCAGACTGGTTTATCTGGGATATCAATCAAAACAAAAGAAGCATTTTTTATTTTTTATAGGTTTTGCATTTTTGATTGGAATACAATCCATATTAAATATATCAATGAATATAGGATTAATCCCAATCGGTGGTAGCACACTGCCATTTATAAGTGCGGGAGGATCATCATTAGTGACATTGTTTATTGGAATAGGAATCTGCCAAAAAATGTACCAAAAAGAAAAAGAGAAAAGGTTCAAATTCTAATTATTTTGTCTAATAACCAAAGCATCTTCCGTCGCTATTAGTACATATTTTCTTTTTTCATTCATCACCTGATTTCCAGCACCTGATATAAATACCGTATCTACACAAAAATCTAGATGCTTATTCTCATAAAAATCATAAAAAGTTTTATCAAATCCGCCATTTATATCGATATAATCATTTGGATAATTGTTATCTTTTTTAATGTAATCCGATTGTATTCGATATACTTTTAACATTGGTTTTAATCCTAACATTACGCATACATCTTTCCACTTTACAAAAATGGCCTCAATCATAAACTTGTCCCCCCTAAATTCTGAACTTAATGACAGATTAGTATCATTTCCCTCTGTTTTATAAAAAATATAATTCTTCGGAAGACTTTTTGATGTATACTTTAGATGAAACGTAGGTATACCATCCTTGATGACTCTTTCTGATATTTCAATTTCAGCTATTTCTGTTTCTTGTGTAAATACCTGATACGTATAAAGCCAAGCATTAATCATAAAAAACAATGAAAAAGTCAATATAATAAATAAAATTATAACTATGAACAATGTGCTAAATATGATTCTATTCTTTAATGAAAAACTTTTGCTCTTATCATTTTGCTGTTGCATAGACTTAATTATAAATTAAAGTGTTTCATTTAGCACTTTAATATGATTTAATTACACTTAAGAAAAAATAATGAATACTAATAAAAAATTTGAATTAGATTATAATTTACCGGTTGCGCAGTATGAAGATATCATTATAGAAAAACTTCAAACATCCAATAACATAATTATAGTAGGGGATACTGGATCAGGAAAAACAACTCAGATCCCCTTGATACTAATAAATCAATTCACTGACGCCAAAATTGTTGTAACAGAACCTCGCAGGATAGCAGCAACGTCTCTTTGTAATTATCTTTCACAGTGGACGCTCACTACACCTGGAGATTTGATTGGATACAAAATAAGATTTGAAGAGAAAAAAAGCGAAAAAACCAAATTACTTTTCGCAACTGATGGAATTTTACTGAGAGAATGTTTATTTGATCCTTTACTTTTGAAATACGACATTATAATGGTCGATGAGGCACACGAGAGAGGAATTAATACAGACTTTTTAATAGGATTATTAGTACAAATCCAGAATAAACGGAATACAGAAAACCACAAACCACTCAAAATAATTGTTACATCAGCTACATTAGAAGAAGAAAAATTTATTAAATTCTTCGAAGAAAATGCTATATATCCTCCAGAGATTATCAGAGTACCAGGTCGCAATTATGATGTAGATGCGTATTTACTAAAAGAAGAAGTCAATGATTTTTATAAACAAATAGTAACCGCTCTAAAATACATTATCAACAACAAAATACCATCAAATTTCATATACGATGATACTCTTAGTACAAAAGGAAACATAGAAAATAACAATACTACATACAAATATAATAATATTTTAATTTTCTTACCAGGTAAAAGGGAAATAAATCTGACTAAAAATCTTATTCAAGAACAAATTCGTGATATTGATGTTTTAACAGTACATTCCGAATTGCCAATTCAAGAGCAAAACGAAATTTTCAAACAAATTACAAAAACAACAGCCATTTTAGCAACAAATATTGCCGAAACATCACTTACGATACCAAATGTCAAATATATTATCGATACAGGACTTATTAAATCAATGGAATACGACACAAATAGTGGGATAAAATCTTTAAAAACACATTATCATTCAAAGCATGGAATACTTCAGAGACGGGGTAGGGCAGGAAGGCTATGCCATGGTATATATCTGGGTTTATTTACAAATAGTCAATATAACGATTTTTTAGAATATTCTATTCCTGAAATCTTACGATCCAAACTAAACGAAATAACTCTGTTACTTATATCTTTGGGAATAAAAGAAATAGAGAATTTTCATTTTATAGATAAACCTAAAAATTCATTTATCAAAAAATCTATCGAAGAGTTAGTATCCATTGGGGCTATAACTAAAAAAAGAATAATAACGGACAAAGGACTAAAACTGTTATCAATGCCCTTGGATCCATTTATCGGTAATATAATATTAGAAGCTCAGAACGAAGGAGTTGTATATGAAATATGTACTTTAATTCCACTTTTTGAGTCTAAACCATTATTTTACGAACTAAATGTATCAATATTAAATAAAATATATGGAAAACATATCGATAAATTTAATAGTCAAGAAGAATTAATAGATCACATATATAGAAGTAGAGAAAGCATAGTAAATCAAAAATCAGACTATCTAACTTATATAAAATTGATAAATAAACTTTCTTATCACAATTATTCTACAGATTGGTGTGATCTCTATGGTGTGAATGGTGAAGCATTATTAGAATGTATCAAAATCCGTGATGATCTTCTTAAACTAGCTGAAGAAAATAATATCCGTATAAATAAAAATATCAACTTCTATTCGCCTAAAATAGACATCGTTCTCTTTAAAACACTTAAGTACAATTTATTAATTAGAATAGGTAAAAACAAATTTAGAGCTTTGAATCACAAAAATATGATTGTAAAAATAAATCCGGGCAGTATTTTATATAACAATGCAAATACAAATTTACTAATTTCAAACGAGATCATTCAAATAGACGATATCTATCAATATTCGCGATCTTATAGTGTGCGTTTAGCTCATTCTATAGATATAAAAATAATTCAGAGATTATCTCCAAAACTTTATCAAAAAATAATTAGACAAAAATTTAACAAAAAACATAGAAAATTTTACGTCAAAGGTAAAAAACGATATAAAAACCGTCAAATAAGAAAGTATAAACATTAATATGGTATAGGGAATTTTTTATTTAATTCTGCAATTTCGTTTCGTATTCTATTTTTCAATTTATCATCCTTAGGATTTCTGCACACTTTTACTATACATTCAGCTAAAAAATCTACTTCTTTTTCTTTGTATCCTCTAGTAGTAATAGCCGGTGTTCCAATACGTATTCCACTTGGATTTACTGGAGAACGTGTATCAAAAGGTATTGTACTTTTACTAACAGTAATGCCTGACTCATCTAAAGCTTCTTGTATAGTCTTTCCCGAATATCCAAATGACCTAACACTATCAAATATTATCATATGATTATCGGTACCATCTGTATACATTATTATTCCATTATCTTTGAAAACTCTTTCAAATAATTTTGCGTTATTAACCACTTGTTTAGCATATTCCTTAAAAGACTCTTGCAACGCCTCGCCAAAGGCCACCGCTTTAGCATATATCAAATTCATTATCGGACCTCCTTGGATACCTGGAAATACTGCTCTATCAATAAGAGTGGGCAAATTTCTTATACTTTTTTTAACTTTTTTCAAAGGATTACTAACTCTACCTTTTGAAAGAATTAAACCCCCCCTAGGACCTCTTAATGTTTTATGAGTCGTACTGGAAACAACATGAAACCCATAATCAAAAGGATTTCGCATAATACCTGCAGATATCAATCCAGCAATATGTGCAATATCAGCCCAGAGTACAGCACCTATCTCTTGTCCAATTTCTGCAAATTTAGCATACTCTATATCTCGTGGATACGCAGAATAACCAACCAAAATCATTTTTGGCTTATGTTTTCTCGCTAAATCCCGTATTTTATCAAAATCAAATTGACCTGTCTCAAAATCTTTGACTGTATAACGCACAAAGTTATAAACTTTTGACATAAATGTAACTGGACTACCATGAGTCAAATGTCCACCATGCGATAGTTCAAATCCTAAAATAGTATCACCAGGCTCTAGGTATGCAGTTAATACAGAAATATTGGCTATAGCGCCTGATAATGGTTGAACATTAGCGTGATCACAATTAAAAAGTTTACAAGCTCTTTCAATAGCAAATTTTTCTATCTGATCTGTAAACTCTTGGCCACCATAATATCTTTTACCAGGATAACCCTCAGAATACTTATTTGTAAATACTGTCCGCATTGCTTCTAATACCGCCTTAGAGACATAATTTTCTGATGCTATTAGTTCTACACCATCTTGTTGTCTTTTTATTTCACCAATTAACAAATCATAAAGCAATCTATCTTGGTTTTTGATATTCTCAAAGTTCATAATCTATGTGTTATAATATTTGTATTATGAAATTTTTTATCGCTATTATTTTAACTATTTTAGCATTTTATTTATCAATCGGCATACAAATTTTATTAGTTCCATTACCAGAACCAAAAATATCTATAGACTTTATAAATGGTAACCTAGAATATCCTGACCAATTTTCCCCTATACTTTTTGAAAAAATAATAAAACAAACATCAATTGTAAATAACAAAGAAATTTATGTATACCCAGAGACAAATATACAAAATTCGATGCTTATATACACTATAGTGCTATTTGTGACCGTGTATTTATCAATAATCTTATTTGGAAGACATCCTATTATATACCTACCATCTATCATGGGCAGTTTACTGGCAACATCGGTGATGTTTTATCTTATCCTAAATATCCAAAATATCGACCCATCAACAATATTTTTAATCAATAACATAAAAAATGAACAAAATTTTATAATCGCGTATATAGTGATAGTAATATCATATACAACATTCGCAATATTTCAAAGTATAACAACGAATCAAAAGAATAAAATAATAAATTCTCAACAAAGAATTTATCATCAAAATCAAAATTTTAATTTGCCAAATACAAATCAACAAAAAGTAAATAGCCATCGAAGATAAAACAAAATCTCTATTTCTTTTTAGCGAAGTAAGCTTTGAAACTAACAATATTTGCTTTTTCATCAAAGTCTATACGTATAATCAGATAATATTTGGTTGAAGGATTCTTAATAAGCAAATCATTAGTAGGACTTAAAAATGATACAAACTTTGTTCGTGGAAATTCAGTATCTGTGGTATTATCAGCCATTGGCTGCGATCCATGTTTTAACACAAGAGAATTATATTTCTGTACCATACCTAGATTATATGAATGAGTGATAAAATTGACACTACCAACAAATCCACTCCTATTATTAATTCTACCTGAACTTGGTTTCATTTGAATATTACTCTCATCTGAAGGTGTACCAACTTTTGAAACTGTGTACGCTAAAGCTGTAGCTATTTCACACATTCCTCCGCCGGGGTTACTCCCATCGGCTGGTTTACTAGGATCGGGAAAAACTCTTCCTTTATCCCAAGGAACTTCTACACCAGTAATAATTATCCCTTGATCAGAACCTGGTCTATAAAGGTGTGAAAGGTGAGTAGCATTAAAATATCCCATTCGTCTGAGAACTGAGAAATCGCCACCAGGTGATATAACATGCGTGCCCACCAATGGTCCTGCATCTTTTCTACCCGTTGCTTTATCCCACTGATTCACTAACATCAAATACTGAGCAGCAGATGCTGTACCTGTATTATACAATGACATTTTGTACTCAAACATTGTACCTTCTACTGCCTGATAATCATTTTCAATCTGATTAATATTTTGCGACGAATTAGAATAGCTAGGATTTCGAGCAAAACAATTTTTGGTCAGTTGTAACCTTGGATCATTAATTTCTTTAAGCATAGATTCTATATTAGGCCATGCAGCCATTAACTTAGAATTAGACCAATCGGGTTTCTCTCCATTTCTAAAATAACCAGGATTGTACTTAGAGTTAACTTTATCCCCAACACAAAATAGCTCAGTTCTTGGATCAAATATTCTAGGATTCGGATCGAAAAGCTTTACATCTGCAAAAGTGATTGGATATCTGGTCATATTACTATAATAATCACTATCACTTAACGAATTGGGTACTCTTCTGACTAAACCACGATTACAATCATTACGTGGATCACCTTTTCGCTTTGAATCTATGGGGGTATATCTTTCCATCGTATAGACAAATGCATTAGAAACTTTACAGGTACCACCATCTTGTCCTTTGAAAGGAATATCAAACTCCTTTCTTCCACCTTCAGAATACTGTTGATACTCATTAAAACGATTTCTTACTGATACAACCGCACAATTAATTTGCTCTTGCCACGAATCTGCTCCATCTAAAAAACAACCAAAAATACCACTTTCAGAGAGACTAAAAGTGCTCTCCTGAAACCATATAGCAGCAATAAAAGCACAAGATACATTATACTCTGCGGCTTTTTGACACATATATCTAACTCTACTGCGAATCAAATTTATATTATCTTCCCCTTTTCTTCTTAATACAGCTGCAACAATTCTTTCTTCTATTTCCTGGTTTACATCGGTATTATTTACAGTAGCTATTCGGCTATTATTTCCGAATTTTTCATCAACAAAAGGTGTATCATTACTAATACACCATGTAGTTTCACAGTAAGATCCGTCATTTTCTGAAGAATATTCATCTCCTGTAGTGCTAACATCTACAGTCATATCTTCTAAATTAAATGGAAGCAGATTGATTTCCACTTCTTTTCCAAAAAGTCTCATCAAGGGATCTTCGCCTGTAATGATTTTATTTAATTTCACCATACAGTTCCATTTTGCTGGGTAGTACATAGGATTATCATATACGACAAATCCAAAACGTTTGAAAAGTGGACTTGATGAGTCATTAGGAATGTATTCTTTTGATGAAGAGGGAATGTTTTTTGATTTCACAGGATTGACTATTGGATCTGTTCCATTAAGTCCAGATATAGCAAATAGATTTGAATATATCTCTGTACTGCCTTTATTTTCGATTTTCATATAAAGCGGTGTCATCCCGTATAAAATGTCGGGAGAATAAAATGTCATACCATGAATATCATACTTATGTATGTATGAACCAACAATCCTACCTCCATCATAAGTAAAATCAAATATAGTTGGTGTATTTATTGGGTCCATTGGAGGAAAGCCACAATTATTAAATTCATAAAGACCCAAATAATTAGTACAATCTGTTGTATAAGCTGCATAACGCCAGTGATAGATCAGGGCAGGATACGAATTGGCTGTAATACTTCCTTCGATAGGTATTTGAGATAGTATTACTCTAACAAGTGAACCTGATGGTTCTAAAAAAATATCTAGTGTTCTAACTCCAAACCAAGTTATGTTGCTTATGTTGATCTTACTAATTCTTCCATTAAATCCATTTACTTGTGGTATTGGAAAGATTGTAACTCTTATATCACCGTAATTATTTGATTCGAATACAAAATAGGGGACTTCAATTAAATAGCCTTCATTAAAAGAGTTTGCGTCTTCTTTTTCTCCAGAATAAGTCAATATTACATAAAAAGTAGTAGGAGTTGGTACTATTTTTAAAAATACATATTGTGATCCACACACACTGACCCCAAAACAATTATTTGATGATATTTCATTTACATTTAATCTTAAATTATTGGGACTGCCGTCATAGATATTTGAGATTCTATAAATCTCAATCACATTGGATGTGCTACGAGAAACACCATAAACAACATCATCATTCTGAACAAAATCCCATGCCTGAGTCGCTGGAGAATTTAAAATATCTGTATATGTTACATCTGATTTTGATACCACAGGGAAATTAAGCCCCAGATCGCTCATAACTGGAATTACAACCTGAAAAACACGAACATTATCTCCAGTAGAAATGATATTTACGACATCTAGATTCTCCATTTTATTATCACCATTAATATCGACAATATGTCTTCGATATGACGCAAATTGTACTAACGAAAATTTCTCGCTATTTTCAAATAAAACTTTACACAACACATCAGATGAACTAAATCTTTGTATCAAATAAGTCATTAGGGCTAGTTGTTCTTGTGAGGGTATATAACAAATGAACGGTTTAACCTCCCCTGTTGTACCATCAGAGCCAGGTCTGTTTAAATTTCCAACAATATATCTTGGCTTGCCCAAACTATCCAGAACTAAAACCATATCTTGTCCGGCATATTCATAAACATTATAGTCAGGATATCGCAATCCTAACTCTCCATAATCCTTTGAAAAAATGGCTGTCAAATCCCAATAATTATTATCATACTGTATACCTAGAGCATGACCACGAGATTTTGCTCTATCTAAGTCACCAATAAGAGTATATGGAATAGCATCTTTTGTCGGTACATTAGTCTTTATAGGTTTTCCATGAATAGCAACTTCTTTTTTATCACACGTAAGCCCTGCCCTTGGAACATTCCATTTGCCTGTCAATTCAGAATCGGTTGAATAGTTGGCATAGTTTAAAGCTTGACTGACCACATAATTTTGTAATCCTCCAGCAATAACACAATGTGTCAACATAAAATCAACTGCAAGTACATTTCCTCGTGTACCTTTTACATTACGTGTACCTTGATTTGTAGTTGAAGTATCATTGTCTTCATTCAATAGTTCTTGTATATTTTGAGCATCAGCATACAGCTTTTTTCTTTCAGTATCCAGCAATTCCACTCTATAAACCCCAGAAGCTGAGTCACCCGTTGCTTTAATCCTTCCAAACTCTGTATATTCAGAACACCAAGAGGGGGAAAGATAATTTATCCACGGATCATTAAAAGATTTATTATTCCATAAGTCTCTAAGATTTTGTTGTGAAGCAAGAGTTGATCCAACTGGTATACTCTTATTCTGATAACCAATAACGTTATTACCTTCTTCTACAGAAAGCAAATCACACCCCTGCCGATTAATATAAGATTGTATACAAATCTTTAATTGTTCTTCTGATACAAACTCTTTTATTATCGCAAAAGTTTGTTTAGTTGAATTTGGTAGCCTATCATATCCAAAGTAATATTTGTTATTATTTTGTTCACATCGTGCAATATCATTTTCTATACTTCGGCATACATCACTTAACTGATTTGTTCCAAGATTACAACCATTATTTTCTAATTCTTGTAAGTATTGATTACGACAAGAATCATCAGGTGGTGGAAAAGGATTTGGTAATGGTGAAGGTGCAGGATTTGCAAATCTAACAATCTTGTCGAGACTATACGCATAATTTATCTCTTTTGCGTTTGTAATGCTTCTAATAGGATTAGGAATACCAAACCTTGAATAATTTGTGGGAAGCAGTTGATTAGTTTGGACTATATTAGCGAATAAATTATACACAAAATTAACTACCTTGGCTGTCGCACCTTGTTCAACTTGCTGATTTGGATCCACAATCGTGGTGAAAGGATCATAAATAGCAAACGTAGACAAAGTTTTTCCTTTTACATCTGTATTTCCTCGACCAATACCCATGTTTGGCAATCTAAATATCTTTGTACTTTCGAGAGTCAAATTTCCAAAACTATTTACAAAAGCATTTTCATTTGATTGTCCACCGTACCCTTGTACTTCTATTGTCACCGGAAGCACGGCTCGCTTTCCTCCTGACTTTCCCTCAACAGGAACAAACTGTTGTATATCATCATGCCCCCATAGAAAATTTGAACCTACTGTAGAAATGTCTTTTACTACCTGACCCACATTAGTAACTGTACGAACTCCAAATATATCGATATTAGAATTATTCGTAAAAGTTTCTGCCAAATTGACTATTGGCGCTAAAACCGTATCAAGGAAAGAAATCAATGGATTTGTATTCACGGCATTGTCATTTGTTGAAGAATTAGTATTAGATTGTACGTTAGTATTTTCAAATGTTAAATCATTTGCAACAACATTTTGTAAAGAAAGAATACTTACATTACGCAAACACTCACTATTTGCCTCTGCTTCTTTTATATAGCATCCCAAAATACGTTCACTAGTTCTAGGCACATCAAGATTAAGAGTCGTAATCATAGGGGAGGGGGGAGTTCTCAAGGTAGCTTTAACTATAGAAGTTTCTATATTTATTGGAAGAGTATATTTTATGTTTTCCTTATCGGGTGCAGGTCCACTAAATCCATCACTTAAAAAATATGCCGTATATGTAGAGTGATCCAGATTAACATTATATTCGTTGTATATAATCTCTGTATTTTGAAATCTTGCATTTAAAAACTCTTGAATATCAATTTCATTCGAGTATACTGTCCAATCTACTCTTCCCTGATCAATGCTGTAGTAGTAATAAAATATTCCAATTAATATAACAAGTAAGAAAGAATTTATTTTTCTTAAAAATAGAAACATTTCTTTAAGCTAAATATAATACAAAAATCTACTTAATAATTATACATCCAAATTAGCTAATTTTGCATACATTTGAATGAATCTCTTTCTTGGTGCCACTTCTAGTCCCATTAACATTTCAAAAACACGATCAGCTTCTTTTGCGTCGTTTATTGTGACTTGTTTTAATATTCTCATATTTCTATCCATTGTAGTCTCTAGAAGTTGTTGAGGATTCATCTCACCAAGTCCTTTAAACCTTTGAATTTGTGTAACTTTTTTATTTTTAGCATTCAATTCAGCTATGATTTTTTCTTTTTCAGCATCATCTTTAACATAAATATACTCTGATTTTCCGATTGTCAAACGATAGAGTGGAGGCTGTGCAAGATACAAAAAGCCTTTTTCTATAATGGGACGTAAATGTCTATAGAAAAATGTCATCAGTAAAGTCTGTATGTGCGAACCATCAACATCAGCATCAGCTAAAATAATAATTTTGTGATAACGCAATTTATTTATATCAAAAAGCTCACCAATACCACATCCAAGTGCCTGAACAAGATCTTTTAAAATATCATTTGCAAGTATTTTGTCTATTCTATGTTTTTCAGTATTTATTGGTTTACCACGTAAAGGTAATACTGCTTGCGTGAATCTATCTCTACCTTGCTTTGCAGATCCACCCGCTGAATCACCCTCCACAAGAAATAATTCGCATTCTTCAGGATTACGTGATGTACAGTCAGCAAGTTTTCCTGGCAGTCCAGCACTTTCCAGGACGCTTTTTCTAACAATACTATCCCTCGCTGCCTTAGCTGCCTTTCTAGCTTTATATGAAAAAATACATTTATCAACAATCAATTTAGCGATCTTGGGGTTTTCATTCAACCAGTCTTTAAAGTATTCCTGGATAACGCTACGTACATGTGCGGATACTTCTGTATTATTTAGCTTAATCTTTGTTTGTCCTTCAAATTGAGGATTTTCTAGTTTTACAGATATCACTGCATTTATACTTTCTAGTACATCATCAGCTGTAAAATTTTCGTCTTTTTCTTTTAAAAACTCTTTTTCTCTGGCATATTCGTTTATGACCTTAATTATTCCAGTTTTAAAACCATTAAGATGTGTACCACCCTCAGGGTTTATCACTAGATTGGTAAAACAAAGAATATTTGTGTCATATTTTTCACCATATGCGAATCCAATTTCTACTTCCGTAGTTTCTTGCAAAGTTTTTACATAAAAAATATCACCCGTCACATTCTGATTTTGCATTAGATAACTTACATAGGACCTTACCCCTCCTTCGTAATAAAATTCATAATCATAAGGATCTGGTATTCTTTCATCACGCAGTACAAACCTAAGCCCACCAACTAAAAAAGCTTTTTGTCTAATCATCGTAACCAATCTTTTATAATCCCAATTTGTGCTTTCAAAAATTTCTTTATCTGGTAAAAATGTAACACATGTTCCTCTTTTATTTGTTTCTCCAACAATAGAAAATTCTTTGGTTACCTTACCTCGATTAAGTCCAATTGTGTAATGTTTACCATCTCTAAAAACATCAACAATCATATATTCAGAAAGAGCGTTTGTCACAGTAAGTCCTACACCATGTAAACCACCCGATACTTTATACCCACCATCCCCAAATTTTCCTCCAGCATGCAAATAAGTAAGTACCGTCTCAAGAGCTGACTTGCCTGTTTTCGGATGAATATCAACTGGTATGCCTCGTCCATTATCTTCAATAGAAATTGCTCCATGTGACAAAACAGTCACACGAATAACTGCGCAATATCCAGCTAGAGCTTCGTCAATTGCATTATCAAGAATTTCTTTAAAAAGTTGGTACAAACCATCCAATCCAGTACCACCTATGTACATCCCTGGCCTTTTTCTTACTGCCTCTAACCCTTCAAGAACTGTTATTCTGCTGGCATCATATAATTTTTCACTAATTGTCATAAACAGATTTTACTTTATAGAAACAAATTAATAAAGATTTATATTTTCAAATGCTTAGATTGAAACATTTTTATATGTCTTCAAAAATCTCACCATCCAACTCATCATAAATACCACCATCATAATAATCAGAATATTCTCCAATATCAGGATTAGTGATTTTATAATCTGTTTGCTCTTCCTCGTTAGATGATGAATTAAAACTGGCATCATTCATAAAATTATCTTCATTTCCTGTAGTATCATTGTAATCATTAACATTATTATTACTACTATTACTATTCTCCCCTGGTGAAACATAATCACTATTTTGAGAATCTGGTAAGCTATTTGATCTGATTCTGGTAAAAATTTTTTCAAGAACAGTAATCACAACATTGTCCACTTCAAAATCTTCTACCAAAAAAGAAAAATCTTTAATCAGCTTATAATCGTTAGGTATATCTAAAAGATAAATCTTCGGATTAAGTTTATCATTTGGTTTTAAACTGTATGTTTCAAAAGTAGCACTAACTTTTACTTTTTCATTATATTCTTCCTGATACTCTAGAAATATTAGATTCAAAATCGGAGTACTATTTTCTACATCTTTCATAAAATCTAAAAATTTATCTTTAGGACCTGTTATTTCTAGATTTATTTTTATTAAGCGACCAACACCACGATTATTAGTCACAAAATCAGGTACGAACTCATACTCACCGGAACCTAGACGAGTAAATTTTGCTTTATTCACTGTTGTGGTCTCAGGTTGTTGAGTGTCTTCATTAATCTCTCTATCTTCAGCAATACTACGTTCTAAGCCATAATAATCAGCTTTTTGTTGTAGCTGATCAACTAAGTTACCAACTAAAATTTCCTCTGGTAATATCTCAGCCAATCGATTTTCATAATCCAATAGTAAACTATAGTTTGACTGAGCACGGATTAGGTTCGAAAAGTTTTGATCCAGAATTTTTTTATCTTCAGTATATTTTACAACGTAGTTATTATAATTAAAGAAAGATTCTATTGCAGGAAGAACGAAATAAAAAATAGAAACTCCGAAAAGAATAATTACAAATATGGGATATCCATAGTACACAATTTTGTTTTCTCTTACTTTTTTAAGTAATAACTTATATCTTTCCGATTCCGCCTGTTTTTTTTGTTCAAGTATAGGATCATCAACTAGCTGATCCAAAGTAAAATTTTTATTTTCTAAATTTTTTTGTGGTATTTCGTTATTCATTCTCGTTTGATAACTGTCCTGAACTAAATTTTGATATTGGTACTTTAATAACTATGTTTAGTTTTGTTGATCTAAATACTTGATTATTTGAGTAGAACCCTGATGCTGATACTGCAAAATCATTGACAAAAGAAAAGCTAACAAGCTCTACATTTCCACCAAAATCAGAATTATTCCTAATAGCTGTAATAAATGCTGGTAATTCTTCATAACCATTTTCATTTATTTCCAAAGAAACTTCTACATCCTGCGATTCTCTAGCTATATCAAAAGAATTAATCTTTGCCTTGGGATAAATTTTGCTTAACTTGTCATAAAAAGCATTAAATAAAAAGTTTCTATCAGCAAGCTGTTCTAAAAGCCTAGCTTTATCATTAATAACACCAATTTGATGTAAAACATTAGATCGAGAACAGTCTGAAATATCAGAAGGTGAATCTACATAACACCCATTAGCACTCTTTCCAAGCCTATGTATTTCGATAAGCTTTTTATCTAATTCACCATCAAAATATAACTTTGTTAAATATCCTGTTACTCCTAGAATTATGGATAAAATAATCAAAGCAATATTTAAAATCTGATACCAATTGATCTCTGATTTTATTATTTTTTGTTCCTGATATTCTTTTCTTATTAAATTTAACCCTCGACTCATGATAAAAAATTAAAAAATGTCTGATTTACGTGCTAACCCTATAGCGACAGTATATGCTGAGGGATTTTTTTTCAAGAAAGCAACATCACCAGAATCAATAATAATATTTGCCCACGGATCAGCTATAACAACCTCTAATTGTAATTTTTCTTTACAATATTCTAAAAATCCTGGCATATTTGACGCCTCACCTGTCAAATAAATCCTTTGTGGTGGAATCTCACTATATTCTGTTCTAAAGAAATCAATAGATCTTCTTACATCATTTAGTATTATATCAATAACAGGTTCTATCACATCTGCAAGCTTACCTCCAAAATTACCTCTCGCCATTCCATAAGTCTTTTTATATGCCTCAGCTTTAATAAAATCTAAAGAGAATGTTTGAGAAATAGCCTTTGTTACGCTGTCTGATCCATAAGGTATGGAATCAGAGTAGAGAAGTTTATCTTTAAAAGCCACACTAACATCAGTACTCTGTGACCCAACATCTACGATAAGATAAGTGGAAGTCAAATCTGTAGCTTGAGGATATATGGCCCTCACTGTTGCAATACCTTCTGTCTCTGCTGCTATAGGTTCTAATCCTATGCTACTTAAAAGTTCTACATATCTGTCCAAATAATCAATTCTTACCGCCACTCCCAATACATCTATGATTCTTTGACCATCAACTATTTTTTCACCTATAACTACTTTATCTATTCTCATCTGTTCAATAGGTGCATTAATCCATTTTTTCATTTCAAAAATAACAGCATTTTCCAATTCTTCATCATTCATATAAGGAAGATGCATCAACTGTCTGATTACATGACTTTCTGGTACTGCAAAAATAACTTGTTTTACTGAAGATAGATTTGAACTATTCAATATATCTTTTATAGCTTTAGCTAGCCTTTTGAAACTTTCTTCATCCTGTACAACCAATACACCTGCTGGAGTAGAGCCATAAGCATAACCTACAATGCGAGTGTTTACATCTGTACTATCAAGTCTAATAGCCTTTATAGAATGATTTCCTATATCAATTCCAAAATATGGTAACGCCATACAGTATTAAATTATACATTTTTGAATCAAATGTCAAAGCTACAATCCAACAACTGAACGATTGTATCTAGAAGGGCCAGAACCAATATATTCTCCAGCCCTCAAAGCCAGTATTGGATCATACATGATATGTATATAAGGATAGCGAGGATCATCGTCATAATTTTCACTTGGTTCACCTGATTGTCTAAAAATAAGGTTCGGATTCTGATATATAAAACAATAAGTTACTTGTGAAGGATGATTACATTCTGAAGTTCGTTCTCTTAATACAATACGATTAGTATAAACACTACCATAAACAATATTTGTCGTTGTACTGTAATCAGTGGTCAATGACTCTCTTGCTATAAACATACCTTTATATAAATTGAAAGACGATTGATTATTAAAATTAACCACATTATTACTTAAATTATATGAACCAGTACCCACAAACTCTATCCTGTTTGCAAAAAATATATACTTAGTTTCAGATAAACTATCAGAATACGTCAAAAGCATGGAATTATTAGATGGACCATAGCTAGCAATTTGACTTCTAGGATTAATCTTCAAGGTACAATTTGGACAAAAAACAATGACAATACCACCTTCATTTTCTGTAGTCGGATAAGTAAAATTGATTGTATACTCTGTATTTGTATCCGCAGTTTCAGGTTCATACATTACTATCGTACCTGATGGAGTAGGAGTAATTGAAGAATCTCTATCTCGTACTGGTATCTTTTCTACTATATTTCCCAAATTATTTTGCAAATTTGATAACTTTGCCTGAATATTGTTTATATATGTATTATTATCTCGACTAATACGATAATCCACACCTAAGACCATGAATACTGCGTCTATAGAACTATTGCTTACTATGTAATCAAAAATTTTATGATCACCATTTGGATTACCTACCTGTGTATTTTTTAACCCAACATCTCCTCTTTGAGTACTGTAAAATAGGTTCATGCAAGGACGACTTCTGTCAAATCTATTAGAAAAATCACTTATACTTTGTCCTCCCAAAGTAGTAGTACCATTCTGTGAGAAAACCACATTCCGTCTTCCTAAGTTGTCACGGACAATGACATAAAGAGTTAAACTAGTATCTGTCAATCTTGTCGCATCTATTTGGATATCATTACGTCCGCCTTGCAATACCCTTATACGAACAAGCGGATTTACCTGTGATGATGTTAAAGGATTTAATAATTCTGTTATCTGTTGATCAGTCATTTCATTAGTGATACCAGTCAAAGGTGCACTATTATTAAACCTATAATAAATTCTTTCTATTGTTCCTCTCAGCGGTATTATGGTTATATTCCATCTATATGGAGTAATACAACTAGAAGAAATTTGGAAACTTGATAGGCTATCAAATGTTCCTGTTGCAGGTGGATTACCTGTTGGTGGGTTACCTGGGGGACCACCTGGTGGATTATTTTGCCCATTAATATTACAATCAAATGTCAACTGGTTATTTGTAGTGACTCGTAAAAGTATAGGTATATTTCGAGATCCAGCTAAATTATTAAACTCGGTTCTTGCGAAAATTGAACGCGGTATATTTATATTATAATTCAGGTTAACACCATCATTATTTGAATTAATTGTATATTGATTATTTGTAACATTTGCTGTGGAATTTGATCTAATAATACTTAAAGTACCTGTGTCGTTAAGGTTATCATCTTGTATAGAGATATTACTTAAATCAATAGAATATCTACTAATAGAACTGATATTTGAAAATACTGCATCATTAATACGGAAAGATAAAGATAAACCTGAATTTAATAAATCAACATTACCGCTTGGTGAATTTATAACGCATCTAACACTAGAATTATATCGAGTTTGGATCACACAATAATTACTACAGTTTTGAGCTGGACTTGCAGGTCTTGAACTACTACCCGATACTTCATATACCATACCCCCCGATGGAGATGGTCCTGCATTCCTACACCATCTATTACCATTTACCCAATCTACATAATTTACTCCAAAAACTATACCTTGTGAAAAGTCCAAGACTCTACCAGAACAATTAGAGCCTGGTGCATTTGGCATGTTTGTAGTTATTCCGTTATATATATTATCTGGCACACGAAAAGTCGCGATAGTTAGGTTTCCCTGGATATTTATACTACTATTATTACTATTGATCAAATAATAATTACACCGATCATCCAATTGTGTACCCATTAGGTTTGCTGGTCTCATCCAAAATGTACTAAAGTTTGGTGCATTTGAATGTCGCACGGAAGAAATTGTGACTACAGAACCCGGTCTAGGTAAACCTATAATAGTGTTATCTGAAAATATACTATTAACACTCCTAGAAACCTCTTGACTACTATTTATTGGGGTATATCTTATTTCCATGGATTGACATGAATCAGGTATAGAAGGTATAGACCTGTATACATAATGCCATACCATATTTTGGTTTGTTACCATGCCCTCTCCATTGTGTGGAGCTATATATCCTTGATCTTTGGCAAACATGCGAAAATTATTTCCTACAAAATAATAATAGTTACCATTCATCACTACCTGAAATACACCACCATAAGGTATTTGTTGATTACTACAATTTATAGTATATGAGGTTATTGAGCCAGAATTAATTCTATACCATCTATAACCACTACACCGATCAGGCCTTCCATCTTGATCATCATAATAATAAGAAAAATACAAATTATTTCCAATAACAGAAAAATCGCCAATTGAAACATCATAGTTTGAAACATTAAAGCTATTGATAAAATTATTTGTAGTACAATTATTTGAACTTATTGAACATGTTGCTATGTTAATCGAATCATAATCTATGTTATTTGATCGAATACGCTGTGAATATAATACGTAAAATGTATTATTAGCATAATACAACGATGATCCAGTTACATTATTTCCTTGTGGAATTTGATATAATTGAGTGATTGAAAAACGATTTAAAGATGTATCTAACACAATTCTTCCAATTCTGACGGGCTCATAAGTAACATCTAATCCCCCTGAAGAATTCCTTAGGACATTGACTCTATTGTATACAACATAATTGTTTTCTTGTCCAAGGCTAAAAACATCAAGTAAACGAAAATATAATCTATCTACAGGAGTAAAATTACGATATGTAGCCAATGTAGGATTTGGCTCATTAATACCAGGATAATACGCACATAATGCTGTATTATTATTTTTATACGAGCAATGATTTATTCTAATAGAACTCGTATTAATCTGGCCATTTAAAATTATATTTTTAATATCAAACCAAACTTGATTATTTTGTCCTGCATTTTTATCATCACTAAAGACACCCACAAAATACGCTATGTTATTTTGAAAGTGTTTAAAAGTCATCCACCAATCTTCTGATCCTACTCTGCCAGTACCAATGTTAAGAAATCTATGTATATTATATTCCGTCCGTCTGAGTGAACCTGAATCAAAATAATATATAAGTAAAAAGAAATCACTATTTAAGGATCTTTTCGCAACCGTAATAAAACCTCCACCCAAACTGTTATTGCTAGTATTATCAAAATCATTTACCATCACTAAACTATAAAATCCGAAATCGCTACCATATCGTAAATCTAAATTAGAGTTACTTGAAGGATTATCCCACGAACCAACTCCATTATTCCCTGATCCATTAAATATACGAATTCTTACGAACGTTGTTATGCTACCATTTGAAAAAATTTTTTCACCGAATACTCCCAATATAGCTTCAGGGTTAGAATTGCTACCAGTCCTGACTTTATCAATTCCTAGAATATTATTATTTGGAGATGTTAAAGTTAAACCACTCGATAAGTTATTGGAAGCAGGAGGAACATCTAATACCTGAGCACGAGCAAAAAAACCTATTCCCAGAAGAATATAAGAAGTAAAAAAAACAAATAGAAAAATTATAATTTTAATATTTTTTGTCATACTCTAAACCCACTTAAATATTTTTTTACACTTTCTATAAGACTTTTATTTGTCATAGCCATTTTATTAAAGTATCCATCACATCCTTTTTCATATGCATACCGTATCGTATTAACTACTCCCACGTTGGTTAACATTACGACGACCGGTGTGCCATATTTTTCTGGATTTGTTTTAACTTTATCAAGTACCTCAATACCACTGATACCCTCAGGCATCATTATGTCTAAAAGTAAAAGATCATATTTTTTTTGTACTATTTTTTCTAACGCCTCATCACCACGAGTTGAAGTATCTATATCATGAAATCCTGCACTATTTAAAGCCTCAACCAACATTTCTAGTATATCCTGTTCATCATCCAGTATAAAAATTTTTTTATCAAATATATCACTATCTTGATTCATATAATATTAATTTAGTTAGTTTTTAGATTCATGTCAATATTTATAGTTCAAAGTAAACATAATCATAAATACTATCTGTCACAAACGTCCTACCACCAGTAGGCAGCCTGAAATATACCAAAGAATTTGAACCTAAATATACATCAGATTGTAAAAGTATTTCTAATGATCTAGTCGATGCTATTACACGAGAATTATTCAAATCATAAACGTAAAGTCCTATCTGACAATTGGCATTATCTCCGATATACCTAGCTGATATATAAAAAGTGCGATATGATTGTGGACTTGTTAAATTACTCGTTTGTGTTAACTCTTGTTTGTTTTCAACATGTTTCCACATCCCATGCTGTATATTAACCTGAACTCCTTTGTATTTTCCCACAATAATGTTATTATTATCCCACCCAACTCTTGTAAAAATGAAATCATTCATAGAACAATTTCGTATATCTACCACTACATTCCCAATAACAGGTGCATTCTGAGAACTAGCAAAATTTTCCACTAATCTCAAAACTACTGTCTGTTCTTGTTTTACATTAACGCGATTATCTTGAGTAGCTCTGGCATACACTTTAAGTTGCTGATTATCTATCTGTTGGTTGTTTAAGTTTAAACCTGATTGGGAAAAACAACTAGAAATATCAGAAAATTCATTCGTTTGTGTATTTCTATTAACACAATTTCTAAAATCGATATTATCATGTAACGAAATCACATTATTAATAAAACCCTCTGAATATAGCAAGGATCTTTCATACTCAGAGGTACGTGCAATACTAAACTCAGTACTGATAATTCTGTCTGATATACTAAGAAGTATTGCCACCATTACTACACTAATTATCAATATCAAAAGAAGGGCATTACCTGCAAACTTTGTATTAATAAATCTTTTGATCCTTTGCATGTACAAATATTTTGACTAATTTATCTGTTTCTTGCAACAACCGCAAAAGCATATCTATAATTTGAAGAATTCTGTCCTGAACAATGATACAAATTTAATCTTGGTAAGAGGTCAGTTGAACATGCATCTATAGTAATGTAAATTATCTGAATATCAGATAAATCAGATTTTGTTCTCACATTAAAACTCCTTATCTGTACACTAGAAGAATGCATAGATGACATACCAGAAGTATCATCATTACAATAGTTATAATTAGATGAAGAACTAGTACCACTTAAATCACTACTTCGATTAAGTGTTTTCTCAGTCAATCTAGATCTATCATTTGCGTAATTTATTATCTTTATATTGTCATTATTTAGGTTCATAATTATCGTAGTAGTATTATTATTTCTTGGAGGACAAATGAAAAAACTTTTTGTATTTCTAAAAGTATTTTTTATATTTAATGCTATATTTTGTATCTGAGTCAAGAAAGAATTTTTAGCATCTTGTGCAACTGAAAGGTCCACAACCCGCATAAAAAGTGTAGACAATACTAATAAAACTACCATAAAAATCACCATAGATATTAATAACTCAATAAGAGAAAATCCTATTAATTTTTTATTTATAAGCATTTTAGCACTAGTTTTTAACATATCGATGCTTTATTTACTCTTAATATATAACTAGGCACCGTCACCATACGAGTATTGTCGTAATTATATCTAGCAGTAATGTTCAATATTATAAAATTTCCTTCAATTTTTCTCTCTATTCGCAATTGTATATTTTGTAAATCAATACGAGAATTATTTAATCCTGCCAATTCTGGACCATTATATGATACGTATTCACTCTGAGACTCAAAAAGATTGAGTTGTATATTTGTATTCTGATTATCTTGTGCAATATTTGGTATTGACATAGAATAATATATCCTTTGAATTTGGTTATCACAAAAACGACCAAAATTATGCAAGGGTGTCTGTTGTGGATTTAAATTTGGAATTAAACTTGAGCGTATTTGACTTATGTTTGACAGATTATTTGATTTAGCAAAAGCTAGTGTATCTACAATATATTTTTGTTGTTCTGCAAGAATATTTATGATTTGGTTTAAAGACTCTCTAACAGTATTGGTTTCTGCTTTAAGATAAATGCTAATAGTAAAAACGGCAACTGTAGTAATGACTATACTACTGACCGCCATCCCAACCAGGAGATCTACAAGCGTAAATGCCTTGAATTGCCTTGAATTAATAATATTAAATTTTCTTTTTAACAACTTGAACCACATATTCTTATATATCCATCTTTTGATATCCTTATCGTATTTGTAACACCCAATATGGAATTAGTTCTTATTTTTATATCACAGGAGTTATTAATATTTATATTATTAGCTAATATTTTTGTATAACCCGCTGAAAAAAATATGTAATCCCCACATGTAGAAGAATCTCTTCTCACACCATTAATTATTTTTTCCCAAAAGACATCTAGAGTGCTTGATTCTTTACACTGTACAGTGTATGCTGTTGCATTATTAATGACTACTGATATTTCATAAGGTGTGTTTTCAACAACAAAAAAATTACTGCTATTACATGAGAAACTTGAAGCACGATTATTAAATAATTCTTGTATTCTCGAAGTAACTTTCTCCGGAGCAAAACTTTCACGCGACGGAGTAAAATATATCACGCCTCTCACCAGTTTTAACCCTGATGCACCTTGTTCATTTTCTATTTTTACATAAGTTCCAATCACAACTCCATTATTTTCCAAAAATATATCACCATCCGCTAAAACAAACTTACTCTGGGCTACAGACTGAGAGCCAAGCAAAAAAGAACGTATCTCACGTATAGCATTATCTAGAAGTGAGGTATCTTGTATATAAAATACCCCTGCAATTGTTGATGCAGTTAAAAAAACAATAATTGTCATTACAACAATTATTTCTATAAGCGTGAACCCTTTCAAACGTGTATTCATCAATATAACAATAGAAAATTATTAGTCTCAATGCAAGATTTACTCAGATTGAATATAAGTAACCTTGTTTATTTTTACATTTTTTTTGGAGGATTCAATTATGGCATCAGCATCTGTTTTTGCTCTATCTGGATTTTCTGTATCGAATATATAAACAACAATATGATCGCTTACATAAGGTGTAAAAAATTCAATTGAGAATCTTTCATCGGGATCATAATAAGGAATACTATTTTTTGCATATAATTCAGCTTGATAAAAAATATCATCTTCAATTCTCCTCTCAGCACTTTGAAAAGGTTGATCTATGACTTCATTCGAAGTATTAAAAACACCAAGCATAGATAAAATCGCGTATGTAAAGATACCACAAGTCAAAAGGGAAAAAACGGACGCAAGATAAAAATTAATTTTCTTTTGCTTTTCTACAAATTCTTCTTTTTTCTTAAATTTATAAATATTTGAACTTTTCATCCAAAAAATACTAAATATTGGTCGGGGTAAGCAGACTCGAACTGCTGATCTCAAGACCCCCAGCCTTGTGCTTTAGCCAACTAAGCTATACCCCGATTATTTTTATTATATCAAAATCTATGGCTCGATATAAATCTTTGATTTGTCATATTCAGAACACAGATATAAAAGTCCATCTGAATCAAAAATATATTGTACATAGGTTTTATCCAAATACTCATCACAACTTTGAACTCTAGAAAACTGATATTCAGTAGAGGATATATCCACAACCAAAGCATCAGAAGTATTAATTTGTTTCGTATATAAATATAATTTATTTGATGGTGTTCCAATATTTGTGGCAGATGAGTTATTGATATAGATTTCGGGAATATGATTATAAAAATATCGATAGCTCTGAATTTGTTTTAGTAAAACCAAAATAATTTTTTTCCTATCCTCATCACGAGCTCTCTTTGCTTCAGTATTGTCTATATAATCTTGAGATTCACCTATAGCTGGAGTAGGAGATAAAGTAACAGTCGGAGTTAAGTTTACTTTATTTGTTGTTTTATTAGTTGTCTTATTTGAACTAGTCTTATTTTGTGATGATTTATTATTTGTTGACGAAATTGATTGTTTTGGTGTTTGATAATTGTTCTCAATTTTTGTATTCGTATCATTATCTTGTTTTTTCTCTAAACTTTGATCATACTGTACCTTTAAATCTAAATCTAATCCCGCAATATAATCATTTTGATCAACATAATTTACTGGTTTAACCTTAATCTGATTCTCAAAATATTTTAATTTATCAGAGGCAAAAATATTATTACTAAATAAAAAATATAAAATACATAAAAGAACAAAAACATTTATATTCAAAACTAAAATTTTAGATAAAATACCTTTCATATCACTGCAATAGATGCAACACGATCATCTTCATCTAATTTAAACAAAATCACACCACTAGTAACGCGCCCACTTTCTTGTATATCTTTTACATTTATTCTAATTGATTTACCTTGTACTGATAATATTAAAAGATCTCTATCTGGGTGATCGATGATGCGTGCTGATTTAATAAAACGAGTCTTGGATGTAATTTTATGAGCTAGCATACCTTTTGTGGCTCTTCCTTTGGTAGGATACTCGGATAATAAAGTCATTTTTCCATATCCTTTTTCTGTAACAGTCAATATCCGATCTTCATCGATTCTTACGACATCCATCATAATCACAATATCATCACTGGACAGGCGAATACCTGTAATCCCTCTCGCACTACGTCCCATTACGCGCACAGACTTGCTATTAAATCTCACAGCTCTTGCTTTTTTAGTTATGATAATAACATCAGATTTTACATCAATATTACGCACAAAGGCAAGTTCATCTCCGCTGTCCAAATTTATTACAGTTATACCATTTCTACGTATTTCTGATATTTCGGTTTTGTCTATTTTTTTGATAATTCCTCGCTTAGTACACATGAAAATATACTTAGTTTTATCAAATTTCTCCCCTTCTTGAGATTGATCTTGATCAATAATCTCTTTATTCAACTGTCTTACCAATACCGCAGTTATAGTTTCATTAGTATCTATGGATACAAAATTGATTACAGGTGTTCCTTTTGATTTTTTCTGTTGTTCAGGTATATCAGCTACTTTTAGAGTATACGCTTTACCTTTATTTGAAAACAAAATAAGCTCGCTATGGGTATCACAATAAATGATATGTTCTACATAATCATCCTTTTTGGTCACAGCCCCAACACTTCCTTTTCCTCCACGTGATTGAGATTTAAATTCTTTTATATCAACACGTCTTATATAACCAGCCTTTGATATAGTAACAATAACATCTTTTTTTTCAACTAGGTTTAAACCAAATTCATCTGATTGTCCATTTTGATATTGTTTCACGACTCGTGTTTTTCTCTCATCACCAAACTGTTTTTTTATACTTTCAAGATTCGACTTAATATGACTTAATATCAAACTTGGGGAATCTAAAAATATTCGTGCTTGTTCTAGAGAATTTTTTACTTCATTTAATTCCTCTTGAATCTTAGCTCTCTCAAGAGCAGCTAATTTTCTAAGTTGCATGTCCAAAATAGCCTGTGCTTGCACATCAGTAAAACCAAATCGATCCATCAAATTTGTTTTAGCAGAATCTGCACTTGGTGAATTACGAATAATACTAATAATTTCATCAATAAAATCTAATGCCTTTTTCAACCCCTCGAAGATATGTTCTTTTTGAACATTTTGATTCGCTTCGAAAATTTTTGCTCTTATCTCTACCTCGATTCTATGTTTTAAGAATAATTCAAGAATTTTCTTCAAACTTAAAGTATGTGGCTCTCCATCTACTATAGCAACCATATTTATATTGAACGCAAGTTGCATCTCTGAATTGCGATACAGTTTGTTCAAAAGCACATGAGAATTTACCCCCTTTTTTAGCTCTAAGACCAATCTTATTCCCTCTTTACTGTTACTCTCATCACGAATATCACTAATACCTTCTATTTTCTCTTCTTTCAAAAGATCATGAATTCGCTCAGCTAATTTTGCCTTGTTTACCTGATATGGTAACTCTGTTACAACTATTTGAACACGTCCTTTTGTTGTCTCTTCAAGTTTGGTAATTGCTCGCATGATTACTCGTCCACGTCCCGTTTCATAAGCTTGAATGAGTCCGCCATCATCTATAAATTCTGCACCTGTAGAAAAATCCGGACCTTTTACATACTTTATAAGTTCAGTAGTGGTAACATCAACCATAAAATTAGGGTAGGGAATAGGCATATCCGATAGCTGTGCATCCCTCGCAGTATAATAATCTTTAGCTATATATTGCGAAAAAGAATAAGTTATATCGGCGGTTTTAAGATAAATGTCAATCAAATAAATAAGCGCATCAATAATTTCAGTAAGATTGTGAGGGGGTATTTTTGTTGCCATACCAACTGCAATACCATCTGCGCCATTGATAAGTAAATTGGGTATCTGTGTTGGTAATACTGACGGTTCTAGTTCGTCGCCAGTATAGTTGGGAACAAAATTAACAGTTTGATTTTCTATACCTTCAAGAAACTTAGTAGTAATTTTGGCAAGTCTAACCTCGGTATACCTCGCAGCAGCTGGCGAGTCACCGTCAATAGATCCAAAATTTCCCTGTCCATCAACCAGAGGATATCGCATCACCCAATCCTGAGCTAATCTTGCCAACGCATCATAAACGGAGGCATCACCATGCGGATGGTATTTTTTCAATACCTCACCTATAACTCCCATTGACTTTTTATATGAACCATCCGGTAAAATCCGATCTTTATACATTGCATAGAGTATCCTTCTTACAACAGGTTTTAACCCGTCACGCACATCAGGAAGTGCTCGCGCAACAATAACACTCATCGCATAATCTATGTATGACTTTTTTAATTCTTCTTCTACTGATACTATTTTTATATTTTGAGCTTGTGACATTAGTTCGATTATACAATAAATATTTTCAATACAATTAATGAAATAAATATTTGAAAAAATTGACTAACTTATACTACCGGCGGCATCTGTCCATTATTTAATGCCATATATCGATCTAATTCTTTAGCCGTAATAATTTTTGAGTGATCCTTGACTCTTTCAAGAAATATAATACCATCAAGATGATCCATTTCATGTAAAATAATATGACTCATTTCATTTTTAAATTCTTTCTTATTTAATTTTCCATTATCATCAAGATATTCTAAAACAACTCTAACCGGTCTTTTCACCGGACCAAATAATGAATTTTCTCCAGTACCTACCGATGCACATCCTTCCCAGAGTGTTGACTGTTTTTCATCTAATTCCAAAATTTTAGGATTAATTACTCTGATAAATCTATTTTTATTTAAGTCAAAAGCAACAAACACTCTTACATTCCAACCTACCTGTGCTCCTGATAAGCCCACTATCAAAACATCTCTTGATGTTTTTCTACATAATCTTTCAAGATCATCAAGAAGTCTAATCACGTCAGCATCTATTGATTTAATTTCTCTAGAAACTAACTTTAATTTCGGGTCTGGATATTGTAGTATTTTATTAAACCTTTTTGCCATTTTTTCTTAACTTATATTGAAAATCAATTATAGCAGAATCAATACTACAATTACTCTTAATTTTTTTATATAACTCTTCTAAACAATGTATAACTTTTACATACGAGCTTATATTAATTAGATATTCAATTCCATTTAAATAATCTTGCCTGTCTTTTTTTTCTTTTGACTTTATAGAATTTATTAGTTCATTAAAGTCTTTGAACAGAACATCTATATCATTTGTTTCCGAATCATCAATTCTCTCATATTCTATTTGCATTCTAGACAAGATTGTTTTTAAGAAAACATTTTTTTTAGAGATAAAAACAATATTACGTTCCGTTTCTTCTATTAGCTTTAAAAGCATATCCTGAATAATTGGAGTAAATGTTTCAGATTTCAGGAATGAGATGCATTCATTAGATGAAATGTTATTATAAAAAAAGTATGTTTTTATTAGTTGTTTCACAGATTCAACCGTATAACTATCATCTTGTGGCGATAAAAAATAAAATTTTGAATATTTATCTTTGTATTTATTTAAAAAACTTTCCTGACTCCCAATGTAAATTAATTTCATTATTTGACAATCATAGCAAATTTAATAAAACTATTATGTGATGCCGGCTGGTGTAATAACAAGTATTTTAGATGTACTCTTAAACGAAAATATAATCTCGGCTGATCAATACAAACAAATTAAAAATGAATCATTAATTAAAAAAATCCCACCAGAAAAACTACTATTAGAATGCAAATTAGTAAACGAAGAACAAATAACGCATGCAAAATCTATTCTTTACGGCTTGCCAATCATTGATATTAAATCGATTAAAATCGATAAACAAATATTATCTTTATTACCAATAGATGAATGTAAAAAAAACAAAATCATAATCTTTGAAAAAAAGACTGACAATACATATAAGGCTGCTATTGCAAATCCACTTAATCTACAATATTTAAGACTTATTGAACAAAAGATAAATGGAAGACTAGAGCTATTTGTAGCAAACGAAAGTGATATAAAATCTGTATTAAGCCAATTCACAGATACTAAGATAAGTTCTGAATTTTCAAATGTCATAGAAAAAGCAAAATCTGACGAGGATATAATCGATATATCGAAAATCGAAGACACAAAACTTAACGATGTTGATCTAAAAAACACCCCGATTGCGAAACTAGTTACTCTTATCATCCAAACCGCAATAATAGAAAAATCTTCAGATATTCATATTGAACCACAAGAAAACATAATAAGAGTAAGATACAGGATAAACGGAATTTTGATAGAAAAGATTACGATTCCACCTGCACTTGGTCCTGCATTAGTTTCAAGAATAAAAATACTTGGGAAAATGCCAATTGATGAAAAAAGAAAACCACTCGATGGTCGCTCACAAATAAAATATGAAGGTAATGAAATAGATCTGCGTATATCATCCTTACCAACAGTATGGGGAGAAAAAATTGTAATACGTTTACTTAGGAAAGATCTTGGTATCTTAAACCTTGAAGATACAGGTATGAGAGGAAATGCCCTAAAAGTATTTAAAGAAGGATTAAAAGCAACTACTGGTATTATACTAGTCACAGGCCCTACAGGTTCGGGAAAAACCGTGACAGTTGCTACTAGCATGTCTATATTAAACAAACCAGAAGTAAATATAGTTTCTATTGAAGATCCGGTTGAAATCCGTATTCCAGGAATCAATCAAGTGCAGGTAAATGAGGAAGCTGGTCTTACATTTGCATCAGCTCTAAGAGCATTTTTAAGACAAGATCCTGATATCATATCTGTAGGAGAGATACGTGACCAAGAAACCGCACAACTAGCAGCACAGGCTTCGTTGACGGGTCATCTCGTAATCTCAACATTACATACAAATAGTGCTGCAGGAACATTACCACGACTTTTGGATATGGGAATAGAACCATATATTGTGGCATCAACCGTGACTATATGTTGTGCACAGAGACTCTGTCGGAGAATTTGTAAACATTGCAAATATGCTTATCATGCCAAAGAAGAAGAAATATTAGAATTACGAAGAGTTTTAGGTCATACTTCTTATTTCGATGAAAACAAATATTTACAATTCCAATCTAAACTCATAGAGACACAAAAAATACCCATTGAAAATACGAATTTAGAATCAAATAACATATTTCTATTTAAAGGAAGAGGATGTGAAAAATGCAATTTTACTGGATATACTGGTCGAATTGGTATATTTGAAGTATTTAAAGTTTCAGAAAAAATCGGAGCACTTGTAATGAAACATGCAAGTACGAGTGAAATCGAAAATCAAGCAATTAGCGAAGGGATGATAAGAATGGTAGAAGATGGATATTTTAAAGCATTAGAAGGAATTACTGCCATCGAAGAAGTTCAAAGAGTAATACATTCATAATAGACAAAAAATTTTAAATATTTTAATCTGATATATATATATATGAACGACAATAATATAGCAAGCCCTTTTCTAGAACAACAAGTGAATAACTTTTCTACATCATCGGGGCAACAACAAAATACACAACCTATCCTGACTCAAACTCAGCAACAAATCCAAGCATTTCAACAAGTCCAACAAAATCAACAAAATTTTTCAACACAGCAAATAGATACAAATTTTGATGGTCAAAATATACCAAATAATAAAATCTTCAGTAACTCAAATGTAAATACACCTGAAGTATTTCAATATCCATCCCAACCCACAGCAAATAATTTATTGAATCAACCCGAACAAATTTTTAATGGCCAAAACTCTTTTGATCAACAACAGTATTTAGGGGGAAATGATTATAACAATAATACAAATGTCTATTCGAACAATTCAGAAAATGACATGAGTTTTAACACACAAGATATAACATCTAATTTACAATCCAATCCAAGCCAAGACAATTTAAATCAATCTCAAATTATTAATAACGAATCGTTTAATAATTTTCAACAGATCTCAAATAATCAAGGTAATCAAACGGATTTTACAACATCAATAGGGGGTTATGTTTCACCATACGCCCAACAATTATCCAGCCAACAAATTACAAATACCGATGTATTACAACCTGAAAGTAACCCAAACTATAATGCCAGTGGAGTAGAACAGAACTCAATGGATATAAATTCAGATAACATAGCAACAGCACCAAACACCAATCAAACGCAGGATAATAATCCTAATGTATCTCCAAATCAATCTTCTAACATATTTAATCAATCAGAATCATTTGACAACTCAACAAACATTTATACAACAAATAATTCTTCATCCGATCAAAATATAAATACTACTGAAGAATTAAATCCACAGAACATTTACGACGTTAAAACAAATACTACCATCAAAAAAGAAAGATTTAAAAGTATTTCTGAGTTGTTAGATAAAGTTTTAGAATTAAAAGGATCAGATCTCCATATTGCAGCAGGCTATCCTCCCACTATACGTATCGATGATATTTTAAGACCGGTTGGGGATACTCTTACAAAAGAAGAAGTTAAAAATTTCGTTTTCCAATCACTATCTCAAGGTCATAAAGAATTGTTAGAAATCAACAAAGAAGTTGATCTTTCTTATCAACATGAAGATAAAGCAAGATTTAGAATAAATGCTTACTTCGCAAGAAACTCGTATGCTGCTGCTTATCGCCTGATTCCTCAACGGATCAGATCATTAACCGAACTTGGTTTACCAAATATATTGTTAGAATTAACAAAATACTCTCAAGGATTATTTCTGGTAACAGGCCCTACTGGTTCTGGTAAATCAACCACCCTTGCGGCAATGATACAACATATTAATGAAACAGAAGCAAAACACATCTTAACAATTGAAGATCCAATCGAATATGTATATCCAAAGGCAAAAGCATTTGTCAGTCAAAGAGAAATAGGAACTGACACGCATGATTGGAATATAGCTCTTCGCAGTGCATTAAGAGAAGATCCTGATGTCATATTGGTTGGTGAATTGAGAGATTTAGAAACTATCCAATCAGCACTTACTTTATCAGAAACAGGACATTTAGTTTTTGCAACATTACACACTAATAGTGCGGCTCAATCAATAGATCGTATAATTGACGTATTTCCGCCACACCAACAAGAACAAATTAAAAATCAATTAGCCGGAGTCTTAAAGGGTATACTTAGTCAAAGACTAGTTCCACTTATTGGCGGAGGTAGAAAAGCTGTAATAGAGCTAATGATAGTAACACCAGCCATACAAAATCTTATAAGAGAAGGAAAAGTATTTCAAATTGACAATGTCATAGCAACAAGTGCTGATCTAGGTATGATTCAACTAGAAAAATCCCTCGTTCAGTTGATTAGGGCTGGTGCAATAACAGTGGATACGGCATTTGAATATGCAATACGCCCAAATGAACTACAAAAAATGCTAAAAATTAATATGTAAATAATATAAATATGGCTATATTCAATTACAAAGTAATTGACCAAAAAAAACAAATCAGATATGGCGAAATTGAAGCAGAAAATTTAGAACAAGCATCAGATTTTTTGTTATCACAAAATCTAACTATACTTCAACTAAAAAAGAAAGGAATAGATCTAGAAGCATTACAAAAAATTAATATTGGCGGTATACCTCTAAAAGAAAAGGTCACTTTTATAAGACAACTGGCATTTATGGTTGAAGCTGGTATCCCATTGGTGCAAGCTTTGGAAATATCTCGCGAACAAATAATCAATCTTTATTTTAAGGATGTTGTAAAAAAAATTAAAGAAACCATTGAAGGTGGTAGTACATTATCTAAAGCACTATCTGCATATACCGATATATTTGATCCGTTAGAAATTAATTTGATAAGGGCAGGAGAAGAATCCGGCAATCTAGATAAAATTCTTACAAGAGTTGCTGATGAATTAGAAAAAAAAGCTGATTTTCAAGCTCGAGTGCAAGGTGCTCTTATATATCCTGCAATTGTATTGATAATCATAATTGTTGTTGTAGTTTTGCTTATGACTACAATGATTCCCCAAATGACTGAATTATATGAATCAATGAACCTAGAAATACCTCTAGCTACACAAATTGTTGTAAACATTAGTAAATTTATTACAAGTTGGGGAGGAATTGTATTGCTTGTATCTATAATATTTGCATTTGGATCGTTATTTTATTATTACAGCACCCCCTCAGGTAAAAAAGTTTTAGATAAACTTGTATTAAAAATACCAATAGCAGGTGAAATTATTGGTAAATCTCAGGTCGTCTCATTTGCTAATACATTTTCGATGCTTTTAAGTGCAGGTATTCCTATAGTAGATGCTCTAAATCTAGTAGGAAATTCTTTATCCAACAAAACTTTCCAAGATGCTATCGAAGAATGTGCAAAAAAAGTAGAAAAAGGTATACCATTATCTTCTCCTTTGTTAGCAAATCCTGATATACCACCACTGCTTGGTCATATGATTAGAGTAGGTGAGGAGATAGGTAAAGTAGATGAAGTAACTTTCAAGGTTGGCATACAATTTCAAAAAGAGGTTGACAATCTAGTAAATAACTTAAACAAACTGATGGAACCAATGATTCTTATTTTGATGGGTGTTGTAGTAGGTGGTCTTGCGATCGCGGTATATTTACCAATATTCAATCTTGCAACTGCTATTGGAATGCCTCAGTAAATTTAGGAAATCTGATATTCACCTTTTTCATTGATTCTAACTATATCTAAGATTTCTAATTCTTGCAAAATAACATTTACTTCTGAAATATCTATGCCAGTTTTTGAAGAAATCATGTCTGCCGATAAATAATCCGACTTTAATAAATCCAAAATAACTTTATATCTTGGATCTTCAAATTGTATTTCAGATTTGTTTTGCAAACTTAAATCCTGCCGATCAAATCCATAAGCAGTCAATATATCATCCGCAGAAAGTACAAGACTTGAGATATTATTTTTGATCAATAAATTGTTACCTTTATAACTTTCGCGAAATATATCCGCAGGAACAGAAAATACCAACCTTCCCTCATCAAAAGCTAGTTTTGCAGTAATCAAAGATCCACTCTTTTCACCAGCTTCAATAACCAAAACCCCTCTAGATAATCCTGCAATAATCCGGTTTCTTAGTGGGAAATAATGAGGTTGAGGCTCTGTGTCAGGAAAAAGTTCAGAAATAACTGATCCTCCCTCATCAATAATTCTTTGTGCTAATTTTTTATTTGATTGTGGGTAAATATTATTTAGTCCAGAACCTAACACAGCTATACACTTCAACCCATAAACTAAAGATTCTTCATGGGCAATAGAATCAATGCCATACGCGAGCCCCGAAATAATTGTAAAATCTTTCATATGAGAAAAACCTTGTACAAAATATTTAACCGTTTTTATACCATAACTCGTAGCCTTACGTGTTCCAACAATAGCTAAAGATTTGAGATACACATAGTCAAGATTGCCTCTAAAAAACAAAATAGGTGGAGGACTATATATTTGTTTTAAAGCCTCAGGATAGATAGAATCCAAAAAGGTAACAATTTCATATTTATAATATTTTTCCGCGATTTTACAGGCTTTAGCAAATTCACCTTTATTCAACTTATCCAACTTTTTAGGTATTAAATCTCTCAATACATCATAATTTAGTCTTTGAGCAAGTATCTCTTTTTTATTTTTTAATAGATGCAAAATCGTTCTATCTCCAATACCATTTAAAGCTTTTAATGTTAGTAGATTGAATTTGAGATAATCCATAGATAGAATTTTATATTTATGCAAGTAAAAATAGAACATAGTTGGTATGAAGTACTCAAAGAAGAATTTGAAAAAGAATATTTTATAAATTTAGCTAATTTTCTAAGAAATGAATATAAAACAAAAACAATATATCCAAAAGGTAAAAATATTTTCAATGCATTTAATCTCTGCCCGTTTTATAAGCTCAAAGTGGTAATATTAGGGCAGGATCCATATCATGGCCCAAATCAAGCACACGGTCTGGCATTTTCGGTCCCAGAAGGAGTTACAACGCCTCCATCACTTAAAAATATTTTCTTAGAATTAGAAAATGACTTACATATTAAAAGACAAAAAACAAATCTTTCAGACTGGGCAGAGCAAGGAATATTACTTTTGAATACAATACTTACTGTAGAAGCAAACAAACCTACGTCGCATGCAAACATAGGATGGGAAACTTTCACAGATAGTGTAATTAAAATAATTTCAGAAAATAAAAATCAGATCATATTTCTTCTATGGGGTAGTCATGCACAAAAAAAAGAAACGCTGATAGATAAAAATAAACACTTTATTATTAAATCAGCCCATCCATCACCATTATCCGCCAATAGAGGATTTTTAAGATCAAAACCATTCAGCAAAATCAACAAAATATTAGAATCACTCAATCAAGAACCTATTAAATGGGGATAGATAGTATTTTTGTCTTAATTTCTTTATAATCTCTGATTATGTCATCAAAAAAATATAATACTGAGTGGGATCTTAAGGTTATATTAAATAAATTCAATGTAGACTCTATAGAATCACTTATCTCATATGAAAATAAAAAATATACAGATTTTTTTAATCGATGGAATAATACAAATATAGTTGAGAATATTGAGACATTGTTAGAATATCTCAATGAATTCAACAAAATTTTGGAAGATCATGGTGAGTATCTAGTAGCATCAGTATATGTAGAGCTAAGGCTTTCCCTAAATAGTGAAGATAACGAAGCTAAATCTTTAGAAAATAAAATTTTTGATATAGAAAAATACATACAACAAAATTTTGAATCTCATCGTCAAAAGATAGTTAAGTATCTAAAAGAGAATCCAGAAATAATAAATAAACCTGAGCTTTCTAAATATAAACATCTACTAGAAATAACTCTTGAAGATGCCAAATACAGACTTTCAGAAGAGGGAGAAAATATTCTTTTTGCATTATCAAAGACTGCATTATCAAACTGGAAAGACCTAACAAGTAAACTACTATCAACATCAACTGGAAAAATAAAAGAAGAGGGAGTAGAAAAAAAATCCACTTTTGAAGAATTACTTACGATATCAACAAAAGATATATCAAAAGTGAAAAGGGATAAAGCAGTATACGCTTTAAATAAAATATTTGAGAAATGGAGTCCAGTCATAGAAGCAGAAATTAATAGCGTACTTGAATATTCAAAAACAATAGATGAACTTAGAAAATATTCTAATCCCGAACAAAAAAGGCTTTTGAATGATGAAGTATCAGAAGAGTTCGTTGATTCTCTTGTTAATGCAGTGAAGAATAATTACTCATTCTCTCAAGAATACTACAAAACTAAAGCAAAATTATTAGGTAAAAGAAAATTAAAATACAATGAAAGATTATTAAAATACGGTGATGTACAACAAAAATTCTCTTCTGGTGAAGCTATAAAGTTAGTATACAACGGTTTAAATGAAATCGGAAACGAATACGCTCAAATATTTGAAAAGATGTTAATCGACGGGCATATAGACTTTTTACCTAAAAAAGGGAAAAGAGGTGGAGCATTTTTCATGGGTTTTGCAAAACAAATACCAGGGTTTATCTTGTTAAATTACACCGGCACACTGAATGATATTTCTACAATCGCACACGAGACTGGGCACGCAATTCATTTTGAACTTACAAGAACTACACAACCTGGAGTATACTGCGACTATAGTACTGCAATTGCAGAGGTTGCTAGTACATTTTTTGAGGATTTAGTTACTGATTTTGTTTTAAGTCATGTTAAAAAAAATGATGATAGAATTGCTTTTATTGTAAATAAGTTAGATGATTTTATATCTTCAGTGCATAGACAGATAGCTATTTATTCTTTTGAAAGAAGATTACATGAAGAGTTTAAAAGTAAAAGATACTTATCTTCAAAAGATATTGATCAAATGTTCGTCGAGGAAATGTCTACATATTTAGGCAGTAGTGTTGACATGAAAGGATTTGAAAAATATTGGGTCTATATCAATCATATCAGATACTTTTTTTATGTTTATAGCTACGCGAGTGGTCTAATAATCTCTAAAACCTTACAAGCTTTGTATAAAGAAGATAGAGAAAATATCAATAAAGTAAGACATGTGCTTTCCGCCGGTTGTTCAAACTATGTAAAAGATATATTCGCTGATATCGGACTCGATGTAGAAGATGAAAATTTTTGGAGAATTGGGCTTGAAAATAATAATATTTATCTTGAGGAGATAAAAAAGTGAATGTGAACAATCAAAAACCTAAAACAATAAAAATATTTCTAGCCGATGGAGAGCCGACAGGTACCAAGATTGTAGAGTTATCAAACTGGACAGGTATTGCGTATCTAATACCTAGAAATAGCTTAGAAAGCACATTAAATAATCACGAAAATCAAGAAGATCTAAATTCTCAATACGTTGGAGAAGCTGAGGAATTCTCGAAAGGAATAAGACACCACAACAAAAACAACAAAAACAACAAAGATTTCTGGAATGTTGTCATGGTATTTACCTCTGAGGATGATAATCTGACAAAAGCCCATGTAAAATATTTAGAAAGTAAAATTGTTCAACAAGTCAAAAATAACAATACGGTTATACTACAGAACGAAAGTGTTCCACCTTTAGGTAAATTACCCAGAACAGATATAGCTCAAATGAAAGAAAATTAATTTTTTCCTCTCCAAGTGCTGCTTCTGGTTTTACAAAAGGAAGAGGCGCAAACGGATGGCTAGATTCGAAAAATAAAGAAAGTAAAACACTAGACGAATTAAAAAGACGACAGAGCTGAAAGTATTAATATTGTTCTTGTCCTAGTTATTAAACTAACTAAATTAGAGGATTCGACCAATCTTGAATTCAGTAGTCCTGATCGTATCAACCGATGAATATCACACATAAACACAATTTGTTATATATACATATATTAAACGTGAATAAGAAATCTTTTTATTTTTATTAAAAATACGAATGGGGTGAAAGACGGGACTCGAACCCGCGACCTCCTCTTCCACAGAGAGGCGCTCTAACCAACTGAGCTACTATCACCATTTTAAATGACATTTTATTATAGCATAAAAACGAAGACTAAAATTTAATTATTATAAAGGGGATGATATTTTCTGTGCGTTTCTTGTGCGAATTTATCACCAGCATGAACATATCTATCTGTAGTGTTTAGAGATTCATGACCAAGCAATATCTGTATTGCTGCTGGACTAGCACCATTTTCTGCCAAATAAGTTGCAAACCCATGCCTAAATGAATGTGGTGATGTAGGTACTACAATCCCTAGAAGTTTTCTATAGAGCGCAATTTTTTCCTGAATATAGTTAGTTGATATTCTAGGATTTTTAGATCCATTACGTCCACCACGTGTAGGTACGAAAAGGGCCGGTAGATTATCTGTTCTTTTTTTTAAATATTCTTTGATATAATACATGGCTCTAGGAGTAATATAAATAAATCTCTGTTTTTTTCCTTTACCTTGGATATAGACCTTTCCTTCATCATTTATATCCGCATGATTCAATTTAACAAGCTCTGAAATACGCAAACCACTAGAAAATAAAAGTTCTAAGATAGCTCTGTTACGACTAGCAACAAGATCATTTTTTTCATAAATTGAAGGAAACTCCATTAGTTTAATAAGTTCATCAAGCTCAGCAACTTGTATCTTCTTTTTTTCTAGTTTAACCAATTTTATACTATCTGAAGATATTGGTAACATTTCCAAAAGATCAAAATCTGCAAGATATTTCAGATAAGTACGAAAACAAGACAAAATTCTATTTATACTACGTGCTGAAAGAGACTTATTTTTTTCACGTCTGGATGGTCTATTTGTAAATGAATCGAAAAAATCTTGACATTCAGTTTTTTCTTTATCAGTCAATTCTTCGTTTTTCTTTTTCCACCAATTAACTATTTTTTCTAAATAATTTGGATCCATTAAAAATCCTTTCAGAAATGTAATATGTTTCTTGCGTAATTGATTGAAATCAACATTATAAATATTTAAAAATGCTTCGATAATGGTTAGATCACGACAATAGTTGTATACAGTTTCTAAGCTAAAATTGTTATTTTGAATTTCAAGTAAAAATTCTTTTTTGTAGGGCAGTAAATATATCATATTTTAAATTATACCAGTTTAGAATAAAATTAAATCTAATCTATTTAAACAATAACAGTGCGTATTTTGTACATTTGTTTTAATCACAAAGTCTAAATACTTGACAATATGTTTGAGACTTGCTTCAATATATAAACGATTCAAGCTGTATACAAAGTTGCCACGCTGCCTTGGCAATATGTATACAGCATTTTTTATTTTTATTAATATGTCAAAATTTCTTAATTTAAGAATAAATCATCTTAATGCACTTGTTTATCTCGATAATATAAGAATATTATTAACAACTATTAAAACCATAAAAAAATCCCAAACATACAGACAAACAAATTTAAGTGTAATTCGATTAGAAAAATTTCTTAATTTCAATTCAATTTAAATAATTAAAAAAGATGAATAATAAAAACAAAAAATACATAAAAAGAATAGAGAAATGCATAAGATATTACTCCTCCCTAGTCTGAAACATATTAACCGAGTATAATATCCCTTATACTCGATTTTGTATTTGCAAGAAAAATTCCTTTATACAATAAAATTTTGAAATATTTTGATTTTCATCTCTTCCATTTGTTTTTTACTTACTTTTCAAAGTTTTTACTAACGCGAAATTTACATCAATGCAATAAATGATAAATCCCCAAATAATAAAGTAGTAGAGTAATAGGGAGGGAAAAGAGAAGATCCACTCCCTACTCTTTCGATTGATCTTCATTTATTTAATATTTTAAAAAGCAGAATATATTAAAATAGCCGTAATTATAAATAGATGCAAAAATATCTCAATATAGGCTGATTTTTTTAATTTCATCTTACCTTCATATATTATCGAGTCTTGCAGCAATTTAAATAACAATGTAAATCCAAAAATAACAAAAACTATCTTTTCTGAATTTATAAACCCAACCATGTACAGAAAAGCTACACATACAGCAAAATAAAAATATACCAATAAACCTAAAATCATACTTCTGTATTTTTCATGCAATAAAAACAAGACCACTATATGTAAAATTCCACTAAATAAAATTGAAACTATAAATGACAAAATATTGTCATTAACAGGAATATTGTAAAGAGCAAAAGACAATAAAAAGTGGCTTAATATCATAAGAAATGCATTAAAAGTCAAATTTGATTTATATTCTCGTACATATGAATAATAATTATCATTAATAACCTTTTGTACTTCTACAAAAAGATACATTATCAAAAAGAAAAAAGCCAAAATTATTACTTCTAAAAAGAATTGTAAATCTAAAATTAAAAAGTTATAAAGTAATACAAACGCAGAAACAAAAACAGATGGTATAAAAAGAACAGTGAAATAAGCTTTCGGTGTAATATTAAAATTGTAGATTGAATAAAGTAGAAAATAGTAGACAAATCCCATCAATATGGAAAAAAGATAAACAGCATCATCATCTAGTCTACCTATTCTAAGAAATAAAGTTATCAAGATTAATGCGCCGAGATTTAGTAAAAAATTTTTAATGTTGAATTTCATGATAATCGTTTTTGCGATAATATATTTTGAATATAGTCTATACCTTTTTGTGTTAACATTCTTCCTCTAGTAGTTCTTTTTATGAACCCAATCTTAATAAGATAAGGTTCATATAACTCTTCTATGGTTTTTGCATCTTCAAACATGCTCATACTTAGATTTGATAAACCAACAGGCCCATTATTGTAATTCAAATTTAAAATTCTCATGTAATGCCTCATCTGACTATCTATACCAAGTTCATCAACTTCCAGATCTTCAAAAGCGCTCTCTACATGATCAAGATTTATACGATCAGATTTAAAAATAACTTGAGCATAATCACGACATCTTTTTAAATATTTTATAGCGATTCTTGCAGTACCACGTGAACGTTTTGCTATTTCTAATCCTGCTTCCTGATCTATCTTTAAATTCATTTTTTTTGCAACATGCAATACCACCTTAGTCAAATCTCCGATGTCCATAAAATCAACTTTAAATACAACTCCAAAACGATCTCGCAAAGGACCTTTGATTAGTCCTATCTGTGTTGTTGCGCCAATTAAAGTAAATTTTGGCACATCGATCCTTATAACTTTTGCTAATGCTCCTTTTCCTAAAGTAAAATCCATCACAAAATCTTCTAAAATAGGATAAATAAACTCTTCTAATACTCTACTAAGCCTATGTATTTCATCTATAAATACAATATCTCCTCTATTTACATTACTGAAAATAGAAATTAAATCGGCCTTCGTAGCTAAGGCAGGACCAGAAGTAACTACAATGTTAGATTTCATCTCTGTTGCAATTGCATATGCAAAACTTGTTTTACCAAGACCGGGTGGACCATAAAAAAGTATATGCTCCAAGACATCCCCTCTACTCATTGCGGCATCAATTAAAACTTTGATTTTTCTTTTTAACTCATCTCTACCTATTAAATCACTAAAACTTTTCGCTCGCAATGTAATTTCTATTTCATCATCATTCTTTTTTATTGGTAAATTATTATTCATTCCTGATTTTTATTTCTTATCAATATTTTTATAATCTCCTCAGTAGTTAAATTAACAAATAAATTAGGATTATATTTTGCAATCAAAACATCTCTATTGAAACCTAACTTTACTAAATAAGAGACAGCCTCATTAAAGGACTTTGGATAATTAGAATTTATTTCCTCAAAGAGGCTATCGTTTTTAAGTATTCCAGAAATTTTAAACATTATTTTTGCTGCAGTAGTCTTCCCTACTCCTGGTACTTTTGTAAGTTCATCTAAAGTCACTCTCTTTAAATCATCAACTGTTTTTATATTCAAAATATATAGTATTTTTGCAATAATTTTAGATGAAATCCCGCTGATATCTAATGATAAAAAGATTTTTTTTTCTTCATAAGTACTAAAACCATAGAGTTGTTGACTGTACTCGCTTATCTTTGTAACAATAAACAAATCAATAACTTTATCCCAATCACTTTTTGGAATATTATTATAAAAGATAACCTCATAACCTATATTATTTACCAAAAAGATAACATTCTCGCCATCAGAAAACAATATTTTACCTTTCAAATACCCAATCATTTATTTAATTTTTATTTTACACCATAAAATTGCACCAATCTTACTCCATAATACGCTAGCAAAATTGCGTCTATTATATCGTCCTTAAGTCGATCCATATCATTCACATGTATTATTCGTTTTAATATTCTTTTTATATCACTTTTGTTGAGATCACCTGAGCCAAGTATATCCTTTTTTACTTTTTTAGGCTCTAGTTCTATTACTTTTATATCTGCAAAAAATTCCATAATTACGCCTTTTGCCATACATATCTTTTCAAATACAGTATTTTTTCTATTGTAAAATAACTTTTCTAAAACAACCAATTCTACATTATGAAAAGCCAAATTTTCACGTAACGAATTCTTTAATTTTCTAAGTCTAAGTTTCATTTCGACATTCTTTTCGGTAACTATTAAACCATAATCTATTGGAGTCATCGGACTATGCAAATCAAAAATTGCATAACCACAACGATCATAGCCAACATCTATTCCTAATATTTTCATAAGTTATCTTTTATTTAATAAAAATGAAATAAATTCATTATACGAAATATCTTCAAATTTGGATAATGTTTTTATATACAAGTTTATACGTTTGTTATAAACCAAATATGACCATATAATAATCCAAATCACTAATAAGATAACCAAATGAATAGAATCAAGACTAAGATAAAAATTGAGTTTAGTATCAAATATATTTCCTATCAAGTTCATAATCAGTAGCAAAAAATTAATTAATAAGTTGTGTATCATAAAAAACAAATTCTCTAACAAGCTAAATAAAGGCAAAGAAAATATTAACACTATCAAAAAAGATATTACGCCTAAAATCACTATTACTTCAATAATAGGTAAAACTATCAGATTAGAAAAAATACCTGTCAAATTAAAATTTTTAAAATAAAACGCAGTTATACAACTTGTTATAAATACAATAATAAAATTTTGCATTATATAGCCTACATATTTATTCAACTGAAAAGCAGAAACAATATCAGATGCAAAGATAACCGCAAATGACGCACATAATGATAAATTAAAACTTATTGTATTAAAAAAAGATGGGATAAAAAGAACTGTAAAGAAAATAGTCATAATAAGTTTGTCCAAAACTCCTATTGGTCTTGAACTCGATAAACTTATCAGAGTAATAATAAAAAACAAAAAAGCCCTAGTTAATGATCCTTCCAATCCCACTAATAACAAATAAAATAAAACAGCAATTAACTCTGTAAATAATCTACTATTTTTCAATCTAAACAAAGATACTATTTTTCTTATAACCATAATTACCAAAAGTATGTTAGCTCCACTGGCAACCAACACATGAGCCAAACCAATTTCATTAAAATTCTTTTTATCCTCAGAATCCAAATAATCTTGTATTCCAAAAACAATAGCCAGGAAATATTTTGTATTTTCACCTAAATACATATAAACATTTTGAACAAGAAAATTCCGTATTTTATCTAAAGTTAAAGATAAAAAATTATTTTTATATTCAACTTCTATATTTTCATCAAATTCTATTATGACTTCATTTGATCGAAAATTCTTAATCAAAAAGTCATTTTTTATACATAAACTACTCAATTTAACTGGATTTTCTACAACATCTAATACATCATCCTTACGTAATCTAACTGGCACAGCAAAAATACCTTTTTCAGAATATGCCAAAACTAAATGAATGTATCGCGAATCTATATCGCGTATAAAACCACAAATATAATCATATTTGGAATCAAAGTTAATCTCGTACTTAAAAACATAAGAATTAATGTACATAAAAAGAAAAATAAAAATGAAAAATATTACAAAAGCAAGCTTAGAATGAACCTGAAACATCTTAAAAACAATAAAAACAGACACAAATATTGATAAAGTACATAAAATGAAAAGATCAAAATATAAACCTACAAAAAACAATATAAAGCTAAAATAAAACCAAAAAGCGTATGTAAAAATATACGAATATCGTATCTGATTCCAGATTTCAAAGTTCAATTTCATTAATTATTTTATTGAAAAGGTTTTCAGAGATTACTTTTTTAGTGACCAATTCATCTAACGTACTATACGGTCTATTTTGTATAATTTTTTGTGCTGTTACAGGCCCTATTCCCTCTAATCTTTCTAATTCTTCTTGTGAAGCACTATTTATACTTATTTTTGATGTATTAGTCTGTTCTTCCACGTTTTCTTCGTCTTGTACTACTGTCATATTATTTTGAAAACGAAATGGAATGTAAATTTTCTGTCCATCAACAAGCTTTTGTGCTCTGTTTATTTTTTGAGCAACATAAACAAGATCCACATCATCGTGTAATCCACCAGCAATATTAATAGCATCAATTATTCTGTCTCCTGATTTTAAAGTATAAACTCCTGGTTTATTTACTGCACCATTAATATCTATCACTATGTATTGAATATTATTTATTTCGGCCTTGTTTTGAGTTCTTGAATTCCTATCAGAACTACTAAATATAGTATTCTCTATCTGATTATAATACTTTACAAATACAAAACCTCCCAATACAATAATCAAAAAGACAACAATTAAATTAAGATAAAAAACAATATTCTCTCTATTCTGAGAGAAAAATTGTAGAACACGATCTTTGGCAAAAAAGATCTTGTCTTTAAACATAGTTTATTATCTAATCAAAATATCATAAAATCAACAAATGTTAATAGGTGCACACGTATCAGCTGCAGGTGGTATAAAAAATAGCTTTCAAAATGCAGTTAACATAGGAGCTAACGCTTTTCAAATATTTCTTTCACCACCTCAGAGATATATTTTTAGGGAATACTCAACAAGTGAAATAGAAGAATTTTTGGTATTTAAAGAAAAATATAAAGAACAAATTAAGAAAATATATGCCCATGCTATTTATCTTATCAATCTTGCATCAGAAAAAGAAAATATCGTTGAATCATCTGTGAATAATCTAATCAAAACATTAAATACTTCGGCATTGCTCGGTTTTCATGGTGTCGTAGTACATCTTGGATCTGCCAAAATATCGATGGATGAAGGTATTAAAAAAGTTATAAATAATATAAAAAGAATACTTGCAGAAACATCAGAAAATTCTTTTCTATACCTTGAAAACAGTGCTGGAGCCGGTAATTTAATCGGGGGTAAAATTGAACATTTAAAAGAAATATTGGAATCCATCGAGAACAATAGAATCAAAATATGTATAGATACTCAACATTCTTTTGCATCGGGTTATGATATTGTGAATAAATGTGAGAAATTTATAGATCGACTTATTTCTTACTTTGGAGATCAATTTGATCTGATTCACTTAAATGATAGTAAAACCGAATTTAACTCTCACAAAGATAGACACGAAAACATAGGCCAAGGTAAAATAGGAATAACAACTTTTGAAAAAATTCTAAATAATAAATACTTAAAAAACCATTCTTTTATACTAGAAGTCCCAGGATTTGACAATCAAGGCCCTGACGCCGAAAATATAAGAATTGTCAATTCATTAATAAAATAAAATGGACATAATTAACTTATCAAATGTACAAGAAGGAAAGACTTACATAGGATTTATTTACTTGAAAAGTATCAATATAAGAGCAACAAAAAACAATTCACAATACATAGAAATAATACTTACTGATGGCAAAAGTGATATTATAGGCCGCTATTTCGATGTAGAAAAAAATGAAGGTATTGAATGGTTTGAAAATATTAGAGAAAAATTTGTTTGTATAGAAATATCAATTGAAAGATATAATAGTCAAACAAATGCTAAGATAATAAGATTTTTTTGGAATGCTGAAAAACCCGAGAATATCTCTGATACATTCATCCACAAAAGCATGGATGACTCAAAAGCAGAAGAATACATCGTCAAACTAAAAAATCTAATATCTCAAATCAAAGATGAGAACATAAAAAAAATATGCTCATATATATTTCTAGAAAAATATTACAACATATTTATTGTATTCCCTGCATCTAAGTCCAATCATCATAGCGGTAAATATGGGCTACTCGAACATAGTATTAATATAGCCTTAGAAGCACTGGCTATCAAAAAGATATATGAATATATTTATGAGCTAAACGAAGATTTGCTTATTGCAGGCGCATTATTGCAAGATATTGGCAAAATCGAAGAATATGTGACAGATGAGCATTATTTTGCCGAAAAGACAGAATTATGTGCACTAAAAGGCCATATAACAAGAAGCAATGAAATATTTATTGAAGCAGCTATTGCATTAGATATTGATTATAAATCACCCAAATTACAGGTTTTAAGCAATATAATTCTATCACATCATGGCAAATTAGAGTACGGATCCCCTGCCCTACCCGCTTCACCAGAAGCAATATTGATTGCCAAATTAGATAATCTAGATGCTAGCTTAAAAGGTGCGATTGAATTCATCAACAAAATGACAAAATCAGAAAAATTCACAAAATCATTGCCACATTTAGATAATTGTATTTTATTAAATCCAAACCTATATCGAGATCTTGATTCTAAATCAAACAGTACCAATATATTGTTTTAACAAATCAATCAACCAGTCTCAGCAAACACAAAACGCTAGTGCTAGATATTCTGTCTAATTCTCACTTTTCATTTATGTAAAATTTTATTAATCTATATTGTTAATAATGTTAAAAAACAACACGAAAAAAGAACTGAATATATTGACTAAAACAATTCTCATTGGTGGTGCAGCTGGTGAAGGCGTCAAAAGTAGTGGTCATTTGTTAAGCAGATTATTAATTAAGCATGGATACAATGTTTTTTTATATGATGAATACCCATCTTTGATCAAAGGCGGACATAATTCAGTTCGTATTACTTACTCTATATACCCTGTTTATAGTACGACAAAATTAATAGATGTATTAATATGTCTTGATGATAAAACTTTTGAAGAACATAAACATGAATTAAATGAAGGAGCAATCATAATAGTAGATCCTAAGATAGTTAAACCTAATATAGATGATTTAATCAATATTTCTTGTGAGATCTTAGAAGTCGAAGTATCACAAATATTAAGACTACACAAAATCCATAAATTGATGAAAAATCTGTGTTTTATAAGTTTCTTTTGCAACTTAATAGGAATAGAACAACAAAAATTAGTTGAGGAATGCAAATTGGTATTTGATAATATAAAGAATATTGACCCTAATTTAACAGCAATAGATCTAATATACAGATACACAAGTGATTGTTCAAATTTGTATAAATCAAAATTTTTTTCTAATAACCAAAATACGTTAGTAAATAATCTATTTTTATCTGGTAACGAATTAGTAGGTATCGGAGGTATAGAAGGTGGAATAAAATTTTATGCCGGGTACCCAATGACTCCATCCTCAACCATACTAGACTTTTTTATAAAGTGGCAGAAAGAATATCAAATAGTTGTTAAGCAAAGCGAAGATGAGATCGCAGCTATAAACATGGCAATAGGTGCATCATTTGCTGGTGCTCGAAGTATGGTAGCAACATCAGGAGGTGGTTTTAGTTTGATGGTAGAGGGATTAGGATTAGCTGCCATAACAGAAACTCCTCTTGTGATAATAGTATCTCAAAGACCAGGACCAGCAACAGGATTACCCACATGGACAGCTCAAGGAGATCTGCAATTTGTATTACACGCTTCACAAGATGAATTCCCAAGAGTAGTATTTGCACCAACATCACATGATGAAGCACGAAAAATTACACAAATAGCTCTTAATATTGCTGATAATTACCAAATACCTGTGATTATTTTATTAGATAAATATCTATCAGAAAGTTTTATAAACTATGAATGGAAAGACACAACGATACGCAACAGTCGCACAAGTCTCCTAACTGAAGATAAATTAGAACGAATGCCGGAATACAAAAGATATGAAATTACTTCAAACGGAGTGTCAATGCGAACCATACCAGGACAGAAAAATGGTATCCACCTTGCTAGTGGAGATGAATCTGATGAATATGGGTATCCAAATGAAACAGCATCAAACCGTAAAAACAAAGTAGAAAAACGATGGAAAAAAGTAGAATTTATAGGAAAAGAAATACCAGAAATAAATGTTTATGGTTCTCCAAATGCGGAAATAGTTCTTATAACATGGGGTAGCACTACTGGTAGCATACTGGAAAACATAAGACGACTAAATAATAAAAATATTAAATTAATAGCATTAAATACTTTATTTCCATTACCATCAGACGATATAAAAGAAGCCATCGGACGTTATGAAAAAATTTTTTGTGTTGAAAATAATTTCACAGGTCAATTAGCACAAATATTAGAATATGAACTAGAAATTGAATTTACAGGAAAATTATTAAAATACGATGGTAGGCCAATTTTTCCAGAAGATGTAATTGAATTTTTAAATGAACAAAATTTAATTTAGTTATGAGCATTAACTTAAATAAAAACACAAATATACATACAAACAAAAAATGCAGATGGTGTCCTGGTTGTGGTAATGTACCGATCTTATATATGTTGCAAAGAGCTCTAACTGAATTAGATATACCAGTAGAAAAAATAGTGATTGTTTATGATGTCGGATGTCACAGCAAGGGTGCTGAACTTACAAATGTTTATTCGTTTTATGGATTGCATGGAAGAGCATTGCCAGTTGCTCAAGGAATAAAGCTTGTAAATCCTGATCTAAAGGTAATTGTAATGTCCGGTGATGGTGGAGGACTTGGTCTTGGTATAGGACATTTGATTCATGTGTGCCGAAGGAATATAGATATTACTTACATATTACATGACAACCAACTTTATGGGCTAACAACCGGTCAAGCATCCGCTAGGACAGAAAAAGGAGTCAAGACAAAAAGCACACCAGATGGCAACTTAGAAGATCCAATACATCCAATTAAGCTTCTCCACTCTGTTGGATGCAGTTATATAGCACGCACTTTCAGTGGACATCCACATCATTTATTAGAAACTTTAAAAGATGCAATAAAACATAAAGGATTCTCTTTTGTTGATGTATTACAACCATGTATAACGTTTAATAAACACAATACTTATGGCTGGTTTAATGAACGAATAAAAATAATTAAGGATGAAAATAATTTACACAATATTTATACAAGTGATAATTTAGAGGAAATAACTCTTGGAGTATTTTGGAGAGAAAATAAAACTTGTTTAGAGGATGAAATCAGTATAGGAAAAGTAGCAAGTGATGAAATAACACAAACACCCGATATGAATAAAATAATACAGCATTATAAGGTTTAAAAAACGCTTTTTGTACCCAATTCTATCTGAATCTCCGAAAATATAGCGTTATTTATCTCTATTTCAATATTAGTTTGATTAATTGATAGTAAATATTTAATGATACTTAAAGTATAACTATCTTTATAATTACTTCGTACTAAAACTTTAGTTTTGTTTCGCTCTTCCTCAAATGTGTCAACAGATGCAATGTTCAACCCATAATTACTTAGTAAATTCGTGTATCTATCAGCTATATAAGAATCGACAGCATAGTTATGAATAGAGATTCTAGCTTGCTCTTTTCTTATCTGTAAATTGTCAATTATTCTAAAAATACCAATATCATCAATATTATTAATGTTTTTCTCTGATTTTGTCGAATAAGAATTAATATTATTTATCACATATTTGAAATCTTCTAGACACAAATTAGTGAATAAATTTTCATTATCGGCATCATAATTGAAATTACTTAAAAAAAATGTTCTCTGCCATAGATTTTTGGCTGAATTTAAAAAATCATAAAATGCGTCATTCTTTGAATAAACAACAAAATCAATTTTTATATTCATCTGATTTATTGCAAAGTATTTTATTGAATCAATAAGTTTTCGTTTTTCCAAATAAACCTCATTGCGTCGAATAAAATCGTATAATTTACCTGTATTACCAAAATTATCAATAACAAAATCAACAACTGAAATGTCGAAAAAATAATAATTACTTTTCTCCATTTTAGAAAAAATATATAAAAATGCTCCTTTCTTAATATCCGACTCATCTATTAGTAAAAAAGTAATTAATGGATTTTTATAATAATTTTCATCACATTCGCTTTTGAAATAGGATACCTGATTAAATAACTCATTCTCTAGGAATTTTTGTCTATACATCAAAAATGTTACCGCAATGAGCGTTAATAATACAAATAAAATACCCAGATATATCCACCACCTTATTCCTTTTGAACTTTTGAAATCGTAATTTTTTGTATTTGTAAATGGTGATGATTTTTTGTTTTGCTTGATATGATTTTTTCTTTTACTCTTATCTAAAAACCGCAATAAAAAATCTGCAATAACCTTTAAAATTAGTTTACTTTTATTTATATTTTTCATAAAAATTAAACAGGAATATTAGTGAAATATTTTAAAAATACATCAGAAATAGGCGCTCTAAATTTATAAATCTTACCGTCATAATTTATAAATTCGATAGAATATGCATGTAAACATAACCTACCAGACGTCAAATGATTATTCTTTATTTCTTCTTTTAATTTTTTAAACATATATATATCATCACCCAACACTGGTGCATTTAGATCTTTTTGATGTACTCTAATCTGATGAGTACGACCTGTAAGTATTTGTACATCAAACAGGTATAAACAATATCCATTTAATGTCTTAAAATCCAATACTGTAAATATACTTTTAGCATATTTTCCTTGTGATTTTGCATCTTTAGAACTAACAAAAAGCTTACGATCAAGAGGATGTCTATAAATATATGATGAGTGTTCAATAATTTGATCTTTATTAAAAAATTGTGCTTTTGAAATGCCAATTGATAAGTATCTTTTCTCTACTTTTCTCTCTGCAAACTGTCGAGTTAACCACCAAAGAGATTTGGGATTTTTAGCAATAATCAAAAGTCCTGATGTGGCTTTGTCTAATCTATGTACGATACCAGGCCTAAGCATATCACCAGGCAAATCTTTATAAAGCGTAACAATTTTGTTAGCAATAGTATCATTTTGTGAACTCGAAGTAGGATGAACAGAAACGCCCTCAGGTTTATTTATTATGAGAAAATCATCGTTTTCATAGATAATATCCAAATCAAATTTATCATTATACTCAATCTTTTTTGTAACAGGTTTTATATCTGGAAACTCTATCACATCTCCAGGACACACTTTATATCCCGCCTTATAACAAATTTTTTCGTTAACCTTAACTTGATTACTCTCGATTATGTCTTTAATACATTTGCGCGTTGAATAAGGTATTTTGATAGACAAATAAAGATCTAGTCTTTTACCAACATCGATATCATCAAAACTCACCTCAAATCTCATAAGTTTATTTTCTCCTTTTGTTTTTGTTTTTTCGTCTAGTTTTATTATTATTTTTTTTTACTCTTTTTTGAGAATTTGGATTTGCAATATTATCCCCTGCAATATTCAATTTAATCTCGTCTTGAGTAATGTTAATTTTTTTGTTTACTGTCTTATCTGGACTAACATTTGAAGGAGATATTACAACATTTTTTTTCAAATCATAAATATTTTTATATTTATCAATGTCAAAATTATTAAAAAAATCAATTAATTTTCTAGCAAAATCACGCAAATATACAGATAAATTTTTTGCAAAACTACTTTCCTTATGTACATGATTATTTTCAATCTTTTTATAAATTTCTGATGTCTCTAAATCTACATTAGTGCCACAATCAGGACAATATTTATGAGTATAATCAATAACATAGCCACAATTTTTACAATTAATCCTGTTTTGATATCCACAATTAGTACAATATTTTTGCCCTTCTAACAACATATGATTACAATTAAGACATATAGATATCTTTCCTGCAACACCAAAGAAAAATTTTTTCTCAAGATCAAGAATATTTTTTTCTTCAATAGTATAAGGTGAACGAATAATACGATAAAAAAAATATCCAACTACACCAGATACTACGAACAAAATAAAAATAAATATATAAATTATAAATGACCTAACACTATATCTTTTTATAAAATCGATAAATCCAGCAAAACCGAATAAAATCCAGATTATTAAGAAAACTAAAAAAATATAAAATCTAACAGTATCAGATGTTTTTTCAGTATCTAGAAACAAATAATACGCTAAAAAATTATTTAATACATCACTTTCATTCATAATTTAATTTTAATACAAAGAGAATAAAAGTAAAAATATTGAAAAATAAATCAAATTGTGATCAGAATTTAATTAGCTTTAGAAATCCTTTCGGAGTAAGTTATATCATCTGTATTTACCTTTATTACATCGCCAATATTTATAAACAACGGTACTTGTATCTCTAGACCAGTTTCTAACTGAGCTTTTTTCATAGCACCAGAGGTAGTATCGCCTTTTACTGCAGGCTCTGTATAGGTTACTTTGAGATCGACAGATTTGGGAATCTCAATATTTAAAGGATTACCCTCAACAAAAATCATAATAACCCTCTCTCCCTCGGGAACAAACATTAAAGATTCTTTCACTCTCTCATAATCAAGCTGATATTGTTCATAAGTTTCATTATCCATAAAATAAGCATAAGTTTCATCATGATAAAGATATTGAACTGTTTTTTTAGATACATTCACTTGTTCAAAACGCATTTGTTGGCTAAAACCTTTTTCTACAGTAGCACCTGTTATCAAGTCACGTGCTTTGACTTTGACAGTACCACTACCTCTACCCATCTTGATAAACTCATAATTTATAACAACCCAAATTTTTCCTTCGTATTTAAATACTGTGCCGTTTCTTAGATCATTTGCCCAGAGCATAAGCAATGATTTATATCATTACAAAAACGGTTAGTCAATTTTTATTACTGTGCATAAACTATCAAATAATCAAAACTTACATCACTTGTCATCATAGTATCAATAATTATCTTAAATCCAATTCCATCCAGTTTTTCTACTCGATAACTTATATCCGTGTTTACAGGTGTTACAAATATTTTGGCGTGTTGATTAACATTTTCATTTTGAACCAATACCTCAATCCCACCTGCTAAGATAGTTGCTGTACCAATATTATTTTGCACAATATTAATACTAATCTTTTCTGTTACAATTTCCTTAGCTTTTAGTATACCATTAACTGTTAAATTACCTTCTATGATCAACTCCTCTGATATTTCATCATATCTCATCGATACCATTTCAATTCTCAATACACCATTTATTCTCACATTCTTATCCGTAAATATATTATTCTCATCATCACCATCAACCTCAAAATATCTATAACTCTCCACTTTTTCATTCAATTCTTTTATTGCCTGTATTGTGAATATCATCATATAACTATCATATCTCACGCCTTTATAACCATTATCTAACGTTGCTGCCAACTCTGGAAATACATCTTCTACCTCCTGAGCTATCAATCCATAATTTAACTCATCGTTTGTACCATCTGTCCAATAAAATGATACAGGACGTAATTGTAAAAACTTATCTAATATATTTTCAACATTATTTATGTTTGTCTTCAATCTTATGTCTGACGAACAAGTACCAGCTATCTGTGTACCCGACCAATTACGTACACAATTATTAACCTGTACCTCACCATTAACTGTAAGACGATAAGATGCAGTCAGATTATTGATAGCAACATTACCACTTGGATTAACAACTAATGTTCTCTGCATCACAGACAATGGCCCATCAACTCTTATTCCTCCAAAACCCACATTTAAGTCACTATGTACATTTAAACTTTTCCCAATATTTACATAGTCATTTACATTTATATTATTTGATCTAATACTCCCTGCCGATAATGAATATATCTCAGCCCCTAAAGTGTCTATAACATGTATGCCATTGAATCCATCAGACAAATAAACATGATTTCCATAAATGAAAACATGATAAGCATTCCCACCAGAATTATTGAAAGTCGTAACCAATGTGGGGTTTGAAACATCACTAACATCTATTACATCCATTCCATCGTCATCATTTGCGACATACGCATAATTTGATGATAATGTAACATATCTAGCATTATCAGAAGTATCTATAGTAGATACTAATGTAGGTGAAGACGGATTAGATACGTCTATTATCACTAAACCATTCGTTCCATCTGCTATATATGCATACCTTCCCACCACATAAACATTATTTGCTGTACCTGTAGTATTATAGCTACCAATCAGACTTGGAGACGCCGGATTTGAAACATCCAATATTAATAATCCCGCACTACCATCTGCAACATACAAATATCGACCAACTATAAATACTCCATAGGCATTTCCTGATGTATCATAATTGCTAACAAAACCAGGATTAGGCCAGTTTCCTATGTCTAATATTTGTATTCCGCTTGTATCATCAGCTACGTATGCATATCTACCCGAAATAACAAAAGCATAAGCATTACCTGTAGTATTATATGATCCATCTAATGTCGGATTGCTGGGATTAGAAACATCTAACCTTAAAAAACCTGCTGCACCGTCCGCAACATAAAGGTATCTACCAGCACGATAAACCCAATAAGCATCACCAGATGTATCATAAGTAGTCAACAAACTAATATTAGCAGGATTAGAAACATCTAAGATTCTTATTCCTGAAATACCATCAGCAACATATGCATATGTATCAGATACATACGCACTTACCGCAAAACCACCTGGCGTATCATAAGTTCCAATTAAACTCAAATCTATAGGATTACGAACTCTTAATTTCCCATTATTTATATCCAGTCGACTACCAGGACTACTAGTCCCAATACCTACTCTACCATTTGCATCTATAAACATCCTTTCTGTATTGTTTGTTCTTATTGACAGTCCTACATTATCCGTTGTCCCTATAAAATTACTACTCGGATTTGTTCCACTATTTCCTGTTAAACTCCAACCTATGCCATTAAATGATCCAAATGTTCCATTTCCCAATAGTACATCATTTGCATTACCTGTGAAGTTCGTTATCAATAGATTTCCACTACTATCTGTCCTCAATATCGCTCCATTCGCTCCTGATGCATAGTTTGCAAATCTTGCTGTACCGGTTGTGTGTAATTGAGCTGACGGACTTGTTGTACCTATTCCTACATTGCCATTATGATGTATCCACATTGCTGTTT
>CAZDBO010000003.1:0-103970 GCA_964503755.1 uncultured Candidatus Saccharibacteria bacterium
ACACGATTTGATAAGATATTTAAAATATCAATTTTGTAAATATTTACCAGAAACATGGGCAGTCTCACCAACGTTATTATTTTAAAAAATTATCAATATATGTCAAATATGTGCATATAAAATGTATATAACATTTTTATTAAAATTATAATGGTACCGGAAGGGGGACTTGAACCCCCACCCTACAAAAGGATTGGACCCTGAATCCAACGCGTCTACCAGTTCCGCCATTCCGGCAGATATAAAATATTGACTATTAATTATATCAAAACTGTTCTACAAACTAATTTATTCTACAGATATTGAAGAAAAAAGGATATTTTTTGGTGCCGAAGGAGGGAATCGAACCCTCACCCTATTGCTAGGATCGGATTTTGAGTCCGACGCGTCTGCCTGTTCCGCCACCTCGGCCTATTTTTATATTGAATTATATCAGAATTTATTCATTAGATTCAAAATCAACAAATTTAGCAGAATAATCAATAAATCTAAGTTTTGAAATACCAGTTGGTCCATTTCTATTTTTAGCAATAACTGCTTCAGCCAGATCTTTTTCTTCATCTAAAATATCTTTGTTATAATAAGCTTCACGATGCAAAAATATAACTATATCCGAATCTTGTTCTATAGATCCTGACTCACGTAAATCCGATAATTGAGGTCTACGATCATTTCTGTTTTCTACAGATCTGTTTAACTGTGATAGCGCCACCACTGGTACATTTAACTCCCTTGCAATATTTTTTAATCCTTGAGAAATTTCAGACACTTCTAAAGCTCTATTTTCTCTACTTTTTCCCCTCAAAAGCTGAAGATAATCTACAAAAATAGCATCTATACCAAATTCAAGCTGCCACTTTCTGCATCTTGTACGCAAATCAAAAATATGCAACCCCGGAGTATCATCGATATATATATCACTTTCATAAAGTACAGACATGGCATCATGACAAGCTTCCCAATTATGTTCACTGATATTTCCCATCCTAATATCCGCAATAGAAACATCAGCTTGCAAAGCTAAAAGTCTATCACCTACCTGTTCTTTGCCCATTTCAAGGGAAAATATTAATACCTTTTTACGAATATTTACTGCCACATTTCTAGCAATCTCTAGCATAAATGCTGTCTTACCTACCGAAGGTCGAGCTGCGATAATTATTAAATCTCCACGATGCAAACCTCCAATATACTTATCAATACCTACAAATCCCGTTGAAAGTCCTTTAAAATCATCCTTGTATTTGTCAGGATTTTCGATTTTTTCATTTATTTCTGCTATTATCTCCTTAATGTGAAAAAATAATTTTTTAGATTTTGATTGAGAAAACGCAAATATATCTTGTTCAACTATGTTGATAATTTCGTCAATATTGACGCTATGATCAAAACCTAACTGCGAAATCTTTGTTGATAGAGAAATAATCTTTCTTCTTAGAGAATGCTCTTTTATGATATTACAATAATATTCAATATTTGTTGTAATTGGTAAAACAGAAACCAACGAATTTATATATTTTGCTCCACCTGCCTTATCGAGTAAATTTTTATTTTTAAGTGAAGACTTTAAAGTGACAATATCAACAACTTTTGACTTAGAAAAAAGATCAACACACTCTGAAAATATAACAATATGCTTATCATCATAAAAATCATGACTTTCTAATCTATCTAAAGCTAAAATCAAAGCTTCTTTATCCAAAAGAATTGAAGCTAGTACATGCCTTTCGGCATCATAATCATATGGAGCTTGAACAATCATAAGCTCAAAAATATTGTTTTTTCTTGATTCTTTGCATCTTCAACTAATGTATATAAATCTGTCTTTAAATCATACTTTTCTAGACTTAATTTGTTATTTAATTTACCCGATAAAAGATCTAATTCTTGAACATAAGAAAACAAAATTGCGAGTGGAAATTGTAAGTCTGATATTTTTTCTGTAATTTTTAAGATATCAGATACATCAAGATCATCCACATTTAGAATCATGATATCAGCAACATTATCCACACTATCAATTTGATTTACCAAATCAGATGCAAACGAATCAACTAACAAAATTTTATTTTTCTTAAGTCCTTCGAATATATAATAAATATTTGTTTTATCTAGTTTTATTGCATTTATAAAAATGTTATTTCTTTCATATTCGCCAGGATTAAAAACATACTTGGGATTATCAATATCGAAAGGTAAAATTTTATTCGTATCTATGATAAAAGTATAATCATCTAAATTTATCAATTCAGAATTTTGGCTTGCAATAAGAACAGTTGTATCATTACCAAAGTCAATGACCAATACATATTCATACTTATTCAGCTTCATATTATTCAATCTTATCAGAAAAAATGTAATTATCAACAAATTATCAAATATGCAATTAAGTATAATATAATCAATACGATGTTTAATAATGATGAATTGACAAAACTTATATTAGAAATTCTACAAACCAAATTACCACCTCAAATTTTTTCTGCATATTTTGTCGATTCATTAATATCTAGCAGTCAAAATAAAGAATTGACAATAACTGTCAAAAACCTTTTTGTTAAAGAAAATATAGAACGTAAATATATTAAAACTTTATCCTCGGCTTACTATCAAATTACCAATTCATATCCAAGCCGAATCAACATAAAAACAAACAACAAATTTACCCCAAAACAAAGCCGATATTTAGAAAACAAACTATCTAAAACCCAAACAGATTCTGGATTACATAAATATAAAAATACACAGAGAAGCAATATAAATACTACAAAGTACGAGTCAAACCTTAATCCAAAGTACACATTCGAATCGTTCATCGTGGGCTCAAACAATCAATTAGCACACGCAGCTGCCATAGCAATATCAGAAAACCCAGGACAAAACTACAATCCGTTTTTCATTTATGGGGAGGTAGGCCTGGGCAAAACTCACTTGATTCAATCTATTGGTAACAGAATAATAAAAAATTATCTGACTGTCAAAGTGCTATACACTTCGACAGAAGCATTTTTAAACGATATGATATCAAGCATAAAGTCACAAAAAAATTTAGAATTTAGAAAAAAGTATCGCGAGGTAGATGTACTGATATTAGATGACATACAATTTATATCAAATCGCACAGGTCTACAAGAAGAATTTTTTAATACATTCAATTTTCTATATCAGGCTGGCAAACAAATAGTGATAGCATCGGACCGTCCTCCATCAGAAATAGAACATCTAGAAAGTCGCATCAGATCTCGTTTTGAGGGTGGACTAGTTGCGGATATAAAATCCCCCAATTTTGAAACTAGAGTTGCAATACTTAGACAAAAAGTAGAAGAAAGAAACTTTAATATATCTGATAATATTTTAGAACTAATTGCAATGAATATACAAACTAATATAAGAGAACTAGAAGGTGCATTATTGAAAATCATTCTTTTAAAGACAACTAATCCACAAATCACTGATGAGGAAATAAAAATAGCTCTTGGATTTAATAATAAATCTCTACCAAAGAAAAATAAGTTACCAACACCAAACGAAATAATTGAACAAGTTTCATCATTTTTGAATGTCTCAATAAAAGACATAAAAAGTCCTAAAAGAAATTCAGAAATTGGCTATGCACGGCATTTATGTATGTATTTACTAAAAGATCTGCTGAATCTGCCACTAACCAAAATTGCAAAACAGATGGGCCGTCGCGATCACACAACCGTTATTCATGCTATTAAGAAAATCTCAGATTTAATCAACAAAGAAGATCCAACAACATTACAAATAATAAGTGAAATTAAAAAATCTATATTTGATAAATAACTCCGTTTTCATTTTTTACTATCAAATGTAATTAAATGAATAGAAGTCGTATCTTAACAATTACCAAATTATTAATTTATAGAACGAAGTTTAAAAATTAACTTATTTTACGCAATATTACTTAAACAGATTTGTCAATTTACACAACAATTACAATGTAAATAATTAGAAAAATTCTCAACTTTTATAAGCAGAGTCTATTATACGTATATTTTTTGTTGGTGCGGAAATAGCATTATCACTACCCAAAACACGCCTTACAGATAAAATTCTATCAATTGTTTCAGATCCTTCGATTACATATCCGATTGTTGTGTACTTACCACGTAAAGATTTTATGGATTCAGAATTTGAATCCTTTGAAACTACAATAAAAATCTCAGACGAATTAGAATCAGGTCCCGCGTTAGCAAAAGCTACTGTACCATACTTAAATTCTAATGGTTTTATTTCACTAGAGCTTTGGTAACCTTGTTCTGTAAGGCTTTCCTTTGTTTTTTCATCTAAACCATAAAAATCAAAGTTTGTCTCAACAGAAAATTTCTTATTGTACATTTTTATCTTTTCAGATGTATTCCTGCGGTCAACAACATCGTGTGTACCAATTTGTCCTGCAATATCTTGTATACCTCCTTGTATGACAAAATCATCTACCACTCTATAGAAGTTTAAATTATTATAAAAACCCATATTTACAAGTTCTATAAATCTTTTAGCGCCATTAGGTGCAGCTTCAGGTACTATTTTAATTATGATGTACCCCTCAGTTGTTAAGAAACAAGCCGTATTAGATTCAAATTTGCCCAAATAACTATTACAATCTTGTTTTATATCAATTAAATAAGTATACAAAAAATAACTTAATGCACCAATAATAATAACAGAAAACACAAGATAAAAGATTTTAGATACCATTTTACTGTCAAATTTTATCTTTTTCATGATTTCAGATTATAAACAAAATATTATCAATGTTAAATTAAAGGTTCTTTCTTACAGAATAAAGCTTTTTTATAATAACCAGATCTTCATCAACTAAATCATACGCAAGTTCTGCATATTGTTTTATTTGCCAGTCAATATATCGTTTATAAAGAATATTAAAATGTTTTTTATAGTCTTGAATATCATCAGATAAAAAAATATTTAACATAAGTAGTTCTTGTAATCTATTATTCTGATTGCTCTCATTCATAAGTTGTATACCTTGGACTATTTCCTCAAAACTATCAGAAAAATACAATAAATTATATATTTCTTTATCAAATTTCCAAATCAATTCTTCTGATATTTCTTTAAATAGATCTTTTGTTTTATCATAATTTTGTATAACAAAGGCAAAGAAATAATCAGACGGAGTATTATAGGCATTTGTAAGATCATCTGATTTCTGTTCAACTAACAAGTTGCGACTATCATGAGAAAACTTACTACCTAAATGATTTTTCACAAAATCATCAAAATCTTTATAAACCAACTCCGGATCTATAAATAAAACATCTGCTAGTCTATCAAGCAAAACTTTAATAAGTGATTTTGTAGAAATAGCATTTACTAAATCAAAATATACTAACTGTAGTTTTTTCAGGATTTTTACATTAGCTTTATTTGCCTCAATTTTATTTAAAAAATAATCAAATATTTCTTTCCTATTTCTTACAGCTTCGATCCAGATGTCTTTTTGTTTTTGTATTACCTCTGCTGGATCTTTTCCAAAAGTACTATCCCATTCAACAACAGATAAATTAACATTACCTGACTGCAAAAGCATCTTTGCAGCTCGTAATAATGCTTTTTTACCAGCTTGATCATTATCCAACGCTAATGCGAAAGAATTGGTATATCGCTTGAGTAGAAAGATATGGTCATTGGTAAAACTAGTCCCTAATGGTGCAACAATATTCTTTATACCACTAGAATGACTAAGAATTAAATTAAACTGTCCCTCTGTAATAATGACAAACCCCCTATTCTTTATTTCTTGCAAAGACTGATATAATCCATATAGATTTTTACCTTTATCAAAAACCAAAGTATCTGGAGAATTAAGATATTTTGGTCTTTTGTCATCAGACTTGACAACTCTTCCAGAAAAAGCGATTATACATCCATATATGTCCCATATTGGGAAAATAATTCTATCTATAAATTTATCCCTTATACTGTCTTTAGTTTTTTTGTTTTCTTGGAACTTGAAAAGTCCACATTCTTTTATTAGATAGTCATTCTTAACTATTTGTTTTAATTTATTATACAGATTTTGATACTCAAATGATGCGTATCCTATTTTCCAGAATTCTATGTCATATCTTGTTAATCCCCTATTCATTAAATATTCTATGATATATTGGTGATTATTAAGGTTATTTACGTAAAAATCACAAGCTATTTGATTCAATTTGTAAATTTCTTTTTTTAAATTTAACTCTCTATCTTTTTTAATCGAATTAGATTTTAATTTGTAACCAATCTTATCAGCTAAAATTTTGAGTGCTTGACCAAAATCAACTCGTTCATATTCCATTATGAATTTAAACACATCCCCCCCCTTACCACATCCAAAACATTTAAATATCTGTAAATTTTCATTTACTACAAAAGAAGGAGAATCTTCGTTGTGAAATGGACATAAAGAAAAATAATTAACGCCAGACTTTTTTAAGTTAAGCTTTTCAGAAATTATATCTACAATATTTATACGAGATTTAATAATATCGACGTCATTCATACAAATTAATGAATGCAGTAGTACATAAGCCGAATTCTGTTTTAGTGAGACATCTATCTATGCTCCCTACCATGACTTGGGATTGCTTCCAGGTGGCGGTTACCCCAAATCCTTTGTCACCAAAGGATTGAGTAGGCTCTTACCCTACTTTTTCACCCTTGCATAAAAAATTTATGCGGTTATTTTCTGTGGCCCTATGCGTAAGATTACTCCTACCCATCTTGAAGTCTTTTTAAAATACTTCTTGAATGGCACCTTCAGCATCACCTTAGTATGATGCTTGGAAGTTCGGACTTTCCTCGACCTGGGATAATACCAAGCCGTGTCTCACTGTACTACTGCGAATAATATTATAAAACCAAATTTATTTATTTTCTATACTGAGGCCTGCCTTCTCCAAAGCTGAAGCTATATCTATTTTTGTATAAGCTTTCCTAGATGACGGTAAGCCTTTCTTAGTTTTGATATTTTTGTTTTTATTTATCGTTTTTCTTTTATATTGTTCGATCTTTCTGATACTAAATCCCATTTTTCTTTCATTTGGCGCAATAGTAACAATAGAAACCTCTAGTTCATCACCTACTTGATATACATCACTTAATCTTGTAGAAAGTGGCAAATTCATTTCATTTCTATGCAAAATTCCGGTTACTCCATCAGAAATCTCTAATACCAATCCATAATCCTCAATAGAAACGATCTTACCTTTGACAATATTTCCAACTTTATATTTAGCAACAATATCTAGCCATGGATCTTTATGCATTTGTTTAATACTAAATCCTAAACGTTTGTTTTCATCATCTTTTGAAATAATTTTTACATTAATTAGATCTCCTACTTTTGCGTAATCAGTCACAGATTCTACTTTATCCCAAGATATTTCAGATACATGTAATAAGCCATCTACACCATTGTAGTTTAAGAAAATACCATAGTTAGTTACAGCCGTAACTCTAGCCTCAACAATATCACCAACACTAAGACGACTATATGTTTCTATTTTTTCTTCTGAATCATGGGATGTTAGATAAGCTTTCTCAGAAAAGATAACTTTACTGTTTTTTCTATCAACATCAATTACTTTTACCATCAATTTTGATCCTATTAGATCAGTGAGACGAGCAATTATTTCCATTGCCAGTTGCTCTTTAGACATTGTTGTACCAGTATTTTCAACACGATATGACTTATTTGGATCTAACTGTGATATTGGGACAAAACCATTAACACCATCAATATTTACAATGACTCCTCCAGCGTTAACATCCGTCACTGTGACAACGACTGGCGTACCTGAAACTTTTGCTTCCTCTAATAAATTCCATCTTAATGCCGGAGTTGTACGCTTCTGCGATAAAACATACTCTCCATATTCGTTTTCTCCACTTATAATAAATAGACGTATCTTATCGCCAACTTTTAATGCATTACCAGTGGCATCATCTAATTCAGTTTTAGGAACAAAACCATCTATATAATTTCCAAGATTAACGATAACACCATTACTAGAAATATTCTTAACTGTACCATATACAATATCGCCTTTCTTATAAAAAGGTACATTATTGGTTTTAATATACCTATCTATTATTGCGTGCAAATTATTCATAACTATTTTTTTATTTGTGCTTGTGTATTATGACAGATTAATTAAATTTTGTTTAGTCCCCTATACTCATAAGATATCTATGCATTGATAACGATATTAAAAAATTTAATATGTAAATTGAAAATAGGAAGATGTAAGATATGTATCGATTAACAAATATATTTTTTATCTTCATAAAAATTGTAAATAACAATATATTGACTACAATAAAAAATAAAGGAATAAGTAACAGGGATTTTGATACTAATTTACTGTATGTAAATGAAAACAAATAATAGTTTATAGGAGTATTTATCTTATCAAATAATGAGAGATAAAATAATACATATATCGCGAAAATAAACGCAATATTTAAAAAATTCGATAATGAATGTGTATCATTAGAAACAATATTTTTTAACTTATTTTTGATATCTATATTAATACGACACTTCTTGTAAGTTTTCAAATTTATATTAACAATATACTGATTTTGTTTTGAAAGTGCTAATTTATTGTTTTTGGATAGAAAATTTTTTAACATTTCAATCTTAATTATATTAATCTTCTAAAACTCCAAACACCTCATAATCTAACTTAATAGAAGTCTCTGTTGGTGTTTTATCGTTTGGTCCTATGTATACTATATCGATGTAACTATCCCGATCATAGTATTCTGTAATCATATCATATAAATAATTAGGAGTTTTTGAACCTACTTGCAGAATAATACTTCCCGGTTGAACTCCAGCCTTATACAATGCTGACCTAGGATCTACCTCGAAGACATAGTTTGCTCCTTCAAGATTTTCTGATAATCTCTCACGCCGCAGTATATCTTTTGTTAATGGTTGAACAGCAACACCCAAATATGGAAGATATAAAATACCTCGATTTTGTTTGTAAGCATTCACAAACCTTATTACACGATTGACGGGTATCATAAAATTCACCGCTTCGCCTTCACCTATAGCAAATGCAATTCCAACCACTTCACCATACTTATTGACAACAGGACCACCAGAATTGCCAGGATTAATAGCTGCAGATATTTGAACAGCATCTGGTATATGTCTATGAATTAGATGCCTAGCATAACAATTTTGCTCAATACCGGTTTGAACAAACCTATTTAATCCTGTTATTTTTCCTGAAGTAATGGTATTTTCTAATCTTCTTCCAGCTCCTACCGCATACACATCTGTCATAAGCTTGATTGCCTCAGGAGAAGCCAAATTCAAATAGGGCACTTTTTCATTCTGCGTATCAATCATTAGTATAGCAATATCTTCTATAGGCGAACCAATATATCCCTTAACCTTATATTCTTTTCCCTGATAGTCTCTTATAATTGCCCTAGAAGTTAATTGTAAAACACATGCAACGTGATCATTCGTTAAAAAAAGTCCATCCTCACTGATGAAAAATCCACTACCCGTGAGATCACCACTATCCAGATAAAATTTAACTGTCCATACTGCAGGCAATACTTTTTCTACAATTTCCTCATCATTCAATTCTTTTCTAATGATGTTATTACCTGAATTTTGAACTTGTCTACCTAATTGAGAATTAGAATTATTTGATACGAAACTATTCAAATCACCAGCAGAAGTACCTGCGGCTATAAATACAAATAAAAATACCGAAACAATACATATAAACGAAAAAAATCCTAGAATAATAGATGTTAATATTATATTATTGTTTTTTCTAATGCTAACAGAATTACTCCTTATATCCGGATAAGAATATAAGTAATTTTGTGGCAAAGAATACACATTTGATGCATAATTATTCTGTCTTAGATTTGGGTTATATCCTATCCCCCCTGTATTGTAGGCATTTAGTGGATACATAAACTATATTTATATCAAAATTAGACCAAAATTTAAAGTAATTCAATAGCTTTATTAATCTGATTATCATCATTACGATCTATGCTATTTGGATCTAAATGCTCCTCAATATCAGGCTCTATACTGTTCTCACTATCTAGTTTTTTTCCATCTGGTAGTAACCAATATTTTATAGTAACTTTTAAATATCCATTACTACCAGGCAGATCAATAACATCCTGCACACTTCCTTTTCCAAAAGTTTTTACTCCAATGATTTTATAACCTTTATGATATCTCAAAGCCCCAATAAATATCTCTGCTGCAGATGCAGTATATTGATCAGCCAAGATTGCTACTTTTTTACTGGCGAGCCGATATTTTCTTTGTGAAGGGAAAATTTCGCTTGATGTGTTTGGTGATTTTCTTCTCTCAAAAAGTACTATTTTATCTGATTCTAAGAAATCACCGCTTGCATAAACTGCTGCCTCAAGAAAACCACCGCCATTACCTCTGACATCAATTATTATCTTTTCATATTGAGACAATTCTGATACTGATCTATCCCAGTTATCTTTCCACTCTTGAAGTGTACTATCAGAAAATCTATAGATTTTAAATAAAGCCGTATCTTGGTTTATTTTAATCACTTCCATGCTAGGAGTATTAATGCTATCTCTGACAACACTATACTCATAGTCTTTACCATCAACAGGATCTCTCAAAACAACTTTGACAGTACTACCTTTAGGACCTCTGACTTTACTTACAATAACATGCAAATCTTGATCTTCTACCTTTTCATCATTTACTTTTACAAAAAAAAGTCCTGTTTTTATACCTACTTTCTGAGCAGGTGAGTCTTTTAATACCTCAATGACAAAAACCTTGTTATCTTTTTCTTCCAATCTTACACCAATGCCCTCAAAAGAACCACTTAAAGAATCTAAAAAATCAGCATACTCTTTTTCAGTCATATACACTGTTGCGGGATCACCTAGCGCATCAACAAGACCCTTCAATGAGCCCTCAAATAACTTTTTATCATCTATTTCTCCAGCATAATTTGCTTTTAAATTAGCAACTATTTGTCTGTACAAATCATAATCATATACTCCATCATCTACTAACGAACTTAACTCTTCTTCGCTATATATCTGAGCTGGAGTTGTACTGGTTATTTGTACAAGATTTCTATTTTGAACACTAATTCCTATTAGATACCCAATAAGCCCCGCAAATATTCCAAACAATACAAAAATAGCAATATTCCAATAATGCTTTTGTTTCTGTTGCTTGTCTTGATGCAAATTTACTGAAAAATCATTTATATTATCTGACATTTTTGTAGTATATATCAAAAATTTCATCATTGTAAGTAATCTCCGCCATGTAATGTTTACGCTTATTTATTTTTCCTCTAATACCCCAAAATGGATGCTCTGAAATAAAACATTTTTTATTATTAAAAGTATTCATACTAGTCGGTGTAAAAAAAAGTTTTTCACTTCCCCAAAATACATCATATGTATCATCTATCAAAAAATCTGGCCTTACAAATTCGCTAAATCCAAATAAAACAGCAAAACTTTCCAAACTGTTTAATAATTTATAAAAACTGTTTAATTCTGTAATAATTAACGAATTAACAATGATTTTACTTGCTCCTAAAGAAATAACTTTAGCCAAATCATCTTGATAAACAGAAAAATTTAGATGTATTGTTACATTAGATAAAATAGTATTCCATACTATATCTGTAGTCTGATTCCATGTAATTATAGAAGAGAAACTTTTCTTCTTTACAAAATATAAAGGAGGAATATACTTTATGCCTTTGCATTTTATGATAATATATTTATTAGCATTAATTGAATTAATTCTACCAATAAGATTAAGCCTACGACTGACTTTCTTCTTCTGACCTAATATCCTTATATGATTATTTGAAATTTCAACTATTCCGCTAAAATCAGAAATAACCCTTTTATACCCAAAAAGTCCGCTATAACACAAAACTTCACCTTTATTTATGTATTGGCCATCCCTAACATTAAGCTTATACTCGGCAAAATTTACGCGGATATCCTCAAAAACATCATATGTTTCAAAATCATATATCAAAAGATTTTTAGTTTTATCACCTACTGCAGCATATATAGTAGATCCATCTGGTACTGTTATCTTAAATTTATAAGTATTCATATCAATTTATCTCCTAATACAAATATGTTACCTATTACACCATGTAAACGCATATTACCAAAATTTATAGTATATGTCTGGTTTGACAAATCGAATGTATAATTTTTACCGGGTATGACTGTATATGTTAGCCTAGCACCGTTTTTATCTTCTATGATTAGTGTATCACTAACAGCACCTCTCACATTATCAATAAATATACCTTTTGTTGGTATATCAATTTTAGTTTGAATAAACCCATAATATTCTAATACCTTAGCTATTCTAATAAGTGTCTCAATAGTCGCTATTTTTACTTTTTTAAAGTTTAGAACTTGCAAGACCTCTATAATATCAAATACATTAACATCTCCAATAAGTGAGTCATCAATTACTATCCTTAAAATGTCATCAGGAATAAATTTTTTCAAATAGTTTAATATTAATGCTAATTTAATATATTTTACTTCTTTATTCAATTGAGAATTTGAATAGTCATTAATTATAAAATCATTTAAAACAGAGTTAATTAATATCTGTTTATCCTCATTAGATTTGCTAACAAGTATTGGTAATAATAATTCTGTAAGTTCATTTTGTAAAATTTCACTAAAGGAAACTTTAACAAACATATCTTTATCTTTTATATATAAAACTATATAATTTCTAAACTGGAATAAAACTAAATCGCCCGGTAAAAAGCCAAACAAATCTTTATAATTCTTTAAATTAATCGAAAAATCAAAATAATAAGTACTATTAGTTTCATTTGAATCTTCTAGTTTTTTCCCAACATCAAAAGAAAAATAATAATTCCGCAAACTATAAGATAGGTTATTAGAATCGTCCAAAACTACGTCAAACTCTTCAGTATAATTAAAAAAATGCAAGGCCAAAACACACTTTAACATATTACAGGTTACACAAATAACCTAAATATATCAAGATGTAAAACTATACTACTTCTTGTCTTTTAACATATGGCAACAACGCCATAAAACGTGCTTTTTTGACTTCACGAGCCAACTTTCTCTGCATTTTTGCAGATAGTCTTGTCTTTTTACGTGACAAAATAGCACCATTTTTTGCTAAAAACTTCTCCAATATTTCTGGCTTTTTATAATCAATAGTCATATACAAATAAACATTATTAAGATTCAATTTGCTCAGATATTGTATTAGTGTCTTGAGGCTGCCTCAGGACCTGCATATCTACAATCCTAATCTCAGTTATTTGTTTTTGTGTACCATCAACTTCTATATTTCTATTTCTCAATTCTCCTTCTACAAAAACTCTAGTTCCTTTTTTTAATTTTTGTGCACACACATCAGCTAGTTTAGACCATGCCACTATTCTATGAAAATGCGCAACTTCTTGATAAGAGCCATCTGGCTTTTTATATTTATTATTGGTTGCAATTGTAAAAGTACAGATTGAAGTACCATTAGAAGTCTTTCTGATAATAGGATCTTTTACTACATTACCTATTAACAACACTTTGTTTAGACTTTTTTTTGCCATATTTAATTTTGTTTAATTAATAAATACCTTAATATTTGTTTTATACGAGATAATTCTTTTTTTATTTCTAATATATTGTATGAATAATTCTCAAATTTGTAAACAGTATAAATACCTCTTTTGTGATCATTTATGGGATAAGCCAAATCTTTTTCCCCCATATTTTCTATCTCTACCAGATTTCCTCCATTATTTTCTAATAACTGGACTATTTTAGCCTCTAGTCCTGTCTTTTCGGTCTCTGCTAAATTATTGGGTATTAAGACTATCAACTCATATTTTAACTTTTTTATATCAGCCATACTTTTAATAACTTTGTATTTATATCACAAATATTCATAAAAATCTATTCTGTAGATACTCTATTTTCAAAACTCTGAATAAGAGTAATACTATCGACATAATCTATATGGCCGCCAACAGGTAATCCAGTGGCAAATCTTGTTAATTTTGTGTCGATGCTTAATTCTTTTAATCTTTGTTTTATTATTATAAAGGTTGCGTCAGCTTCTAAACTACGAGGAATAGCATATATTAGTTCTCTTACTTCAACATCCTTGATTCTCTTTATCAAAGAATCTAAATTTATATCAGATTCATCAATATTCTCAACAGGTGATATTAAACCACCAAGAACATGATAAATACCATTGTAATGATCAGTTCTTTCTATTGCAATCAAATCTTGTATATTCTCAACTATACAAATTATACTCTTATCGCGTTTAGCATCATTACAAATCTCACATAAACTATTATCCGACTCGGCCAAATTTCCGCATATCTCGCAAACTTTTATGTTTTGTTTGGCATCTGATATAGCTTTTGCGAGAGTATTAATATTTGAATCACTAGATAAAAGTAAATGTAATGCCAATCTAAAAGCTGTTTTGGAACCAATACCAGGAAGTTTTTCTATTTCGTTGACCAAAACGAGAAAACTTTTGGGAAGTAACATAAGTTTACATTCCTAACATCTTTCTTATTGAGTCCATATCCATACCTTTTGCGAGCTCTTTTTGTAACTGCTTTTGTGCGTCGGCCATAGCTTCTTTTAGACACCTTTCTAATAAAGTTTTATCTTTTAATATATCATCATTAAAAATTTTGAGAGAAACTAATTCGTGAAGTCCATTTATAGTAACTTCTAAATCTTCTTTTTTAGATTTTCCTACCACAAGAACATTTTTCATTTGCTCCTGCATCTTTTTTGCATTTTGCTGCATTTTGTAGATATCTTTTATAGCACCGAATGGATTCATAGCTACTCATTATAATTGATAATCAATCAATATCAAATACATTCAAAATTTCTTCTTCTGAAAGATCTTCCACAGCTTTATTATCTTCTTTTTTCTCCTTGTTAACTAATTTTATTTCTACTGATTTAGCTGAGTTATTAAGACAAGATTTTATCAGAGTCTTGCTGGTTAGTTTAGACAAAATATCAAAAGCTTTTTTATCTTTTACTAACAAAACAACACAATTATCTTCTTCATACAAATCTTGCAAACTACTTTCCAAAACTTTATACAGAAACTTATTTTTTTCTTGCATCTTTTGCTTTAAATTTTGAATAAAGTTGGTTTTAGAATAAGATATTTTATCTGAACAAATTTCATCTTCATTACCAGCTGTAGATTTTTCTTCTGTCTCATTTTTTCCGTTTTGATTATGTTTTTTCTCAATACTAACCGTCCTTTCTTCCGCTGGCGTGTCATCTTTTTTATTTTTTACCTCATACGTTTGACCTAATTTTTTATCACCATTTTTTGATTGTAAATTCACGTTATTAAATGAATGAGAAAGATTTTTTTCTCTTATTTCTGCTAATTTAAAAACCAAAGCGATATCTGGCTTATTAAAGTTTTTTATCTCTCCAATAAAATTAACCAATTCGATTACATTTGTTAGATCATTTGATAATACACTCTTATCTTGCAATTTGTCTAAAATATAATCCACATACATTTCTACTATAAGCTCAGGATTATATAATGCTATATAATTGATTAATTGATTAATATCCAAATCTATTTGACCATGCAAAAACTTATAAATTTCTTCTATAATTTGATCATCGGGTATACCCAATATATTTCTTGTTGTACTTATGTCGATATGATTGTTTTTCGACTGTACTAACACTTTCTCAAGTAAGCTTTCAGTATCACGATAACTACCATTACCCAATTTGCATAGAATCTCGATAGAATTATCATCCATTGAGACATTTTCAGAAGTTAAGATAAATCTTACTTTACTTTTTAGTTCTTCTAATGTTGCATTACGAAGTGTGAAAACTTGAGATCTAGAAATAATAGTAATTGGCAGTTTTCTTACCTCAGTTGTACAAAAAATAAATACTACGTGTTCCGGTGGTTCCTCAATGGTTTTCAAAAGAGCATTAAAAGCTTCTTTTGTCATCATGTGTGCTTCATCAATGATATAAACTTTATATTTTCCAAGTGATGGTAAATTTAGGATACTCTCTTTTAAACTCCTAGCATCGTCTATACCACGATTTGAGGCTGCATCCATCTCTACAATATCTGGATGATTACCAGACAATGATGCCTTACAACTGTCACAAGTATTACAGGGATTATAGTTATCTAATCTAGATTGACAATTTAAAGCCCGTGCAAAAATACGAGATATCGAAGTCTTACCTGCACCACGCGTACCGAAGAAAATGTAAGAATTAGATATTTGATTGGTTTTCAAAGACTCAATAAGTATGTTTTTAACAAGATCATGTCCGACTATTTCATCAAAGTTTTTAGCACGATATTTTTGATATAGAGAAGCCATCATCAAATTATAATTAGAGAAACAAAAATTCTAAAGTGTAAAAATTTTATTTACTATATTCTCTAAGAATAAGATATTCAAATGTAATATCCTGGGATTGTATTGATTTTAGTCTTATTCTAAAACCAGAACCAGGAACAATCTCCTTGGTATAACCTATATATGTATCGTACGAAGAAATAATTAGATAATCCTCATTAGATATATCCTCTACCTCCACAAAAATTTCTTGTTCGCCTGCAGATATGGTTACACGTCCAATCCTTTTTTCTGACGAGTCAACAATAATAGATTTTGTACGTACACTATTGGCTATTATGTTTTTACCTTTGAATATACCATTCACTGTCAAATTACCTTCTACAATCAACTCCTCTGATATCTCATCATATCTCATCGATACCATTCCAATTGTCAATGTGCCATTTATTCTCACATTCTTATCCGTAAATATATTATTCTCATCTACTGCATCTACCTTAAAATATTTATTATAGCTTTCTACCTTCTCATTTAATTCTTTTATCGCGTTCACTATCGTTGCAAGTATTGTCCTATCTGACAACGTCAAATATCCATTTGGGTCTGTTCCTACTGCCTCTGGTATAAACTCTTGTATATTCTGTGCGCTAAACCCTGTATAAATATTCTCTGCATCATATCCTGTTTCTGATTTCCATCTATAACTTATTGGCTGTATATTTTGTATCGCATCTAGTCCCCTAGTAAAATTACCTGTTATATTCTTTAACCTCTCATCGGATGATACCGATACATTTCCATTTGCATCGGTTACCAACGTACCAGCACCAAAACTAGAAAATCTGACGGTTCCACCTACATGTAATCTAGCTGTTGGACTTGTTGTACCTATTCCTACATTGCCATTATGATGTATCCACATTGCTGTTTGTACAGTCCTTGTTCCATTTGGTGTTACAAAAAATCTTATTGCTCCTCCTCCATTTGTTGACGTATGATTTTCTGTCGCAATAAATCCAATACCTGCTGTCCAACTGATGGAACTTCCATTATAAGTCTGTGCTAATATATATCCCATACTGTCATTATTTAAAAGGTAATTAGGAGCAGATAAATTTCCACGATAATTTCTCATTTCTAAAACAGGAAATCCTGTGCCAGCGCTTCCCATATAGTTTGCAATATTAATTCCAGGATATCTAGTTGCCGTGGAGTCAGTATTTGTAAGATGAATTCTAGCAGAAATGTCATTTGTAACAATATCTAAAGCTTGAGAAGGATTAGTTGTACCTATTCCTACATTGCCATTATGATGTATCCACATTGCTGTTTGTACAGTCCTTGTTCCATTTGGTGTTACAAAAAATCTTATTGCTCCTCCTCCATTTGTTGACGTATGATTTTCTGTCGCAATAAATCCAATACCTGCTGTCCAACTGATGGAACTTCCATTATAAGTCTGTGCTAATATATATCCCATACTGTCATTATTTAAAAGGTAATTAGGAGCAGATAAATTTCCACGATAATTTCTCATTTCTAAAACAGGAAATCCTGTGCCAGCGCTTCCCATATAGTTTGCAATATTAATTCCAGGATATCTAGTTGCCGTGGAGTCAGTATTTGTAAGATGAATTCTAGCAGAAATGTCATTTGTAACAATATCTAAAGCTTGAGAAGGATTAGTTGTACCTATTCCTATCCTTCCTCCCCCAGGCATCAATGCTAAATTTGTTGTACCACTAGTTATTATCTGCTTCGTTCCCGTCGTCGAACTAAAATTTATCCCAGCATTTGCTCCTGATAATGTTAATGCTCCTGTCGTTCCACTCGTCAATGTCATTGCATTAAATGTTGGACTCGCTCCGGTATGAATATCCTGTGGTAATGACAATACTGGATTACCACTTACTCCATCTCCATCTGTTACTATCACCTGATTTGTTGTTCCCGTTATCGTTCTTGTTACAAAACTTGATGCTCCATTCCTTACTACTATTCCATTTGTTCCTAAATTGTGAATTGCCAATGCTTGACCTGTTAGTGATATCGTTCTATCTGCTGTTAAGTTTCCTCCCCCAGTCAATCCTGTTCCGGTATTTATACTCCTTCCAGCTGCTACTGCTTCATTTGTGGCTGTTGCTTGGGTATCCAATTGTAACACTCCTGTAAATCTTCCCGTCCCTTGGACGTCTAGTCTAAAACTTGGACTTGTTGTCCCTATCCCTATATTTCCACCCGATGTTACAAATATCCTTTCTGTATTGTTTGTTCTTATTGACAGTCCTACATTATCCGTTGTCCCTATAAAATTACTACTCGGATTTGTTCCACTATTTCCTGTTAAACTCCAACCTATGCCATTAAATGATCCAAATGTTCCATTTCCCAATAGTACATCATTTGCATTACCTGTGAAGTTCGTTATCAATAGATTTCCACTACTATCTGTCCTCAATATCGCTCCATTCGCTCCTGATGCATAGTTTGCAAATCTTACTGTTCCTGTTGTGTGTAACTGTGCTGACGGACTTGTTGTTCCTATTCCTAAATTTCCCGCTATACTACTATTACCCGTTCCGCTCACTATCAAATTATTCCTTATGGTTGTACTTCCGCTATTCACCGCTCCCATTACTATACTTGTCGCATCTCCTCCAAAATTTATCGTCGTCGCTGTTGTATTAAATATATTTAATGTTGTATTCGTCGTTGTTAACTCTCCTCCGTTTATCCTTAGACTTCCTCCACTCATTACTAAATCTCCATCATTCTCTCCTTCTATACTTACTGTTCCTAAATACCTCGATATATATGCATACGGACTACTCTGTAATTTCTTCCTCGGACTAAAAAGCACATCATATGGTGTATCATTCGTTGAGGTTTCATTTAATCCACACCCTGCTACTGCATCATTGCCTCCACTCCCATTTTGACTGTCTAAACATACTTGGATATATCTATTCCCTCCTGATAATACACTTCCTGGTGCTGTTATCCTTATGCCAAATATTCCATTTGTTACACTTACACTCGTAAATGATTGTACATACAACTGATTACCTCCTGTTAGACTATCGTATATTTTGATTTGAATGTTGTAATTATTTCCATTCGGTACATTTACTCCATATTGATCGGTTAGTTTACCTTGGTATGTTACCTCTTGTGGTACATAGGCTGATACAACATAAGATATTACAAATACAAATAAAATCAATAAAATTAAATACCAAAATACACGATTTGATAAGATATTTAAAATATCAATTTTGTAAATATTTACCAGAAACACGGGCAGTCTTTTAATAAATTTAGATTACAAAAAAGATCAAATAATAGTCTTATTCCTTAATTTTCTTCGTATTGCTGCTCTTCTTCTCTTTGTTTTATAAATCTTCATCCTTTTTTGACGCAATACTAGTCCTTTTGGAATTCTATATCTTAATTCTTCAAATTTTTTATTTACACCCAATGCAAGCCATTCTTTCAAAATTCGCCTAAAAGCGGCATCAGGTGTTTCATTTGCTCTTAATTTTATTATCATACGTCGTGTATTATACAATACTAAAGATATAAATCAAAAACTACTCGCGCATATCTGGCAAATCGCACAATACTGGAATATTCACGCTATCACATATATATCTACTATTAGTAAACTTAAATAAATCAAATATCACAACAATGACCATCAGAGCCAATAAAAATATAAACCCAGCATTAGTAATATAATTATAAATCTTAGATGGCAATTTCTTACGAACCATGATTTCGATCAAATTGAATAATATATGTCCTCCATCAAGTGCTGGTATAGGTAATATATTTAATACAGCCAAATTCAAAGAAAATAAAATCATAATTTCTATGATCCCCCAAAAACCAAATGTAGTTAGTATTCTTCTTATTATTTCAAAAATACTTATAGCACCACCGAGATTTGAAGCAATAGGCAATACACTTCTTTGTTGAAAAGATTGAGCAAAAATCTTACCAAGTACTAAAAAAAATTGATGAATGAGATTAAAAGCCTGTAAAAATCCAACAAAAAATCTTTCATAACCATTAAACTCTACAAACGAAATACCGGCAATATCAATTCCCAACAAAGAAGAGCCATTGTATAATGTAGAAATCCTTATACCTAACGGATACTCTTTATCCGGTAGTTCCAGTGTGATACTTTTTATCTGATTTGAAGTATCACTTGCAGAAATATATTCAAGTTTTATTTCTTTTCCTTTATTTGCTTTAATGATGGAAGCAAACTCCTTAGGATCATACTCATTTCCATTTATAGAAACGATAATGTCACCCTCTTCTAATTTTCCTTTTAATATTGAATCCGGTAAAAAAGAATTGATAACAAGATAAGATTGATTTTTAGAATTAAAATGATTTTCTGGCAATTTAGGAATATCTACAGTTACTGTCTTAGTATTGCCACTCTCATAATCAAGAAGAGTTAGATTAATAGTCTGACCATTTTTGCTTAATAATTTTTCATCAAAGTTGTCTAAGTCAATATTTTCGCCCTCTATTTGTGTAATAATATCGAAATCTTGAACACCACTATTGGACAAAACAGAATCATTTCTTTGAGATATTATAAATGGTTTTTGTTCAGTTTTTGTACCAAAAATAGGATTGTACTCTGAACCAAATATAGTATCAAAAGTTCTGAATTGAAAATTAAGATTAAAAGCAAATAAATACAGCAGTAACACAGCCAAGAAAAAATTCATAGCGACTCCCGCCACAAGAACTAATAACCTTTGTATTGGTGATTTTGCAGAATAGCTATCTGGTGATTCTATATCATATTCACCTTCACCATACATCTGTACATAACCACCTATAGGAAGGGCACGTAAAGAATACAAAGTACCTCCATATTCTTTCGAATAAGTAATAGGACCCATTCCTATAGCAAATTCTTCAACTTTAATTCCTAAATATTTTGCCGCCATAAAATGACCAAGTTCGTGAACAAAAACAAGTACACCGAGTATGAAAATAAAAACAATCAATGCTGGTAAAAAATTTGGGATTAGATACCAACCAGCAACCAGAAAAATCAATACAAAAAAATAAGGAAACAAAAACTTAAAATTTTTCAAATTAGATTTAAACATGCATTATGTCATCTATTTTGGACTTGATAATATCATCAACTTTAGAAATGTAATCTTTTATTATCTTTTCTATTTCTTCGATATTTTTTTGGATTAATTCTTCACTTATATTTTGTTCTTTCCCTTTTGTTTCAACAAATTTGATTGCATCTCTTCTTATATTTCGAATCGCTACTTTTGCATTCTCACCTTCTTGAGAGACTAATTTTGAGATTTCTTTTCTCCGCTCTTCTGTAAGTGGAGGAAAATTTAATCTTATATTATTACCATCTCTAATAGGCGTGACACCTAGATTACTATTCACAATTGCATTTACTATATCATCCAAAATACTTTGATCCCATACCGATATAGTTATTAGTCTTGGCTCAGGAATAGAGATGGTTGCCAACTGATTGATTGACATCTTGGTCCCATAAGCACTAACCTGAATATCTTCTACTAACGAAGCTGATGCTCTACCAGTCCTAATTTTGGATAAAACAGAAGATAAATGCTCTATAACTGATTTTAACTTTGCATCCAAACCGTAATTTTTATAATACATACCAAGAAATATATACCAAAAAATGCGGATTATTTCAAAACCAGATTATGATCCAAGCTCCCATCTAACAAATCTTCTTACAACAATCTTTTCTCCACACTTTGCAGTAAACTCTTTAATTAGATCATCAATAGTCTTACTAGAATCTCGAAAATAAGGTTGAGATAGTAAACTTTTTTCTTTTGCATAAGTTTTTACTTTGGAATCCACTATTTGAGCTAAAACACTGTCAGGCTTATTTGCAAATTTAGGATCATTTCTAACTTCACGTTCAAATTCGGATCGGATGTTTTCTGGTACATCATTTTCAGACAAAAATTCTGGATTATTAGCACAGATCTGCAAAGCTAGCTCACGAGCCAATGTTTGGAATTCTTCATTTCTAGCAACATAGTCTGTTTCACAATTTAATTCTACTAATACGGCAATTTTATTATTAGAATGTACATAAGATACAATCACTCCTTGATTTGTTTCTCTATCTTGTCTTTTATCAGCTTTTGCAACACCTTTTTTCCTCAAATAAGCTTTTGCTGCTTCTATATCATTATTTGATACTGTTAATGCTTCCTTTATATCTGATACACCAGCTCCTGTTTGTTCTCTTAACTGTTTGATTAAATCTATAGTTGTCATATGCTTTTTATCTCTGTTTTTTTTGTTTTACAATTTTATTTACTTGTTCTTTGGTTACTCTTACAACTCTTTTATTCTGTCCCGTTTGATTATTTCTTTCTAGATTTTTATTCATATTGTTTGCAAGTTCTGTCAACTCTTCAAAATTTACCGACCTATACTCTACTCCTCTGCCTTGATTACCAAGCAAAATGGTATCCGCAATTCTATCAAGCAAAAATTCAACTGGTCCTATGGCATCATCGTTACAAGGTATTATGTGATTTATATTTGTTGTTGGAGAATTAGTATCAGCAATAGCCACTATAGGAATACCTGACGCATGTGCTTCCTTAATAGCAATTTTGGACATTTTAGGATCAATAACAATAATACATGAAAACTTTTTATTAAACGACCTTAACCCACCATACAAAAACTCTAATCTTCTTATTTGGTCGATGATTTTCAAAAGCTCTTTCTTGGTTCGATTTTGTATTCCCTGATAAAAACTACTTACCATCTCATTAAATTTTTTTACTGATTTCTGTGACATTTGATAGTTAGTAAGCAATCCTCCAGGCCATCTATTTATTACAAAGTGAGACTTTGATTTTATAGCAGCATTTTTTACAAGCTCACGCAGTTGAGGCTTCGTAGAAACAAAAAGAATCTCACCCCTTTTTGCATATTCGTATATATGATCTAACGCTTTATTAAATTGATCAATTGTTTTTACTAAGTCGATTATGTGAATACCATTTCTCTCACCATATATATATTCTTTCATCGACGGATGCCATCGTTGTGTCTGGTGTCCAAAGTGGGCACCCAATTTTAGAAGCAATTCGACTGTCGCTTCATTTGGTTCTAGATATGGTAGATTTACTATCTGTTTTTCTTGTTCTTTTTTTTCGTTTTGTTTTGCCATATTTACCTAATTATTCCTCCCTAGACAGAAACTTAGACTATTTACTAAGTCATTAGGCTATTGTCTAGGTGTTAATATCAAAATGATTTATACCATAAAATCTTAAAAATTAAAATATTTATCACTATTCTTTTGTATCCAAAGCAAATAGTTCTCTTATAAACTTAACAAAAAATAATGTCACCACGAAAACAAACAAATTAAATATATCAAATTCATAACCTTTTAAACTCAGATATAATGCTATGAAAAAAACAAAATCGCTAAACAAATGTAACAATTTCAAGTGTGAATTTGCATGAACAACATATAACAGGGCCCAAGACAACATTAACACTAAGCTTCTTATACCAATTATATCTTCATAATGCAGAAGATCTAAAAAAAATCCTAAAAATAAAAGAATATAAAAATTTAATTCCAAATTATTATTTAACAGATATAATATAAGAAAAATAGCACCAACAGAAAAATAAGATAAAAAATTGTAATGTTCATTTAACGTATTTTCTATAAAAAAAATAACTATGAAAAAAATTAAAAGAATTAAATGTAATACAAACTTCATCATTTTATGATTTTACACATAAATAATCAATCAACCTAATGTCATATCCAACATCTAGATAATATTCATTATAAGCGTCCATTTGCTGTTTTATATCAGATGTTGAACCAACAATTAGCCCAGAGGGTATGCCTTGTACTAAATTTGTCGTTACCCATACATATTTTCCGACCAGATTAAAATTTTTTCGAATACCTCTGATAAATGGTCTTTTTGTTTCAATATCATATTTTAAAAAACCAAATATATCTTCACTTTCTTTTAATTTCACAGAAACATTCTTTTCTTCATATCTAAAAACACTTCGTACTTTGATAATTCTGTAATCATCATTAATTTCTTCTATAAAACCAAAAAGAATATTTCCAAAAAAAACCGGCTGATTGTAATAATATACTGAACGATCAAAAACCAACGGTATACCAATAATATATCCTGTAATATCAAAATCTCCAACACCAGTCACCATCAACTTTTGCTTATCAGGACAATTATTATTTAAATTTTCTTCTTGTTTTGATGGTGTCATTTCTCTAAATACTAAAATTTCTTGTTTCAATCTCAGATTTTCTCTAACTAAATCATCATAATCAAAAATTTCATACAAAAACAACTTAGTGTCGTATGAAAATTTTAAAAGCTCAATCTTAAATGGATAAAGCGCAAAAACAAAAAATTGTTTGGGTATTATATACAAGCCTAAAAAATTGAAAATTATAAGTATCAAAGACAAAGATAAAGCTATATAAAAATGTTTGTACAATATTATTTTTTTTCTCTGTTTATCCTGCATTTATTAAAATGTTTGAAAACTTCCCTTTATTTTTGACAGTAAATCTATGTCTTCTAAAAGTTTTTTTGTTCCTTTAACTACCGCAAAAATCGGATCTTCGCTTACAATAAATTTCATTTTTGTCTTATCTTCGAAGTAATCTTTGATACCTTCGATCATTGCCCCACCTCCGGCAAGCATAATCCCACTGGCAGTAATATCAGCCAAAAGATCTGGAGGACACTCTTCAAGTGCTTCAGATATGGCCTCCGCAATAATTTGCAACTGCGGCGATATACCTTCTCTTATCTCGTTTGAGGTTATGTTTAGTATCCTTGGTACTCCTTGAATTAAATCACGACCTCTAATTTCAAAAATTTTTGTCTTAGTGGTGTGATATGCCGAGCCGATATTTATCTTTGCGTCCTCAGCTATACGTTCTCCAATAAGTAAGTTATATTTTTCACGTACGTATTTTACTATAGCCTGATCCATAAGATCTCCAGCAACTGCTATAGTTTTATCTATAACGATACCTCCAAGAGAAATGATAGCTATATCTGTAGTACCACCGCCAATATCAACAATCATCGAACCCACAGCTTCACTAACCGGCAAACCTGAACCAATTGCAGCAGCCATTGGTTCCTCGATGATAAATACTTCTCTTGATCCTACAGATTTCGCAGCATCATACACAGCTTTTCTACCAATCTCTGTTGCAGATGATGGGACCCCAATAATTGTACGTGGCCTTGGTATCTTAAAAATTTTGTTAGATTTTCTATATGCTAGATTAATGAAATAAGAAACCATATTTTTTGTGGCATCAAAGTCAGAAATCACTCCATCTCTGAGGGGTCTTACAGCTTTGATATAAGAAGGAGTCCTTCCCAACATTTTTTTTGCTTCCGCACCAACAGCTAAAATAGAGCCATCATTTACATTTTGAGCAACTACAGATGGTTCTGAAATTATTTCATTAAATCCTGAAATTACTACTTTTGTATTTGCAGTACCTAAATCAATACCAACATCATCAGTAAAAATACGCCAAACAGCATTAAACATAACCTATTTTACTATAGTGGTATTTAATTTTATGTAATTTATTATTCTACTGGGTTTCGTTAGTTTTCTTAAAAAGTGTTTTATAAACCTTCATTGAAACTCGCAATTTTCCAAGAGGAGTACGTACTGTTACTAAATTTAAATTTTGTACTTTTCTTTTTTTAACACCTCGCAAACCATGGGGACCTCTATACGAAAACGCTTTTTTACCTGCCCTACTCTTACCAGATTTGTGTCGGCCCGACCTTTGTACATTAGCTTTTCTTCCTGTTAAATCACAAGCTTTTGACATAATACTTTTTTATTTTGTTGAATTTTAATACATACTATAAAATAAATCAAAATGTTGTTTCGAAAAAAAAGAAAAGTTACAAATACACCCATGGGCTCTGCTCCCTTTGTATACGACGAAAATGGCAATGTAGCATGGGACAAAATGTGGTCTAGTTTTTGTTACTTAGCACGAGAAGGAGGTCCTCCACACCGTGGTGATTTATTAAAAACAGACCCAAGTTCAGTAAACATAAATGATCCTAAATTCGAAAAAAATCTTAATGAAGTGATAGGAGCATACAAAATGTTATTACCTTATAAAATAGAATATTCAGTTTCTACTCCAGAAGTAGTTGTAACTTTACCTTTTACCAAAATGGCAAAATGGTTTGAAGAAACAATACTTATGGAAAATGTATTTGTAAGAAGAGAGAAAAATAAAATATTTGTTGTTATCAGTGAAAAATATGAGTTAGAAAAAGAAATTAAAAATTTAGTTACTGTTTTTGCTAAGGCGTTTCATTACTGGGACTTGCATATGAATGTATTAAACAAAATTAGTATTTGGCTTTTTGATATTGATTGGCAATTTAGAAAACCAAAAGAAAATTAAAATTTTAAAATTAATTTTGTATTTTCATTAATGAGGTCTCTATCAAACTTTCCAGCAGGCAATTCTAGCACATATTTTGCGCGTCCATCTGATTTATAGGATTCACAATTATTTTTTACACAAGGCTTTAAATCAAAATATCCATTTATAAAATTTCCATTTTCATCAAAAAAAATAATATCTAGATTCATACACGTATCTTTCATCCAAAAAGATTGGATTTTAGGTTCATTAAAAATAAATAACATCCCATCACTCTCTAGTTGTTTCTCACGCCCCATCAAACCTATACGATGTTGCTCTGAATTTTTCGCCAATTCAACATTGACATTCCGTTCGACTCCATCTCCAAGAAATAATCCAATATCAGCCGTCTCCAAATTTTTTTGAGCCAGATAATACTTGCATTTACTATTTTCAGAAGTGAAATTAAAATTTGCTTTTTCATTCGAATCTTTACGATAGTACCAGTTGACTAACAAATAAATCAAACCAACGAATAATATAATCGAAAAAGAAATTATTATGATGACATGTACAAAATTTGGTCGTAATTTTAGCTTCATTTGTACGAATTTTATTCAATATTGAATTATAAATAATTAAATTTATTATTTAAACTTAAAAATATAAAAACAATTAATTATATATTAACAATTCTTAAAATCTCAAAAAAATCAAAACTCTAATTCATTAAGTATTTAATTTTAACTAATTTATTATCTTATTTATTACTAATGCAATGGTGGAGATGGCGGGAATCGAACCCGCGTCCGGAGTCTATGAAATGTAAAATCTACAGGCTTAGTAAATTTTTAATTTCCCATGTATCTTAAAAAATTTACAAAAATAACACATGGTAAGGTCAGTTTGACTTGTATAGATGACCAGTCTATACGAGTTGTACTTTTAATATTTCAATCATACGGCAAAAGTACAAATACATATGATTATATCTATCTTCCTCTCTTCGAGGACTATAGATTAAGCTGCAAGAGCCATGTGTGGCTGTGCAACTTTTTGCAATTTTTGCAATGCTGCTTCAACAGCACGTGCCAAATTTGATCTTTCGGCATTATTTGTAAGAGCGATATTTTTACGTTTTATCGCAAACACGACCTGCATTTACATTTTATACAACTCCGTCGAATCCAAATTCATCCCCATCTAAGCAGAATTATATTACAAAAAACAAAATCCAGTCAAAGCTAGCAGTATCTTCTAGCTCATTTCTCGATATAACGGCCAATAATTATGCAGTTTATCCATCTTTCAAAAACTATGTGCAATACAAATTTCAAATCCTGTCTCGCTTCGTACCCATAACATACAGTGTGATTCATTTTTTACACTCGTATTTCACAAAATTGACAAAATAGCTCCGCAACAAAAGTTATATGTTTTTAGACAGGAATAAAATCAATGCAGAATATTTACACGCCTCTTGACACATACCAAACTATGTAGTATATTGACTATGGACTTTAGTCCCCCTAGTCCGGTTCGGTAAAAGGGGCCTGCTGGACTATGGGGAGTAAAGTTCTTGAGCTCTTGCAAAAAATTTTTAAAAATATAAATATTACACTGGCTCGGATTGTGGCTTCTTTGGGGCAGTGGAGGTCACAATCGGGGTCGGTCGGGGCAGTGCCGATCCCTTGTTTTTGTTTATGTTGGATAATTCTTCTTTAAATTTATTTTTCAATAAATGTAATGATTTATTTTCTAATGGAGACTATTCTTGGTACTCAGATAGCGTAGTTCTTGAATTTTTAAATTATTATTTTTTTAGATATTCCGAACATATAAAAAACTTATCTAATCGCAACTTAAAATTAATAAGAAAAAAGAGAGAAAAAATTATTCGATACTTAGCTTTTTCACTGAAAAGAAATGTTATACCAATCAAAAAACATTCAATAAATTTTGATAAACAACGAGAAAATATTGACACTATAGTAATACATCATTCTGGTAAAAAACGTAACATCTGGGAAATAGAAGCAATACACATGATAAATTTGTACATTCAAGATTTTTTAAACAAAGATATAGAACATTATTTTCATCCATTAGACTCTGGTCATGTAAGAAACAATAAAACGACATTTTGTGCTTATCATTATTTGATAGATCCTAAAGGAAAAGTAAAAAAATTATTATCAGATAAATACATAGGATGGCATTGCGGTAATTGGGAATACAATAAAAGATCTATAGCAATATGCATAAACGATAATTTAGAAAATAGATCGCCGAACAAAAAAGTTATTAATACTCTCAAAAGTCTAATACGAAAATATCAACTCAAAACAAATATAAATCAAATTCTAGGGCATTGTGAGATAAAACCAAGCACTACATGCCCAGGAAGAAAGTTTCTTGGAGAGAAAGGTTGGAAAAATTTGTTATACTAACCATTAAATGAAGATAAACCTTGCATTTATAAGTCGTACTAGTGTATTGCTTTTTGTTGTTTTTATAGATTTTTTAGGATTTGGGATTATTATTCCATCCATTACTCCCCTATTTCTAGATCAAAATAGTCCATTGATACCTTCAAATTGGGATAGTAATCTACGAACTATCGCATTGGGAATCATCACAGGTTCTTACGCTATCGCACAATTTTTTGCTGCACCAATAATTGGAAATTTATCAGACCGTTATGGTAGAAAAAAATTACTTTTGCTTACACTGACTGGCGCTTTTATAGCTAATTTGGCATTCCTACTAGGGGTAATTTTTCATAATATTTGGATTATTTTGATAGGTAGAGCCCTTGGCGGTGCAATGGGGGGTAATGCAACAATAGCTAATTCGATCATTGCTGATTTGAGTTCTGAAAAAAATAAATCAAGAAATTTTGGATTCATTGGTATTTCCATGGGGCTTGGTATTATTTTGGGACCATATCTTGGTGGGATCCTTGCTGATATGCAAGTGAGTTCTATTATCAAATTTCTTCCAACTAGCAGTAACATTGATAATATCACTCCATTTTTAGTTGCCAGTATTCTATCAATCATCGCTCTAATCTGTGTTTATTTTTTACTAGAAGAAACACTAAAATACCCTGTAAAAAACAAATTCGACTTTTCTTTTGGATTGAAAGAAATATACAATTTTTTGTTTAAAAGTGATATCAAATTTTTATATCTTATCACTCTTTTAGTATCTTTAGCATTTCAAATCTTTGTATATGGAATAAATATTTATCTTTATTATAAATTTGAATACAAACCCAACGATCTTGGAATATTTTTGGCTTATGCTGGAATATGGCTTGTGATTTCTCTTGGTATTATAAACACTATAGTCTCAACGCGAATTAAACCACACAAAATATTGTTCATATCAATCCCGATATTAAGCTTTATATATCCAGCATTTTTAATACCAAAACAAGACAATACACTTTTTTATATTGTTCCCTTTCTAGCTATATTTTATGGGATAACTCAAGCCAATTTAGTAACTGTAATATCAAATTCAACAGACAAAAAACATCAGGGTGAAAGTTTAGGATTCAATCAGTCCATGCAAGCATTAGTCGAAGGGATAGTCCCTATCGTTTCGTCATGGGTAATAAATTATGATATTCACTTGCCTCTACTTGTATCTGCTGCTGCCATGATAATGGCATCATTTATATATTACTACCATCAGAATGCATTTTACAAAAAGTAAATATTTCATTTAATAAATCCTAGCTTTCTCAGTTTCTCCAGTTCCACAGGATTTGATGTAACAAGCATGTGTTCTATGGGAGATGCCTTTACAGCTATCGAGACATGATTTTGACCAGCAAAAAATAATCCATATCCAGGTGGGACAGACTGCAAATAACTCATCTCACCCTCTGTCAGATCAAAAACTCCCGCAAGTGCACTAACCGAAGTTTTAGTTTGTCTAAGCAAGACTTGAATAGATGAATTTGTGATAACTGTGCGGCCATAGTCAGTTGATAAAAAGTCATTAACTTCTTGAGAAATGGTAGTAAGTCCCAAATAATATTTTCTAGCACGTTTTGCTACAGAATTGATAAACAATGCTGAATCTGGATATTTCATAAGGATCCATGCTTCATCTATAGCTAAAATACGTCTTTTCTTTTGTCTTTTAACAATAGTCCAAATATAATCCAACATTAGATACATTGCTAATGGCCTTAATTCTTCGGACAAATCTCGTATAGAAAAAACCGTCAACGGTTTATTGAGATCTATATTTGTTTTTCTATCAAAAATACCTGCTGCGGATCCAATTAAAAATCGCTCTAGTTTAGACGCCATTGCTATTGCTGAATAATCATCCATTGCCCTCAAAACTTTGTATAAATCCTCAAGCCTTGGTGGTTCATTAACAAAAGTAGCAGGATCCTGAGTTATGCCTTTTTCACGATAAGCAAATCTAATAGCTTTATCTAAAATTGTAACTTCATCAGTGCTAAGGCCACCAAAAAGTATTTTAAAAAATCCCTGGAGCGATAATTCTTTTAACCTTAACTCATCTTCTCCACTATCAACACCAAAAGGTAATTCAAACGGGTTCAATTTATGTTTACCATCCTGAGAAAATGAAATGTATGTACCTCCCAAAGTTTCTGTTAACAATTGATACTCATTTTCCGGATCTATTACTATACACTCAGTTCCAAGCATAATTGATCTTATTATTTCGAGCTTTACAAAATAACTCTTACCACCACCAGATGTTGCTAAAACAACCATATTTGCGTTTGGCATAGAAAATCTATCGAATATAATCAGACCTTGGTTGTAAGTATTGATTCCATACAAAATACCTTTTTCTTGGGACAGATCAGAAGACGTAAAAGGAAAAGTCATCGCTATCGAACTCGTATCCATATTTCTTGTTTCTTTTAGACGATCATAGCCATAAGGCAGAGTAGACTTAAATGCATTCTCCATTTTTAAAGTAGGAATCTTGACACTCATTTCTTTTGATTTAAGATCAGAAATTATGGTCGATGTTAAATAATTTAGATCAGATATACTATTTGCTTTAATAGTAATGTATAAAGCAAAATGAAAATATTTCTCTGCACCTGAGGCTAATTCCTCTTGTTGTTTCAAAGCATCCTGCAAAGCAACTTTTGCATATGGATTTGGTATTCTTCCAGCTTCTAAATCCATGTTTAATTGAACTTCTAAATCAGTTATTTTTCTACGAATCAAATCAATAATCATCTTTGTGTCAATCGGATAATAATACATACACACATCTATAGCTTCGTCATAATTTATAATGCTTTCTAAAAATCCAGGGTAAGCTTTTTTATAGTCGACTACAACTATTGTACGAACATACGTGTCATTTATTTTTATGTCATTAAAGTCTACCTCAAGTGCCGATGGCGCAATCTTATCTTGTACACTAATATCGTTTCTGTACAAAAGATCCCTATTATCATCTAGTATCTCTATTGTAGTTATTTCATCTTCTGGTACTGATTTGTAAATGATTTTAGGCGTATTATGTTCTTTGTTGTTTTGACCAATACTTTGTTTATTTTTACGTGGAAAGTAAGAATTAACAATATTTTCAATCAAATTATACAAAAAGTCATTATTTTCTTTTTTAAATGTATTATTTACCCCATCGGGACCTTTCCAATTTACTGTACCAGATGTCTGTTGGTTTAAAATCTGTTGTTTTCTTTCTATAGCTTTATCAAGACTCAATATATTATTATAATCCAACGCATTTTGTACATTAGAATTATTCAATAAAGTTTTAACAACGTTGTCGTTTTGGTATTCTTGTTTTTGTTGTACATTGTATAAAGCATTAGATCCGTATTGAGGGGTTGTATTGTTCGAATTATTTTGTACATTACCTGAACCTACGATGACCGGAATGTTATTTCGAATGTTAGGCATATAATAAGTTTAATAAAAATTTTTAGTATTATCCATTCATAAATTGTAATCTTAAAAGTATTTACAAAAACAATCTGTCTTTGTTAAACTTAGCTTGATGCCAGAGTAGCTCAGTGGGTAGAGCAGCGGTTTTGTAAACCGCCGGTCGTGGGTTCAAGTCCCTCCTCTGGCTCCATGCAAGTGTGGCGGAGTGGTCAAACGCACCAGACTGTAAATCTGGCGGCATTATGCCTACGGTGGTTCAAATCCACCCGCTTGCACCAACTTTCATTTGTTTTTATCGAATCCACAATTTAATAAATTTAATTTGACTAGATTTATTTAGAATTAATTTAGAAATAATAACACCATAAGAGTAACAAAGGTTCATTTATTTAATATTGATTTTTTATAAACACATTTTGAACTATATTAATTTCGTTTTTACAATAAAATATAAATTTATTGATAAAATAACCAAAAACAGAAAAATGGAGCTAGAACCGGGATTTGAACCCGGGACCCCTTCCTTACCATGGAAGTGCTCTACCGCCTGAGCTATTCTAGCTTATATATTATTTAATGATACTAAATGTTTTACATTTTGTCATTATTCAAAAAATACATTATAATTTAAGTATGGCATCAAAAGGTAAGAAGAAAAAAAGAATATTAGTAAAACTTCATTCAACAGGAGTGAAGTCTGATGGACAACCCACAGGATATATCTATTACACATTTAAAAATCCTAGAAAGACTGAAGGTAAACTTGAATTAATGAAATATGATCCTATAATTCGCAAACACGTTAAGTTCGTAGAAAAGAAATGAATTCATATTCGGGTATATTATCAATTCTTGTTATTATACTAATAGGTCTTTTATTAGGATCTTACGGAAATAAGCTATTTAGATTTGCATTTCCAATATTTATTTTTGTTTTAACTATATATATTGTTTTATATTGGTTTAATTTTGATATAAATGTTCTATCTGTTATATCTGCATTAATAATCGCTTCTATACTTATTGCAATAGGTGTACTTTTATACGATGTAGGCTTGCTTATTATAAGCGGATTAATTGGCTACATGATATCAATATCTATATCAGGAATTTTATTTCCAAATGCCGATCAAAATGTTGTGTTTATTGTGAATATTGCTATCGCAGTTTTATTTGCAGCCATACCAGTTATCTTCAAATTAAAAGATTGGATAGTTATTATTCTTACATCAATACTTGGTAGCTGGTTCATATCATTTTGTTTGATTTTCATAGTACCAAATACGGGTATCACACTGGGAATGATAAATATTACAAACGATCCTCTACCCTACCTTACAAATATTGGTAAGATAATATTTCTACTTTCTAACTTAATATTTACTATTTTATTCATATATATTCAGAAAAAGAGATTGAAATAAAAATATTGGTGACTCTGCGGGGAATCGAACCCCGGTCCCCGGACTGAAAACCCGGTGTACTAACCGCTGTACTACAGAGCCACAATCAACATTGTAATAATATTGCAGTTTTACGTATTTGTCAATCTATAAAACTAACTTTTACCTTATCTTATTTTTTTAGAATATTGAGCAGCGTAAATTTCTAAAGTTGTTACAACAACAATCATCACTATGGGTCCATAAATAAAACCAAGAGGACCAAAAAAACTTAAACCAGCCATTATTCCAAGCAGAGTTAAAAATTCAGGCAATTTTGATTCTTTTGATACAAGCTTTGGACGCAATACATTGTCTATAATTGATATTACAAAGGTTTGTACTAGAATTAGAAAAATAGCTCCAACTATATTACCCGAGAAAAACATTATCACAGCAATAGGTATAGTTACTACAAATCCACCCAAAACAGGTATAACACAAGCAACAAAATATAAAAGAGTTAAAAGAGCAACGTATGGTACATCTAAAATCAATAAAGTAATCATAGCGATAGCTGATTGAACAAAAGCAACTATAAATGTACCATTAACCATAGATTTTGCCATTGCGGTAGTACGAGTAATATATTTTTCGTCTATTTTTTTTTCAAAAGGACTTACCTCTATAAATCTTTCCCTTAATTTATCTTGATTTGGAAACAAATACGCAAGCAAAATCACATACAGAATTAGATTTGCAATAATAGTTGGTATTTGCTGTGCAACAGGGGTAATAAAACTCAACAGAAGCTGACCTGAATTTTCATAGGCATTTGTAATAAATTTATCAACATCTTCATCAGAAACTCTATAAGTTACATATGGTATGGATTCAAGCACGGAATTTAGTTTACTTCGAGTAAAACTTTTGATCTCTTCTATATTCAAATTACCTTCGTTATTTGTAATCAAAAAATCTGAAGCTATACTTCTTATTTGAAAAAAACCAATCATCCCAACAATAAAAATCGGTAGTATTAAAGATACAAAAATTGTCGTAATTACAAAGAAAGTCGCTATATTACTTCTCTTAAATACCTTTAGAAAAAATCGATACACTGGATTATAAACCATTACAGTTAACAATCCTAAAGATAAAACACCAAAATAATCCCTCAAAAATATTACAGACATAATAAGAATAAGTACAGAAAAAAACAAAAAAACATACCTCTTATTTTGATCAAACTGAATTTCTTTTTTCATAGTTAAAACAATTTGCGAGGGTGGAGAGAATCGAACTCCCATTGGCGGTTTTGGAGACCGCAGTCCTACCATTGAACGACACCCCCAATTGTTCATATTTTATCAGAAAATGATATATTTAGCATATTTTAGACAAAATAATTATGATTGATTTTTTAGCTATATTAGATACATTGATAAAATTCTTTTTAATTTTTAGTTTTATATTTATAATTATTTTAGCTACAAAAGAAGCAATCTCAGGTGAAGCTCCCTATATTCCATCAAGATTTAGAACTGTACGAAAAATGATTGATATTGCAGGAGATCTAAAAGACAAAATTGTTTTAGATTTAGGATCTGGTGATGGACGTATCTTATTTTTGTGTGCAAAAAAAGGAGCCAAAAAATGCATCGGAATTGAAAAAAACTTTTTTTTATATCTATTTAGTAGTCTTTTTGCTCGAATTTTCTTTAAGAACAAAGTTAAAATTATACATGGAAACATTTGGAACTATTCTATAAAAAACGCTGACGTTTTATTTGTTTATTTACTTCCTAATACCATAAGCAAACTAGAAAAGAAAATATTAAAAGAATTGAAAAAAGAGAAAATGATAATAATTTCTAATAGATTTAAATTTCCGCACTTATCTCCCATTACAATTGACGAAAAATTGCATATTTACAAATATATTGTCACAAGATCAAACTAGAATATCTTTGGTTCAGATATCTTATCAAGATCTAAACTTTCTATATTTCGGAATGAGTTACCTAAGATACCTTGTAAATCACCGACAATACTAACTGTAGAATTTGTCATCCTTAAAATCTCCTTTTCTCTTTTAGCCCATATCCTAAGCATAGCTCTCTTTTCAGCTTCTAGATCTTCACGCATTGTTCTAAAACTTTCTACGATAGATACAATTTTATTTCTAAATTCATCAGAAACAATATATCTATATAGTTCTGAACTCTTAAGATCGCGATTGTTATACAATCGTTCAATCCTTTTTTGTTCTATAAGCTGTATTCGTAAAGCAATAGCTAAAGGAATGTATGCATCAAACGAACATATCCATACTCCATCAATATAACCGAATTCATTAATCTCATCAGGTAATGTTGTACTTATTATTATACCAATATTTCCTCTAGATTTTATTACATCATCTTTCAGTTTTTTTATCCAATCTCTACTAAAACTTTTAGTTCTCTTTACTTCCCATACCAATGTTCCGCAATATACGGACTTAAAATAAACTTTCTGTATTATGTCTGCACCAGTAACCCCTTTTGACACTTCTTCTATCATATCTTCTGGAAACGTTTTTGCCAGTTCATTTTGTATACTTATCTCAGCAACTTCACCTTTTAACCTCTCTGATGTAGAAGAAGCACGCATCTGAGCCTCTTCTAAACTTTTATTCAAAAGTCTAATACGTTCTTCATACTCACTACGCATCTGTTCAAATTTTTGATTAAATTTTACATTGTAACTTTTTATCAATTCTTCTCTTTCCTTCTCTAATTGCGAACGAATTCTATCTTCAAGTAATTTTTCTTTTTCTTTCATTGCGATTTTCAGTTGTTTTAGCTGTTCTTCTTGTTTTTTTATTTCTTTTATCTTATTCCATGCCTCCTCTAATTTTGCCTCATATAATTGTACTTGATTTGAGAATTGTTCTTCTAATTCTCTTTTTAAATCTTCTATCTCTTTGTTTTTTTCTTCTGCTAACTTTAATTTTACTTCTTCAGACAATTTTTTTGTTTTTTCTTGATATTCTAATTCGATTTGTTTCTGTAACACTTCTTTTTGCTCTTTTAAATATTCACTCAATTCTTGCGCAATAACTTCGCTTATTGACAATTCATATTCGCATTTAGGACACTTTATTTTTGTTGGTAATTTCATAGTTAAATAATAACATGACAAAAACAAAATTACATGATATAATTTGTACACTTTGCGGGGTGGAGCAGTGGCAGCTCGTCAGGCTCATAACCTGAAGGTCGGTGGTTCGAATCCACCCCCCGCGACCAGTAGTTGACTATTTCCTTGATGAAAGATTTTCAAATTGTTAGACTGTTTGTTGTTTTGTAGCCTAATTATGAAGAAACGGATCTTGATATTTAATCATAGAGGAGCTTTTGGCAATGTTTTTGAACCAAATAGTTATGATGCAATACTATTTTCTTTAGAAGCGGAGTCAAATTATGAATCTGCAGAATGTGATCTTGTACTAACGAAAGATGGATATGGGATTATTGCTCATGATCCTATTGACGAAAATGCAAATGAAATAAATAAAAAGTATAAAACTTTAATATCTTATGATAGTCTATTAAAACTCCTATCCTACAAAAAATACAGAAAAAAAAGACTTTACCTAGATATAAAAATTCCACATCATAAATTAAACATAGCTGCTTTATTAAAATCAATCTCAAAATTTGGAAAGAGAATTTTTATAGGCGTTAATGGATATACATATTTACGTGAGATAATTCTATGGACTAACATATTAGAACTAACAGATAAAAAATACAAAAGACCGATATTTGTGCAAGGCATACCACAACCAATCAGATCAGCTATTTTAGGACCTAAAAGTAAGCCAAAATATATGCAAATGGATTTTATTGATAACTTTCTAAGTATTAATAAATTAGATCATTTAAGAAAAGAAATGCACGAATATAAACTAAAACATCCAGAAAAATTTGCTCCTGACTATCTTCATGCTTATTTCAATCATCACATCATAATGCTAATTTTAAATGAAGGAAAAATAGGCCCTTTCAAATTCGGAATTTCTCGTGGAAACAGACTTGATTATCAAGATCTCATACACATGCACAGTCCAGATATTGATGAAAATCGAATACTCTACAAGTTTATATCCTCTGTACCCCACATTCCAATCATAAAATATATACAGAAAATGTGGTTATATCGTTTTTTTTACTTATCACCTAAAAAAGGATACAAAGTTATAGCGCCATCTGATTCATCGCGGAAAGAAATGATGGACTACATTAATGAAGGAAAAGTAGATGGCATAATGCCTAATATACCAGAAATACCACATATGGATATCCCGCTACATAATCAAAAACTTCACAGATTAAAAGAGATGGCATTTGAAAAGAATCCATATTTATACTTAGGTAAAATAGTAGATCACATTGAAAAAAGAAAAAAACAACTGAAAGCGAAAGGATTTGATCAGTTTATATTTACCACTAACCTAGCAAAATAAAATGGGAGGCTAACTATATAGTAGCCTCCAAACCATTCTGATAACTAAGATATAAATCTCAAGCTTGTGCTAGCACCCAACTAAACCCTATTTCTCTTCTTCTATCGTAATAATAAGCATTAGATGTTACTGACTCATACATGTATTTCCCAGGTCTTGTCTCATCATCGGTCACTCTACAAGTTTTCAATAGAATAGAACAATTCATAGCGTTAGATTGTTGATCATAACCCCAAATATAAAATTTAAGAATGCAGCATCTACGGAATTTCTGATGAAATGTTCTTCCAATAGACTAAATTCTAACTCTACGAATTGTTCCTCAGTAAAGTTTGGATCAAGTGAAAAGTTTTTTACCCAACCATAACTATTTACCTGTCCGTTTGTATAAGGAGCTAAACTCGTAAACATAGTCACTTGATTGTTCTTTTGAGCAAAATCTGGAACAACTCGTCTAAGAGACATATCTTCCGTACTTAAAATACTCTTTATATCTAACTGGTTTCAAATAACCCACATAATTTTGTACTCCTGGTTTAGCACGCATCTTCAGTTTAAATACAATATTACCTTGGTTTGTGTCTTTAAATTGATACCAAAAATGAACTGAGGATGCCCCACCTAAAAGGAGCAGCTTATCATTTCGTATTACTGAATTATCATTAGATCTATAAAGATCAATAAGCAAATTATTTTTCACCAATCTAGAAGAATCCAGACATACAGGTTTTGTATAAGGACTTGTCCAATCTATTTTTATTCTATTTTCCATAATATTGTAACAATTATAGTTTTTATCGTTATAAGAATATACTCAACTACTGTAATAAAAGAAACATTCCATATTGAAACAAAACCTGTATTGCTTGGACCGATTACGTTTCTTTTGCTTTCTAAACAATACGAACGAAATGAGTGGCGCAAACATCTCGCCCCGTTAGTTCCTGTTTATGTAGAATTATTCAAACAACTAAGCGAAGCGGGCGTGTCATTCGTACAAATTGATGAACCAATTCTCGTTCAACATATAGATGACGACATAGTCGATGCATTTCGTGATGTATATGAAGTTTTTCATCGCGATGTACCAAATATAAACCTTATTTTACAAACATATTTTGATAGCGTATCGCATTATCGTGAAATCGTTGCTTTACCTGTCGCAGGCATTGGGCTTGATTTCGTGCATGACGATGGCGAAAACGTCAAACATATAAACATACATGGATTTCCAAAAGACAAAATATTAGTTGCTGGGATTGTAGACGGTCGCAATGTATGGAAAAGCTCGCTTGCACAAAAAGCAACGCTCCTTCATCATTTAGCAGGCGTTGCGGAACAACTCATCATTCAACCGTCTTGCAGCTTACTGCACGTCCCTGTCACGACAAAACATGAACATGCCTTGCCAACGGAACTTGTCCATACGTTATCGTTCCCTGATGAGAAATTAGATGAGATACGTATGCTTACAGAATATATGAAAGGAAACGCAACAATCGACGACCTAATCAAATACGATGAACAAACAAACGCTTATTTTACTAAGTTCCGTGAACAACAAAGACAAACAAACGACATCACCACCGTTCCGTTAAGCCGAACACCTTACAACGAAAGAAAAAAAGTACAACAAGCACATTTGCAGCTTCCACTGTTGCCGACAACGACGATTGGCAGCTTCCCGCAAACAAACGACGTGCGCCAAGCTCGGATGAGGTGGAAAAAAGGCGAATGGAACGATAACCAATACAAGTCGTTTATAAAGAAAGAAATTGCAAAATGGATCAAGATTCAAGAGCAGCTACAGCTTGATGTACTTGTTCACGGCGAATTTGAACGCACAGATATGGTTGAATTTTTCGGGGAAAAATTACAAGGAATGGCATGCACAACAAACGGTTGGGTACAATCATACGGATCACGTTGTGTTCGTCCACCCATTATTTTTAGCCATATTGCCTATCAACAACCGATGACCGTAGAAGAAACCGTGTATGCTCAGTCGCTGACGAATAAACCTGTTAAAGGAATGCTGACAGGTCCTGTAACCATTTTAAACTGGTCGTTCGTTCGCGACGATATTTCACCAAAACATGTGCTGATGCAGCTCGCCCTCGCCATTCGTGGGGAAGTATTGCAGTTAGAAAAGGAAGGCATACGCATCATTCAAGTCGATGAGCCAGCGTTACGGGAAGGATTGCCGCTCAAAAAAGAGAAGCATGCATCATATTGGGAAGATGCCGTTATGGCGTTTCGTCTCGCTACCTCATCGGTGAAAGAGGAAACGCAAATTCATACACATATGTGCTATTCCCAGTTTGAACATATGATGCATATCATTGATGAGCTTGATGCGGATGTCATCTCCATTGAACCGTCGCGAAGCCACGGTGAACTTGTTTCATCATTTGAAACATATGAGTATCAAAAGGAAATTGGCTTAGGGGTGTATGACATTCATAGTCCGGGCATTCCGACAAAAGAAGAAATACGTGAGCAAATCGAACGTGCACTTCGCGTTCTTCGTCCAGAACAATTTTGGGTCAATCCCGATTGTGGATTAAAAACGCGAAAAGAAAAAGAAGCTATCGATGGACTCAAAGCGATGGTGGAAGCCGCACACGAATATCGCCAGCAACTCTTGGCTTATGGAGGGATGAAAGCATGGAAGTGAGCGTCGAGCAGTCGAAAACGATTCAAACACGGCTCGTATTGCCTTCTGATACGAACCATCTCGGGACGATTTTTGGCGGTACGGTTTTAGCGTATATTGATGAAATTGCGGCAATATCCGCCATGCGCCATGCGCGAAAAGCAGTCGTCACCGTTTCGATCGACAAAGTTGATTTCATTTCATCCGCGAAAGTAGGCGATATTTTAAAACTCGAAGCATTCGTCTACTCAACCGGACGCACATCCATGAAAGTATTCGTCAAAGTCGAAACAGAAGATTTATTTACAGGCGAACATCACTTAACAACCACATGCTTTTTAACAATGGTCGCCATCGATCAAAACAAAAAACCGACCCCTGTTCCGAAAGTCATCATTCGTGAACAGGAGAAACAAATGGTACAACTGTATCAACAAAACAAACGAAACAATAAGGCATAAAATATTTACATGAAAAAACACACGTCCGATTACATACAGGTAATCTATGACGTGTGTGTTTTATTACTCCATTCTACGCTTTACTCCACCGTTACCGACTTCGCTAAGTTGCGCGGTTTGTCGACGTCGCAGCCACGGTGTAATGCTGCATAGTAAGCAATTAATTGCAATGGCACGACAGACGCAAGCGGTGTGAGCATCGGATGAACGGCTGGGATGACGAAACGATCGTCTTCCATGTCTAATCCTTTCATCGAAATGATGCACGGATTTGCGCCGCGAGCGACAACTTCTTTTACGTTCCCGCGAATGCTTAAGTTGACATGTTCTTGTGTCGCTAGGGCAATCACTGGTGTGCCGTTTTCAATTAAGGCGATTGTGCCGTGCTTCAATTCTCCACCCGCAAAGCCTTCTGCTTGAATATAAGAAATTTCTTTTAGCTTTAATGCGCCTTCTAATACAACATAATAGTCAACGGCGCGACCGATGAAGAAGCAGTTGCGTGTTGTTGCTAAATACTCGCGCGCAATTTGCTCCATTTCATGTTTTGCGTCGCAAAGTGCTTCCATCGCATTTGCAACAATGCCAAGCTCTTTCGTCACATCAACATCTAGCGCCATTCCTTTCGCTTTAGCAGCTACCGCAGCTAACATGGCAAGCACCGCAATTTGTGCTGTATATGCTTTCGTTGATGCAACCGCGATTTCCGGTCCTGCATGAAGAAGAAGCGTATAGTCTACCTCGCGCGATAATGTCGAACCTGGTACGTTCGTAATCGTTAACGATTTATAGCCAAGCTCTTTTGTGCGCACAAGCACCGCGCGGCTGTCCGCTGTTTCTCCACTTTGTGAAATATAAATAAATAACGGTTTTTCCGATAAAAGCGGCATGTTGTAAGAAAACTCGCTGGCGATATGCACTTCCACAGGGATTTTCGCCCAGTTTTCAATCAATTGTTTACCGACTAAACCAGCGTGATAGCTCGTGCCGCAAGCAACGATATATAAACGATCCGCTTCATTCACTGCTTGCACGATTTCTTCGTCAATCGCCAATTCGCCTTGTTCGTTGCGATATTTTTCAATTAAACGGCGAATGACGAGCGGTTGTTCGTCAATTTCTTTTAACATGTAGTAAGGATATGTTCCTTTTTCAATGTCGCTTGCATCCAATTCCGCTACATATGGTGCACGCTCTACTACTTCACCATTTAACTTTTTAATTGTCACACTTTCTTTTGTGACAATGACAATTTCTTTATCCATGAGCTCGACATATTGGTTTGTCACTTGTAACATCGCTAATGCGTCGCTGGCGACTACATTAAATCCTTCGCCTAATCCAGCTAAAAGCGGGCTTTTGTTTTTCGCCGCATAAATGACACCATCATTTTCTGCATCAATTAAAGCAATCGCATATGAACCTTTCAATAACGAAAGGGCCTTACGAAACGCTTCTTCTACCGATAATCCGTCGTTTACAAACGTTTCAATTAACTGCACAATGACTTCTGTATCCGTATCACTTTTAAACGACACGTGAGCTAAATAATCACGTTTTAACAACTCGTAGTTTTCAATTACCCCATTGTGCACAAGCGTAAAGCGGCCTGATGCACTTTGGTGTGGATGGGCGTTGACGCGGTTCGGTACGCCATGTGTTGCCCAACGTGTATGACCGATGCCAAGCGGTGCGTCTACATCTTCTGCGACAATCGCACGCAAATGAGCAATTCGTCCTTTTTCTTTAAACACATGTACTCCTGTTTCGTTTAGTAAAGCAATTCCCGCAGAGTCATAGCCACGGTATTCTAACTTTTCTAATCCGTACAATAAAATTTCTTTTGATGGTTGTTCACCAATATAACCAACGATTCCGCACATAACAAGTCCTCCCTAATCATAGGGGCAAGAAGGGGATCTTGGCCCTTAAATAATTGATGAAATGGCGATGAACGTTCTTTCCTTTCTGCAAAGAGTCGCCTCTTTGTTTTAAGAAAGAACTTGCGGCTGTCATCGCATCAGCCGGGAGGCATCCGCCGAACACTCGATAAACCTCCTCCTCGTCAACTAAGCTTTTTTCCGTCCAAAGCTTAGTCCAGGCGCTTTTATACAGTTATTTTCCGCTATCCTCCTTTCATGTAAGATGTCAAACAACAATAGTTTACAACAACAAAGAGGCAAACGTAAATGTGTATCGCTTACCCCTGTATAAACAAAATATGCATAAATGGAATAAATGGTTCCATTTATGCATATCGTTTACCGAGCATATCATTATGCGCCAAATCGTTCGCGAATAACAGACGCAATGCGCTCGACGTATTGATCGCAAAGTTCATTTGTTGGCGCTTCTGCCATCACGCGAACGAGCGGCTCCGTACCAGACGTACGAACGAGAATGCGACCGTTTCCAGCCATCTCTTCTTCTACTTCGCGAATGACACGCTGCATCTCTTCATTCGCAATCGCCTCATGTTTGTCTGTTACTTTCACATTCACTAATTTTTGTGGATATTTTTTCATTTCCCCCGCTAGCTCAGAAAGCGGCTTTTTCGTGATTTTCATAATTTTGACAAGCTGTAACGCCGTCAGTAGCCCGTCGCCTGTCGTATTGTAATCGAGGAAAATAATATGCCCCGATTGTTCTCCACCTAAATTGTAGCCGTTCTTTTTCATTTCTTCGACGACGTAACGGTCGCCAACTGCTGTTTGTACGCTTTTGATTCCTTGCGCTTCAAGCGCTTTATAAAAACCAATGTTGCTCATCACCGTCGAAACGACCGTTTGATGTTTCAAGCGACCTTGTTCGTGTAAATATTTTGCGCAAATGCACATAATTTGATCGCCATCAACGATTTGACCGTTTTCATCAACTGCAATTAATCGGTCGCCATCGCCATCGAACGCTAAACCTACATCTGCTCCTTTTTCCTTCACAAACGCAGCCAACACCTCTGGATGTGTCGAACCGACACCTTCGTTAATGTTTAATCCGTTTGGAGATGCGCCCATCGTAGACACATCGGCATCTAAATCAGCAAATAAATGTGTCGCTAATGACGACGTCGCACCGTGCGCACAATCAAGTGCAACGTGAATGCCTGAAAAATCTTTGTCCACTGTTTGCTTTAAATATTGTAAATATTTTTGTCCGCCTTCAAAGTAATCGTTTACTTGCCCTAAATCTTTCCCAATCGGACGTGGTAACGTATCTTGTTCACTATCGAGAAGCGCTTCAATTTGAATTTTGTTCTTGTGGATATTGACTTCTTAAAAAATCCATATAATTTTTTATATAAGACACATTATATTTTCTCTTCTCCGTTTCCCAATCTCGATCAATTGCCGAAGTATTATTTCGTGATAGATTATTATTTCCAACAAAGCTAAAACAACCAAAACTACACCAGTGAATACTACGGCTGTAGCCAGCGTTATAACTACAACAAATCTTCGCTTCGATTTTTATTTGTTATTAAATCCCTACCCAAATAAAATATTTGTAAATTTGAATTATTTATTCTTGGCGTTACCTTTGCCTTTATATTTTCCAAAAAAAAACACTAAACCATTTAAATAATTGATTTACAGGAAAACCTCTCCTATTATCTCTTTTATCTGATTTATGATGGGCTTGCTTGTAACCAGATACAATACATTACTTTATTAAAATACCGTTACATTGTCAACAGAATCAAATCAAAATTTGTTTTTTGTCAAGTCTCATAACTGTTTATAATTTATTTGTATTGACAAATAACGCATCAGTGAGTTACAATTTATACATGGAAAGGCCTACCAAATTATTAACAACAACAAGAAAAAATAATTATCAAGTTCTGATTTCTCTGATTGGACTAATAATTTTTGGTTTATTCTTTATAGTTTACCTCGTATCGGTGATCAGCAACAATGACAATCAAGCCAATATAAACTCTAAAGCTTATGCTTTTTCTGCAGAATGGATATACGACGGTGGAAATGGTCGCGCAAATCGCAACTGTAGATATCAAACAGGTGGTGGTAAATGTGCATTATCAGAATTTAGAGGATGCAATCCCGGTCCAGACACAATTTGTGTTTGTAATAAAGATATAATCGTAAACAACGAACAAAGCTTAACCTATGGTAATTTTTCACTCATGCCTGTATCACAATATATTGAATGTGGCATTGATACGAGCATCTGTAATAATCCAAATGTACCAGGTGAAACACTTCCTGATGGAAGCCGTATGGTCATAGGAGTAGCTTCTGTTTGCCAAAATCCTTATGCTATTAAATGTCCACCAAGACAGACACCTAGTCCAAGACGCGCAAGTGTAAACTTAGAAGTTGTATGTGTTGATGGAAATGACCGTACAGGTAATTTTACTATCACAGCTTCCGCTGTCAGAAGTTCTGATGGGCGAGGACTGGCAGTCCAAACTTTCAATAACGTCAGACCAAATTCTAGCGTACAAAGATATACAATAAATTTTGACTATTTTGCAGATACGGATTTACCTGTCCGCCTTAATTTGGATAATTCTCCAACATCAGATAACGGTGTATATGTATCTAGAAATACATGTGCTGGATTAGACTTACGAGATGGTGAAACTTGTAGACTCGAATATAGCGGCTGTCGTATACCCACAACACCACCACCTTCATCAACATCTATAAACGTTGGTGCAAGATGTGTGACAGAAGATGGCAGAAATGAAATCTTCAAAATATCAGGAATAAGATATCAGGCTTCCGTGAATGCACAAACACAAAGTGGAACTACTGGCAACAATCTTAATACCCATACATTCAATGGAGTAGGAAATGTTACTGTAACATTAGCTTCAAATCTTGATGAAATAAAAAGATTGCCACAACTTCAAAGATTTACACAACTAAGACAATTGAGTCCAAACAGCATTACGGTTTCCAATGGAGGGGAAGCTATATTTAATTTTACAAATTGCTATATACCAATAACAGCACAATGTACTTCATTACGAATCGAATATACCGACACAAACAATCAACAAAAAACAATAAACGTTACATCCACAAATTCAGTTAATGTGGCTGATGGTTTACCAAAACCCGGTACACAATTGAGACTAATTGCAACAGGTGGAGATGCAAACACATTATTTAGAACTTTCTGGATGAAACCAATTAATGCTGATTCATCACAAGGATGTAATTTTTATCTGATCCACAACGGTACAGTGAATACAACAATTAACTCTTCTGGTAACACAACAACCGCGACATTTACTCTACCAAACAATTATTTGACAGAATTATCACGTGGTGACGCAGGACAAGATAAACTTGGACAATGTAATAATAAATTAGATTTTAGACAGGGTATCATGTTTGGTGTAAATTATCATGCTGAATGGATTGAAGGTATGAGATTTTGTAGAAATGTGTCTGGTCGTACAGAAGGTGGAGATTTAATTGAGGTCTACTGCGTAAATAGAGATAACAATGGAAATTGTACTAGAGTAGACTGGAGACCAATCAATCAACGATGTGACAACATATGTATTGCTAACGCTAGACCAGCACAAACAGAAACGCCAAGATGTACAGGTTTAGAAATAACAAATTTAAGAAATAACAATACATGCAATGGCTCAAATCCTGCTGCTTGTAATTTGAATAGAGGTGATAGACTAAGAGTAACCATAAGGTATTCGGGTAATCCAAGAGAATACATTTCTGAAGAAACAGCCATATTTTATGGTACACGTGGTCCATTATCTGCATCACGAACATTAAATAGTCCAACTTTTGAAGTAAATGTAAATAACGATAATGATTTAAGAACATTCAGAATACGAGGAGACGTAAATCCTGGATCAAACAGTCAAAACAATCAATGTACTGTAGAATTCAACTTCGCTCAAATTACAAATCAATCGATAAATGTTGAGGCTGTATGTAGAGATAATAATCAAAATATCAGACTTGGCGGCATAAACTATAGAATCACCGCACAAGACAATTCTACACAAACTGGTACTACAGATAGCAACTCCGCAAGAACTCATAATTTCCTATCGAATCAAATGCCAGTAAGAGTTGAAATAACCGATGAGATCGAAAGAATAAGACAAATTACAAGTTATCCAAATTTAGAGTTTGTAGATCCACCTGGCAGAACTATTAATAACGTGAATAATGGTCAAACTGCAACATTCGTATTTAGAAATTGTGTAAGACAGACACTGAATCCGCAAATCACTATAGAAAAAAGACTTATTGAAGGAAATTATCAAAATGTTGGAAATAATGTTGTATTTGACATTGTAGTCAGAAATACAGGAAATGTGGATATCCGATCATTCAATTTATCAGATGAATTTGATAATAGATATCTTAAATTTATTGATGCAACATATCGAAATGTAAATCTGGCACCAACAACTAGAATTGGTCCAAACAACAATTTAATAACTCTGAGATGGGATGATATGCCTCCAAAATCAGGAAATATAACTGGTGAAGATGGAATCCTTACTATTAATGAAACATTTGTTTTGAGAGTAAGATTTAGAACACTAAATTCGACAGAAAATCTACCACAAAATGCCAGAGAAAATGATAACTGTGGATTAATAAACACTATAAGATTTGTAAATGATAGAAACGAAACAGAAATAAGAACTGTTGATCTGAGAAGTTGTGATGAGTTCTTCACACGTACACCTAGACCGCTCACAGTACAAATAAGTAAAAATGCTATAACAACCGAAGTAAATATTACTCAAGAAGCAAGATTCAGAATTACGATAACAAATAACGACCCTGAAAGAAGAACATACACAGATATAGACTTTGTCGATACTTATGATGTTAGATTCTTAAAACCAATAAGAGCTCGTATTACAGCACCAAATGGTAGAGCGGCAGAGATCACAAATGTTCCTCATGTAAGTCCGTGGAGAATAGAAAACATACAAGAACTACAAAGTATAACTGGTGCCGGTCCTTTAGGAAATTTGGAATACAATCAATCATATGTAATAGAGCTTGTATACCAAGCATTAGCAGGTACAAATAGTACATGCGACACGGTCTATGCAGATGTTAGATCAAGTGACAATAACGGAGCACGCAGTAATAATGCAGAAGCCTGTGTCAAAATAGTAGTACCACCATCCAAAGACACAGGTGCTGATGGATTTATACAATTGGTCCTACCAGGATTATTATCAACTGCTGCATATGTTGTGATGAGATTTGTTAGAAGAGAGGAGTACCTAGCTTAAGCAAAAATTGCAAATTCATATTATCCAGGACATAATAGATGATATGTCCTGGATTTTATTTTTAATTATTACAATTTCCAGTATAGGTATAATAATAATATTAAATTTTGTACCTCCCTACTCTACAAATAATGAAATAAACATAATACCTGTATTTTTTCTTAGTTTGTTTTTTGGTTCCTGTACCGCTTCAATATTTTACTTTTTATATAGTGTATTAACAAAAAAGAACAAAAATATAAGAATCTTTTGGAATAAACAACTCGGATATTTAAGCTTTTTTGTCGGGATAATTTTTGCGATCACCTTATTTATTAAAATTCTATATTTCTAATAATTTGCAAATTTCACAAAAATTGATAACATAAGCTTGGTAGGCCTCTTTTACCAAGCCCTTTCTAGAAATAGAAAGGGTTTTTATTTTTTTATCAACTTGCTAATATATCATTAAAAACTGCCCAAATGACAATTAGAAATTCTATTGTTATAAATTTAGATAAAGTTCGTACTGGCATTAAGTCTAAGTTATCTAATGTAGTTTTTTATATCATTTATTTTGTAATAATCTTCAGTACAATACTCTTTGTTTCTAACGAAATACTGGCTAGTATAATCAATAAATCCAACATAGAAGAAAAAGTCAGAATTTATGAAGAACAAATTGAAAAATTAAAAAACGAAAATAAGCGTTTACAGATAGTCAAGGAGCAGATTTTTAGTCAATTTTATCTTGAAGGCGAAGCACGTAATATGGGAATGATAAAAGATGGGGAAATTTTATATAAACTCAATCAAAACAGTAATATCAATGATTCTAATTCTACAATTCAGACGACAGGTAATATAACCATGATTGAAAATGAACAAAGAAAGAATCTTAATAACGAAAAGAATAATAGTAGCTACATTATACAGTGGTTAGAATTAATTTTTAATTAATACGTTTTAGGTTTGACCAAAACAAAAAATGTGTAGTTTTCTTTGTTATCCTCTAAGTTTGTCTCTACTATATCAAGATTAAAAATTCCAGCTAGCAAGCTCGAACCCATCACAGCAATATTATCTGGAAGTTCGCCACTAGCCAATAATTCTGCAACTTTTGAATGAGTTATCATCTCACCCTCACCTGAGATTTGACGTAAATTTGGATACTTTTTAGCCATTGTATCTTTTGTCTGTAAAAATACTTGGGGGTGAGCCATTACTGTATCTATTTTTTCTAATGTTACTCCTTTCTTTTTCATCAAAGCATGAGAAATACGAGTCTTATATGAACTAACATATTCAAAGTTATACTTACCAACATTTACAATAGTTTCCTCAACAACTCCTCCTAGTACATTAAATAGTGCAAATTGACCATAGTCTATTTCATGTACGCTTAATGCATGTAATACATTTTCTGTTGCGTATAAATATACAATCTCTATCTCTTTATCACCAAATATTTTCTCTTTATTTTCAAATAAAGCCTGTTCATTAAAGCTTCCTTGTCCTCCTTGTATGCCAACACGTATTTTATCACCTGTACTTTTAACTAATGCCTTTTGATTTTGTATAGAATATGAATGAAAAATATCAAATATATCTTTCACAAATCTATCAGAAAGATCTGGACAGTTATCAATGACATACTTTATTTTTTGCTCTATGAGTTCTGCCCATCTATCCTTATCGTAAAATTTTTTACCAGTTTTAATTTTATAAATCCCTATTTCTTTTACTACTGTAAAACGTTCTTCCAACAGATTAAGTAATTGCTTATCAATTTCATCTATTTTTTTTCTTAAATCATTTATATTATTCATAAAATGTGAAGTATGATTGGAAATTATACAACATAAAACTTAGAAAATATTTGTAAAAATGAGAAAACACAAAAACTAACTGTGTCTTTTGGACAAAATCCGAACTTTCTTCCGCGAAAATTCTGACACTAACTTCTGAAGTTTTACGCTCGGAGGCAAAAAGGAAGGAAGTTGGCAGGAAGGAATTTTTACCCGACCTCTCTTTCCGCCACCGAATTTTGTATTTCACTCTGCGAATGCACTGCCATAATTCACTCGATTATTTTGTAGTATAACAATAAAGTAAGCTTCTTTTTCACTACTGTTATACTGCTAAAACTTTATTTATATGACAAATGAAAAATTATTAGCAAAAATATTAAGAAATTCCATGCTAAACTTGACTTAACATAATGTGATTTAGCCAAGAAAGCGATGTAAAATATACAACACTGACGAAAATAGAAAATGGCGAGGTTAATACAAACTATGGCGAAAATCGCCAAAGCACTTGATGTTTCAATAGAAGATTTGATAAAAAAGAAAAAAGTATATGGAAAAAATTTTGATTGACATTGGTTCGTCAACAGTAAAAGTTTATAAACATTCACCGAAAGGGTTGAAACTTTTGATCCAAAGAAGCGTCGCTTTCAAAGAAGGATTTGATCCAGAAGGAGGAAATTTCTACCTTGTCAAAAAGAGAACTTTTCGAATTAATAGCTTCTGTCAAAAAGGAAAACAAAGAATGTCTCATAAAAACTTATGCTACAAGTATTTTTAGAAGCCTAACTCCTGAAGCAAGAATTGCTTTTATTGATGAGTTTTTTATCCGAACCGGTTTATTTTTTAATATTATTAGCGAAGATTTGGAAAACTTTTATTTGAAAATGGCTTTAGTTAGCAAATGCTTACTTAATGAGCCTGTTTTGTTGATAAATATTGGCGGAGGTTCTACTGAATTCGTGGTTATATATGGCAAGGAAGCTGTGGAAAGAAAAAATATCAATTTAGGTGTGGGCACTATAAATACAAACTTTCCCAAAATTAACGAAGAAATCTCAAAAGTATCATTACAAGAAGTAGTAGATTTTGTTAAAGAAAACCTACCTGACTTGTCTAATAAAGTTAGAATTACTTTTTATACTGGCGGAGAGTTAAATTACATGCGATTGGCAAATTATGCGTTAAAGCCGAACAAATTGTTCGAAGATCCCGATCATCCATTTATGATATCAACAACTGATTTTGTCAAACGAAATGAAGATATTTTCAAAAAAATTTCATTAAAAGAACTAGAATCTCTTATGCCCGATAATCCAAAATGGATGCACGGTAGAAGAGGTTGCTCGACAATGGCTCAAGCTATTTGTCAAAAGTATCAAGTTAAAACAATTATACCTTCAAATTCAAATCTGATAAATGGTGTTATAAGACAAGAATTTAGATATGTCACGATAAACGGTAGTTTTAGAAAACATTATTACATTTTGGATATTAAGAAGAAATTAGAGGCTCAAGGTACGAAGGTCCTTAGTCTAAGATTTACAGAGCCTAAAAATCCGGGAGAAGAATTTGTAATTTTCAGTTGAGAAGAAGAATTGAATCCTCTTGAGTTGGAAAGACATCATTTAAATTCAATCTCTAAATCTGACGCCTTGATTGTTTGTGATCCTGAGTGTTATGTTGGTGCCTCAACTTTGTTGGAAATAGGATTTGCAAACGCAATCGACAAAAGAATCATATTCGTGGAAAAACCGAAAGAGTTTATACTTAATACTTTACCAATGGAAATTGGAATATAAATTGCTGGCGGTGCGCTAGCCTCACTTGCAAAAAATTTGGCAGCAGGAAAAAGAAACTTTACAAACTGGCTGCCAGACTAGGATTCGAACCTAGACTAAGGGATCCAGAGTCCCCTGTCCTACCATTAGACGATCTGGCAACGATAATATTATATTATAGTATTCAGTAAATATTCAATGTTTATATATTTAAAGCATCTTTTTCATTTATATGTTCTTCAAGTCCAATATTCTTATCTCTTTTTCTTATGGCTTCTTCCTCTATTTGTCTTAACTCTTCTTGAGTAATATTAGTTTTAGTAATGATAATGTTAAGACAATTATCGCTAAACTCTAAAAATCCATCTTCTAATTGCATAAATATCGGCTTTGGATCATCATAATAATAAATTTTCAAAGTACCTGGCCTCAGTTTTGAAATTATCGGGACATGATTATCATATATTTCTATATCACCCGTCACCGTTGGTAAATAAACCGATTTAATATTTGGATTCTCAAGCAAAACTTTTCCAGTAGTATAAATATTAACTTGCATAGTTATTGTGATAATATTCTATTACTTCATCAATATTTCCCTTCATATAAAAACATTCTTCAGGGATGTGATCCAACTCGCCATTAATAATTTTTTTAAAACCCTCAACAGTATCAGAAACTTTTACTGATTTACCCTCTAACCCATTAAATTGAGAAGCAACAAACATAGGTTGTGTAAAAAATCTTTGTATTTTTCTTGCTCGATATACAGTCAGTTTATCATGTTCATTTAATTCTTCCATTCCCAATATAGCTATTACATCTTGGAGTTCTTTATATCTTTGCAAGATTCGTCTTACTTCTAGAGCTACTCTATAATGCTCTTCTCCAACTATTTCGGGATCAAGTGCTGTAGAACCTGATGCTAGTTGATCAATAGCAGGGAACAATGCCTGTTCTGCCAATGATCTAGAAAGTGAAATAGTAGCATCTATATGAGAAAATGTTGTAGCAGGAGCTGGATCCGTATAATCATCCGCCGGTACATAAATTGCTTGAATAGATGTGATAGATCCATTTTTTGTGGAAGTAATCCTTTCTTGAAGCCTTCCCATTTCTTCAGCCAAAGTAGGTTGATAACCCACCTCAGATGGAAGACGACCTAAAAGAGCTGAAACTTCAGAACCTGCCTGTGTAAAACGAAATATATTATCTATAAAAAACAAAACATCCTTTCCCATTTCATCACGAAAATATTCTGCCACGGTTAAACCAGAAAAGGCTACACGCATTCTGGCACCTGGGACTGCGTTCATTTGCCCAAACAACAAAACAGTATTATTTAATACTCCTGATGCTTGCATCTCATGATATAGATCATTTCCTTCACGGGTTCTTTCACCAACACCCGCAAATACTGAGTATCCACCATGATTTGTTGCTACAACATAAATTAACTCTTGTATGATGACCGTCTTACCTACTCCTGCACCACCAAAAATGCCTATTTTACCACCCTTGATGAATGGTGATATCAAATCTATTGCTTTTATTCCCGTTTCGAATATTTCAGCTTTATCGGCTTGCTCATCTAGCTTTGGAGCATCTCTGTGTATTGATAATCTTTTACTAAATTTTGATTCTTTACCATCTATTGAATTACCTAATACATCTAGCATTCTTCCTAAAACTTCAGTTCCCACGGGTATTTGTATTGTATTACCAGTAGCAGTACACTCCATTCCACGCGTCATGCCTTCTGTTGAGTCCATAGCAACAGTCCGTACAATACCATTATCTAAAAGTTGTTGCACCTCTAAAATCACAGTTAATTCATCTACTCGTATTGCTTCATAAATAGAAGGACTATAGCTATCAAAAAAAACATCAACGACTGGCCCCATTACTTGCACTATCTTACCTTTCATAACTGATTGATTTTATTACAGGAAAACAAAATATTCAATTTTGAACTAGGAATCGATTTATAAAAACTAAGCTTATCTATTGAATATTTTAATATTATTCAACAATGGAATATTAAGGTGTTCTCCCGAATAGGCCTTAATTATACCCATAACTACAAATACAAAGTAACCAATATACCATAAACACCCGACCACCGTGACTAACAACCCAGCAACGATGTCCGGATTAGAAATCATGTTTCCGTTACTTAAAACAGTAAAAAAAGATAAAACAAATGAAATAAAAAATGTAATTACAGTATTCAAACAACAGAAAAACAAGACATTTGTAATCTGCAAAATAAACGCATTATTTACATGATGTCTTGCAAACGAATTGATTCTTATATCCGGTACCAAAAGCGGTACAAAAAATAAAATATATGCTAGAGCTGATAGCAAACGTACATTTCTTTGAGATGTTTGATTTGATTGAAAAATATTCGTACCATATTCTTTATGATTTAGATTGTTTTGATCCATAAACAATTACTACCAAAAATTAAACCAATACGCAATACCCAAAATTTCTTTATATTTTAGCTATTTGTGTAACGTCCAGTTCAACAGGCACTTCTCTACCAAGTATAAATAAAAGTAATTGAACTTTTCCATTATTGTAATTGATACTTATAATCTTACCCTTTGAATCTTTTAAATCACCTGATACTACTTGTACCAAATCTCCCTCAGCAAAGTTGATTTTATAAGATGATTGTGTTTCTGATAATGAATCTTTTATTTTTTGAACCTCTTCATTTGAAATTGGTATTGGTTTTTTACCTGTACCCACAAAATTTACAACACCCTTAGTATCACGCACTAATGGCCATGTATGATCATTCAAAACCATTTTAACCAATATATAACCCTTTATAGGTTTTTCATAAACCTCTACCTTTTCTCCTTTTTTATTTAAAATTATTTTTTTTTGTTTTGGTATATATATCTCTTCAAAAAATTCCCAAAGTCCTGCGTTTTGAGCTCTTACCTTCAGTAACCCAGCTACACTATCTTCATAGCCTGAAGTTGTGTATATGATGTACCACTTATATTTATTTCCTTCCATAGTCAAATTATATCTTAATAATATAGCTTGTGATAGTTGAAACAACAGTATCTATGCCCAAAAATATTATTGAAGCAACAACAAGGAAGAACACAATCAATATTGTGTATTTAATTACAGAAGATATTTTTATCCACTCAACGTTATTTAATTCCTTTATTGCACCACCATAAATAGCAAAATTAAACAACCATATTAGAAAAAATATCACAACAGCAACAAAAGCAACAAACAAATTTGAATAGAATGGAGGTAGTTGACGCCCACCAAGTATAAACTTTGTTATTTCAACAGTCCAATCCATAAATATATACTAAAGAAGTATAGCATGCTTTAATTTCTTTACAACATATCTTTACATAAATGCTAAAAAAATCTATTATTTTCATATGAAAAAATTTGAACTACCTCAATTAACATACGGATATCAGTATTTTGAACCATTTGTAGATGCTGTAACAATGGAAATCCATCACACAAGACATCACGCTGGATATATTAACAAGTTAAACGAATTAGTAGAAGAAAACAAAGTTCTGCAAAAATACAAAACTGCATCAAAAATCTTACGTAAATTTTCAAAACTCCCACCCGGTGTTCAAGATGGAGTAAGAAAATTTGCTGGTGGTCACTGGAATCATCTATTTTTTTGGACAATACTTTCTGCTGCAGACCAAGAACCAGCAAAGCACGGTCCAACAATATATAAAGCAATATTAGAAAACTTCGGCTCATTTGAAAATTTCAAAGAACAATTCACAAGTGCTGGAATGTCACTTTTTGGATCAGGATGGGTTTGGCTTGTTGCTCTGGATTATTCTTTGGATTTGGAAATAATAACAACACCAAATCAAGATTCACCGTTGATGGATATTTATCCTAATATCTATCGACCCATTATCGGATTAGATTTATGGGAACACTCTTATTATTTACGTCATCAGAATAGAAGAGACCAATATATTTCTCATTTTTGGAGATTTATAGACTGGATGCAGGCTGATCTAAATTTTTTAAGTCTTACTGGTTATCGCATTTCCATGGGAAAGAGAGCTTTTAATGATTTGCTTGACAAATCAGCAAAAATGCATGTTGATGAATTTATAAGAGAAGAAAAGAAAAGGCTAGCCAGAAAGCTCAAAGAAAAATATAGTACAGATATAGATGAAAGTTGGTTAAATCCGTAAACTCTATTCAGTATAAACAATTAGAATTTGTCTAAATATAAACTCTTTTTATTTTTAATGTGAATACAGTAATCAGCAGATTAAGACCTCCTCGCTTTTTCTGGAAATAAATACATTGCAAAATAACTATTAAAATTCAAAAAATAACTTTTCTTTATATATAGAAATATTTACAAAGATGAAAATCTCGTTAATTTTATTATAGAATTATTTATTAGATTATATAATTTAATAAATCGAACCAAAAAACATTGAGAACTCAACCTAAAATAACATTTTCAAATTATTTAATTAATTATATACTTTATTAAATAACGAAGTCACTTTTTCCTTGTTCAAATATAAAAGCAATAACAAAATTAAAACTCCAAAAATATAAAAATAATCTTCCATACTTTTCAGGTATTCTATCGCAACATTTATATTATCTTTAAAGTACCAACCAATAAAAATATAAACAGCATTTCTTATCGTGCCACCCAAAAAAAATATAATCAGAAATCTTAAAAAGTTGTATCTTATTGCACCACTCGTCAAAGCTATTAAAATACTCGGCACTATAGGAAAAACTCTAATTAAAAAAAGATAAATTTCATCACGATAGTTATTATTTAATTTGCTTTGGAACTCTTCTATCCTACTCCATCTAATACCAGTAAGCCACGAAGTCTTATCGACAATCCATTTACCACCAAAATAAGCAGCAAAATACCAAAACAATGCACCTAAAGTTGCGCCAATGGACGCTATAAAAGACAAAAATAATAATTCTAAAAAGAAATTAGCATCAAAACTATTATACTTAAACATTACAATTGCCCCTGTCATCAATAAAACAACAGCTGATGGTATAGGAGCAATCAATTCTTCTAACAAACTACCAAAAAAGACAAATGGATATCCATAAATCCTTATATTCTCAACAACAAAATCAGTAATCTTAGAAAACATTACTTATAAATTTGATTTAATCATTTGGCATACAGTTTGTAATTCTTCATCAGTAGCTTTCGTTCCCTTTTTCTCTGCGTCAGATGGAGTCATTGTAGGTATTAAATGTACGTGCAAATGATTTACCAAATATCCTTCTATCATCAGAACGATCCTGTTACAATCAAAAGTTTTTTTTAACACCCTTGAAATATTTTTCACAACTTTCATTACTTCAATATAAACATTGTCTTCACATTCAATAAAATCAGAATAATGATCTTTAGGAATCACTAAAACATGGCCGCGTGTCTTTGGAAATATATCTAGAAAAACCTTTACAAATTCATTTTCAAATACAGTATAAGATTTAATTTCACTTGATACAATTTTGCAAAATAAACAATCTTTTTGTATCATACTCTACTCTTATTTTAGTTTATTAAGTAAAAAATTTAAAACTTCCTCTGGTACAGGCATACAGGAAAGTCTTGGATTTTTAACTAAAAGAAATTTAAGATTTTGTGATTTAACAAAATTTTTTATCTCAGATAATGTAACGAATCTATCATATTTTTTTACAAATTCCACATCAACTACCCACGAATATCTAGTATCATCAGTATTTTGATAAGGTTCAGATATAACTCTAGCTAAACCAACTATGGCTTTATCGCTTTGAGAATGGTAAATAAAAACCATATCTCCAATTTGCATACTTTTAATAACATTAATTGCTTGATAATTGTGCACTCCATCCCATCGTGTGACACAATCTTTCTGTAAATGATTTATGCTATATGTATCCGGATCTGTTTTAAATAGATAATATTTCATATATTTCTAAAGAGTAATATAATACAGCTGATTTATCAAGATTTTAAAAATCATGCAAACCAAATCTAAACTAAATCCAGAAACAAAATATAAAAAATGGGAAAAGATTTTTAACTATGTATTTTCACCCATTCTTTTAATAGCTTTATTGATATTAACTTTTTTCTATGCACAAGGACTTAGATACGATAATGAAGAAAGAAAACTGACCCCTATCGGCAGCATAAAGACACAAGATGTAAATGATGCTGAAATATTTATAAATGATGAAAAATATGGTGACACAAATAAAATAATTGAATCAACTAAAATTGATGCAGATGATCCCCCAATCAAAATTAATATCAAAAAACAAGGAAGAAAAACTTGGGAAAAATATATAAAACCAAGATCTGGATATATGATAAGCATATATCCAATCTTATATCCCGAAACTGCTAATTTCTCACCTATCTCTGAAGCACGTAAATTCTATCCTTCAAAAGATAATGCTAATTTTTTAATTTATGAAAGAATAATTGAAGATAAAATATATCTTACAAAATATAGCGTTATCACCCAATTAATATTTTCTCGACAAGAAGAAACACCTATAGCTGAGATAACTGATTTAATACTAGAAAGAGAAAATGAACTAATAAAAGAAAACAAATACAATCTTTTTATATCAAACACTGGAAACTACTTTGTTTTACATAATTTAGATAAAAACAAAATTTATTTCATTAGTGATAACAATATAAAAGAAATACAAAATATAATACCAGCAAATCTCAGTGATATTACCTGGAGTCCCGACGATAAATATATAATTTTAAAATTTGCTAACGAAATCTTTACTTACGATCATGCACAGAACAGATTTTTTGTACTTTATAAATCTACTATTCCAGCAGATATAATATTTGTGGGGTCTGATGGACTAATTATTAGTTATAAGGAAAATAATCAACCTCAAAAATCTTTTATCGAATTAACATATGATGGTAGTAAGCAAAATGTATTAAAAGAGAATTTATTCATTAATCAGGATACAAGAAAAATCTATCAGATAGGCAAAAAGTATATATCCGAATTAGCAAACAAAATTTTGTATGGCGATATAGAAAAAAATCGTATTATCAGAGAATTTCAATTTAACAACAGCAACATCTTCAAAATAGATTCGATGAATGAAATATTAATTATCAAACAAAATGAAAAATTATTATTTTTTGATTTGAAAAACGAGATGAATACAGAATATTCAATTGAATACTCCGACATCACACTATTTAATAACAGTTATTCGGCTTTTTATTTTAATGATAAATTCCTTCATTTTTTTGATACTGATGGAACAAATATTTATACATATACTCTAGATAAAGAAGTCCTGTCAGCTCATGCCATCAAAAATAGAGATAATGTAACTTTTTTTATTATACAAGAAAAAACAATTTCACCTAATCCAGATGAAATTTTAGTCATTGATGCAAAAAAGATTAATATTTATGAAATAAAGAGGTTTGATTTTAAAAATTAGACTTATTAAAACTTGCTACAAATTCTTCATTCTCATCTAATTTAAAAATTATCATATTTTTCGATACAAGACCTTACAAATTGTAGATTATATAAGTAATATAGGTACAAAGAAAATTTTTATAATTTTTATAGTACAAAAAAATTTTCTAAAATTTTTTAATTTTTTAATTTATTAAGGATCTTTATTGAAAAAATAGAAAAAGTAATATTTATATAAATTATTTTGTACTAAACGCAACCAAACGTCCTCTTACCACTAATCTATGAGTATCAAAACCAGGAGGATAACATGTTTGCAGTGTAGCAAATCTACCATCCTCATCGACATTAAAATAACTACGATCGTCCGCTTCTATTATTCGAATAGAGTCGACGAAATAATCATATTGCCTGCCTTGATAAAAAACAGTAAACAGATCTCCTCTTTCCAACTTTGATAAAAGTGTAAACTGTGCATTGTATCTCCACATATCTTGTACATTTCTTGTGGAATGAGAGAAAAAGAATGCATTACCATAATCACCGGGTACCGCTGAACCACGTGCCCAAGCTATTCCCTTTTTCATAGCTTCCTCTGATTCAGCATCGTTATTTATATCATTCACAACAAATACAATATCATTAACACCAATTTTGGGTATAACAAGTCCAAAATCACGATTTTTAGGGTTATCGACATTATGTATAGGATATGCTTTTACTTCTGGTATATCTTCAACTCTTCTTTTTGCTAAAAGATCTTCAAATTTGGGCGCATTACGCGATCTTTCATCGAAAATCTGCATAAAAGCATATCTAATTTCATGATAAAATATAGGACCATAAAAAAGTATTATCCAAAAAATGCCTAAAATCATTATAGTATTTAAAGTTATCAGGATAACCGTTTTTTTTCTTTTTTTATTGGCTTTTATCACAATATAAATTATACCATCTTCAATGTATTTGATATAATATGTTGAATCAATAAATGAAGCGCATGTAGCTCAGTTGGATAGAGCAAGGCACTCCTAACGCCTAGGTCGTAGGTTCGAGTCCTACCTTGCGCGCCATACTATCATTTATATTATCCAGTAGAATAAATATTCTTTTTGTTGTAATTACTAAACTTTTTATTGTATAAAGAATTGTTTCGTCATTATCTAATTCTTCGTTTCTAATGAGAAGATTTGTTTTTAAAAAATTTATTTGATTTAAAATTTGATTCGACACCAAAATAGATATACTATTAGAAAAATTTTTATCAACATTTTGCAAGCTAAGTAATGAAAAAATTATTCTTTCAATATTTATAAGATATTTATAAATTTCAAACAAAAATATTATATTTGAGTCAGCAAAAACATATTTAAATTTTAAGGTATAAGACATAAATAAACTATTTTCCAGATCTTCAAAAAAGTTCTCTGAATAGTTATTATGTAAACTATTACTTTTCACTGGTATTAAATAATTTAATTTTTCTAGATGCTTTAGAGAATCATTAATCTGAATAAAAATCTGCTCAACCTCGCCCACATTGTCTCTTTCAGAATTGTTTGATACGTATATTGATTTGTATTTTTCTGTTGTATACTTGAACACCTCAACTAATTCATTAATGTTTTTATAGAGGAATAAATATCCGACAACAATAAGAATATGGTTAACTCTCAAAAACTTTAATACACTTTCCAAGCTTGTTGTTTTTTTATCTTTTTTATCTTTATGTCCTACAAATTGAATAAACTTTGATGGATTATGCGGAAATTCAATTTCGTCATAATTTGACTTGTTCACAAGAGATTTTATTATTTCAAAAATAAATTCAAAATATAGATCTTGCAAATCTGATGATAACCAAAGTTTCGTAATGTGATTTAGATATTTATTATTTTTCATTAATTTATCTATTGATAAAATGAGAATTGATGCCGTTACCGAATCTATATTCCCATGCAACAGAAGAACCCTAATATACAACTTTAGTATATTTAGATGATTAATAATCATATTTTCACGTATAAAATATCTCAATTTTTTATCTTTCATTAACTTAGAATATAACAATATATCTTTATTATCAATTTAGTTTGATTTATTGAATTGATATGATATTATTCAGTCGTAATGGCATTATCAATAAAACCAGAGGTATTATTTAGTATTGGCAATTTTGAAGTCACAAATTCGTTTATATCTTATATTTTTATAATTTTATTAACTTCATTTGTTTATATTCTTATTTCAAAAAAGATATCTATTTATCCTAAATCTAAATTAGGTTTAGGATCAGAGATTATTATTGAATCATTAAAAAAGACATGCGAGGATGTCGTGGGCTCAAAAATAACTAAAGAAATATTTGCCTTCATTTTCTCATTCTTTGTATTGATATTATTTTCAAATCTATTTGGTCTCATGCCATTTACTGGCTCTATCGGTATCGCTCATCCCAAAGACGACTCAAAATCAGTATCTTTAGGATCCGTATATGTAATCGAACTAGAAAATACTAGTCATATTAGTGAAGAAAAAAATAAGTTTGAAATTATTCCATTTTTTAGATCACCTTCTGCTGATTTAAATTTCACAGTATCAATGGGTATAGTTACATTTTTACTAATACAAATCACAGCATTAAAACATGCAAAAATCGAGTATTTGAAAAAATTTTTTGATTTAAGAGTACCGATATATAATGGAATCAAAATAGTACTTACTCCAATAATGTTTGTTATTAATATATTTTGGCGATTATTAGAAACGATACTAGAACTTTCAAAACTTATTTCTTTTTCATTCCGTCTCTTTGGAAGTATATTTGCAGGAGAAGTACTGTTGTTTGTTATTACTTCCTTAACATTAGGTATAGGTACTTTGCTAATATTTCCAATAGAAATATTTGTATCTTTTATTCAGGCATTTGTTTTTATATTTCTGACAGTGGTATTCATTAAGGTAGGTATAGATACTCACCATTAATGATGCGTAAATAAATATTTGCACATAAACAATTAATTGATAAAATACGAGCGATGGAAGAATTAAAATATATAGCAATAGCATTAGCGATCGGACTTGGTACACTTGGTCCAGGTATAGGCTTAGGTTTAACAGCATCAAAAGCTGTTGAGGCCTTGGGCAGAAACCCTGAAGTAGAAAATAAAATAAGAACCTTAATGATCTTGGGTATGGGTTTGATTGAAGTTTTGGCTATTTTTGCATTGGTCATAGCTTTCTTGATCGCCTTCGTACTATAAAAATAAGAATTAAATAAAACATGGAAGCACTTGGATTAAATTTAGTACAAATAGTTAGTTATACTGTCATATTTTTACTGTTTTATATAATTTCAAAAAGATTTATTAATAACTTTTTTAAGGTTGTTGAAGAACGTCAATCAAGTATTAGAGAAGGATTAGAGAATGCACAAAAAGCTAAAGTATTAAAAGAAGAGATAGTCTCAGAAGCACAGAAAGAAAGTCAAAAAATATTAGAACAAGCTTATCTAGAAGCCAAAAATATTATTAACAACGCAAAAGAAAAAGAGCAAAAAATAATTGCTGAAGCTGAAAAAAAATATGAAGGCATCATCCTACATGCACGTGATGATATAGAAAAAATGAAAGAAAAAGCTAAACAAGAAGGTCTAAAAGAAGCCGAATCAATTATTAAGTATGCCATAAATCAAGCTTTTAGAGAGATACAATTAACTGAAGAACAACATAAAGAATTTATTAAAAAGTCATTAGATTTGATTAAAAAATGAAAGCATATATTTATTCTAAAATCGAATTAGATAGTGAAACAAAGTCATTAGTACAAAGTTTTATTAAAGATAAATATCAGATAAATGAATTTCAATACGAAATCGACCAAGAAATAACAGCAGGTATAAAAATAAAAATTGGGGGAAAAGTAATTGACCTTACTTCTAATTTAATACTAGAAAATATACTATCATAAATAGTTTATGTTACTTGAGAAAATAAAAAAGGAAAAAAATCAAGCCAGTCCAAACATTGTCTATTCTGAAGGAAAAATTATCAAATGTTATGATGGAATCATAATTGCTGATGGACTAGATACTGTAGGATATTTTGAGATTGTCAAAATTTATCTAAATGAAAACGAATTTGTCAAAGGTATAGCAGTTGATCTCAGACAAGATGAAGTGGGAATTATTCCCTTAGAAGATACTACAAATGTCAAAATAGGATTAAGAGTAGTTACCACAGGCCAAAAATATACTATCCCCTGTTCTCAAGCATTTCTTGGAAGAATTATTGATATATTAGGCAATCCTATTGATGGAAATGGAGATATTTTACATACAGATCCCAAATACCAACTTGTTGAAAGAAAAGCACACGGTGTTATAGAAAGAAAATCTGTTAATGTACCATTATTGACTGGCATTACAGCAATAGATGCTCTAGTACCAATCGGTAGAGGTCAACGTGAATTAATAATAGGTGATAGGCAAACAGGAAAAACATCTCTTGCAATAGATATAATTATTAATCAAGCTAAGATCAATAATAAAATAGAAAACGGCGAAGAAAATGGTAAAAAAGTTTATAGCATATATGTCGCTGTTGGACAAAAAAGATCTAAATTAGTACAAATTGTAAATACTTTGAGAAAATTTGATGCGTTGAAATATACAATTATTGTTGCTGCCACAGCATCAGAACCTGCACAAAAGCAGTTTTTAGCACCATTTGTAGGTACCGCAATAAGTGAATACTTCATGGAAAACGGAAATGATGCTCTTATTGTTTATGATGATCTGACAAAACATGCCAAAGCTTATCGACAGATATCTCTACTTTTACGCAGACCACCAGGTCGTGAAGCTTACCCTGGAGATATTTTTTATTTACATTCAAGACTTTTAGAACGTTCTGCAAGATTGTCAGATGAACTTGGTGGCGGATCTTTAACAGCATTACCGATCATCGAGACACAGGCAGGTGATGTATCTGCTTATATTCCTACAAATGTGATTTCTATTACTGATGGACAGATATATCTTAAATCTGAATTGTTCAATTCGGGCCAGAAACCTGCTGTCGATGTAGGTCTATCTGTATCAAGAGTCGGTGGTTCTGCTCAATATAAAGCCATAAAACAAGTAGCAGGTTCTTTACGTATTACTTTAGCTCAATTTAGAGAACTTATTAGTTTTGTTCAGTTTGGAGTTGAGGTAGACAAAATTACTCAAAGCCGTATTGATATGGGGTTAAAATATACAGAAGCATTAAAACAAGGATTGCATGAATTATTTTCTATGCCAGAACAAGTAGTAATTTTATGGGCAATGAAAAATGGCTATTCTAATGATATAGAAAAAAGTCAAACACAGTCTTGGGTTCGACGTCTTTTAGAATTTATCAATGACCATTATCAAGAACAAATAATCAACAAAATAAATACAGAAAAGTCAATCACTGACGAAATAGAAAATAATTTACATCAAGCCTTAAAAAATTTTAAATTTTAAAAGTGTCAGCATTACTCAATATTCAAAATAAAATAAGGGCGACGAAAAATACAGCACAGCTCACTAAGGCTTTGGAAATGATATCTGTAACCAAGCAAAAAAAAGCCCGTGAATATATGATTTTCAATTCTGCACTTAGAGATGGTATTAGGAAGATAATTAATCAATTATACTTTCAAGAGAAATTAAAGAATTTAGGCAATGAAATATTACCAAAATATTTTCGAAAAAAATTAGAATCAAACAGACATTTAGTAATTTTGATAATGTCCCAAAGGGGACTTTGTGGGAGCATAAATACACAATTGATCCAAAAGTTAATAAATTACAAAAAACACATACTTAGTGAAAACAAAAATATTGAATTCGATATAATCACGGTAAATAAATATGCTCAAAAAATTTCCAAATCGTTAGACTATAATATAATAGCCTACTTTGACAGTATAAAGGATCTTCCATCAATCGAGGATACACTACCCATATCTGATTTAATAAAAAAACTATACGATGAATACGAGACTATACATATAGCATATACCCAATTTGTTAAACCTGCACGGACAACACCAACGGTAAGACCTATATTACCAATCAGTGTATCTACAGGATGGAAAGAAAATGATCTATCCTCTACTCCATACGTAATTGAACCAAATCCTATCACCGTGTTAGAAGAAATAGTAAGATTATATATTGATTTGGAAATCCATTATGCTATTCTAACATCACAAGCTTCAGAGCACACTTCACGTATGATTGCTATGAAAAAAGCTTCGGACAATACCAAAAACTTAGTAAAAAATTTAACACTTTTGTATAACAAGGAGCGACAAGCTAAAATTACTAAACAAACTATTGAAATCACATCATCTATATGAGATTAATAAGCAACTATGATATTTCAATTTTTGTATCTATTTTAGGATTAATTTTTTCAATATTAGGGATATTAGTATCTTTTATTTTATCCTTAGAATATCTAACAATCTTATCAAATCAAACTAAAACTTTAAGCTGTGATATCAATGCACAGATCAGCTGTAGCAGTGTCATGTTATCAAATCAAGCTAGAGTATTTTTTAACATACCAAATACATATTTCGGATTTATATTTTACTCTATAATGCTTACTTTTTTTATAATAAATATATTTGAGAAGATTAACAATAGGATTTTAAATTCAATTTTTTTTCTAATTAGTCTAATAGGAATTATATTTTCTGCATGGTTGATGCAACAAAGTATATTTGCAATCGGTTCTTTGTGTCCATACTGTATTGTGTCATTTATTTCGGCCTCTTGTATATTTTTTGCAGCTTTATATTTAACTATAAAAAATCTAAAAACATCATTACCGCTTGTATTAAAAACACAAGACTTTCTATTCGATAAAAAATGGATATTTTTCTTTATTTTTGCTTGGTTCTTCGTTTGGACATTAATAATTTTTATTAAATATAGAACACTTTAACCTATTGAAATTAATGTAACTCATATATACAATATATTTGGCAGACAAAAACAAAGTCTGCTAAAACAATACGTCGGCCTATGAAAAGAGGACTAAAAATAATAAATCCATGGATCAACAGGGATCCATTTAGCATATTTAATGAACTAGTTGGTGCAAGCATTGCACCGATGTCATCTGATGATGACACATACACATCAATTCTTCCATTAAATCTGGAAGAAAAAGAAGATAGATACATAGTTACCGTTCACGTTCCTGGTATACCAGTAGAAAATATAGATATTTCTCTCAACAACAACGTCTTGACGATATCTGCTCACTATAAAGAGGAAAATGAAGAAAACTCAAAATATCACATTAGAGAGATATATGAATCATCTTTTGTGAGATCAATTGTACTACCAGGAAAAGTGAACGAAGAAAAAATAGAAGCAAGTTGCAAAGATGGAGTTTTAAAGGTAGTATTACCGAAGTATCAACAAGACAGTATAAAGAAGATCAAGATTAACTCATAATCATAACAAAAATAATATTGAAATACGACCTCCTCGTAAGAGGAGGTTTTATTTTATATATTGAAGAATCTTGTGTACATCATTGGTTCCTCAAACTTACCAAGTTGGACTATATTTTGCCAAATATTCTCTGTTACAAAGGGGACGAAAGGATGCAACATATACAGATATTTTTTCAAAATAAAATATATAGATGTCTGTGTCGCACGTCTGATATCTTCGCTAACTTTATAATTACCTGTATTTCTATCCTTTAGTAATCTATTTTTTGTATCTTCGATATATTTATCACAAAATTCATGCCAAAAACCCTGATAAAGCTCTTCTGTCAAAATACCAAACCTATATTTAGAAAATAAACTATGATAGCGATTCTCAAATTGATCTATATAATCTAGAAATTCGTTATCTTTTGAATCTAGATTCCATCCTTTATCCGAAATAAACTTTTTTAGTTCTGATACATTATTAATGTTATTTAATTCATCAAAATACTGATAATCCTCCAAATTCATACTGACAAACTTACTAGCATTCCAAATCTTATTATTAAAATTTCTGAATATGGTCAACTTATCATACGTAATAGCATAAGATCTTCCTGCTTTATTTTGATAAAAACAACAAAGCCGAAAAGAATCAATCCCATAATTTTGAATTATTTCATCTAATGAGACTGTATTTCCTCTAGACTTACTCATTTTTTGTCCATCCGTACCTTTCACAAGTCCCGTCAGATATAAGTTACGAAAAGGAACATCGCGATACTTCGCCCAACTAAAGAGCATCATTGTCAGATCCCATTTGACCAACAGATCACTTCCTGACACTAGCACATCTGTGGGATAATTAGTGTCAAAAAGACCATAAGTTCTAAGCGTCAAATATGGCCATTGTCCCGAAGAAAACCAAGTATCCAATATATCATCATCTTGTTTCCATCCATCACCCGGCGAATCAATCTGCACTCTCATATGATCTGGATTTTTAGGATCAAAATCATGCCATTCATTATTAATATTTATCAATACTTTAACATGCCCATCACCATCGATTGTTTCTTTTAAATCACCAGCATACCATACCGGAAGCCTATATCCCCACCACAAATTACGTGATATAGCCCAATCGCGCATCTTATTTACCCAATCATAGAAACGTCCCAACATATTTTGAGGATGTACATCTACAGCCTTGGTACGAACCATATCTCTTAATGAATCTTTAAACTCAGAAACATCCATAAACCACTGTGAAGTAATCATCGGCTCTATAATCGCTTTCGTTCTATCCGAAATAACAACATTCTGTTCTACCTCTTCAATTTTTTCTATATGTCCTTTTTCATGCAACTCATTTATTAGTTCATCTATGACCGAATATACACTTTTTCCCTTATAATGAGATGGAACACAACCACAATAACACAATTCTTTGTCAATGACATTCACAATATCAATTTTTTTATCAGGATTTTCACGATTCCATTCAGTCATTATCTCCCAATCCTCATTAGCATGTGCCGGTGTTACTTTTAATATTCCAGTGCCAAAATCTTTAACTACTCTTTTAGATGATATTATTGGAATTCTTTTGTTTGTTATTGGGATTCTAATATACTTTCCAATAAGATGCCTGTATCTGTCGTCATCAGGATTTATTGCAACAGCAGTATCCGCAAAAATAGTCTCTGGTCGAGTAGTTGCTATTACTAAGAAATCGCTACTACCACTGTTTGCATCATATAAGTAATATTTTATGTAATATAGTTTAGCTCTTCTTGTTTTTCTCGCACATTGATTGTCAGGTATTGTGGACTTTGCAACAGGATCCCAATTAACAATTCTGACCCCTTTATATATCAATCCGCGATTATAAAGCTCTATAAAAGTCTCCAATACCATATTTACAACTCGCTGATCCAATGTATATAGATCTTTCTCAAAATCTGCGGACAAGCCTACTCTTTTCTCATCTTCTTGTATAATCTTCTGAAACTTTGCCTGATGTTCCCATACCATTTGATAAAACTCATCTCTAGAAAAATCAAATTTACTTTTACCTTGTTTATCCAAAACATCTTTAATAAAAGTAGCTTCACCCTCCAATCCAGCATGATCTTTGCCTGTAATCATAACTACATGTTTACCAATCATTCTGTTATATCGAGCCATCGCATCCATATAAGCATAACCAGATAGATTACCAATATGAGGACGATCATATGCATTTGGTGGTGGACAAATCAAAGTCCATGAACCATTAAATGGAATGTTATTTTTAGGTTTATATTCCGTTGAAAAAAAGTTTTTAGAGTGCCAAAAATTTAATATTTGTTCTTCAGAATTTTGATAGTCGTATTGCCCTTTTGGTAAAATTTTCATAAACTTAGTATATTAAATCAAAATAGATATATCAATATTTATGGCTAGTTAATTTTGTATATATTTCTTTATAATTTTCAATTTTAAAATCTGCTAAATGAGATTTTTTCTTACCAACCAGACAGGTTATAACATTACTTTTCTTACCTGCCAAGATACCGAAGGTACTATCATCAAAAAGTATAGTCGAACTATTTTCTACGTTCGTAATATCTAAAATCTTATTTATTCCCTCAGGATCAGGTTTTGTATTAATAACATCATCACCTGTAATAACAACATCAAAATATCTGTTCCACCCTAGATGACCAAGAATCATATTCGTAATTTTTTTATTACTGCGTGTAAATAATGCGATTTTTTTTTGATTGATCTTTAAGTATTCGATAAATTCTCTCGCAAAAACTGAAGTAGGTATATTTTCTGAAGTAAATATTTTATTTGTAATATAATAATCAAAAAATGTTTTTAATTTGGTAAAATCTATTTCGACACCTTTATGAACTAAATATCTTTGTAAAGCGGCAAAGACATCATTTAAATCTGAGTATCTAATTATTTTAACAGCATTTTTATAATTTATCTTTATTTCTAACTCATTTATCAATAAAGTTTTAACGATGGCCACACCAAACCATCTCGGTCTTACTAAAGTACCATTTAGATCAAATATAAAAAGCTTAGAATCCTCAATACAAGATATAAAAGATTTCATTCTTAATATTATAAATTATACACTCCTGTAACTTTAAATTTTCACATTTCTAAGTTAAAAAATTTTAGCTAATACTCAATTATAAGATTTAATATATAATTTTTTAACTTTAAACATTAATCTACAAAATTAGTAACATAATCTGAATATTTAATGCATAAACAAAAGTATTTAAAATAAATTATGACTTCCAACAGTCGTCAGAGAGTTTACGAAATAGTTAAGCTTATTCCAAAAGGAAAAATCATGTCATTTAGTCAGATCGGCAGGCTCACCGGTCTACATCCTCGTACAGTAGGAAATATTCTCACCACCATGCAAAGTGAAGATTTAGAAAAAATACCATGGCATCGTGTTGTAAATAATAAAGGATATATTAGCTCAATAAAACTTGGTCTAAAGGGAAAAATACAAGAGAATTTACTTAGAAAAGAAGGTCTAAAGATAATAGACTATCAAATCATAGACTATGAAAAATATTGGCATCAAATTGACTAATCTTCAGGATAAATTCTTACCCAAGTACCGTCTTCATATTTTTCAACAATAATTGCAAGTACTGGACAAACCATTGCAGATTTTTTCAACCTCTCAAGACCTCTTTCCGTAACCAATACTTCTACCCACTCTCCATCTCTAGCTTTAGCAACCACATCATCAATATTCACAGTATCATTTGGTATCGCTTTGCCATCATCATCTAAAATATATAATTCTGGTTCTACTGCAATACAGGTCATTGCAGGTACACATAAGTTTTTATCTACTTTATATCTGCATCTGATATTAGCCTCCATAGCTATTATTCTAATTTATTAGATTCATTTTTACCAACAGATTGTACCATTTCATAAATTTTACCTAATATTCCGGCAACTTTTTTTGTATATATATCCGCACCAAAATCTCTCAAAAGCTCGATAGCTTCATCCACTGCTACCTTTGGTGGAGTTATGCAAGCATCGAATCCTTCATATATAGCCAATCTTAAAACAACCAAACTAAGATGATCTAAATCTTTTGATTTTACAGGTGAAGAGTACGTATCAATATAAGAATCAAGTCGATCTTTTCTGTCTTTTAATCCATTTAATAATTTTTCAACCAATTTTTTGGAATAGTTAATATTCTGTGTTGAACTAGTTTTTTCCAAGATTTGTAATATCTCTGGAAAAGTGAATTCTCCATATCCCAAATTATAGTAAAAATTCTGATACAAAAACATTACACATAAAATCCTAGATACATGTCTTGGATCGCTTAGAGAACGCATAATTAAATAGCTTTTCTAACAAGCAGACCTTTATAATAACCACAATTAGAACATACTCTGTGAGGTTTTTTGAGTGACCCGCAATTAGGACATTTTGATAAACTAACTAATTCTTTTGCAATCCTTACGTGGTGTGATCTCCTATTATTTCTTCTAGACTTACTATGTCTTTTTTTTGGTAATGCAGCCATAATTACTAAACTAAATAAATGTCAATGGATTTTAACACACTAAATCTTAATTTCCAATTTTTATATTAAAACAAAATTTTTAATAATCAAAATATTTCTATTTAAAAACCACAGACTTCTTTCTTTCCCGCAAGATAACTTGCTATTTTATTTTTATCATTTATTTCGAAAGCGATAGCAACCTGAGATGTACAACCTTGTTTTGAGCCACTTCCTAACCTTTTTTTGCAAACTAAAACATTTGATTCTTTAAAACCCTCAACAACCCCAGTCTTCGAGTACATATCATTAAATAAATACATATCATAGTATTCAATAGAACATTGATATCCTCTTGATTCTAAAGCCATTCTTACTTTTTGAGGATCGAATTCAAATCTATCCAATTCTATACCTTTCAATATTTTTGAAGCTAGCTCTTCCCTAGAGGATGCAGCAAGAAGCTCTCTTTCGTTTGCGCCATTTATCAAGTTATAAACAAGAAATCCACCTCCTATACATAAAGCAACCAATATACAAAATACAAACACTCCAATAAGAACATAAAACATAGTTTCATTATTACCTTTCATTAAATCATTAAATGAATTAGAAAAACTCTTTGTGGGCACTGTTTGGGTTGTCTGCATCATATTCGTAAATTGGCTTTGTGATTCCAAATAACCTGTATTACTAAACCCTGTTTGTGGATTTGGATTCATTTGCGTTGTCTGTTGCATTGTGAACTCTTGTCCACTATTCATTGGAACAGTACTTGGTGCGCCCTGATTATTTATTGCATTTTGATTGTCCATATATACTATTGTATAAAATTTAAATTACTTTTCAAAGGGGTACCTACAACCTTATCTTTTAGTATCAGTATTCCATCACTTTGTTCTACATTTAATCCAAGTTCTTTTGCTGAACACAACATTCCATAAGACATAACACCCCTGATTTCTGTTGGTTTTATTTCAATAATTTCGCCAGTCTTGTGAGAAAACAATTTAGCACCTGGTAAAGCAACAGGGACTAATACGTCTTCCATTCCTACTATTATATTACTCGCACCTGTTACTATCTGAACAATATTAGTTTTATCTATATCTGACCGAATATTAATATATTTATCTCCTAGATCAACTGTGCAAATAACTAATCTATCAGCATTTGGATGTTTCTCTACATTTACTATCTTTCCAACTACAATATGTTCAGTATCGTCGATAGGATCAAACATATTAACATTACTAGAATAATTTTCTCTTCCTCTTATTTGTGCTTGATATTTTGATATCAATAAATTTTCAATAGCAATATGTAAAGCATTTACCTCATCAAGTGTCAAAGTACGATCTTTAGCTTGATAAAATATACGAAACAAAATTGATCTTTTCTGCTCATCATATTCGTATACATCGTTTATTTCGATAGAACGAACATATTCGTGGTCAAACCTTCTTATCTCATCTAACAATTCATCAGCAACAATTGCTTTTGAAACAAGAACTGACATATCAAGCCATGCACCAGGATATTGTGAATATTTTCCATATGAATATGTTTTTCTCTCTATCTGAGCCAACTTATTAAGATCTAGATCGAAACCAACTACCAAGCTATCAATATCAAAATTTCTAACAAGCATAACAGTATCAAAAATACCTATATGTCCCAAAAAAATATCTTTTACATAAATATCTGCACTAAGTTCAAAAAAAGTTCTCTCTGATTTTACATACTTTATCTCTGTATATCCCAAATTTGTTAATAAAGAGTGTAATACACCTTTTAGATAATAAAACAAATATTCATGATTATTTTTCTTAGTTATATCAACATAAACCGCTCCCAATTTTGTGATTTCTCTGTACGGAAATTCTTCATTCGAATTTTTATCTTGATAATAAATTTTTCCTACTTCAAAAAAATTAACTTCCTTATCACCTCGATCGACAACTCGCTTCAAAGAATATAAAAGCTGTACATAAATATTTGTACGCATATGTGTATGCTCTGATGTGGGTGGATTTAAGATCCCTACAGCCGAGTCAACTAAAGGATCTTTCATATTAACAAAATCTTCATGCTTGGCCATCGGCACGGTAATCAGTTCATTGAATCCAAGTGAGATCATTAAGTCCTTAATATCCTCTGATAATTGTAATATGGGCAATTTTATTTCTTTGGGTACTTCGCTTTTCAAAAAACGATTTGGTATTTTTTCATAGCCATAAATTCTTAGTATTTCCTCAACAATATCTGCTGACTGCGCAACATCTGTACGAAAATATGGTACCGTAAGGCTAATAAATCGACCTTGTTCAACAGAATTTATCTCAAAAGACAATTTTTTAAGAATATTTAGTATAGTATCTAAATCTATCTTGATTCCTCCAAGTCTTTCAACTTCATATGTATCAAAAATAAAAGAAATATTACTTTGTTTTTGTGGGTATATATCATCAACATACTCAATAACAAAATTTTCTCCACTTGCATATTCAGACAGTAAATCTAAGGCTCTTGCTAAAGCATAATCACATCCCTCAGGAGAGATATCATGGGAGTGTCTTTTGGCAGCTTCGGTAAACAGATTATGCCTCAACATCGATTTTCTAATGGTTGCATATTCATAAGCAGCACATTCCAAGATAATCTCTTTTGTATCACCAATGATTCCAGAATTTCTACCCCCTATGAGTCCTGGCATACCTAGTATTTCTTTTCCATCTGAAAATACAAGATCCTCTTCTGTTAGTTCTATCGATGTTCCATCAAAAGTCTCTAAAACCTCACCTTTAACTGCGTTTCGTATAGAAACATTACCTCCCAACTTAGATGCATCAAAAGCGTGCATCGGCATACCTGTTTCAACCATTACAAAATTTGTTATATCGACAATATTATTTATCGTTGATATTCCATACAGTGATAGATACTTTTTTATCCAATCTGGTGATTCTTTTACAGTGACTCCTTTTACTTTTGCATACTTAAATCTCTTCAAAGAATTTGTTTGTGAAAAGAAACGGATAGATAAACTTTCTTTATCCTCGTTTGTTTGATAGTTGTTTACAGAAGGAACTCGTAACTCACGATCAAAAGATACGGCTACTTCTCTAGCTATTCCCAGAATAGAATAACAATCCGGTCTATTAAATCTAAGTTCTAAATCCACAACCACCTCTCCATCAACTTCAAATTTCTTATCAAGCATGTGACCTATCATCGAAAGCTTATCGGTCAACTCAGAAATCGATATATTTTCTATATCGACATAATCTTTTAGCCAAATTATTGGTACATTCATAATTTATTTTATTTAAATTAAAGTTCCGTTATATAAATCTCTAATATCACTAATACCATACTTTTGCATTACAATACGATCAAGACCCATTCCCCAAGCAAAGCCGGTGTATTTATTTGGATCGATATTAAAAATACGAAGTGAGTTTGGATGAACCATTCCGGCCCCCAACATCTCCATCCACCCACGATATTTACAAACCTGACAACCACTACCGTTACAGTGCAAACAACTAATATCTACTCCCGCACCTGGCTCAACTTGAGGATAGTACTTAGCTCTAAATCTAGTCTTTACATTTTCTCCAAAAAATTCTTTTACAAATCTATCTAATACTCCCTTCAAATCAGCCATAGTCAGATCTTCAGCTATAGCCAAACCTTCATATTGGAAAAATGCAAAATGATTTGTAGCATTAAGATCTTCATATCTATAAACCCTTCCAGGTACGACGATTCTCAAAGGAATGGATTCATTTTGCATTGCTCTACCTTCTACAGATGATGTATGAGAGCGCAATATTACTTCAGGATCGTTTATAACCAAAGTATCCTGTAAAGATCTTGCTGGATGATTTTTAGGTAAATTCATAACCTCAAATACATAGTAATCAGTCTCAATCTCAGGCCCAGCATACACAGAAAATCCCATATTCCTAAAAATTGAATTCATTTCTCTAATAACAAGTGTCACAGGATGCAATCGGCCAATTTTAAATTTATATCCAGGCAAGGTAACGTCAAAATAGTCATATTTACCTTTGGAAAAGGAATTAATTTGTTTCACTTGTGAATAAAATTCTTCTGCTTTTTTTCTCAGCGTATTAGCTCTTTTTCCTACAATCGATCGTTTGTCTTGTGGTAAATCTTTTATGGTTGATAAAATACGAGATAGTGAGGATTCCTTTGATAAAAACGTCTCTTTTAATTCATAATAATCTTTATCCTGTTCTATTTGAACAAATTTATTTTCCAAAGTTTCCAATTCTTTCAAAATTAGATCTACATTCATAAACTGATTTTGATTTTAGTACAGCAATCATATAAACACAATACAAATAGAATATAATACTAATAGATGCCTTCTGAAAAATACATAAAATTTGAAAACCAAATATTACATTATTTTTTGTTTGAAAATGGCTCTAATAGAATATACTATGTTATGCTTCATGGATGGGGACTCGAATCAAAAGTCTGGATAGATATTGGCAAATATATTCATGAACAAAAAAAAACAAACGTAATACTACTAGATCTTCCTGGATTTGGCGAAAGTAGTAAATTAAAAAATAAATATTCGTTTTTCGAATACTGTGAAATGGTTGAAAAAATAATAAATAAAATATGCGTAAGCAATGTAGAAATTGTATTAATAGGTCACTCATTTGGTGGAAAAATAAGTTCCGTATTAGCTTACAGAAAACAGTTTAACATAAAAAAAATAATTCTTATCGATTCAGCTGCTTTCACAGATAATTCCTTTAAGACTCAGATTATCAAATTATTTTCAAAAATAATACCAAAACAGATCAAGGATATTTTTTTTCTCAGAAAAATCACACAAAAACTCAGAACATCTGACTACAATCAAATAAACGATGAAAACAAGAAATTCTTATTTCTATCAACTATAGAAACAGATATATCTGAAATTTTGAAAAAGATTCCAACTGAAGTAAATATCATTTGGGGTGAAGACGATGAGATTACTCCACTCCCTCAAGCAATCAAACTTCAACAATTAGTAAATACAAAAAATCTTTTTATTATAAGAAACGCAAAACATTTACCATTTTTAGAGAATAAAAATGAATTTTTACAATATTTAAATCAAATATTATGAAACTGAAAAATCTAGCAAGAGAAATTTATCTTTTCCAACTTGAATATTATGATATAAAAAGATATTTGAAAGCATCAAAAAACGTAAAAGAAGTTTTCTTTGAAAAAAAGATAGATTTTACCACAAAATTAATTTTTGTTCTTATAGCATCGACTTTACCCTTTTTTTTAATCGCTTTAATAAATTATCTAATTTTTGGAATGACTTTAACATTTGTTTTATTAATACTTCTTTATATCTTTATCTATATTTTTTTATTTAAATACTTTCTTATAATTGGAAACTTTATCGTCCATCCTGTTGAATTAAGTATAAAAAATCTTATTTATTTGATAGCAAAATTGAAACTTAAAAGATACAAAAATCTTATTGTTATAGGTGTTGCAGGAAGTTATGGAAAAACATCTACAAAAAATATAGTCTCATACTTACTTGAACAAAAATACAACGTTCTTAAAACAGACAAATCTATTAATACCCCACTTGGGATAAGTAAAATAATACTTAAAGAATTAAATGACAAACATGATTTTTTTGTTGTTGAAATAGGAGAATATAAAAAAGGTGATGTAAAAGAGATTGTAGAAATTGCAGAACCACACATTGGCATAATAACTGGTATCAATGAAGCCCATAATGAACGTATGGGAGGGATAAAAAACGCCATCGAAACAATATTTGAGATTACAGAATCAAAAAAAATTCAAGAAATTTATATAAATATAGACGATACTAATATCAAAAACTCATATAAAAAATATGAATCTAAAAACTATCAATTTATTCCCTACTCTTCATCCAAAACTGATGATTTTTCTATCGAAGAATTAGAATTTGATACAGATGGCAATGGGCAAAAATGGAAATTACAAGATTTTAAATTAAATCAAACAATAATTGGAAAAACGAAATTAATAGCAGAATATGCTCTAGGTCCGATAATGCTTTGCTATCTTCTTAACAAAAGATTCGACGTCATTTCAATTAATCAATTTACCAAAATAATTGAACACTACAAAGGTACACCGCATCGCTTATATGTAATAAAAAATAGCAAAAATGTAATCATTATTGATGATAGCTATAACTCAAATCCCAATGGTGCAAAAGAGGCAATAAAAACACTCGCGAAATTCAAAAATCGTAGAAAAATATATATTACTCCAGGAATGGTAGAACTAGGTGATTTATCGTATGAAAAACATTTTTATATAGGTGAATTGCTAGCAAGTTATGGTATAGACGTAATATTACTTATAGAAAATTCTAATATAAAAGGTATCATAGACGGAGCTTTATCCAAAGGATTTAGAAAAGAAAACATAATAATTTTTAGAAATAGATCAGAACTACATAAAAATATCGAAAAATTCACTGAACCTGGTGATGTGTTATTATTTCAGAACGACGTTACAGAAAACTATTTTTAATTTATGGAAAAAACGCAAGAAAAAGATAGAAGTCTAAATTTCGTAATAGGTGTAATGATTTTGGGATCAATTTTAGCCAAGATCTCGGGTCTTATTAAAGTACAGATACTAACATGGGTATTTGGCATTCAATCAAGAGATTTAGATCTATTTAACGCTGCAAATATAATACCAGAATTTATATTTTCAATCATTGTACTTGGTGGCCTAAATGCAATACTAATACCATTATTTGTAAAAAATAAAAAACAAAAAGAACAATTTGAAAACACTTTTTTTACAATATTAAATCTCTTTCTAATATTTTTCACAAGCCTTTCGATTATTACAATATTCTTCGCTAATCCGTTAATATTACTGCTAAATCAATTATTCAGTATCAATCTTTCGGCAGAAGAAATTAAAAAATTTGAAGAACTATTAAAAATATTAATGTTATCCCCCATTTTTTTATCCATATCTAGTCTCATCACAAGTGTATTACAATCAAAAAAGAGATTTATTTTCACATCTATAACTACACTTGCTTACAATACAGGATTCATTTTAGGAATACTAATTGCCTACTACTATGAAAAAAATATAATTGTTGTAGCTTTGGGCACAGTGGCAGCATCCATGCTTCATTTACTTATACAAATCCCTGAGCTGATTCGATATATTAATCATTACAGAACTATCATTGATTTTCATAACAAAGAATTAATTAACAGTTTAAAACAAATTTTACCAAGACTTGTCGGAATCTCCGCCGAATATTTGGGAATACTTTTTCAGAATTTTATAAGCTTAGGTTTAGCTTATGGATCACTAAATGTACTAAAAATCGCAATTTCACTTCGTGATATGGCTATAGGAATTGTTGGAATCCCCATAGCACAATCAGTATTTCCTTTTTTATCAGAGGAGAAAGTCAAAAACGTACACAATAATCAAAGTTTAATATATGGAATAAAAATACTTTTTATTCTCTTATTTCCCATCTTGTCTATCTTTATAGTACTTAACACACCAATCGTAATTTTTCTTTTCGGACTCAATGAATCAAATTACACAGGAATCAGTATAGTATCTTTACTTATAGAGATTTTAGCTATTACTATCCTTACTTCATCATTAAATGGAATATTAAATCGCGTTTATTATGCTCTTGGCGATATAAAAACAACTACATATATTAGTATTTTTATTTTAATATTAAATATTATTTTGTCATTTTCACTTGTACACATATTTAGGATTTTTGAATCACCGACTTTTAATATATTTTCAATGCAAATTAATTGGAATATAGAAACAACAGAGAGTCAAGTAGCGATAGCCGGTATAGCTACTACAATATCAGCGTGTTCAATTATTAACAACATTTTATTGATATTTTTTTTAAAAAAGAAACATAAATTAGAACTAAAATTTTTATCATTAATTTTGAAAAAAAAGTTAATAAATTTTTTTATAACAACATTATTCGGATTTTTATTATACATTTATACAAGCAGGTATGTTGAATCTGTATTTTTAGTTATTTTAATAAATTCTATTTTTATTGTTCTATCTTTTTACACTATTTCTAAAATTATTAAAGATAATGACATTCTGATTATTGATAAATACATTGTACAAGCTTATTTTTACATAAATTCGAAAGCAAAATTAATAAAATTTAACTAGAATTTGCTATTTTAAATAAATATTTTTTTGTTTTCTCAATAATGTTTCTATCTTTTAACACTGCAGAAAATTCTATTGTTCCTACTAGTACACCAAAAATAGAAAGATTATGAGAACCGCATAAAAGTTCTTTGTTATCTTTTATTAGGATTTTCATATGTATAGTTTTTTTTGTGTAATAGTGCTCAAATCTAAAAATAAATTTGAATATATTAAACAGCCAAAGAGCAAGAGAATAAGGAAATTTATTCATATGATAATCTTTAGTATGTGGTGTTATACAAATAATTCTGATTGGAGGATTTAGAATTTTTTTAATTGCAAACAAAAAGAGAAAATCAGGTTCTGGTGGCATTTGTTTTACGTAAATAATCTCTTCATTTGCTTGCCATATCATTTTTATCCCATCAAGAAAAGTACGTGATCTTAATGGTTTACCAATATCTAAATAATAACGATCCTCTGCATATTCAAAAACAAAGTCATTTTTATATCTATTATAGTTTTTGTTAACCTCATAAATTTTATTAGCCAACTCCGCATCAGAAACTCGTATCATAAAGTCATGAGATAGTCTTTTATTCCAATTTGTCGACCCAAAATAAGCGATTTTATCACCGTTTTTTTTATGAATAATTATGACTTTACGATGATCACGCAAAGCAAAAGGAATAAATTTTTTATTAAAGTCAGACAATGGTCTTGTAAAATATACGTTAGCACCAACACTTTTCATTATTTCGAAAAACAATTCATTCTTCTGCCTTAATTTTTTATATTTATTTGAGTTTTCTTCTTTTTTACTTATGTAGTAACCAAATTTATTTATCTTATGAATAGAAAACATTTCATCTAGCCAAAAATTAATTTTTACATTTTTATCACGTGCAAGATGATAAAGTATAAGCTGCATTTTATTACGTATATATCCATACTGAAACTTAAAATAAAAAAAATCTATCTGAACAACATTTTCATCAGAAAAATCTTTTTTTAAACTATTAATAAAAGCTTTGTCGAACAATATCTTTATATTTTCATTATCTACCATAAACCAAAATTATTATATGATATAATTTTCATAGAAATTTATATCAAGATGCAAAATAAAATCAAATTATTAGTTCGGATTATTTTGTTCGTATTAGTTGTTTTTTCAATAATTTTCTTTAGTATAAAAACATACAACGATAATTTAGTTAAAAAAGAATTTGAAACAATAAAAGAACAAGTCGTAAAAATCTTAGATGTACTTAATCAGATTGTGAAAATATACAAAGGTACATCTGATAACATTAAACAAAAATTTAATAAACTAAAAGACTTATTTTTTTACTATAAAGAGAATTTACAGGAATTATTAAGAAGCAAATCCCATGAAGGTTTAATAAAATATAAAAATGTCGTAGCAAAATTAATACAAAAAGGAGAAGAATTTATATTATTTTTAGACGAATATATCGATATCAATGAACTTTTTAATTTTATAAAAGATAAAATAGAAATTATTACTGTATATATTAAAAACATAGACTTTCAAACGATCAAAGATACTTACGAATCTATCAAATCAGAATTAGATGAATTAATGGAAAAATTAAATTCATCGAGCATTAGCTCATCAGCTAAAGAATTTTTTACAAAATTTAGTCAAGATATGAAAAACTTTATAGATAATCTTATTTCAATCATACAATCTAAAGACCTAAATCTACTAAAAAATATTAAAGACCAAATCGAGGAATTTTTCTCTAAATCAAAAGAAGAAATATCTACTTTCATGAAAAATTTGGTTGATAAAGGAAACAAATCAATCTATGAAATTAATTTAATCATCAATGAATTAGACAATTTTTAAATTATTTAATTTTACTTGTTTAACTATATATATTTGATATTATTCATTTGATGCGAGTTATATTAATTATCTGTACAATATTAGTTTGGATAACAGTTTGTAACTTTACTATTGGCCCTAAATACCATACATATACAAAAGCCGAACGAATAAGTGATGAAAAAAATAAAGATTCCCTAATTACCAAAACCGCATTAATTTCTAAAACAGACAGTTATATTTCTGTAAAAAATTTAAATGGAAAAAAAATATTAGATAAAATACCAAAACATATAAAACTAAGTTTTAACACACAAAATGATATTTATCCCAATTTTATAAGAAAGCCATTAAGTATTCCAAATGATCCTTTTTATAACAGCGTTGGTACTATCCTAACAGGTCAACCAGATCAATGGAACTTAAGACAAATCGATTTATTCCCAACTTCAGATACAAATTCAGCATGGAATATTAACACTGGAGCCGAAGAAACAATAATAGCCGTAATAGATACAGGTATAGATCTGACTCATCCAGATATTATTAACTATGACGAAGATGCAGACGCATATAACCCATCAAATCTTTGGATAAATCAAAATGAAATTCCAAATTCACTCAAAACAGTTCTTGACAACAATAGTGATAATTATATTGATACTGAGGAGATAATTACATATTACATAAATAACAATTTAGATTTAGATAATGACACAGAAATCACTCTGAAAGATGTGTTACTATATAATTCTGATGCTCCTGTCGACATAATAGCTGATAATACAGATCAAGACAATAACAATATAAAAGATGACATCTTTGGTGCAAGATTTAACTACGGTAATGATAACAACAACATAAATCACATAGATAGTCACGGAACAAACGTTGCAGGTATCACAGGATTAGCAAAATCTAATAATAATATTGGCATATCAGGCATATGCTTTTCCTGTAAAATAATGATCATTAATCCATTTCAAAATATTTCTGGGTTTGGAATAGGTGCATATGATATAGATATAGTCAGAGGAATAGAATACGCTGTAAATAACGGAGCTGATATTATTAATTTAAGTCTTGGTGGTGAAGGATATAGTAGTCTTTTTGATGAATATATAGCAGATGCTTGGGATCAAGGAGTACTAGTGGTTGCTGCAGCGGGCAATAGTAGTATGAGTGTAGATGAATTTACTCCCGCATCTAGTAACTATGTAATAACAGTTGGTGCTTCAAACTTTAATAAAACAAAATTATCTTTTTCAAATTATGGTACTCGCCTTGACATTATGGCTCCTGGGGGGAACGTACTAACAACATCACCTCAAGTTTCGACATCATGCACGGGATCAAACAGTAAATACACTTGTGTATGGGGAACATCAATAGCTGCGCCACACGTTTCTGGAGTAGCTGGGTTGATACATAGCTACCAAAATAGTAATGGATGGAATGCCAAACAAATTAGAAAAGCAATACTTAAATCAGCCGAAGATCTCTCTACTTCAGGTTTTGATACTCAAACAGGATATGGATTTTTAAGAGCAAAAGCCGCATTAGAATACAATTATGTCGCTGACACAACTTCTCCAACTTTATCAGTAACAGAACCAAGTGATAACGAAGTTTTATCATCCAATATCGTCATTAGAGGATCGGTAGATGACGATGATCTCTACAACGTAAGAGTAACCATACTAAATCTATCGAATTGGCCTGTATATAAAGAAACAAGAAAAGGTACTGTCAATAATGATGTAATATTTGATATCAATACAATCTCTAATTATATACTTGATGGTACATACAAAATACGTATTGAAGCAGAGGATTTTGAGGGAAATATGACAGCAGAAGAACGAAATATAACAATCAGAAAGGGAGCTTATTTAGAAATTACCACACCTAATGGTCAATTCTCAAATAATAAGAGACCTACTATTAACTGGAACGTACTTAATAATCCGAACCCAAGTTATACAAGATGGTATTTTGAAATTGAGGAAGTTGGTAGCACATCAAACACATTTGTTATAAATGATGAAGAAGCTAGATCATTTACATTTCCAAATGATTTAGAATTTTTAAATCAAACAACTTCTATATCCATAACTTCTATTGTCTGCTTTGATGCCCCTTCGCAATGCCATGACTATGAAGAAGATTATCATACGATTAGTTACATCGCTGATACCATACCTCCATCACAACCTAATGCAGAATTAGAAATAAATAGGAATAATATAAAACTGAAAAACTTTACATCTTCTGACAATTTATCAGGTATCAAAGAATATATTGTAACTTTTAATTCATCGAATACAACTGTATCTCCAGGATATGAATACAATGCAAATAATCTTAACGACGGTAGTTATACAATCAGCGTAAAAGCAAAAGATAACGCTAACAACGAATCAACCTTAAACGAAATAACATTTGAAATAACTGCACTAAAAGATTTTCGTAAAACAAAGGCTGATTTTAATAATGATGGAATAGTAAACCTTTCTGATTTGAGCATACTTGCAGCAAGATGGCTACAGGATAACAACGTTGCTGATGCAAATGGAGATAATAAAACAAATTTATCTGATCTAAGTATTCTAGCAGCCAACTGGCAGCGTAGATTTGATACTCTAGAATAAAAATGATAAGAAATAAAAATATGATAGTGAAAATACTAAATAAGTTTATTGTAACAATTTTTGTTTTCATTTTGTTTTTTTTTATATTTCAAACTAACAACACAATACAAGCCGCAGGTGTGATAATAATCACAGGACCAAATCAAGTATTCCCAAATCAAACCTTTGACATAACAGTATTTGTAACAAGAGATCAAGCTTACAATGCTGTAGATATATCAATCAATGTCGGTACATTTTCAATACAATCAGTTAGCCTAATTGGTGGATGGACACCAATAACAGGTCCAACAACAAGTGGTAACACCGTTTCTTTTTCCGGTGCAATTTTGGGCCAACAATTAAATGGACAAAAAGAAGTATTATCGATAAAATTGACATCTCCAAATGCATTACAAACCATAACTATAACAGGAAATGGCTCTGTAAGTGGAGAAGGATTTGGCACAGGTTCAGATAATATTTCAGGGTCTAAAACGATAAACATAATTCTAACTCCTACTCCATCACCAACGCCAATACCATCCCCCACCCCTACTCCTCGACCTAGACAAAACACACCAACTCCAACTCGTACTCCCACACCTAATCCACAAAATTTATTACCATCTATCACTTCGATAACTTCTATATCTCACCCCGAACCAAACAAATGGTATAACAATAAAAGTGTTACCGTCACATGGACAGCGAATAACAATGCTAATGGATTTAACTATGAATTCAGCAAAAATCCCACTGACAATCTTACAAATGAAATAAAGACTACGTCTACAACAGTATCTTCAGAGTTAAGTGACGGTGAAAATTATTTCCACGTGAAAGCAAGAAATAATAATGGATGGGGACAGGCATCATCTTTTAAAATAAATATCGACACAACACCACCAGAAGATTTTGTTATTACAATAAACCAAATAAATAATAACGAATATCAAATTAGTTTTAATACAACAGACTCGCTATCGGGTATAAACAAATACGAAGTCTATCTGGATAATGTGCTTTTATCAAGCAACACTTCACCAATAACAGTTCAAACATCATTTTCCGAAGCTAAAGTAATAGCATTTGACAATGCCGGAAACCAAAAAATATCAATTAAAAGGTTAAATTTATCACAAACTACTACACCGACTAATCTAAATAATAATAAATCTGATACTAATACTATTTCTCATAACACAACGGATAATACTACAGCAAACAGTAAAAATGCTCAGCAAAATCAAAATAATTTAGGACAAATAGGATTAATTGCGTCACTCATTGTCAATATAATTTTATTAATTTATTCTGTCGTTATATCTTATCTCTACTTTTTCAAGAAAAAACCTAATGATATCCAAACTCCAAGCAAACAAGAAGAAAAATCTATATCTTCTGATAAAAATGATTAAATAAAGAATGAAAACTCAGAACCTGTTTTTACTTATGATCCAAGTCTCCATTAATAAATCATAAACCCAAAAAAGAAAACTGATACTTTGATATAATAAATCATGAAAACAAAAAAAACAGTAGGAGTATTTTTTGGTAGTAAATCAGCCGAACATGAAATATCAGTTATCACAGGTCAGTTAGTTATTAATACTTTAAAAAAGTTAGGCTACAAAGTTATACCAGTCTATATAACAAAACAAGGTAAATGGATAATAGATGAAAAACTATCAAACATTAGTTTTTTTACACAAAATCCTGATTTTATAGAGTCCCCAGAAAAATATATAAAATCCAACTTTAGTGTTGACTTCACAAATACCGGGAAAATAATAGTTAGAACATACGGAAAGCTTTTCCCTACTACTTATGAAATAGATATCGCATTTCCCGCGCTTCATGGGACCTTTGGCGAGGATGGTACGATCCAAGGTATATTTGAGATGCTGAATGTACCATATGTGGGTTGTAATGTAACTTCTTCGGCAATAGCAATGGATAAATCTTTAACTAAAGAATTAATATCATTTCACGGGATTCCTACTCCAGATTTCATTACATTTAATAAAGATGAATGGAAATTAGATAAAGACAAATTAATTCAAAAAATACAAAGTAAACTCAAACTACCCGTTTTTGTAAAGCCCCCACATACTGGCTCTTCAATCGGTATTTCTAAAGTTAAATCTTGGAATGATCTAGAAAATGCAATAGAAGTTGGATTTTTTTATGATAATAAAATTTTGGTCGAGCAAGGTATAGAAAATACGTTAGATCTAACCTGTTGTGTAATCGGTGTAGATAAACCAATAGCCTCTCTTATCCAACAATCAGAGTTCAAATCTGACCTTTTTGACTTTAATGAAAAATATATTAATGATGGCGGTGCCCAAACAGGAAACTCTACTAAAAATTTGATCATTCCAGCAAATATCGATTCTGAAACAACAGAAAAAATTCGAAATACTGCTATAAATGTATACAAGATTATAGGCACAACCGGTGTAGCTAGAGTTGATTTCGTAATGGATAGTCAAACAAACGAATTTTTTGTTACCGAAGTTAACCCACTACCTGGCACCTTATATCACCATCTATGGAAAGCTAGCGGGATTGAAGTAGAAGAATTAGTAGAAAATCTCATTGAATATGCTCTCCAAACTCACATGGAAAAAAATGAAATCGAATATACTTTTAAATCTGATGTTTTAAATAATCTAAAAGGACAAAAGCTTAAAACTGTAACCGAATAAGATTATTAAATCAATGAAAATTCATAATATTTTTATATCTAAAGAAGCTCTTTTACATAATTTTCATTTATTCAAATCATACGTACACCACACTACAAAAATAGCATGCGTCGTAAAAGCTGATGCATATGGTCATGGTATAGAAAATATAGTACCAATCCTTGATCCGTATGCAGACATGTTCCAAGTTGATGACGTTAATGAACTTATTAAAATTCGCAAGTATACTTCTAAAAAAGTTTTAGTTCTTGGATTTGTAAGTGTAGAAGATATTGAAGAAATTGTCAAAAACAATGGCACACTAGGTGTATTTTCAAAAGAACAAATAATAGCACTAGAAAAAATTTTAGAAAAGCATAACAAATCAATAAATGTTCATTTAGCAGTAGATAGTCTAATGGGAAGAGAAGGATTGGTTTTTGAGTCAAGAGAATTTGACGAGATTCTAGATATAATAGCGCACAGTAAATTTATAAAGCTAGAAGGAGTGTACTCTCATTTTAGTAATGCTGATGATCTTACATTACATCCGGAACATACCAAAAAACAATCAACATTGTATGAAAAGTTTTTGATAAAAATTAGAAAACACGGATTCAAACACATAATGCGCCATATTTCATCTACAAGCGGCACTATAATTTATGACAAAAATTATGGAAAAAACGATATCGTAAGGATTGGTGCGGGATTATATGGGATATATCCTTCAGAAGATATAAAGTCATTTTTGAATGAAAAAAAATTGTATTTAAAACCAGTGCTATCTTGGAAAACATATATTGCACAAATCAAGACCGCACCTCCCAAAACACCAATTGGATACAACATGACTTATATAACAAATCGATTTACAAAAATTGCTGTAATACCGGTTGGATATAGCGATGGTTATGATAGAAGACTTTCAAATAAAGGTTATGTCTTGATTCATGGACAAAAGGCACCAATAATCGGCAGAATAAACATGAATATGTTTACGGTAGATATTACAGATATTCATTCCCCTACTCCCAAACTAGAAGATGAAGTGGTATTAATAGGTGAACAAAAAAATGAAAAAATCACAGCTGCCGAACTTGCAAATTTATGTGGAACTATAGAATATGAAATATTATCCAGAATAAAAAGATAGAACATTATAATTTTAATATACAGATTTTTCCAAAACATTTTTATATAAATCTTTGAACAATTACATTTATAATTTATTAAGTACAATTGTAGTATTTTACTCGAATAAATACTAATAATCTGATTTAATTTATTCCAAAAGTAAATTAATAACTGTTTGTTAATTTTTATACTAAATAGCCTTTGTAGTGCTTATTATTCTATCACATAGGAATATGTCAGTTTTGCTAGTGAAACTAGTATATTCAAAATTACACTTAAACAAAAGCCTATATTTATTTATTTTTTCAAAAGTTGTTATGATACTTAATATGATACTAATTATGTATCCTTTCAAACTGAGAATAATAAATATTATCAATAATAAAAAAAATTAATTCATATCAACCACTTTTACTTTTTCTGATTTTTCTTATCTTGACTTTATATAAATCACACCTACAATTAGAATGCATGACAGACATACAAACACAAAACAAAAAATATGATGATAATCTCGGCGGGGAAACACTGAACTTAACAGAAAATGGGCGAAAAGTACTTATAGATAGATACTTACGCAAAGGTGAAGATGGAAAACCCATAGAAACTATCGAAGAGATGTACATGCGTGTTGCCCGTCACATCGCCCAAGTAGAATCAATGCACGGTGACGATGTAAATAAAGCTACAGAAACATTTTATAAATTATTGACCGAATTTAGATTTTCTCCGAATTCACCAACATTTACAGGTGCTGGTACACCTCTTGGGCAATTGGCAGCATGTTTTGTATTGCCAATATCAGATGATTTGGGCAAAGAAAGCGATGGAATATTTCAAACCCTACGTGATGCAGCGTTGATCCAACAAACTGGTGGTGGAAATGGTTTTTCATTCTCAAGATTAAGACCAAAAGGAGACACAGTAAGAGGTAGTGCTGGAGTAGCATCTGGACCTGTAAGCTTTTTAAGAGCTTATGACATGGCATTTGGCGTAATAGCCCAGGGAGGTACTCGCAGAGGAGCCAATATGGGAGTTTTACGTGTCGATCATCCTGATATTTACGAATTTATCAGTTGTAAAGCTAAAGAAGGAGAGATTGCTAATTTCAATATTTCTGTTGCAATAACTGATGAATTCATGTGCGCTGTAGAGGAAGATAAAATGTTTGAACTTGTTAATCCTAGAACAAAAGAAGTCACAAAAGTAGTAAAAGCACGTGATCTTTTTGACGAAATAATAAAATATGCCCATCTTAATGGTGAACCAGGAGCACTTTTTATAGATAGAGCGAATGAAACAAATCCGGTACCACATTTATATGCTTTAGAAGCTACTAATCCATGTGGAGAACAGTGGCTTGGACCATATGAAAATTGCTGTTTGGGATCTATCAATTTAGCAAGACACGTAAAAAATGGTACCGTTGATTGGGAAGCACTCCAACGTACAATCGAAGAATCTACTCACTTTTTAGATAACGTTGTTTCTGCAAACAATTATGTACCCGCAGTTCCACAGCTTAAAGAAGCAGCACTAAGAGTACGCCGAATAGGTTTAGGTCTTATGGGTCTTGCCGATATGATGTATATGCTTGGTATTAGATACGGTTCTCAAGAAAGTCTAGAATTTGCATCCCAAATAATGGAATTTGTTAGATATCATGCAATGCGTAAATCTATCGAGTTAGCAAAAACACGAGGAGCATTTCCAGCAATAAAAGGAAGTATCTATGATAAAGATAACTTCAGATGGCAAATACCTACTCCTTTAGTACCATATACCAAAGATTGGGGCAGACCAGAATTAAATTGGGAGTCAATAAGAAATGATATTCTCACATATGGTATCAGAAACGGAGCACAGACAACTATTGCACCGACAGGAACTATCGCAACTGTTGTTGGTTGTGAAGGATATGGATGCGAACCGGTATTTGCACTAGCATACACACGTCATGTCATAGATCATAAAATCGGAGAGAGAGAACAACTTCAGTATGTGAGTCCGTTATTTCAAAAAGCAATCGATGCATCACCTTTATCATATGATGTTAAACAGCAAATTATTCAAAGAATAAATGAGGAGGGTACCTGCCAAAACATAGAAGAACTACCAGAAAATATACGAAATACATTCGTGGTGGCTTCTGATATAGCAGGAACCGAACACGTGATGATGCAAGCAGCACTACAAAGATTTGTAGATAATAGTATTTCTAAAACGATAAATTTTCCTGAGAGCACTACACAAGATGAAGTCAAAAATGCTTACTTTTTAGCTTGGAAAAAGGGATGTAAAGGCATCACAGTATATGTTGCAGGAACAAGACAAGTCGTGGTACTAGAAACTAAAAAAACCGCCAAACAAAAAGGAGAAACTACTAATATCTCTCCAAACTCAGAAGACTCAGCTGAAACTGTACCAGCAAATAATTCAAATACTCAAACACATACAATATCTGTAAAAGATTATCAGAAGCCCCGACCAAATAAATTAAGAGGCGAGACAATAAAAATAACGACCCCACTTGGTAAAGGTTATGTCACTATTAATCAAGATGAAAATGGCGATCCTTTTGAAGTATTTTTAAATATAGGTAAAGGGGGATCTGATCTTGATAGCATAAGTGAAGCTTTTGGTAGATTAATCACTTTTATACTTAGATCAAATACCGGCATATCACAGAAACAAAAAGTAATGGGTATTATTGAAGAGCTTAAAGATATAGGAGGATCAAAAATAATAGGATTTGGGAATGGAAAAGTTAAATCTCTTCCCGATGCAATAGCAAAAGCACTTAAAGAATATTTTGATGAACATTACTCAAACAATAATCATCAACAGACAACAGAAAGTAAAAATACTGAAGAACACAATGAAAAACTATCGAAAAGTTATGAACATGAACCTAAGGCACTGTGTTCTCAATGCGGTGAGTATGCTGTTGTAGAAATGGAAGGTTGCAATAGATGCTTAAACTGTGGTCATAGTGAATGCTAAATTAGTATTTAATAAGTAAACAATAAAAGCAAAAACTCACTGAAAAAAGGAGCTTTATTTTTTATATAGAACCTAATTAAAAATTTACTTTGATTTACCCTTTATTATCTGTTCCTGAATATTCGCTGGTACTGGCGCATACTTACAAAATTCCATAGATGGTGATCCACGTCCTGATGTAATGGAACGAATTTCAGTTGTGTACCCAAACATTTCTGCAAGAGGGACTTCGGCAAATAATACCGAAACGTTTCCTCTTTGCTCTGTTCCTAAAATCAATCCTCTTCTTGAAAGTATTGACCCCTGTACGGCTCCTTGATATTCTGTTGGAAATGTTACTTCTACTTTCATAATAGGCTCCAAAAGAACTGCCTGAGCAGCTGGTTGTTTCATACCATCTTTAAATGCCATAGAGGCTGCAATTTGAAATGCGGCATCAGAAGAGTCGACTTCGTGGAAAGACCCATCGAAAAGTCTAACTCTTACATTAACGACAGGATAACCTGCCAAAACGCCTGATTCAATTGCTTTTCTTATTCCTTTTTCAACTGATAGAATATATTCTTTTGGTATTGCACCACCAACAACCTCATTAACAAATTCGAAATCTTTTTGCGGACATGGTTCTATCTTGATTTTCACATGACCATACTGACCTCTACCACCTGACTGACGAATATATTTTCCTTCTTGCTCGACAACACCTTGTATTGTTTCTCTATAAGCGACCTGCGGATTACCAGTATTCACATCAACATTAAACTCTCTTTTTAATCTATCGATAATAATATCAAGGTGCAATTCCCCCATACCAGAAATTACTAACTGTCCAGTCTCTTGATCGGTATTTACCCGAAGTGTAGGATCTTCATCTGCTAGTTTACCTAAAGCTTCGCTTAATTTCTCTTGATCTGCTTTTGTTTTCGGTTCAACCGCCCTTGAAATAACAGGCTCAGCAAATTTTATACCTTCCAAGCGAATTGGATTTGATTCATCACACAAAGTATCACCCGTTTTTGTCACTTTTAGGCCAACCAAAGCCCCAATTTCACCTGCAGTTAATTCTGGTACTTCCTCTCTTTGATTCGCATGCAATAAGAAAATACGTGATATTCTTTCTTTTTCTCCTCTTGTAGAGTTGTAAACATAGCTACCTGACGTTATTTTACCCGAATAGACACGGAAAAATGTCAATCTACCAACATGTGGATCTACTGCAATCTTAAATGCGATGCCAGTTAAAGATTCGTTGACATCAGGATTTCGTGTTATAAGTTCTTCTTCATTTGCTGGATTATGTCCAGTTACAGAACCCCTATCAAGAGGTGAAGGCAAAAGTAAAGCTATATAATCTAATAATACCTGTGGTCCTTTGTTACTCAAAGCATCACCACAAAAAAGTGGGAAAAATTTTACCTGCAACACCCCCTTACGCATAGCCATCAAAATTTCCTGTTCTGTTAATTCTTCTCCAGCTAAATATTTCTCCATTACTGCGTCATCATACTCAGCAATTTGATCAATTAACTTTGCTCTATATTCTTTTGCCATTTCGATCATGTCCTCTGGGATCTCTTCGATACGAACATCTTTACCTAAATCATCATAATATTTAATAGCTTTCATTTTTATCAAATCTACAACACCGCTGAATTCGGACTCAACTCCAATTGGTAATAAAACTGGGGCAAATCTTACTCCAAGTCTAGAACGAATTGAATCCATTGTTTTAAACAAATCACCTCCCATTTTGGCCAACTTATTGGCATAGATTAATCTTGGAACACCATATTTGTCCGCCTGTCGCCATACAGTTTCTGATTGTGGTTCTACACCTTGTGATGAGTCCAAAACACAAACCGCACCATCTAGCACTCTCAATGAACGTTCTACCTCAGCGGTAAAATCTATGTGACCTGGTGTATCAATCAAGTTATAACGATAATCCACTCCATTCACTGTCCAAAAACAGGTAGTAGCTGCCGATGTAATAGTAATACCTCTTTCTCTTTCCTGAGGCATCCAATCCATTGTAGCAGCACCTTCATGCACCTCGCCTAGCTTATAAATCTTACCTGTATAAAAAAGGATTCTCTCCGAAAGTGTCGTTTTACCTGCATCTATATGTGCGATAATTCCAAAATTCCTTACTTTATCTAGCGTTACTTTTTTTCCTATTGCAGACATATAAATTTTATTTCAAGCCGATTTTAGCATAAAAGTCTTGATTGTAAAAATATATTGAACTAACGAATTAAAAGTCTAAAATGTTATTTAGTATGACTTTTAATGAATATCAAAAGAAATCTAGAAAAACAGCCCTGTATACAAATATAGATAAAAACATTATCGGTAATCATATCCTCTACCCTACTCTTGGTTTGGCTGGTGAAACCGGCGAGTTTATAGAAAAAATTAAGAAAATAATAAGAAACAAAAATGGAGTTTTTGATGAACAAGACAAAGAAACATTAAAATATGAACTTGGGGATATACTGTGGTATCTTGCACAATTAGCAACAGATTTGGATCTAGGATTAGATGATATAGCAGAATCTAACTTGAACAAACTTTTGTCACGTTTGCAAAGGAATACGATTAATTCTGAAGGGGATAATAGATAAAAACAGACTTATATTTTGGCTTCAAAATCTACAGACATATAAAGTAAAAATTAGATTGGTTAATTATCTATTGTAAAAATGTCAGTTTGATTTAACAACCATTCAGAAACAAATTTAGTTTTTACAAAAGAACAAATAAATCCGATATTTTAGAATGTCATATAACAACGTCCAATTGTATGATTAAATTAATTCCCCAAAAAAATACATATAAGTGGTAAAAGTTTAAACAAAATCAAAACAAGTTTTTCCAAACAAATAAACAAGCTACCTCGTAAAATGAGCATATGTCTTATTAGCTTCTGCCATCTTGTGTACCTCATCTCTCTTCTTCAATACATCACCTTGATCGGTTAGTATATCAGCAAATTCTTTCAACAGATCTTTATCAAATGGTTGTCCTTTTCGTTTTCTTGCAAAATCGCGGATCCATCTCATAGCTATCAAAAGTCCTTTTTGTCTCTCAACAGGGACAGGAACTTGTATATTTGCCCCTCCTACCCTTCTTGACTTAAGCATTACTGTAGGTCTAGATTTGTCTAAAATCTCTTCAAACAATTCTAAAGCGGGTTTATTTTGAGATTCTTCCAGTTGTTGTAATGCAGAATAAACAAGTTTTTGTGCAACTGTCTTTTTACCGTCACGCATTATTATATTTATAAACTTACTTACTAGTAAAGAGTTATATACTGGGTCCGGTTTGACTTCTCTTCTTTTTATATTGCTTTTTTTTCTCATATTATTTTAATTTATTAGGTGCGTAAAAAATCACAAAACTTACTAAGCACCATTTTCTTCAGTTTTGCAGACGAATTATAACATAGAGAAATAGAATAATCCAATAACTATTTTTCAAGAATATTTTTCTCAAAAGACTTTGATCTATTGTATAAGTACCAAGTTACCAAAATAAATACGAAAATTAATGTAGGTAAAAACATATCATTTATACCCGCATTTGGTGCTGTATTAGAAATATCCACACGAGCTTTAGTACAAATTTCTTCAGGTTCTATCAAACAAACCTCGTTTTCCGTATTTTGTCCCGGGTTATCTACTCTAACCTTGTAAGTAATGACTATACTTTGATTTGGATTTAGTTGTTGAATAGTATCCCCATCAAATTCCCATCTAATAACGCTATCAGAATTAGTGACAGGCTCAAACGCTACCTCTTCACCTGAAGTTTTAATAAGTTTAGGTTCTCCACTATAAACAAATCCCTGAGGTAATTTGTCCTCAACGATTTCCGGAGTTAAAGTTTCAGAAGTTGTAATATTTTTGATTGTTACAGAATAAATAACAGTACCTCCTCTAGCAACAGTTTGTGGTGAAACATTTTTCTCTATAGAAAATCTCGTTCCTGTAGCAAGGTCAGCATATGCGTAATAAGTACTAAACAAAAATAAAAATATCAAGATTAAAACAAAGAAAAATCGTTTTACAAAATCTATTTTATCAAATAAATCAATACCTAACATCACATTCATATTAGTATTTTTATAACTAAAAGTCTATAATATGCACAAATCATGGAAATTCAAAAAATATTCAAAGAAAATAAAACAATAATCATTTCTGTATTTATATTTTTATTTCTTTAATTGTATTAGGTTTTTTGGTGGTATTTATATTGTCAAACTACAAAGACAATCCAATATCCTCATTTTTTGGCCAAAATAATACATCCTCATTATTTAATGCAAATACAAACGTAGAGGTAGATGAAGAAAAAAAATATAACAACGCCTACAACAAAACCAAATTTAAACATACCCAAGTGTTACACCAACCGTTAAAGAAAATACAATAACACCTACGACAGAATCAAATTCCAATGATAATTTGAAGACTTCTTATAGTTTAAATTTGATGTTTAAATCAAAGAAAATCAATATTCAATATGATAAAGAGGCAGAATGGATATCAAAAGAGCCCAAAATAATCGTTGGTGACCAAGATGAGAAATTTTTGGATAAACAATACAACTTTATAGATATTGTCTATCTTCCAAGTGATGATACATACTATTTCATCGACGTTTCTATCGTCAGATCTATTCGTCTAGTTGATACAGACTACAAATATCTTAATTCACCACAGACTATGCAATACACAAATCCCGCCGGCACTGTAGAAATAAGCAAATGTACACCTGTCAAAACATTCTCTCAAAACATAAAAGCAGTTGAATGTGAATATTTCTATGTTCCCGTCAGTACAAACTCTCAATCAAGTACAGGAAAAGTAGTGTCTTGTTATGTTCCTATATTAAACGATAACTCTTCATATGTTGAGTTTTCTGTAAAATCTCGTCCTGATGGAGTCAATATAGACATGTGTGATGAAATAAATAAAATGCAGTTAAGAAGTATTAACAAGATAATCGAATAAACAGGATTTGTTTTGTTTAATATATAAAGTATTCATTCTTTCGTACAAACGTGTAATTTACATTAGTGTTAAAATATTTTATCTATCTTTTTTAGAGATTAGGCCTTAACTTATTAGTCATATGCCTTAATCAATTATCAAAAGTAATAAAAAGAATAACAAAACACAATATGTAATTCTATGTCACTAAGACATGTGCCTTTTATATTAAATTATTTGAAAACTTGTATGTGAGTTTCCAACTCTATAAACGTGTTTGACAAAATAAAAAATGTGCTATTGTGGTACCTCACAAATAGAGTCACTTTTCAACATCACTCATCAGTATCTCATATGAACGATCATCTATTTCAAGTTCAGACATATAATAATTTTTTTGTTTAGTTATAGAAATAATTTTATAAGAGTGAGGATAAATAAGATACCTAGATAGGAAAAAATTTTTTATCACATTTTCAATGTCACCATCCAAAAAAATGCGTATCTTGAAATAATCCGTCCCAAAGACACCCAAGAGCTCTTCTTTGCTAATACTTTGAACAGGAATAAGTTTAATTTTTATTCTCATAAAAATTCCTCCAATACTTTTCTAGTAGCGGAAAAACATCAAAATAACGATCCAAAAAATAAATGAAGTTTATGAATATAGTAACAATAACTTCTGCAGAATAAAAAATATAAAATCCGCCCAGTGATTCAGGTAAAAATTGGAACAAAAACATCACACATGCTGCGATAAAACCATAAAGTACCTGCTGGGTCGGTTTTATCGGTGTTGTCTTAGGCTCATTAAGCATAACAAAGCTGAAAAATATTGTGCTTAGAATAATATCCACTACTAACCTTATTATTTCTGTTGCACCAAGATTAAATGTACCAATGAATGAACTTAAATCTACGACGTCAAATATAGTAGCAAATACAATAAAGGAAATAGAATGATAAACTTTTTTAAATTTATAAGCATAGTATACAAAAATTGATGCGATAACTAAAGCAAATAAATATTGGATAAATAAATTATCATAAATTTTTAAGACATTTCCAGCCCACCATGAGATACTTAAATCTATTGGTTGAAATTTGAACAAAAGATTTAATATATCCAATACAACCAAAAGTCCAAATATAGATATCATTGTCGGATTAAATATGGGTCCGCCCTTGTACCTCAAAAAAGTCTTGAAAATTACTAAAAAAACAGCCAATAATATCCAATAAATCATATTTGATTGCACATCTATCAAAGCCAGAAGCAATACTCCCGAGATCATCAAATTTAAGGGATTTATAAAAATCTTAAAATATTTCGTAGCTACAAAATAATAAATTCCAAATATTAAGACCAAAACAACAACTTTAGATATAAAATCGTAAACAAAAATAGCCCATAAATCGTCCTGAAATATCCTAAAAATCAGATGATAAAATACAAATGCTACCAAAACCAACAAAAATTGAAATGTTGTATTTTTTAGTGTAAACAATTTTTGCATAATTTATTTTAGCACAATAGCATTTTTTGAAATGTAAATTGACAATGAATCCTAGTTTCACTATAATGTCACAGTGATGGACAGAAAAAATCTTATAATTGCTGGAGTAATTATTGGCACATCACTTTTAGTGATCTCAGGAGGGATAATTTTTTGGAATTCACGCAATTCACCTGATAATGCATCTAACACAACTACTTCCACACAAAACTCTGTACAATTGCAAGATGGTACTGTATGTTCGGAAAATGATAGATGCTTTGTCCCTAGTGATATCAATACAACAGTCAGTAGCCAAATTACAAGATACAATGATGGATCATACACTACAGAAGTAGTTTATAGTGTGCCGGATGGATTTAATAGATTAAAACTGTCCGTTAAGTTAGAAAATGGAAAAATAGTAGATGCTAACGTAACTCAATCAGATATTGATGAAGAATCTAGGAAGTATGATAGACGATTCCAATCTGCTTATAAATCTTTTCTTTTAGGACAAGAAATTGATTCTTTAAAACTAGACATAGTCTCCGGAGCATCGCTCACCAGTGGTGCTTTTAATGATGCCTTAGAAAAAATTCGTCAACAAGCTCAATCATAATACATGATAATTTGTCTGGATTTATAGATACTAAAAATCTAAAAAAATACTCATTCGAATCAATTGGTACGCTTTGGAACATTTATTTTGACAATGAAAATTCTAAATTAATTGAAAACATAAAAAACATATGTAATATATTTGAACATAGATTTTCCCGCTTTCTGACAAACTCAGAAGTCTCTCAAATAAAAAACAAAGTAGGATACATAAAAGCATCTCATGAATTAATAAAAATTCTAAAAATTTACCAGAAATTCTTTCTTGTTTCTGACAGCAAATTTACTCCACTAATTGGCGTCAGGCTGGAAGACTTGGGTTATGATGAAAATTATACATTTCAACCACAAAAACAACTCAGAGAGATTCCTAACTTTTTAGAAATAATAAAAATAATTTCGAACAATGAAATTTTCATCCGTGTTCCGATCTCTTTGGATTTTGGTGGCATTGGTAAGGGTTATCTTATTGAAAAAATCTATAAATACCTTACCAATAAATGCAATACTTTTATTATCGATGCCTCTGGTGATATAAAATATTTTGATATTCAGAAAAGACTACTTAGAGTTGGATTAAAATCATACAAACAAAATAAAATAATTGGATATTCGATACTAAAAAGTAAGTTTAGCATCCACGGATCAAGTAATCATGTCAGAAAATGGCTGACACACAGTCACATAATCGATCCTTTAACTAACAAATCAAATTTAGATATAGAAGTTTGGGTTTTAGGGAAAAATTCTATACTTTGTGACTTTATATGCAAGTTGCCTTTTTTAAGTTTTGAAAAGGAAAATATAAATTTAGCATTTCCTGACTATGAAGTACTCATTACTACTTGATTTCGTCCATGTAATCTATCCGCAATCCATGTCAGAATGGTATTACCAGGTTTGAAAATTGGATGATTGTTATAATAGTCATCATCTTTGACACATGTGCTTGGTTTAAACAATGGATTTAATAAAGCAAATGTAGTAAACAAACAAGAACAGAAAGATAGAAATGTAACAAGAGGAAGTTTGTTACAAGTACGACTCTGATTTGTATCCACCATGCATAATCTACCATCCTTGGGTGATGAGTAGATTACATTCTCACTTGCAAGTGGATTTAAGAACTGTACTATTGGCAAACCGGCTATATCTGGCATAAATCGACCCCGACTAAATAAGTATACAAAACAACATTGTAACATTAAACGAATAAGTTTTTTTCGCACAGAATAATCATCAAATATTCCATTAATTACACCTTCTCTTAGCGTAATTCCATATATCCTCCTCTGAATCATTCTTTGTTCTAATGTTCCATCATCAATATTTGTTGGGACATAATATAAAGTCTCCGGAAATGATCCAGGGTCTCATTTTGCCATTATTTGATACTCACGATTTCTTTCTTGACATTGAACAATGGAATCATTTTTATCAACAAATTTTCTTTGTCCTACCTTTTCCACAAACTTATCTCAAACGCTATAAACATAAAACGAGCGCCTTTTACCGATAAAACTCATATAACAATATAATACGGTATATGTGTGTAATATAAATAAAAAAGGCCACCTGACGGTGGCCTTTAACCTGGCTACGACCTATCCTCCCGCATACCGCAGTACTTTCGGCGCTGGAGCGTTTCACTTCTCTGTTCGGGATGGGAAGAGGTGGTTCCACTCCGCTACAGTAGCCAGTAAAAGATTTCACACTTGTAAAACCTCATACTGACCACTTTTTGTTCTCCCAAAACTGAATAGACAATAGAGTAAGTAAGCATAATGCCTTTGTTAGAATTAATTAAAGAATTTTTCGACCGATTAGTACCACTTGGCTGAGTATGTCACCATACTTACACCTGTGGCCTATCAAACCCGTGATCTGCGGGTGGTCTGATGACGAAGGCTAATCTTGAGGCCAGCTTCGCACTTAGATGCTTTCAGCGCTTATCTGTTATTAGCGTAGCTACCCAGCTGCGCCACTGGTGTGACGACTGGTGCACTAGAGGCTAACCCACTCCGGTCCTCGCGTACTAGGAGCAGCACACTCTTCAGCCTTCGAACGCCCGCACCGGATAGAGACCAAACTGGCTCACGCCGTTTTGAACCCAGCTCACGTACCGCTTTAATGGGTGAACTCCCCAACCCTTGGAAGCTTCTTCACCTCCAGGATGCGATGAGCCGACATCGAGGTGCCGAACCGTGCCGTCGCTGTGGACGCTTGGGCACGACTAGCCTGTTATCCCCGGGGTAGCTTTTATCCGATAAGTTTTGGCAATTCCATGCTTTGCCAAAAGATCACTAAGTCCCACTTTCGTGACTGCTCGACTTGTGAGTCTCACAGTAAAGCACCCTTATGCCTTTGCACTCTATGCCCGATTTCCATCCGGGCTGAGGGTACCTTTGAACCCCTTCGTTACCTTTTAGAAGGGAACCGCCCCAGTTAAACTGCCCTCCATGCACTGTCCTCGGTGAGGATACACTCACCAGAGTGAGTCCTGAAAGTACAAAAGTGCGGTGTTACATTGATGACTCCACAGTAGCTGGCGCCACTGCTTCACAGTCTCCCTCATACGCTCTACATTTGGACTCCCAGAACAATACAAAGATGCAGTAAAGCTCCACGGGGTCTTTTTGTCCTTGTGCGGGTAGGCCGCGTCTTCACAGCCATCTCGTTTTCGCCGGGCATTCCGTTAAGACAGTGTCCGACTCGTTACGCGTTTCATGCGGGACGCCAATTAAGCGCCAAGGAATTTCGCTACCTTAGGACCGTTATAGTTACAGCCGCCATTCACCGGGCCTTAGGTCAGAGGCTTGCACCTCCTTCTTTGAGCAACCGGCATTGGGCACGCGTCAGCCCCTATACATCGTCTTACGACTTTAGCAGGGACCTGTGTTTTTGTTAAACAGTCGGCCAGACCTCTCTTGTGTCTCCAACAGCATTACCTGTTGGACAGTCTTATCCCGAAGTTACGACTGCAATTTGCCGAGTTCCTTAACGGAATATCACCCGTCCACCTTGGTATACTCTACCTGTCCACCTGTGTCGGTTTTCGGTACGATCAGCGCATATTCTCCTTAGAAGCTTTTCCCGCGAGCTTAAGGGTAACAGATTGCCTTTGCCCGAGGGCATTAGCTTTGCATCGTAACTCGTTTTCAGTGGACAAAGTCCACAACGAGATCTAAGCGTTTCTCTCAGATCTCTAACTTGTTACTTGCACTCTGACCTGCCAGAGCCTGCATCCTCAAACTCGGTCACTCCTTCGTAATAGCGAATATACGCTGGTAGGAGAATATTAACTCCTTGTCCATCGCCTACCCTGAGTTTTCTCAGACTCGGCTTAGGATCGACTAACCCGCAGCTGATCATCATTGCTGCGGAACCCTTGGACATTCGGTGGCCTGGATTTTCACCAGACTCTCGCTACTCACGCCAGGATTCTCACTACTTGCCGCTCCAGCATGCTTTACAGCACACCTTCACTGCTGACAAGTACGCTCCCCTACCAATCTTGTCTAGGACAAGATTCCATAGCTTCGGTACATGGCTTAGCTCCGTAAATTGTCGGTGCAACCCCTCTTTGTTAGTGAGCTGTTACGCACTCTTTAAAGGATAGCTGCTTCTAAGCTAACCTCCTAACTGTCTGTGAGTTGTCACTTCCTTTGAACACTTAGCCATGATTTAGGAACCTTAACCGATGGTCTGGGTTGTTTCCCTCTCGCGTCTGGAGCTTAGCCCCCAGAAACTGACTCCCAGGATACGGCAACCAGAATTCGGAGTTTGACGTGATTCGCTAACCGCAAGGGCCGCGAGATCCCATCAGTGCTCTACCTCTGGTGCTAGTGACCTGAGGCTAACCCTAAAGTTATTTCGGGGAGAACCAGCTATTTCCAGGTTCGTTTGACATTTTACCTCTACCCACAGGTCATCCAATAGCTTTTCAACGCTAACTGGTTCGGACCTCCTTCTTGCTTTCGCAAGAATTCATCCTGCCTATAGGTGGCTCACCTGGTTTCGGGTCTCGTTGTACTGACTACACGCCCTATTAGGACTCGGTTTCCCTTCGGCTCTGTGTCTTGAAACACTTAACCTCGCCAGCACAACAGAACTCCCTGGCTCATTCTTCAATAGGCACGCCGTCACCCAAAAATGGGCTCCGACTGATTGTAGGCATACGGTTTCAGGATCTATTTCACTTCCCTGCCCGGGGTTCTTTTCACCTTTCCCTCACGGTACTAGTTCACTATCGGTCGCAAGAAGTATTTAGCCTTACCCCAATGGTCGGGGCTAATTCAAGCAGAGTTCCGCGCGCTCTGCCCTACTCAAGATCATAGAGACCTGTCTCATACCTTTCGCTTACTGGGCTTTCACCATCTTTGGCGTCAGAAATCCTCTGACTTCAGCTAGATATGAGATTTGCACAGGTTGAGGCTTGCCGCACCACCTCACTCTATGTCTTATTACCCGCGTTAAGCATGTCCGTTGCGTCGGCGGTCAAAACACTTTACCAAGATGACATTGCTGCCATCCAAGCAAAGACGAATTAACCAGCTTAACACGTTTGGGCTGTTCCCTTTTCGCTCGCCACTACTCGGGGAATCACATTCGTTTTCTTTTCGTCAGGGTACTAAGATGTTTCAGTTCCCCCACTTCGCCGCGTGCTACTCATGTAGCACACTCATCCGTAAACGGATGGAGTTTCCTCATTCGGAGATCCCCGGCTAATAACGCTTGTTGCCAGCTCACCGAGGCTTATCGCAGGCTACCACGTCCTTCGTCGCCTTCTTGCGCCAAGGCATCCACCGTACGCCCTTTATTCTTCTTTAATTAATCTAACAAAGACTATAAAGACTTACCTACTCATATGTGTCTATTCAGTTTTGGAAGAACAGCATGCCAGTTTATCATGTGATTTAAAATCTGTCAAGAGCTGTAAAGGAAAGGGAATATATTCATTATTTTAATTCTTTATTCTGAAGCAATATCGTGTATAATAGTTTAGTTTGAAAAATTAATGGGAGAG
>CAZDBO010000003.1:104070-112194 GCA_964503755.1 uncultured Candidatus Saccharibacteria bacterium
AACAAGAATGCCCCTTTTATTATTCATGTGTTGTATCCCCAGGTAGTCATTGTGTTGAGGCAGCATATGACTTGGTTATAGGTCGTGCGTGCGGTAGTCATCCATCTCTTTGCACAGCTGGATTCTCTTGTGAGGGAAATCCATTCGTACCATGTCCTGACAAAGCATATAGAAAATTTGGTCAGCCTACTCCGAAACAGGCTCAATCACGAAGATCTTTAGTTGTGGCTATATTTTCACTTTTGAAAAGAGGAAAACAACCCGGAAATAATTAGGAGAAGTTCAATACAAAAACAATTTGTCATTTATAAACCAAAATCCAAAATGATTATTTTTAATATATAATGTAATTTACTTTTTAATAAAAACAGATTTTCTTTTATTCATAGTAGAATTCGAGATTATCACTACTTAAACAGTCATTCACCACTTTGCATTTAAATAAAATATCTAAATAATTGTATAATCGTAAAGTTCTTATTGTGTAAGAATTGAGATATTATTGATTATGAATATTATACAATTATCCCAAATATATATTTCAGCAAAATCATCATAAAACTTAAATGCAAATTTTTTATATACAAGATCTGTAGAGGTGAAAATTTACACGTTTAATATTATAATTTATGATATTAATTTATTAAAGTTACCTAATAGACTAAAACGAAAAGTTGAATTTAATAAAAATACATCCATAATTGAATGTCTGTTAGTTATCTGATTATATAATTGTAATAATGTATGCTTAAACAACGCTTATGTCATCAAGACAAAAACCAAGTTTTCTTTACTTTTTACTGCACGATATTGATACATTTATTACTAATACAATAATAAATGTTAATAATTTTATTGGATTTATTCTTGGTCTTTTGCTTGCAAATCTTTACATCGGCAGTATTGTAGGAAAAGTATTTTATGAGTTTATATCTTTTCTGCCATTTTGTCTTTTAATTATTCTTGGAATATATCTTTTATTTAAGATTATAACAAGTTTATACACCTATCTAACCATTACTTATTACGTTGATCTTGAAAATAGACAAATAGAAATCGTTCAGGACATGATCGTTTCGAAAAATATATTTCCCATCAATATAGAAGAAATCCAGTCAATAACAAAAATAGTTGCACCAACGCAAAAATTTTTATCTAATACAACAACTTATTTTGTAGAAATATCTGGCTTAGAAAAACCTGTTTCATTTCCAGGCATACATAATGGTTCACCTTTACATTCGATATTAGAAAATCATTTTCAAAAAGAAACAGATTCGACACATATTATCACGATAAAAAAATACCCTATTAAGTTTTGGCTAACAACTCCTTTTACAATTTTGGGATTTACATTGCTTTATATAATACAACGATTAGTTTTCGCTTTTACTTTGGGATTAAATGTATTTGCATTCAATATTACAGATGCTGTAGGTATGATCTTGATTTTTGTATCTCTTTTCATAGCATACTTGCATTATTATCTGAGTTATCACAAATATTTTGTCACTTTGACAAATTCACAGATAATTATCTCCAACGATACGGAATTATACACATTCGTAGAAAAAATATATCTCTCCAGAGTAGCTGATATTCAAACCTCACAATCATTCAAAGAATACCTTCTTAGCACATACACTTTGATCATGAATACAGTAGGTCGTCTAGATACTATCAAGATAGGTGAACTGAAAAAGAATATAGATGAATTTATCAATCTAGCATCAATACAGATAAAATTAGTAAATTCAACTTTTACAAGAACTGAAACAAAACCAGAACTTACACCAGAATTAATTTTTCAAAGTGACAACTATGCAAATTTACAAACGCAACAAAATGTACAAATAAGCCAATTTATAGATCAAAACGTCAATTCTCAACTTGAAACGAATACAAATATACCATCACTGTTTTTATTTGAAACAGCTCCAAGCACAACTCCATATTTAATTTATAATGCATTTTCTTCTCTACTCATCCTTACAAATACTTTTAGCATCATAGCTTTTTTTGATCTTTTTACTGCTTTTTGGATAACATCAGTAATTCTAATAGGTCTGGTTTACAAAATGTTTTTGCCATTTTTTACAAAATATCAGGTATATACTGATCAAATTATAGAAAAATTTACATTTTTTGCTTCACAAAGTATAAGAGTTTTCACCAACAGAGTAATCTCTATATCATTTCATAGAACATTTTTAGATAATTTTTTCGATACAATAAGTATATCTATAGACTCTCTAGGTGCCTCAATGAATAAAGTCAATCTTAGTTTGATCCCCAATTTCTTTCAATCCACAATATCTAATCTTTTTAGTTTAGAAAATGAATCAAAAAATATAATTCCAATAGAACACCAACCCACCTTTACCAGAACGATTAAAACATTTGTAATATATATTCTTAATCTATCAAAATTACTAATTACAGTTGCAATTGTTTTCGGTATATGGCAGGTAATCGTGTTTTTCCAATTTGATCAACAAGTATTAGCATTTATAGGTGAACCTTATCGTGTTTTTGCATTAGCACTTTTGGGCATAGCTACTGTACTTTCAACGATAGTTAGCCTTACGGTAACATCAATCTATTCTATTTTCATGAGAGTATTCTACTCACCAAATTTTTTAATAAATTTTCTAGATACAAAGGTCATTTCTACTATAGTTTATTCAAAAAGAGTTTTCATCAAATCTATAGAATTTATAAAATATCCTATACTTGGCTATATAAGTGCTAATGTTAATTACTTCGGCGTAGATGTTGCTATTACAAAAGATTCTGAAGGGAGAGAACAAAGAACAATTATACCTAAATACACCTCCATACCATTCCCTGCAAATACAAATCAAATAATAGAACAATTGCTATTTGTCAAAGCAGATGAGACTCCTCGCTACAATGCATCACCAAATATATTATCTTTTTCAACTTTTAGAATATTAGAAATAATTATTTTACCTTTGTATTTATACAATTTAATATATGCTCTATTTGTCAGATACATTTTCACAGATAATTACTTAATAATAAAAAAAGGAATTATCATAAAACGTACAACTATACTTCCATATAAAAATATCACTTATATTAATGTAAATCAGGGTATGTTTGACAGAGTCTTCAAAACTGGTACGATATATATAAGTACGAGTAATTTTGGCGTATCTGATGTAATTTTAGAAAACATTCAGAATTATGAAGAAATATTTACATACTTAAATCAAAAAAGATTAAATAAATAAAAATGGACAAATTTTATAACTTCCTAAACGAAAAAAGAAATCTATATTCTCTTATAATCGCTATATTAATATTTTTTACTTTAATTGCCGTATTGAATACATTTACTCCAACAGACAGCAACCAAACAACAAATATGGATTCATCAGTACCGGCAGATAATAATCAAAACAATTCATTCAAAAGCATTACCTACACAACTCTTCATGACAAAATCTATAATGTAAAACAATACGAATCAGAAACATCTTTTGCTATCAATTCGCAGGAAGAAATGAATGAAAAAGTCTGTTTTGATAAAAATTTACCTGATTGTAGTGCTTTTGTGGATTTTGATAAGCAAACTGCATTTTTTTATTTTCCCGGTCCCAAGCCTTCTGGTGGATATTCGCTCAATATAACCGATGTAAAAGAGTATGAAGACAAAGTAGTAATAGAAATTGTAGAAAATCAGCCTGGTAAAAATTGTATGAATATTCAAATGATCACTTATCCATGGGCTGGCGTTAAGTTCGAAAAAACAGAGAAAAAGGTTGAGTTTAATGTGGGAAAAAAAGAAGTGGATTGTGAAAGAGTAATGTCTGAATAAAAATTTAAAATTAATTTCCAAAGCTTAATTCAATACCTGATCTGTAATTTATCCTCAACGGAACCTTCAACTCCACACACGACTCCATTATATTTTTAATATCCTTGAATATGTTCTCATCATAATTTTGTGGAAATATAAAAACTAATTCATCATGTATCTGCAAAACTAGTTTTATATCGAGCTGATTTGATCTTATATATTCATCTAACTTTACCATCGCCATTTTTATAACATCCGCCGATCCACCTTGGATGGGCATATTTATCGCTTCGCGAAACAATGCTTTTCTCTCATATTTTGATGCGGTTTTCCAAGATTTGAAATATCTACGTCTCCCCATAAATGTCTGGACATAACCATAAGTATTCAATTCATTTTCTATACGAGCAAAATAATCTTTTACTTTTGCAAATTTTTTAAAGTATAAATTTATAAACTCCGAAGATTCTTCTACACTTATACCAAGAGTTCTAGAAAGGCCATAAGCTTCCATACCATAAACTATGCCAAAGTTAATGGCCTTAGCAAATTTACGTTGTTCTTTTGTTGTCTGGTCTGTGCCAAATATCAATTTTGCCGTAGACTCATGAATATCTCTATCTTCTACAAAAAATCTTATCATTTCAGGGTCCTCACACTCGTGAGCCAAAACTCTAAGATCTATCTGCGAATAATCAAAACTCACAAAACATTTCCCCTCTCCTGGCACGAAAATCCTACGAATCATTGGACCATTTTCTTCATCAGATGGTAAATTTTGCAAATTAGGATTTATCGAAGAAAGTCTACCGGTAGCAACTACACTTTGCCTAAATGTAGTATGGATTTTTCCATCACTTGCTATCCATTCTTTTAGTCCTACAACATATGTAGAAAGCAATTTTGATAAATTTCTGAACTTTTTTAATAATTTAACAAAGTCAGATTGATTTTCCAAAAAATTCAAAGTTTCTTCATCAGTCGAATAACCAGTTTTTCGCTTTTTTATGGGAGTTAATTTTAGTACTTCAAAAAGTACATGCCTTAAGTCTTTAGTAGAAGCTGGATTAAAATCAAAACCTATATAATCAATCATCTGTTGCTTTAATGATCCAATTTCATCCTTAAGTTCCCTCTCTAGATTTGATAGATATTCAGTATCAACCGATATACCTTCAAACTCCATAAAAGCCAAAATTTTTTGAATTTTTTTCTCAATGTTAAATAAATTTTCTAAACCTTCTTTTTTTATAATTTCTAATGTCTTAGAAAATACTTCAGGATATTGGTTAGTTTTTAAAAAGTTGCAAAGTTCATTTATAGAATCAAATTTTAAAGATGAATCTATAAGATACCAAGCTAATTTTAGATCTATAAAATCAAATTTTTCTATATATTCAATACCAACCCTGATTAATTCTTTTATAAACTCTTTTAGATCAAAACCAATGATTTGACGAATATTTTTCAAAATTACATAACTATACAAGTCATCAACTTCGACGAAATCAATACCATTTCCCAAAAGATGCTTTTTGGACTTAATGTAATATGCTTTTTTGTACATGCGAAAAATATTTGCTTAATTATATCTAATTTGAATTTATTATCCTTAAAATCTAAACTTAAAATTTTTTCACGAATTATTTAAATTTTCATACTCAATATCTGATGTCAGATTATAAAAAAGATTATAATTTTGTTCTGATTCTTCCCACAAAGTAGATGAATATTTTGTCTCAAACCAATCGATAAATTTATTGATTTTAGTAGCAAGAGATCTAAACTCGAATTTTGTCATAAAATCCCGTAACTTGTGGACGCGCATCGTAGATAATTTACAAAATTCAATCTCCAAATCTAAATCAACATCAAATCTGATCTGTGAAAGTTCAAAAGATTGTCTTAAAGTGGATTGATTTTCTTGTATAGAGAGAGCTAGTCGTGTTGGTAATTCATCCAGATTTGCAAGTAAAGAATTAATATCTTCAGATTTTTTTACGATTTCTGTAGCAGTTTTTGGCCCTATACCAGGAATTCCCTTGATATTGTCCGAACTATCACCAACTAACGCTTTATAAAGAACATATCTATCAACTGTAAAACCAAATCTTTCCTCAAAAGTTTTGCCATCAAATACAGTAAGATTGTTAAATGGCCTGCCTGGCATCATTACGACAACTTTCTGATTTACCAACTGTAAAAGATCCCTGTCTCCAGTCAATATATCAATTCGATCAAATCCTTCCTGATTTTTATAAGCAAAAGATCCTATCACGTCATCAGCTTCAAATCCATCTTTTTGCAAAGTTTTGATATTTAGCTGATTTATAAGGTCAATAATAATCTCGATTTGTACTTTCAAATCTGGCTCTGTTTCCTTACGATTGGCCTTGTAATCTATATTCATTTCATGCCTAAAAGTGGGTGTGGTTGATTCTAGGCTACAAACTATATATTCGGGATCATGTTTTTGAATGACACTGAGAAGCATTTGCAGAAAGCCATAAATAGCACCGGTAGGCGTTCCATCACTTGTACTAAGACTAGGTAATGCATAATAAGCTCTAAAAATCAGTCCAAAAGTATCAATGATAAGCAAGTTTTTCATGATTTAAATTTGAATTATTTTTTTATAGTCAATTTTTGATCATCAGCAATAAATAGTTTTCTTGCTGGAATAGAGATTTCTATTCCCTCTTCATCAAATCTTTTTTTTACTGCTTTTATAAACTCGTGAATCAAAACAAATCTATCTATATATTGTCTTGCGCGCAAAACTACAGTAAAGTTTATATTCGAATCACCGAATGTATGAAATCTTACCAAAGGCTCAAATGTAGGAACTCCTTCTGGAATGGATTTCATTACTTGTGAAGCAACTTCTAAAACAACTTTTTCTACATAATAAAGATCCGCATTGTACGCAACGCCCATTTGTACTAAAACGGCAACCTCTGGATCTGGTTTAGAGTCGTTTACTATAATAGAGTCTATCAATTTTGAATTAGGTATTACTATTATCTGATTTGGCAAAGTACGAATCCTAGTAGATCGCCAACCGACATCTTCAATAATTCCAGACAAATTAATATCTGGTAATTCGACAAAATCGCCTATCTGTATCGGTTTATCAGATAAAATATTAAATCCTGCAAAAAAATTACTTAGAGCTGGCTGCAAAGCAAAACCAGCAATTAAACCTCCAATACCGAGGGTTGCTAGAAAAGGTGTTAAGTCTATTCGAAAATACCATAATACAAACAAAATAAATATTACAAAACCTAGTGACTCTACAAACTTAAAAAGTAGCTTTGGATACTTATTTTGATTTCCCTGTGCATCTGAATTGTAGTGTATTAACAACTTAATTATATAAACAACAAAATTAATAATTAAGAATAAGGATATGATAAAAGTAAAAGTATCAAGATAAAACTCAAAATCAGTTGCTATATTTAGGTATCGTATAAAAAAATATGCTAATAAAATCAGTACTAAAAATAAAATACGAAGAAATATACCTCTAAAATGTTTTTTAGCTTCTTCAGGATGATGTATCTGTATATTTGATTTAACAAATTTCCGAGATAAAAAAAAGATTATTGGGATGATTAACAATACCAGTCCTAAAAATAAAACAGATCCAAAAATTTTTTCTAAATTCATATACGTTAATTATACAAGAATCATTCAGTAATAAAATCTATGATAAAATATTTTAATCATGGGCCTTTAGCTCAGTTGGTAGAGCGCATCATTCGCATCGATGAGGTCAGGGGTTCGAATCCCCTAAGGTCCACCAAAGTTTATTTACAGCGGAATTTGCCTCGCTCGGCGCTTCGCGCCTCGCTTCGGCGGGCATTTCGGCAAGATAATTCATTTTAGTTACCTTAAAACAAAATTAAAAAGGTATCCAGTAAAAATAATTCCTACTCCAACAATACCAGCGAAAATCAAAATCAATTTTGTTTTCATTACTTTTTTTAAAATCATAAATTCGGGAAGTGAAAGCACTGTTACGGCCATCATAAACGCCAATGTAGTACCCATAGCGACGCCTTTTTCCGTTAATGCGCTGACAAGCGGAATCACACCAGCGGCGTTGGAATAAAGTGGAATGCCGATGAGCATCGCCAATGGCACGGCATACCACTTATCTGCACTGGCATATTGCGCCAAAAAATCGGCTGGCACATAACCGTGTATCCACGCACCAAGTCCGATACCGATTAAAATATAAATTATACTTATGACGAAGAATCTAAATATATCAGTCATCTCAAAGAAGAGCTCAG
>CAZDBO010000004.1:0-88537 GCA_964503755.1 uncultured Candidatus Saccharibacteria bacterium
TGGGTGCTAATGCTTTAGATAAAAAGGTAGTTAAAAAAATTTATGAAATTAAAAGATTCATTGTTTATTGTGATATTTATTACTGGTACTTGTGCATCTTTCGTTAAATACTTAATCTCAGATTCTTTATTTTGATCAACACCCCATTCTAATTCACCATCTATTACTTGTATCGTATTTGTATGACTACTTATAATATATTTATTTTTCAGATTTTTATTTGTCTTTATTAAAATATGCGTTCCAAAATACTTACAACAGAAATCAAGGATATCCGAATATAGTTTTTCTCTCAATGGTGCTGGTTTTGGTCGTTTAGTTAATCTGATCATATTTTGAGTTTATTATTAAAGTACAAAACATATTTATAATAACAATGAAAATAAAAACTTCACACAAAGATAAAAATTAGTTACAAAATCATGTAAAAACCAATTCTATCTTTATAAAACTTATAATATAACAAATATAATACATATTTTTGATATTACGCTGCCTTGCTTTAATTGACAACACTATTCAAAAAGCTACCTTTTACGAACCTTATCTTTCAAATGTTCGGTAAGTATAGAATAAACTCCCGCAGACAATACTCCCAAAATGCCTGGATAAACCACACTGAGTTCAATATATCAATATTAGTATTTTGTTGAATAAAAAGTGCCAATATTGCAGCAAAAACAGAAGTAATAGGAGTCAAAATATATTTTTCAAGTTTAATTGACAACATATGTGAAATAGAATATATAGCCAATAAGGTAAATTTTCAGGATAAAGGCTACTTAATATACCATCTAAGTGGGCCCAGACCAATAATTCATCGTATCAAGTAGACGAGGTAAGCATCCTGATGAAGCATCCATACTCGTTCTTCTTATAAAAATAATTTTACATCAAAATATTGTATATTGACAAATCTAATTAAATTATAAAAATAATAGCAAATTCAAAAGTATGGTGAGGCGTACTGGATTCGAACCAGTGACACGCGGCTTAAAAGGCCGCTGCTCTACCAGCTGAGCTAACGCCCCAATAAACATGAGTATGATACAACCAATATCAAATTTTGACAAGTATCAAAAATTTAAAACAAAGTACGAGATATTTTATACTTAGAAAATAAATCATTAATATAATTTATCCCTGTATCAATTCTCTTTTTTACCTCAAATGGATCACGATAGTCAAATATATTTTTATGCATTCCGGCGTTACAGAAATTCAATATCAAATTTGCATAATATAAAGCTTGTTCTTTATTTTTTATTAAATAATAAAAATAACTTAGACCGAGACATCTATTTAAAAACATATATCTCCAATCTCGTTTTATTGAAACACGAATCCAAGATTTGTAGAATTTTTCAACAAATTTAACCTCATTTTTAGTTAATTTTTGCTGATAAATAATCAAGTAACCATCTTTTACATAACTTTGCACATATTGCACGATATTAGTTATATAGTCGGGAAACAGTCGTAATGATTCTTTAGCCAAAAATTTCCACTTTTTGAGTGTAAATATATTACTTTCCCTGTAAGCTACTTGAGCATTATACCTAAAAATTTTATAGTTATTTTTGTCGAACCGAAGCCAATAAGCAAGAGTTGTACTTGTATCTGGATCGATCACATATACAAGTTTATTTACTCCATCATATGTAAGATATTCATCTCTGCGTCTATCTTTAATCAAAAAAAATGAAATTGTCACAATATGCTAGATAATTATTTGATAGCCTAACTATATTTGATATATGACCAAAAGTCGCCGTGATCCAATGTTTTACATTCAGATATCCATTAAACAATATATAAAGAAGTAATGCTGTACCTGCACAATTTAATTCTTTTTTTTATAAATTTCAGAAATGTCATAAACGGAAGGTTTATAAATAAAAAATCTTTTACAATAAACAAAATTGACAAAATACTGACACACTTTGAGTTCTAGTTCTAACTTTTTCAATACATCAGATTCTCTAGATATCATTTCTATATAATCGTAAATATTTGTATTCTGAGAATTCTCATTTACATAAATTTCCAATAATTTATTTAGATCAGTCAATCTGTCTATTTCTAAACAAGCTATCTGAAAAATTACAGATTCAAAAAACTTTTCTATCTTTACATAAAGATTGGCTAGCAAATACTTCAATCTCTGCACCAGCACATTTGTACTGACATTTGCTATCTTCATATCATCACTGAAAAAATGTGTTTTCTTAAGAAACTTTTTATTTCGGCTAAACAAACCTTATAGGCTAGGTTGTTTCTTTCGCAAGAACATAAAATTTTAGTTGTGATTTCTTTCAATCTTTTGACATTGATATTATTTGTTAGAAAATAATCTGATTTATAAAAATATTCTAAACATTTACATAAAAAATATATCTCATTCAATTCTTTGAGTTTTGTTATATCAAATCCCAAATTTTGATTAATATTTTTATCATACCATCTCTTATAAACCTCTAAAATTTTCAATCCTAAATCAAAAAAAATCATCAAAATCGAACCTACTTTTGTTTATACCAACCTTTACTTCAGGGATCCGTACTTCTTTCTGGTTGCCTTTTGCATACAGCTGAAATCTCTCATCCATAGATTCTTCGGTCACACTATTCATAACTTTTATAGTTTTTGCAAAACAAAGGACAGAAAAGCTATTTTTTAATCTTTTTCGTGATCGTATTAGAATATTTATTCTTAAATACCTACAATGAAATTCCAATAAATCCCAAAATGCCTTTCTCCGAATCGATACTGGTTTTGGTCCTTTGTTTAAATTCACTAAATCAACTATCTAATTATATTACAATAAATACACTGTGATAAAATGAAATACATTATAAATATCTTTTAATGGAAAAACCAGCAAACTTAGAAATAAAAAAATTTTATAAAAACCTCGGAAGAAAAATTACACATGTGATCAAATTATTCAAGTGCAAACGGAGTTTACTAGCAGACTATCTAGGTATAAAAAAAATAACACTTTTCCAGTACGAATCAGCCAAAAGACATATTGATATTTATAAACTGAAAAAGATTGCAGAATTTTTTGATTTACCCATAGATTTTTTTATTACAGAAAATTACTCTCCATCACAACAGATCAACAAAAATACCCAAAAAGTACTGAAATCATACAATTACATACCCGATTATGATCTACAAGAAAACTTAGAATTTGCTTTAGAAATGGCATTAAAATCATATTTTAGAGGTCAAAAATTCCCACCTGAAACAACCACAGCCCTGACACATAAAATATTAGAAGAAGTTAAAAAGATATCTTCATCAACACTTAAAAATTCTTTATAAAGCAGCAAAAATCATAAATGTTGACAGACATATAGAAAATATCTAATATGATCATTAATTATGTCAGATCAAAATAACACAATAAATCTACAACAATTTATGGCACAGTATGGTCCCACTCCAGCACAACCAATATCCTCTGGCGTTCAACCAGCAGGTCCAATAGAGTCCGCACAGCCAATGTCTAGTGATCCATTTGCAGTGAATACTGATAAAAATGTACCACAGCCTGTTGCGCAACAACACCAAGTCACGACACAAACTACTCCGCAGCAACCAATGCAACAACCTGCGATGACACAATCAACTGGTGGTCAAATGTCAGGTTCACTCCCAATGATGGCATTCCCTGCAAACCAACCTAGACAGATTCCATATGATCCAAACATTCTTAATCAGCTAGTACCTCTAGTAAATAGAAAATATAGACCATCAGTGTTTAGAGAATACATGAGGCAAAATAATTTCCCTGTAGATCCTCAGATGGATCAAGAGCTAAATATGGCAGGTCCTGATATTAGTGAAGAAGTATTTCAATTCGAATTAGCAAGGTTATATAACAAAGTTGAGGTAGATATTTATGATTATATTATGAAATATTTACCAGAAGAAAAGAAATCAGAATTTATGCAAATAGCAAACAATCCCAATGCTGCACCAAATGATCCTAATATAGTAAACAAAATTCAGCAGTTTTTGCTACAAAATATACCTAATGTACAGCAACTAATTGCCGATTATTTTTACAATATTACAATACAATACTTAATGGGAAGGTTTTAATCTGATCTAAATCAACTCGACTGAAAGGACCTCAAATTGGGGTCCTTTTTTATTTTATTAGACTTTTATACCAAATTGAGTACGTCATTGCTAAGCAAACATAAATTAGCCTGATTATATCTTGAGTTCATAAGATCAGGATTCTTGCAAACGCCAGTACTGATTAATTATAAAACATTGGTTAATCCATAATTATTGGAAAAATTAGACCGATAGAATATTAACGAATTGATTAATTTTTACTATACAAAAACTAATTTAAATAATTTTCCTTATTTCAAAAGATGAAGAATCCTTTTCTCCAAATGAAGAATAAGAACTAATAATAACTATCACATTATCTCCTCTTGTTATGAGGTGTTTTTCTAGGGCATCCTGAATCATATAACTGACTATTTCTTGCCTGTTTATAAGATTATCAGGTATAAACATGGGATTTATCCCTTTAGATAATAATAAATGTTTTCTTTTCGCCTGATCGGGTATATATGCATAAATCGGCACAATTGTTGGGATCCTAGAAATTATCCTTGCGGTAAATCCTGCACGCGTATACATAAGTATTCCCCCAATATCAATACTATTTACAGCATCTTTGACTGAATTTGCGACTGTGATTGCTCTTATAGCTACTTCGTCATTTTTTTGTGGATTAAATTCTGTAATAAGTTTATAGTCTAGACAAAAAGTTTCACCTAATTTTTTATTTTTGTAAAATTGAAGATAATAATCTTCAGCTATTCTAGCTGTTTTTGACATTGTTTCTACAGCTTCAATAGGATACTTTCCTGTAGATGTCTCAGCTGAAGTCATTATGGCATCTGTATTGTCCAAAACAGCATTAGCAACATCACTTACCTCAGCGCGTGTTGCAGATGGATTGTTTACCATTGATTCCAACATATGAGTAGCAACTATGACCGGCTTTGCCACTTCTCTACATCTACGAATAAATTCTTTTTGAAGTATTGGAATAATCTCAAAAGGCATTTCTACACCGAGATCACCTCGAGCAACCATAATACCATAAACATTTTTTAGGATTTCATCAAAGTTTTGCACTCCAAGTGGATCTTCAATTTTTGCGATGATTTCGATGTTGGTATCTTTTATCATTTCTTTTATGGCATTTACATCATTCACATCTCTGATAAAAGATCCAGCAATAAAATCTACTCCAACTTCAATCCCAGCTTTGATATCGTTTTTATCTTTTTCTGTAAGTGGATCAAAGCTAAGTCTAGTACCAGGAGTGTTAACAGTTTTGAGCCTTTTTAGGACAGAATTATTTTCAACAATACAAAATATACGTGAACCTTCTATTTTCTCAACCCTTAATTTTACTTTACCATCATCGATATAGATCGGCGCTCCAGGTTTTATATCGATGTGTAAATTTTCATAACTAACGATGATATCCCCAAACTCATTTTCCCGAGTATTTAACACTAATACATCACCTGCTTTTAATGTACGCTCTTCACCGATATCCGATATACGGATTTTATGTCCTTTTAGATCAAGCATTATAGCTACTTCATCAGTGATTTCTCTGATAAGTGTAGTAACTCTTTTTATTTCATCAGCATCAGCAAAAGAAGCATTGATACGTGCCACACTCATTCCTCTATCAACTAATGCTTTTATAATGTTGGGATCCCACGTTGAAGGACCTATCGTACAAACAATTTTACTTCTAGGTTTCATAGAAAAATATTAGATTTTTTAGGTATATATTTCAAACTATCAAAATATTTCCATGATCTATTTCCAAAAAAGTCTTCTTAACTGTTTTAGATTTTTTTATTTTATCTAATAAATCATTTATTAACTCATCACCATTTTCACCACCAAATAATGCTATATGTGGCTCGTATATATATACGCTATCGAGAAGCTTTCGTGTACTAGGTACGTATGGTAAATTAGCAACTATAACAGAATCAGGGAAATTATCAAAATTAATATTTCTAAAATCAGAATTTATCAACCTTATTTTATCATTCAAATCATACCTTTTGATATTCATTTCTGCTACATCTAAAGCATCTCTAGAAATATCAACTGCATAATATTGAATATCTGGCCGTTCTATATTGGACGCCAAATAAATCGCAATACATCCGGATCCAGTACCAATATCAAACACATTTTTGACATAAAAATCATTAGAAATATATTCACAAGCTTTCTTGGTCAGGGCTAATGTCTCTTGCCGAGGTATTAATACCCTTCTATCGACATAAAGATTAAATTCTCCAAATTCGGCAAGATTAAATATGTATTCAATAGGTTCATCATCTTCTAATCTAGTAAATATTTCCTCCAAAGTAATTTTAGTCTCTACTTTGTGAAAATATTTGATAATAAAGTTAGTGTATTGTACACGCAAATACTCAGACAAAAAATCTAACTTTTTATAAATATCTAAGAAATCGAGCATCTTCTTGTAAATTTATCTTTGCGATTTTGTACTTGCTATCAAGATTATATTCAACTCCAGTAATGAACGTTTGAATCTGTTTTTGCAAAATAAAGTCGATAATCATATTTTCATTTTCTTTATCCAATTCTGAAAAAATATCATCAAATAGTAATATAGGATAGTTATCCGTTCTATTCTTAAAAAGCTCTGCTATCGACATCTGCAAAAACAACATTCCAACACGCTGCTGCCCACGCGAGCCAAAATCAGATAACTTAATAAAACCATTATTCGGCAAAACACAGATGTAAATCTCCCACAAATCACGATGTACTCCTTTTGTAGTAGTCTTTTTTTCTAAATCTATGTCGAAAAACTCACGTAATTTCTGAAGATAAGTATAGTTTAGATCTTCCTCAAAGATATCATCACTACTTATGCTAGGGATATATCTGACCCTAAAACGATATCTACTATTTTGATTCGACAACTTTTCTAGTTCATCATTCAAAAATTCAAAAAAAATCTTTCTCTCTTCAATTACTTTCACTCCATACTGAACAAGGTTTTCTGTCCAGATTTTCATTTGTAAATCATATTTTTTATCATACTTTTCAAGTAATCTATTTCTGTTTTTTAAAGATCTCTTATAACTTCGTAAAGCAACACAATACGATGGACTCAATTGTTCTATCAAATTGTCTATATAATCTCGTTTTTTAGCTGGAGAGGTGTTTATTATTTTGATTACATCAGGGCTAAACCATATACTAGGTACTCGACCTACAAACTTTGTTATAGAGCATTTTTTATTATTGTAGTAAAGATTTTTTTTTCTTTGAACTGTGTCTATCTCAAAAAGATGATTAATATAAATTTCATCTTTTTCTATAATTGACCTAACTCTAGTAAAATTTGATACACTTTGTAGACTTATCAAATCAAAGACACTTTTCGCCTTAGATGATCGACCTTGCGTAACACACATAAGGGCTTCTAAAAAATTTGTTTTACCTGCACCATTAGGTGAAAAAATATAATATATCTGTTCTTCTATATCTAAACTAACTTTTTTAAAATTTCTAAAATGTGAAATGTCAATGTGTGTAATTCTCATTAATGTAAGCAATTAATTCTTGTTCTAATTTTTTCGATTCTATATCACTAAAATTTTTTCTTAAAGCTTTAGATAACAATCTTCCATGTTTTCTGATAATAATATTTACATTTTCTTGATTCGGAAAAATATAACACCCTCTACCAGGTAGGTTTTGTTTTTTGTCTAAGAACAATTGTCCGTCTTTATCACAAGTAATTCTAATTAATTCGTATTTTGGATACTTTTTTCGTGTGGCTATACAAGTACGTATGGGTATATGTTTCATTTAACATCTTATGTTTGCATTAAATCTTATTCCTTAGCATCAGATTCTGTTTCTTTCTTTTTCTTTGATTTTTTAATAATTTTCTTAAATTTGAAATTTTCAAATTCTTCTTTGTTATTCGTTATATCAATTTTATATCCCGTCAACTTAACAGCTAATCTTACATTTTGTCCATCTTTACCTATCGCCAAAGAAAACACATCATCAGAAACAAGTACGACTGCAGCTTTTGTTTTTTTCGCCATACGAATATTCGTGATTCGTGCAGGTGACAATGCATTAGCAATATAAGTTGCAGGATCATCACTGTATTGAATAATATCAATCTTTTCAGGATTCACTTCATTCATAATGCTATCAATTCTTGTTCCTTTTGGACCAACACAAGCTCCTATGGCATCAATTTTTTCGTTTTTGGATCTAACAGCAATCTTTGTGCGTGAACCCGGTTCTCTAGCGACGCTTACTATTTCTACAGAACCATTAGCAACCTCCGGTACCTCCATCTCAAAAAGGGCTTTAATAAAATCATCTGAAGCTCTAGATAAAACCATTCTTTTATCATTCTCTGAATTTTGCAATTTCACAAGTAAAAATTTCTTCCTTTCTGAACTACGATAATTTTCACCAGGAATAGATTCATAAATCGGCATTATTGCTTCTACTTTATCTACTTCGACTCTGACATGACGACTATCTTTTCTTTGAATAACCCCAACAACTATTTTACCGACCCTATCAACAAATTTAGACAAAGAAACATTTAGTTCTGCATCTCTCAATCCCTGTAAAAGCCTTTGAAAAGCTGCTTTTGCAGCAATTCTGCCAAAACTATCCGGTGTCACATCTATCATGATAGTATCACCAGTTCTAAGTTTGGTATCAATTAACTTTGCTTGTGCTTCTGATATCTGAGTATTTGGATTTGACACAAGATCAACAACTTCACGATTCGCCAATATTGATATCTCACCAGATTCCTGATCAATTTCTACTGTGTAAGTTTTTAATTCTTCTTGTGTTAGTTCAACTCCTTCATTTTCTTTTAACAATCTTTTATAAGCTGTCAAATAGGCATTTTTAACCTGTTCTAAAACAGAATTTACATCTAATCCTCTTTCTTCTGCTATTTGATAAATAGCAGCTAAAAAGTCTATTTTTCCTATCTCTTTTGACATATCTATTATGTTTATTTTTTATATTCAGTATTTTATCATATCATACATGAGTAATGCCGTATATAAAATAGCGGTTGTTCGTTCTGTAAAAATAAAAAATATTACATTAAGACTTTTGCAAAAAGATTTAATAGAGCTCAAGATTCCTGAAAAAACATCTCACAAACATATTCGAAATTGGATTGAGAGAAATAAAAAAGAGATCATTCAAGCAATCAATTCATTAGCGACAAAAGCATATTATGTGTATCTAGAAAACAATCAGCCAGTAGAAATATTAGATACTCAATACACGTGTTCATTTAAATACTCTCAAAGAAAAAAGGTCGATATAAGACAAAATTGCATAGTATTTGAAATAGATGATACTTCTAATTTACCAAAATTAATGAAAAAATTAGCTAAAAAAGTTTTAATAAATTTCTTAGAAAATATATCTAAAGAAATCGGTATTTCATTCAATAAATTATATATTAAAGATAATGTATCAAATTGGGGGAGTTGTTCTTCCAAGAAAAACATTAATTTAAACTATAAAATTATTTTTCTGCCTAAAAATTTAGCAAGATATATTGTTGTACACGAATTATGTCATCTCATTCACATGAACCATAGTAAAAATTTTTGGAATTTAGTTGAGAAATTTATTCCTAATTATAAATTATTAAGGAAAATATTACGTAATAAGTATAGAACCATAATTATCCAACCACCTCAGGAATTTATAAATCTGGACAAAACAAAAAATGTTTATAAAATATATTCTCAAAATCAAAAACCAATCAATAATTTTTCTCCCTGCTTTCTATCTATTCCACGAGAGTAAAAATAATACAAATCCTTATTTTTAATGTTTTTAATAACTAGTCCATGACCGGCTTTTTGCACATCTCTATCGTGAATAAACATACCAGGGGTAACATTGGCTCTTGACTTGTCATCCATTACGTAAACTATAATTTTCAATTCTGCTGAAACTCCCTTTACTCCACTAGGTATATGCACCTCAACGGGCATCTCACATTCGGATTGATATAAAGCAATTTTAATATCGATATTAGAACTAACTGACGGAGTTGTAAAAACAAATTTCATCGTACTTTTGAGCTTTTGTTTGCGTAATTTAATTCTAAATTTATAATCTGTGCTTTCGGATACGTACAATTCACGATACACTGATAACTGATTAACATCTTTAACCAAGACCTCTTTTGTCATAGTTTTCATTATACCTTATAAATCTGTTTTCTATTTTAATCTCTTCTTCCAAACCTGTATCCATATCCTTAATCTTGACTATACCTTTGTCTAATTCCTCATCTCCTAAAATAATAACCTTTTTATATTTCATTTTGTCTGCATAAGCTAGAGATTTACTTATATTTTCTTTTTTTAATCCTTCGATAATATTTATATTTTTAGATCGCAAAAAAACAGATACATTACAATAAATCTCAAAATTATCAATCAAAATGGGAAAATAATGATAATTTTCGTTATCATCCAAATTAGGCCATAAATTCCAATTGGTTAAAAAAATCTCCATAGAAACATCCCCCGGAGCAAATCCAACAGCAGGCAAGTCTTCAACACCAAAAATTTTTCCAAGTCCATTGTATCTTCCCCCCCCAAAAAGTGATCTTTTGAAATCTGTATTATTGTCAAATGCCTCAAAAACAATACCATCATAATAATCAAAACCACGTATTAGATCAGGCGAATAAACTAAATATTTTATATATTCGGTATTTCTAAGTTTATTATAAATTTGATTTATTTCTTTTAAACCTCTTGACTCAGATAGTAAATCATTATTTCTAACATCCTCATACTTGCTATTCATCCATTGATAGATACTTTCTACCTGTTTGTCATTTAGACCTAAATTTTTTAATTCTCCTATAAACACATCCTGTGATAACTTGTGAAATTTGTCGAGTTTACGTGAAATTTCTGTTTTAAGCTTTGAATCAGAAATATTTAATACTTTCTCAAAAAAATCTTCCATAAGTATCCTATGATTGATTTTGATATAAAATGACTGTTCGGGAGGATTAAATACTCTTATCACGTCAATGGCTAATCTAAGTATTTCAATATCAGCTAATATAGAATTTTCTCCAAAAATATCCACATTCAGTTGCCAAAACTCTCTTAATCTACCTTTTTGTGGCCTTTCACCTCTAAAAAAATTGGCTATGCTAAAAAGCCTTAGTGGTTTTGGCGCAGAATTATAAATTTTTGAAACCAATCTAGTCACAGATGGCGTCATCTCCGGTCTGAGACACAATTTTCTGCCTCCACTATCTTCAAATCGAAATAATTCCTTGTTTATATCTTCTCCAGATTTTGCTTCATAAATCTCAATATATTCTATCACCGGAGTTAGATACTCCTGATATCCATAAGAGATAGCAATTCTTCGCCAATTGTCAAATATATATCTCTGTCTTGCAAAATCCTGTGGCAAAAAATCTCTACAACCTTTATATGGCTGATTTGAAAGTGTTTTCATAGTACATATTTTATTCTAAAAAAAGAGTGATTGAAATACTTTTACAAACCTTCAACAAACTTCCATACCTTTTTGATATCATTGAATTGCCAAAAATTACTATAATCTTTTTTCAAAAGTGATTCAAACATATTTACATGTTCGTCATGTGTGCTAGCAGATTCTGGTAGATACAATTTTTTAGAATTAGAGAAATACTCAATAAAGACTTCAGGACCTACGGAAATATATAATATCTCATTATTATCCACAAAAACTTGCATACTAGTTTCCTTTTTTGGTTGTTTTTTTCCTGATTCTAGTACTAATTCTATCTCATTTTCTTTGTCTAAAAGGTTCATCATAAAGTAAGTTTCAGTATTAGAGTGAGGATTACCCACCTCTTCCCTATATCCATCATATTGTGATTTCATAAGCTTTATTAGAATCAACCGATCTATACACAGATTTTTATTAAACTTTTTATAAAACTTTATTACCATAGAAAATAAATGAAATATCATATCTTCTATAGCTCCAGTTTGATCATAATAATTGACTCTACCTTCTATACCAATATTTTCTAATGATTTGACATGTACTTTGTCAATTTTGGTAAAAGCAATTTTCTTAAATATATCTTCAGAATAATTATCCAAATCAAGACCATATTTAAACATATAGTGATCAAAAAAGTGAACGTTATTTTGTAGATGACACTGTTCTATTGTGTTTATAATTTTATTAAATGCATCCAAATTAGATGCAAATGGTTTTTCGACGACAAGATCAAATTTTGACTTGTCCAAGAAACAGAATAAATTCAATAAATTTACAAAAGCAACAGGAGGTAAAGCAAGATAAAATATCGTATATTCTGATCTACCCAAAATGCTTGAAACAATAGATGGATCATCATAATTATACTGTATTAAACTAATATATAGATTATCAAAAGTATCAACTATACTTTGTATCTCTTTTATATCAACATTAAATCGCGATAACCCAACTAAATTTATTTTTAAATCTGGATGTAGTGCTACAAAATTTCTAATAGCGGGCAGAACTTTTCTTTTTGAAACATCCCCACTAATTCCTGCTATAACAAATTGAATGTTTGACATTTCTAATTATAAAAATATACTGATATTATGAAAATACCGAATTGGCAAATACTTTTTACATTTGTTAGAATAGTAGTTTTATTGTCCATTTTAGCTTTAACATTATTTTTACATTTTTCTTATAGTGTTGAAGTAAACATAGATAATAATTTTAAAGTCGAAGCAGAAAGTAAAACATTTGTAGGAGTAAACTGGTTAGAAAAAGAATGGTTTTTGCATGGAGTAAATATGCCTTGGATCAGATGGGGATGTGATTTTGGAAGTCCATGTTCTGATGGATATGATGGTGTATCTCAAGAAAACGTAAAACAACAAATAAGACAAAAATTTGAGATATTACAAGAAGCCAATGTACATGTGGTAAGGTGGTGGTTATTTCCTCAATTTAATTATGGTTTAGAACGCGAAGACTTTGCAGAAACAATTATTGCAGAAAAAAAAGAAATGAGAACAGATTCAGAGACATATTATCAATATTTTCCACAAAGAATATCATTAGACGTATTTAAGGATATAGATGAAGCTTTAAAAATTGCCGATGAATATGATATTTACTATAACTTTACAATATTTAGTAGCATGAATTCGATACCTAGGGAATGGGTTATCGAAAATGAATATAGAGATGCTTTAGTAAGAGTGCTTGGAGATTTATTTGCAAAATATGCCAATCATCCCAGAATGCTTGCTTGGGAAATAGTAAATGAAGCTGAATTCGCATCATCCGAATATGGTAGTGAAGATGCAACTTTTTCTATGGACGAAATAATCAGATTTGTATCTGAAATTGTATCAGAACAAAGGAGAGTATCACCCAGAACTTTAGTAAATATAGGCCCTGCATTTATATCAAATACAAGTGAGGACTATAGGTTTGAAATTATCAATAGATGGTTTCAATCAGATATAAATCCTGATTTTATCAGTCCACATTATTACGATTATATGGATGATAATATAAACATATTTCGTACTGATGCTACAAAATTACGAAGTTTGTATGGTTCAAGAACAATACCCGTCGTGATAGGTGAAGGCTATTTAGGTGAACCAGTTGATGCAAATGACAGACTTGAAACTGTAAGATCTCTCGGATATGCTGGATTTTGGGGATGGTCATTATTTCCCGAATCTACCTATGACAGAATGGAGATAAATTGGGACGGAGTATCCACTTATGGAAATAACTATACAGATAATGGACCAAGGCAAACACTTGAATCTCCAACCGATACACCTTCACCAACAGACACTCCTAGCAATACTCCTACAAACACTCCTACCAACATTCCTACTGATACTCCAACTGATACTCCAAATAATACTCCTACTAGTACCCTTACAAATACTCCAACAAATACACCATCAGCTACGATAACAGCTACTCCAACACACACCAACCAATACTCCAAGATATATACCAACATCAATTAATAATCAGTCTTTATCTAATAACACAAACTATCAACAAACTCCAACACCAACAAAAAGACAAAGCACAAATACATCTATCACCAATACAACAATCACACAACCACCATCGCAAACAGATATTCCACCACTTACTCAAAATAATGAGACAATTATTGATAGTCCAACATCGACTCAAATTTCATCTACTCCACAAAATACAGAAAGTAATACATCACAAAATAAGAATAATCCTAATATTAAAGACGTTAATCAGTTAAATAATAATCAATTCAAACTACAAGACTGGTTATTCTATTGCTGTGGAATAATATTACTTTGACTCATCATAATACCTCTATTCTTATTCATAATTAACGAGAATAAAAAAATAAAAAAAGACTTGAAGAAAACAAAACATAATTAGTATTAAAAATTTGTGAATAATTCAATACCCATTTGCGTATATTTGCAAATGGATAAAAATATTATCTGGTTTATTTTCAAAAAGACTTGAGTCTTTTTGAATTTTTATCAAAACACTTCATCACACACAAATTTCTTAGTATTAAATATATTTCAAAAATACAATTTTCAAATTGTATGCTGAAAATTTTGATGCTCAGCTTTTAATATTTATATGAATTTAGTAAACCATAAGATATTAAACATAAATATACGCTGAATTTATTAGACTTTACTATTTAGAAACAGATATATAAGAAAATAAATACCATAAAACAATATTTCTTATAACAGCTAAATGACAAAAGTATTAAAATATTTATGACTAGTACTTAACTTAAAGAATTTTTATATACAAATTTATTAATTGCATTTAAATAAGCTTTCACTGCAGCAACAACAATATCTGTATCTACTCCATGTCCATTATATCTTTCATTACCAATAGAAATAGATATATTTGCTTCACCAATAGCATCTTTTCCCGATGTAACAGCATTTATAGAAAACTCCTCAAGAGTCATACCATAAATACCTATGATCTTTTCTATGGCTTTAAATGCAGCATCGATTGGACCATTTCCGATACTTAACTCTACGTATTCTTTTCTTCCTTTCTCAATACATACTGTTGCTGTAGGAATAGTATTGTCGCCCGCAACAATTTGGACATTTTTTAATGTATATATCATTCTGTTTTCATCTATTCCCATATCAGCAAATAACGCTATTAAATCCTCTTCATGAACATTCTTCTTCTTATCTGCAATCTGTAAAAATTTACGATATATTTCCTCAAACATATCCTCATAATAGCTAATGCCTAAATCTCTTAATTTTGCCTTTAATGCATGTCTACCCGAATGTCTTCCCAAAACAATATCAGAACCAGATCTACCGACATCTTCTGGTTTCATAATCTCATAGGTCTGTTTGTATTTTAGTACTCCATCTTGATGTATACCTGATTCATGTGCAAATACATTTCGTCCTACAATAGGTTTTGTATAAGCAATTGGGAATCCAATAATGGAAGAAAGCATTTTACTTGTTTTATATATTTCTTTTGTATTTATGCTACATTCAAAATCATAAATATCCTTTCTAACATTGATAGCCATAACAATTTCTTCGAATGCTGCATTACCTGCTCTTTCGCCAATACCATTTACACATACCTCTACCTGTCTTGCACCAGCCTGAAGTCCCATAAGTGAATTAGCAACTGCCAAACCAAGATCATTATGACAATGCACACTAATAACTGCTCTATCATCAATAACTTCTTTGATTTCTTTTACTATATTATAGAATTCAGCGGGCGTAGTGTAGCCTACTGTATCGGGAATATTTATTGTTGTAGCTCCAGCTTCTACAGCGCATAAAAATACTTCTTTTAAAAAATTCAAATCACTACGCGTAGCATCTTCTGCAGAAAACTCAACATCATCAGTCAAACTTTTAGCATAAGAAACGGCACGTTTTGTCAATTCAATTACCTCTGCGGGAGTTTTTCTCAGCTTGTATTCCATATGTATAGGAGACGTAGCAATAAAAGTATGAATCCTTTTTCTCTTCGCTGGTTTTATAGCCTCATAAGCAATACGTATATCTTCTTCCACTGCTCTTGCCAAAGCAGCAATAATTGGCCCTTCTACCTCTTTTGCTATTCTATTTACTCCATCAAATTGTTCGGGTGATGATACAGGAAATCCAGCCTCTATAACGTCAACACCTAACGAAGCTAATTGCTTGGCAAAAACTAATTTATCATTAGCAGACATGCTAGCACCTGGCGATTGTTCACCATCACGTAGAGTTGTATCAAATATTAGTATTTTTCTTGACATATCTTTATTCTAAAATTTTGATAAATATTTTAGAATATGTAAACACCGCAAATGTTAAATACTAATATATCATAAATACGCTAATTTATTAACTCAATTGTTATTTTAATTAAATAAAGTAAATACTTATCTTGCATCAGAAATCATCTGCACTAGATACGTGATCACGTTAAATTCGATTATTTATATTAATCAACTACCCTACTAATTTATTAAAATACTCTAGTACGGACTTTGATTTTCTCCTTTTGAAAAGCTATATCCCATTATCATCCCAAACAACAATCCAAATACAAGCACTATCAACGCCAATATGATTAACCACCATTGATCAAACTGTCCGCCGCCATTATTATTTGCTGAATTGTTGTTATTTTGATTGTTTGAGGATGTAGATGTTGGTGTTTTAGTTGGAGTAGTGTCAGTAGGTGTAATTTTTTCGCCTAAAACATTATTTGGAGCTACGTTTGTAGGATTTGGAGTAGTTGTTGGATTTTGATTAGGTGTTGAAGTGAGGATGATCGTTGGCTGAGATATCTGCCCAACAACAATTCTAACAGATGCTCTTGATTCGTCACCATCAGCATCTACAACACGACCTGAACAATAATATTCACCCGGATTTGATAGATTTATCGTATCTGATAAAAATTCAAATGAATTAGTATTATTTGATGCACCAGAACATATACCACTAAATGAATAATTAAATGGTGCATTACCAGTTCGAGTCTGATTCAGTACGACTTTAAATGGGGTATTGGGTGTTATATAAATAGACCCATCAATATTAGATGCTGGCGATGTTCCAAATAACACTATTAATGGCAGATTATCTCTTGATGGAGTTGGAGTAGGTGTTGATGTTGGCGTAGATGTCACAGTTGGAGTCGGTGTGTATGTAGGTGTTGGTGTAGAAGTAACCGTCGGCGTTGAAGTAGGTGTAGACGTTGGTGTCGGTGTAACAGTGGGTATTGCTGTAGATGAAGGAGTCAAAGTTTGTGTCGGAGTTGGTGTTGCAGTTAGGGTGATTGTTGGAGTAGGTGTTGGTGTCATTGTTGGAGTCGGAGTTATAGTAGGTGTAAGAGTTGGTGTGATGGTGGTTGGTGTAGGTGTAATAGTAGGCGTTGGAGTAGGAGTAGCAATCGTATTTATAACGATATCCTTATTACTACCTAACGAATTCGGACCACCAGGATTTGGAAGTTCTAAAAATGCTTCTTGTCCAAAAATATCGAGTATTTTTCCTTCATTTAAAATCAAAGCATATGTACTCACATAGTCCAAATCCATTGTATTTTCTCCTTCTTCAGCATTGTAAACAAAAGCAAGAGTAGAACTACCAGAACCATAAAAATAAAAGGCTTCTCCTCCACTGTTTAAAATTAGAGTTGGTCTACCAGTCACAAAAACATTATCCTCAAACTCTACTGTTATTAAGATCGTATCACCTACAGTATATGTACCATCGGGAGTTGTTGATGTGACATTGATAACTCTAGGTGGACAATAATATGTGTCACCAATAATATTCCAATTATTTGGTGCATTTGTCAGTGTATTTCTAGCATTTTCTCCATTGCAATAAATCAATCCTACAGCACCCATGATAACGTTTGGTTTGACACTTTGTGTCGACCAACCTATCAATATAGAATCGTAATTTGCAATGCTAATATCAGTACCATCAAAAATTTCTGTCATATGAACAACATTTTGTATATTCCACATGCTTAGATCTTGATCAAAGGAGACAGCACCTGAGAACATTCCATCCATATTTTCAACACTACTAGTGTTCCAGGAACCGATCGGCTGATTAAAAGATTCTGCATCCGCAAACATATAGTCCATCCTTTGAACATTACTTGTATTCCAATTTCCTATTGGCTGATTAAATGAAATTGCACCGGCAAACATCTCCCCCATATCAACAACACTACCGGTATCCCAATAACTAATATCTTGATTAAATGATAGCGCCCCTGAAAACATCTTGTACATATTTTCAACATTACTAGTGTTCCATGAATTTATTGACTGATTAAAAGCCTCTGCTCTTAAAAACATTCCTTCCATGCTTTCAACATTGCTTGTATCCCATGATCCAATTGGTTGATTAAATGTCTTCGCATCAGCAAACATATACGCCATATTTCTTACATTACTTGTATTCCAACCACCTATTGGCTGATTAAATGACTCTGCCCCAGCAAACATTTCTTCCATATCTTCAACATTACCCGTAACCCATGTTGCTATATTTTGATTGAATAATTCGGCTCCATAAAACATTCCAGTCATAATTCTTACGTTACCAGTGTTCCACCCACCTATAGGTTGATTAAATGTCTTTGCATCAGCAAACATAAATGCCATATCTTCAACATTACTTGTATCCCATGTTCCTATATTTTCGTTGAATAATTCAGCACCATAAAACATTCCCGCCATAGTTCTAACATTACTTGTATCCCAATAAAACATAGCCGGATTTGTAGTAATAGAAGAAGCTCCAGCAAACATCCAACTCATATCAGTTACATTGCTCAAGTCAGGAGTATCTGTTGCATTAAGAACCATATTTGCACAACCTGCAAAAGCTAACTCCATCGTTTGCCATTGTATATCTCCCCATTGATCTACTGATATGAGCTTCAAATTATCCGATCCTTCCGCAAAATATATACGGGGAAATGTACCTGTAATCCATATTTGATACTCTCCTGGTGCACTATAAGTACATGTTACATCCCCAGTTTGATTAGTAAATTCATTTGTTCCATCACCATTACAATCAACGTTGTAATTGTATCCTCCGCCGTTTGTCGGAATGATAAACTGAGTGTTTGCGCTACCCCCTTCATTATCAGTCTTTACCGTTATCTTAAAAGCACTACTATCTGCATACACTGTCTGATTACTATTTTGAATAAAGAATAAAATTGAAAAAAAAATAAAAATAAATAATAAAAATATATTTTTTAAATTTAACTTTTGAATTGACATGTGTATATAATACCAAACTATTTCAACTTTATCAATAGAACCTAGTGTATCGTTCGATATGAACCAATTCTTATTCACGCAATTTTAGAATTACAATTAATAAAAATTATTCATATTAAAATGTAAAGAAAATACTTGATTGATTGGGTTATTATAACTTACATTAATACATATAATTGATAATTTATATATTAATAAATTTGCTGGAATGAACTATTTTCTATGCATCCCAAACAATCTCAAGTCAAGATTGTTGAATATTTATCTAAATTCCAAAACTATTTTCACATTTACAATTCAAAAGTAAAAACACAGTCGCATTAGCAACATTTTAGACTACAAAAATAAGTTTATTTAAACTTTTTACCTTTTTCTATCAATTTGAGTAATATATGTCCTACCAATACCTCAGGATGCTTATCATTCGTATCTACATACACATCAGCAAGCGAATAAATCGGTTTTCTTTTTTCATAAAGTTCTCTCACAAATTCTTTCCCTCTTTTCAAAAGCGGCCTAGAATCATCGCCTTCACATCGTTCAAAAACTTTATTTATATCAACATCAAGCCATACTACACTACCTTGAGATTTCATAAATTCCATATTTTCTAGTTTTGCGCCAAGTCCACCACCAGTAGCAACTACAATATTATCTTGGATAGACAATTCTCTCAATTTCTGATCCTCTAGATTTCTAAAATAGTCTTCTCCTTTTTGAGCAAAAATTTGTGATATGGTCATTCCTTCATATTTTTCGATATATTCGTCTATATCAAAAAATGTATAACCCAACACATAAGCTAAAAGCTTACCAACAGTAGTTTTTCCCGCACCCATGAAGCCTACAATATAGATTTTCATATTTTATATTGTATTAAATCTGGATAAATATACAAACATGATATAAGATTATATACTACAAATGAAAAATATAAGCATAGATACTTCTTCAAGACAATACCTGATACTGATTGGACAAAATATTTTTTGTGATACTATAAAATCATTTATTGATAACCGAAATCCAGATAAAATTGTACTAGTTATTGATAAACATCTTTTGAATACACTTAAAAGTTTTGATTTATTAGCAAACTTACATTACATTTTAATTAATTGTACTGAAAAAAATAAAAATGTTAAAAATTTAATCAAAATTTTGGATTTCTTCTATCAAGAAAATCTCAGCCGTAAATCACTAGTAATAAACGTAGGAGGCGGAGTCCTCACGGATATAGCATCTTTTGCCTGTAGTATTTATCAAAGAGGAATAAAATACATCAACGTACCTACTACTCTACTCTCTATGGTTGATGCAAGTTTTGGTGGCAAAACAGGAGTAAATTATAAAAATATCAAAAATTTAATCGGTACTTTTTATCATCCCGAGCTAGTAATAGTAGACATAAAATTTTTAGAGACATTGCCTAAAAAATATCTTATTGGAGGATATGGAGAAATCATAAAACATGCACTAATAAAAGATAAAATTTATTTTGATAATTTATTAAACAAAAAATTAAATCTAATTGAAATCATCAAAAAATCAATTTTGATTAAAAAAGATGTTGTTGGCGATGATGAGTTTGAAACAAAAGGCACAAGAAAAATTTTAAACTTCGGCCATACTGTAGGACACGCAATAGAATCATATTCGCAAAAAGTCAAAAAGCCACTTTATCACGGTTATGCTGTAGCAAAAGGAATTCTAATTGAAAGTTGGTTATCTTATAAACTTGGTTTATTAACCTATGAAGAATATCAACAAATACAGAATATTATAAATGATTACAAACTTAATGTTGATCTTGATTATGAAATAAAAATTGATGAAATCATGTATCTTATATCAAAAGATAAAAAAAACTCTAACAATGAAATTAAATTTGTTTTATTAGAAAAAATTGGTGCGGCGATACCAGATCAAATAGTTCCCAAAAATTTAATAATAGAATCTATAAAACTACTATGAAAATAGCAAGAATAAAAAACAAAGAGATAATAGATAATGTTGTACCATTGAGAGGTTCTAAAAGTATCACTAATCGAGCATTAATAATAAGCTTATTAACTGATGATGAATCTACATTAGAAAATTATTCATCCTCCGAAGATAGTAAAACAATTATCGAATTCTTTCGCAAAATGAATGCAAAAATAGAAGAGCTGGACGAAAAAACAATAAAAATACAAGGTATTAGATCAAAATTACCAACAAAAAAAGAAATAATACACAACGTAGGACCAGCTGGTACAGCCGCAAGATTTTTGACTGCGTTTTGTGCCAGATTTTGCGAAGGAGTTACACTAGATGGATCCGAAAGAATGCGTGAGAGGCCAATGAAACCTCTTCTCGAAGTATTAGAAAAATTAGGTGCAGAGTTTGAGTATTTAGGTGAAAAGTATCATCTACCATTCAAAATCAATTCAACAATAAAAAACATAAGCAATCGGACTATTGAGATACCCGGCAATATTTCTAGTCAGTTTGTCACAGCTTTACTTTTGATATCACCATTTCTTGACAATATAGAAATCAAAATCACTGATGGTTTAGTCTCCGAGCCATATGTAGATATGACCATAGATACTATGAATCAGTTTGGAGTAAAAGTAGTTAAATATAAAACTAATCAGACCATTAAATTAAAAGTACAAAGTGGTAAGTATCATGGTATTCCATATTTTATAGAAGGTGATGCATCTAGTGCTACGTATCTCTGGGGATTGGCGGCTATATCTGGAAAAAAAATCGGCGTACAGAATATATTTCAAAATTCCATTCAACCTGATTTTCAATTTGTATATTTACTTGAAAAGATGGGTTGCAAAGTACTTTTTGATGACCGTATAGTCTACATAAAAGGCTCATCAAACCTAAAAAATCTAGAAATTGTAGATATGTCATCGATGCCTGATAGTGCGCAAACATTAGCTTGCGTCTTAGCAACAACAAAATGTAAAACAAGATTAACCGGATTATCTACTCTGCGTGATAAAGAAACTGATCGTATATCAGCATTAGAAAATGAACTTAAAAAGCTTGGGGCTAACACATTTGTGAATGGTGATGAATTGATTATCGAATCAGATGGTATGATCAGAACTGCACGGATAGAAACTTATAAAGATCATAGAATGGCAATGGCATTTGGCATTTTAGGTGCTAAAACAACAATAGAAATTTTAGATCCAGATGTGGTAAATAAATCCTTTCCAGAATTTTTTGAAGTACTGAAAAATCTAGGTTTAGAAATTGAATTCATAGAAGAATAAAAAGCTTTATGAAGATCGCAACCTCAATAACCGAACAAAATATTGAAAAGGCTATAAATAACGCGTTGCACATTTTGCAAAATTACAATGATCTTATCATTGAGTTACGAGCAGATTATCTAGATGAAATAAACGAAAATAATTTGACATTATTTAGAAACAAAATAAAAGCAAAATTAATATTCACTCTACGAGAACCAAATGAAGGTGGCAAAAGACAATATGAATTAAATCAAAAGATAAAAATTTTATTATTAGCCCAAAAAGTGGGTTTTGACCTTATAGATTGTGAACTACAAATTTTTGAGAAATTAGATTTTTCACAACAATCCAAATTTGACAAAGAAAGGCTAATACTTAGTTATCATGACTTTAATAAAACACCAACACAAAAAGAAATAAAAACTACTTATCAGAAAATGTTAAAGTATAATCCCGAAATTGTTAAACTAGCATTTACTATAAATTCACAAAAAGATTTGCAGAAAATATACAGTCTAATGATATCAACCAGTCACAAAAAAGTCATAATCGGTATGGGGGAAAAAGGAAAAATAACGCGAATAATAGGACCAATTTTAGGATGCGAATTCACTTTTGCCGCAAACGAATTTTATACATCCGCACCTGGACAGATAAATGTTCGTGATATGTATAAAATATACGAAGAAATAAAAAAACCAGAAATAAACAATTAATATGGCCGGAAACAGTTTTGGACAATTATTCAAGATTACCACTTTCGGAGAATCACACGGAGGATGTGTAGGCGTAGTAATAGATGGATGTCCGCCTGGCATCGAAATAACAGAAGAAGAGATCCAAAAAGAGTTAGATCGCAGAAAACCTGGCCAGTCCTCTATCACCACACAAAGAAAAGAAGAAGATAAGATTTCTATTCTTTCTGGATATTTCGAAGGCAAAACAACAGGAACGCCAATACTTATTTTAGCCTACAACAAAGATGCTCGTTCTGAAGATTATTTAGAATTAAAAGATTTATACCGCCCATCTCATGCTGATTATACTTACGAAATGAAATATGGATTTAGAGACTGGCGTGGGTCTGGAAGAGCTTCAGCAAGAGAAACTTTGGCACGCGTGGCGGCCGGTGCTATTGCAAAAAAATATTTAAAAGAAAGATATAATATCGAATTTTTAGCTTACGTTGATGAAGTCGGTGATATAAAATGCCCAGATATTGATCCGCAAGACGTAAGAATTGAAGATATAGAAAGTAACATCATCAGATGTCCTGATCCAAGTACTGCACATAAAATGATTGATCTGATAGAACAAGTCCGTAAAGAAGGCGATTCGATAGGCGGTATAATAAAAGGAATAATAAGAGGAGATATACCTGTAGGTCTTGGCGAGCCAGTGTTTGACAAACTACATGCAGATCTTGCAAAAGGTATGATGTCTATACCAGCAGTAAAAGGATTTGAAATAGGATTGGGATTTAGATGTACAAAATTAAAAGGCTCACAACACAATGATCCATTTATTAATGACAATGGCAAAATCAGAACATCCACAAATAATTCTGGTGGTATACAAGGCGGAATAAGTAATGGTGAAATTATTTACTTTCGTGTTGCATTTAAACCTGTTTCGACAATAAGAAAAGAACAGATTACAGTAAATCGAAAAAAAGAAGAAGTTACTTTATCACCAGCCGGACGACATGATCCATGTGTATTACCAAGAGCAGTACCGATAGTAGAAGCTATGTCTGCGTTAGTGATTATGGATCATGTCTTGAGGTTTGAAGCTTACAAATAATTTTCAATTTATAGATTAAAAGATAAATTTGGGAATAGATCTATCACGATATATATACTTGTATATCATTTATTTAATAAACTAAAATAAATTAATGCTATTATATTCTCAATCTGAATGTACAATTTGCTAATACCAAAAGTTATTGATGTAATACTAATTTTTTAATTTTATAAATTCTTGTTGTTGGGTTGATATTATAAAATTTTCAACTTCAGATTTGAATTATAAATATGAAATAATAAAATATAAAGTTGATTGTTTTTACCTATGATAATTTCCTTAAAGCACAAAGATTATTTATCAGATAAATAAAAATAACGAATAAACAATCTATATATCGCTCGCTACTTTTAAAATCCCAGTTAATAAAAATAAAAAATTTTATATTTGAGTTAATTTGATAATATGCTGCCATTCATTTATTTAACCCTTTTCCTCCTATCACCCACTTTTCTAATTATACTTTCAATCTGTTCCTCATCATTATTTATTACAGCTTTTTCTAAATCTGCTAGGGCTTCTTTAAATATTTTTATACTTTCTAACAGATTCTCTTTATTCTCTAAAAATATATCCCGCCACATGGATGGTGTACTGGCAGCAATTCGTGTTGTGTCTTTAAAACCTCCACCTGTATAAGTAATTATGTCAAAATCGATTTTCTGAGAGATTCGCATTGCCGCATCTACCAATGAAAACGCGACAACATGTGGCAGATGTGAGATTCCGCCAAATATTATATCGTGTTGATAAGGATCCATACATTCTACTACTCCACCTAACTCTGTCCAAAAATTTTTAATTATCTCTAATGCTTGTGCATCTGTTTTTTCTGTCGGTGCAATGACTATACATGCCTTTTCAAACAGACTCGAAAAAGCATTTTCGATCCCTTCTTTTTCGGTACCAGCTATAGGATGAGCGCCAACAAAATGATTAGGACTGAGAATATTTTCAATATCTTTTACAATATTACCCTTTACACTTCCAACATCAGTAACAATAGTTTTTGGATTCAAAAATGGTTTTATTTCTGATGCAATCAATCTTAACGAACGCACGGGTGTACATAAGATAATTAGATCTACACTTTCCCACGGAACAAGTTCTTTTTTAGAATATCCTTTAGATATAACCCCTCTATCCTGTCCAAATTTAATTCTGTCTTTATTTATATCAAATCCCAATACCGTATATCCTTTATTCAATTCATTCAACTTAAAAGCTATCGACCCTCCTATAAGTCCCAAGCCATAAATTAAAATTGTTCTTATCATAAATTGATTTTATACAAGAGAAAAGATTTTTACTACTTAGTTTGTCATAAGAGATCTAATTCAATAAAATCCTAATTATGAACTTTATATTAAATGGCCAAACGTCATTATATGGAATATTTGGATATCCTGTTAGACATTCTAAATCTCCAACATTTCAGACATATTTATTTCAAAAGTATGGAATCAATGCAGTATACGTACCTTTTGAGATTCATCCAGATTACATAAAAGACGCCGTAGATTCTATAAAAATTCTAGGAATAAAGGGACTAAATATAACCGTTCCACATAAAGAAGCTGTTTTAGACTATTTGGATGCCACATCCGATGAAATTAAACTAATCAAGTCAGTCAATACTATTAAGAACGAAAACGGAAAACTGATTGGATACAACACAGATTGGTTTGGTTTTTACGAAAGTATAAGAAATAATCAGCTTTACAATAAAATAAAAACGGTACTGGTTATTGGAGCTGGAGGTAGTACCAGAGCCATCATTTTTGCATTGATTAAATTAGGTGTCAAAAATATTTTACTTACAAATAGAACTATTTCAAAAGCTGAAAATATTGCGAAAGATTTTAAAAATCTAGGAAGTCAGATCAGTGTCATTAATTTTAATGAAATCGAAAAATATCTCTTACATACCGATATGATAATAAATACAACATCAGTTGGATTACACGATGATGATAATGAACTTTTTAATTATGACTCTTTGCAAAAAGCTCACTTTGTGTTTGAAATAATTTATAAAGACACAAAATTGATTAAAAAAGCAAAGGAAAAAGGTTGTATCTATCAGACAGGCCACGAAATGCTTTTGTACCAAGGAATAAAAGCCTTTGAAATCTGGACCGGAATATATCCAGATGAAAAAACCATATCAGAAATACGAGAATTAATTATATCCTAAAATATATTGACATATATTGTCTCAATTGATAAATTTACCATCGTAAAATAGCGATGGCAAAGAAACAAAAAAAGAATAACCAAAGTGATCTAAAAGCTGATGAAATGGAAATTGAAGAAGAATCTACAGATTCTTTGATAAGTGATGTATCTTTAGAAGAAATTCTCAAAAATCCAGAAAAGTATACAGATGTAAATACAAATGAGGAGGATGAAACAGTTTCTTGGTGTCCTGATTGTGTCGATCATCGCGTGTTTGTCAATGGAACGTGTACCACCTGCGGATATATAAAAAAATCCCTTGCAAAATCTAAAAAGACAAAATATGAGGATGTAGAAGAAGCCGAATCTAAATATAATCCTGATGCCATGCTGTGGTCAGATTATGAAGAAGAAAGATATAGTGCAGATTATCGTGATGTTGATTCTGATGATTATTAATGATATAATGCTTTAATTGGTCACGTAGCTCAACGGATAGAGCAACTCCCTTCTAAGGAGTAGGTTGCAGGTTCGAGTCCTGCCGTGATCGCCATTTTTTATTATGTTCAATTTAAATGTATCTAATTTACAGCCTTATATCGAAGTATTCCCAATAATTTTTATTTCATTTATCATTGGCTTTCTAATAACACCAATACTGCGTTTAATGGGATTAAAATTTGGTTTTTCTACTAAGCCAAAATCTCTTTCTAGTAAAGATGAGCGCGGTTACGATACTCGTATTCACAAGGTCACTATGTCACGATTGGGAGAATTTGCTGTATTGATACCTTTGTTTGCACTCATTTGGAACCAATATCCTAATATGGATCTAAAGATGTATGGAATACTAATTTCTATAGCAATAATAGGCATATTAGGAGCTTTTGACTCGAAATTCAATTTATCTGAAATGATTAAATTGCCTGTACTTCTGTTTTCAACATTAATATTGATACTTACTGGAACATATTTTGATATAAATACTAGTCTTTTCAATCCTGAACTACCTGACTTGTACCTCAAAAATCCAATAACAAACACTGATATCTCACTGCTCTCTTTAGTATTCACTTTGATTTGGATACCTGTGATCTCAACCGCTGTAAGCTATGTAGGTGGTGTTGATGGGTTGTCAGAAGGTACAACCGCAATTGCACTCATGATATTTCTTCTTATTGGCATAAGAATTAATGATCCAATTACTGTATCAGTAGCCTCAATATGTCTAGGTGGTATCATCGGTTTATTACCATACAACTTCCATCCAGCAATTATATACTCGGAGCATCTAATATATGGTTTTCTAATAGCAATATTATCTATAACATCACAAGCTAAGATAGCAACATCAATTCTTATTTTGACTCTCCCAATAGTAGATTTTGTATATGTTGTAATACACAGAACTAGAAAATTTTTAAATTCTCAAGAGAAAAAAACATTTATAAACTGGCTAAAATCTATCGGAACAGGTGATAAAAATCATCTACATCATAAAATGCTACAACTCGGGCTTAAACCTCATCAAATATCATTGATACAATATCTAATATATGCAATACTAGGTCTCATGGCTATAGCAGTATCAGGTATGTTTTTGACTTTGACGCTACTTGGCACTTTACTGGTTTGTGTGCTAATATATTATTGGATAAACATAAAACTAATAAATAACAAAAATGAATAAGATGCGCGAATCTGAAATAAAACAAATAATCGAGCAGATTAGAAAAAATTGGGGTAACTATTGTTCCTCATGTGGTGCCAAAAAAGATGATAATTCGTTTAAGGTTGTTGATTTACATGCAAATGTTGTAAAAATAATATCCGAATGTCCTGTATGTAAACAAAAAACTATGATTAATGCTGTATCTAATGTAGGTATGCAAGTAAGTCAGATTGTTACCGATCTGACTACAGAAGAAATGAACAAATTTAATCGACCATTGTCAAAAGACGACTTTTTAGAATTTTATGTGCAATTAAAAAATATACAAAAAGCGAATGATTTGTTTGTTAGTGGTGGAACAGGTAAAAGTGATACTAATACTGATCGAGCTTAAAATTTTTAATGCTATTGATTACCTTCTAATATCTGAATTTTATTTGTGAGTCTGTATTAAATAAATTATGTATAAAACATATTTTTATTTTCTAAATTTATCTTTTTAAGTCCTAACAGTTTAGAATTGATAATTTTGTGTATTTCGACATATCAATAACACAGGATAAATGTTAATAAAATTTTAAATTTGACAAAGCAATTTTAAATAATCACAAATCGCAAAAGTATAATTTGTTAAGAAGTTATTAATTGCAAACCTTTAATCACATTCAATATTGTTTATAAAATTAAGAACAAATTGAGATGATATTGACATTATAAATAAATGTCGAGGTATAAAATTTTCGTATAATTGTGGTAACCAAATAATCTATATCAGGATTACAATCCAATATTAAACAGAAAAATATCAATGGTATAAAACAAAACTCTGCTTATCTTAACTTTTTGACGTAAACTTCAAATACTATCTTTAAAAATCATAATCCAATCTTGAAGCATCAATTCACTCGGTCTTTTCTCAAGTATCTCTGATTGTATATGACTCAGATCCGAAATAATTCTTTTCAAGTTATTTTTTACTTTTTTTCTAGGCTCAGAATATGCATATTTGATATAAGAAGCCAATAAACGACGATTATATTGTTTATATTCATCATCACGAATCACAGTCATATAAGCAGAATACACTTTTGGTTCTGGATAAAAGGATTTTGGTGATAAAACAAATTCTATTCTCGGCTTTCCAAAAAGTCTTATATAATTTGCTAGAAAATCCGCTTTTGGCGGAGTAGATATATAACTTTCAACAACCTCTTTTTGCAAAATAAAATGCAATTCAGTCCAATCGAGGGAACTTTCTACCAAATTCATAATAATTTTTTTTGCGGTATTGTATGGTAAAGATGAGAAAACTTTGATATTCGATTCGTTTATTCTTGAATAATCAAATTTTGTTGAGTCCTCCCAAAAAATTTCATAGTTAGAATAATTTTCCAAAACTTTGGTTAGAACCTCATTTAGACTTTTATCTAACTCTATAATATAAACTTTTTTTGCAAACTTACAAAACTCGTAAGTGAAAGTGCCAATACCTGGTCCTATCTCTAATATTACATCATCGCTTGAGATATTCATACTCGAAACAATGCTATTGAGTTTATATTCATCAACTAGATAATTTTGACCAAACTTTTTTGAGGGAGCAATGTTGTATTTATTTAGAAAAGTTTTTAGTATTTTTATGTTGGCTAAAGTAGACATCAGATAATTTCATCTAAAAAAAGATTATACAAAGAAAATATTATGCTAATAAACAGCATTAGAAAATTTCTGGACATTTCAATCTCTCCTATTTTTAATTCTTTCGTAACAATTCCACCGAATCCCCCTTGAGTTACAGAAAAGCCATTTATGAACACATCAAATAAAAATATAATACACCATGCAAATCCGGTAAAAAACAGAAATTTTACTATTATATTTGGCTTCAGGGTAAAAAATTTTATAAATCTAATATAGCTTGAATTCAAAAAAACAAGACCAATAGATAACAAAAAATAATTTAATAAATAATTTACTTCAAATCCCAGAAATATCTTTTCTAAGACAAAAATGAGTGCTAAAAAACAAATAAATTTTAAAAACGTTTCCTTATTCATAATCACCTAGTTGATATCGCTATAAGAATAGCATATATTTTAATAGAGAACATGGCAAAACGTAGTTTTAATTTACTTGTCAAACCACTACTTCAAAAAGATTTTACTGATAAATTATACGATTTCGTTACCGGCCCTCTAAGATATATTGTTGTTCTTATCATCTTTGTAATAGTCATTGTTTTTGCATTTCGTTTGCCATCAGATATAAGATTAAAAGATCTTGAAAAAGAAACAGAACGACTATCCAAAAACATAGATATAGAGCTCTATCCAGAGCAAATAGCTAAATACCAAGAAATAAGTAAGAAAGAAAATTTGGTATCTAATTATGAAAATCTTTTAATAACAGAAAACAATGCGAACGGTAAAGTAATTAGCACATCATTCGTGCTTGATCATATTAATACGAATATAAATAAGTTTAATGAAAATATAAAGGTAGATAATATCTCTATAGAAAGAAAAGGAACGGAGATTCTGGTAAATATAAGAGGTATTTCATCTAGATTTCAAGATGTCTCAACCCTTCAACAAGAGCTAAAAAAAATTAATAATGTAAAAGATGTGATAGTAAATAACATCTCTAGTGAAGAAGGACAAACACCATCCTTCAATATTATAGTTTTATTTTCAACAATATAGATTATGTACAAGGATATACATGCAAACAAATTATCATTAAAAAATATTTTTTATTATAATAAACAAAGGAAAACGTACATCGAGCTTGCGGTATCACTTATCATTATAGTAGTTTTTTTGATATTTGCTTTGATCCCAACCATCGGAACTATTGATAAAGTACAAGAAAGTATAAAAAGATATGAAGAAATAAAAAGTACACAACAACAAATATTAGATCAAGGTAGAGCTTTAAATGAGTTATCAAATGAAACTAACGGTACTCTAGTTCAAGAAATACAATATTTAAATAAAATAATACCCAATCAAACCGATATAAGATTAATTTATGTAAATATATACAATCGTGCCAAAAGGACAAACACCGTGATAAAAAATATCAAAATTAATGAATCTAATACTCGACAATCATTATCAGAAACTAATAACCTTCTATCTCCAGTATATATTACCTTAGAACTTCAAATAGACAATAATACAGTAAACGAACTGAATGAATTCATAAAACTAATTGAAGGACCAAATGCATTCCCATTTCCTAGTATAATAACTCGCATCAATATCCAAGATCCAAATGAAAAAATGGATGATCAAGATCAACAAAATAATAATACTTCCAATAACTCAGAGAACACAAACACGACAGAGGAATCTAACAGGCAAAATATACATACAAATTTAACTATGCTGTTATTTTTCACTGATACAATAAATTTGACAAACTGAAGTACATTAGCAATCCTACTTTTCTTTTGCTAAAATTACACTATGAAAAAGGATTATTATGAAATACTTGGTGTCAGCAGAAATGCTACACAAGAAGAAATAAAAAAAGCTTTTCGCAAAAAAGCTGCACAACTGCATCCTGATAAGAACAAAGCTCCAGATGCACATGAAAGGTTTAAAGAATTAAATGAAGCATATCAGGTATTATCTGATGAAAATAAGAGACGAACCTACGACCAATTTGGAACTGCAGATTTTTATAATACTGGTGGAGGAAGTGGATTTAACTATCAACAGTTTGATATTGATCTTGATGATTTGTTTGGGATGGGATCTATCTTTGGTTCACCATTTGAAGAGTTTTTCGGTGGACGCAGGCAAAAGAATAAACCTAGAAAAGGAACTGATGTATATGCCCAGGTAGAAATAACTTTAAATGAAGTTGTCACAGGAACAGAGAAAGAGATAAAATACACAAGATTAGATAAGTGCAAAGCTTGTAATGGAAGAGGTGGATCAAAAGTAGAAAAATGTCAGACATGTAAAGGATCAGGCAGAGTTCAACAAATAAACCGTACTCCATTTGGCAATATCCAATTTGTTACGACATGTCCAACATGTAATGGTCAAGGTGAAACTGTAGCTGAAAAATGTACTATTTGCAAAGGTCAAGGCACAATTCAAAATTTACATGTAATAAAAATAAAAATCCCCGCCGGAATAGAACATAAAATGAATTTAAGATATGAGGGTGAAGGCAATGTAGGTTCAAATGATATACTACGTGGAGATTTATTTGTAGAAATCTTAGTTAAAAACGATCCAAAATATAAACGTGTTAATAACGATATTGTACATGAAGTAGAGGTTGATGTAATAGATATGCTTATCGGACAAAATATAAATGTAGAAACATTCGATGGCATAAAAAACATAGCCATAAAACCAGGCACAAGTCCATTTGAACAGATTGTTTTACATGGTCTTGGGATACCAGATTTAAGGACTAAAAAAAGAGGAAATTTTATTGTGATACTAAAACCAGTCATGCCTAAAAACATAACAGAAGAACAAAAACAATTGTTATTAAAATTTAAAGAATTAGAAAAAAAGAAGAGTATATGGATTTAAAGCATAAATCAAATCTTGCGAAAATATTTTTTAGTACAACGATAATTTTGACTATACTAATAATCTTAGTATCGTTAATTTACAATACGCCTAAACAAATACATATAACTTCAAATAGACCTGAAAATATTGATCTCTACAAAAATGAATTGGGAAAATATCTATCTAAAAAAATTTATTTCACAGTTAATCCCGCGGACATCGAAAAAGAACTAAAAGTCAAATATCCATTTATTCAAAAAATAAATATAAATAAATTTACTATTTATGGATTTATCATAAACATAGAGGAATTTTTACCTATTTTGGAGATAATTTCTGCTGATAAAAAATATCTTTATATTGACAATAACCTAAAAAGCATTTTATTGGACCAGCGATATGAATCAAATAATATTATTGTATCAATCGAATATCAAAGTATAAATCCAGAACAAATAGAAATCTTCTTCTTGAAAAATCTATTAGATTTGTGTATTAAAATACAATATAAATTACAAAAAATACAAAGAATTTATTTTGATAATTTAGGAATGTTGACTATAATATTAAAAGATAATAGAGCTATAAAATTAGATCTAACAGAAACATTTAGTGATATACAAACACAAAGTGAAAAACTCCAAATGCTTCTAGATGACAAAATAGGTTTTGGTAGCGCTGATTTAAGATTTAAAGACAATATAATAGTAAAATGAAATATAATGGCTACACACCAAGATATAATAACAGCAGTTGATATAGGTTCTTATAAGATATCCACCATCATATGTAACGTAGAATATAATGAAAACATACCTATAGTTTCCGTAATAGGATGTGCTACTGTTCCATCAAAAGGTGTAAGAAAAGGCGTAATAGTAAATATTAATGAAGTGGTAAATTGTGTACAACAGTGTTTGCAGGCTGCAGAAAAAATGGCCGGAATATCAGTGACTGATGTAAATGCATCTATCAACGGAATGCATATAATGTCTAGCAATAACAAAGGTATTGTATCTGTTACTAACGAAGAGATTGATCCAAATGATATCAGAAGAGTTATTGAAAATTCCAAAAATACCGCTATTTCTCAACAAGTCAGAAAAATCATTCATGTTATCCCAAGAGAATTCATCGTTGATACACAAAAGGGGATAAAAGAACCTCTTGGTATGCAAGGATCAAGACTTGAAGTAGATACTCATATTATTTCAGGATTAAATACAGCTCTTAGTAATACAGAGAAAGTAATTATAGAAGCAGGTTATAGACCAAATGTTACATTTGCAGGACTTGCTTCAGCCCAAAGTGTACTGACTGTAACAGAAAAAGAATTGGGAGTAATGGTATTAGATATTGGACATGGATGCACAACTATAACTATATATCAAGAAGAATCTATTTGTTTTTCTGGTGTGGTAAATTTAGGTGGACAATCAATTACAAGTGATTTAGCAATTGGGCTGCAGATACCTATAGATGAGGCCGAAAAACTCAAAAAGAAAATAGGAACAATAATAGAAAGGCAAAGTTTTCCTAATAAGGAATCTGGAAATATACCTAGTTATTTAAGAAATGACAAAGGCAGAAATGACAAATTAAGCTTGTCTGATATGAAAGAAAATGAAGAGGATGATGATCTACTTGATATAAGTGAATTAAAAATACCAGGTTTGCCAAAGCTATCGAAGAGAATTTATCAGGAAATCGTTACTTGTAGATTAGATGAAATATTTCAGATGGTAAACAAAACCGTATCAAACGCCGGATTTACTACAAGGATGCCAGCAGGCATAGTGCTAACAGGTGGAACTGCAAATCTTTATAGCATCAAGGATTATTGTCGCAACTTTTTTCGTGTATTGACAAGGATTGGATATCCTCAAGGTCTAACGGGTCCATTAATTGATGAAGTTAGTGATCCATCCTTTGCTACCGCTCAAGGTCTCATATTGAAGGAGATAAATAATCAGTCATATAATGTAGAATCTGAACACCTAGAACCAGAAGGAAATGGATTACTAGACAAAGTAATAAATTTCATTAAAAATCTAACTGATTAATCATGTTAATAGCACCTAAGAATACAAAGATAAATAGTAATAACCAAGACAGAGATATTCAAAAACCACCTATCCAAATTAGTCAAAATGATTATTCATCGGTAGAAGAGAATCCTTATTCCGAATTTGAATCTCTACAAGCACGAATAATCGTATGTGGTGTGGGTGGTGCAGGTTGTAATGCGGTCAATGCAATGGTCGCCTCTGGAGAAATACAAGGCGTCGAATTTTTAGCTGTCAACACAGATGCACAAGTTTTGAAAAATTCTCTTGCAAGACCAATCAATATCGGTAGGGAATTGACCAAAGGACTAGGTGCAGGTAGTAACCCAATCATTGGAAAACAGGCAGCAGAAGATAGCGTAGATGTATTAAACGCCGCTTTGGCTGGAGCTGATATGGTATTTATTACTGCCGGTATGGGTGGAGGTACAGGTACTGGAGCAGCACCAGTGATAGCTGGTATAGCAAAAGGAAATGGTGCGTTGACTATAGGTGTTGTAACAAAACCTTTTAGATTTGAAGGGGAAAGAAAAATGGAGATAGCTTTGAAAGGGATCGAAGAATTGAAATCAAAAGTCGATGCTCTAATAGTGATACCAAATGAAAGAATCTTAAGTATCATAGATAGAAGCGTGAGCTATAGAGATGCCATGAAGAAATCCGACGAAGTATTGAAAAATGCTATTCAAAGTATATCTGATATAATAACAAAAGTTGGTTATATGAATGTAGATTTTGCAGATGTAAAGGCAATTATGCAGAATGCTGGTACTACACTCATGGGCATTGGACATTCTAATAGTAAAGAATCCAAGACTATAGAGGCTACAAAGATGGCCATACAATCACCAATACTTGATTACTCGATAGACGGCGCAACAGGAGTGATACTCATCATAAGATCTAATCCCGATATATCTATGATAGAAGTATCAGAAGCAGCGGAATACGTAAAAGGTTATGTTGATCCTAATGCACTGATTAAGACGGGAGTAATTATTGATGAGAATTTAAGTGACACAGTATATGTAACAGTGTTAGCCACCGGATTTAATGTAGATCCAACCACACATCAGCTTAGAGATAGACCGAATTCATTTTTTGATATTAGTAACCATTCAATGCCCAATTCAACTATCCATTCACATTCGAATAATTTAATAAACCAATCAAGCTCAGATGATAATATACAAAATATACAACAAGACGATTTAGACTCTACCCCAGCATTTTTAAGACGTAGAAATTCGCAAAATTTCTAAATGTCTCAACACATAAATTACGAACAAATTATCGTAAAAACTGAAAATAATAGAGTGTCCAGGTTATTAAAGAAAATAGATATAAAAACTACCAATTTAGATTTATACATAGAGGCCCTGACCCACAAATCAGCAAGAAAAAAGCACAATGAAAGACTCGAGTTTTTAGGTGATGCTGTATTAGAATTGATTGTGACAGAGTTTTTATTTAGGGATTTTCCACATCTTTCAGAAGGTGATATGACAAGCCTCAGAGCGGCAATAGTCAAAACAGAAACACTAAGCTCTGTTGCCAAAAAAATGCGACTTGGACACTATATCATCATGTCAAAAAGTGAAGAAGCTACGGGAGGAAGAAAAAGGCCTTACATACTGGCAGATGCTTTCGAAGCTTTGCTAGGAGCTATTTATTATGATAAAGGATTTGAAAAAGCAAAGTCTTTTGTTAGAAAAAATCTTTATTATAAAGTTAAAAAAATTATAGAAACACGAGAGGATATAGATCCAAAATCGAAACTACAAGAATTTGCCCAAGAAAAATTTAAACAAACGCCAATTTATAGAGTAATTCAAGAAGAAGGCCCTGACCATGATAAGACATTTACAGTCGTAACTATCATAGGTGAACATGTTTATTCAAAAGCAAAAGGAAAATCTAAACAATCAGCGGAACAGATTGCTGCAAAAAAAACTTTGAAAAGATTAGAGAAAAAATTTAATACAACTCAGATTAATTAAGAAATTACAATAACAAAAGATTTTAAAATTTAGTTTTCTAACATTATTTCTATTTTTACAATAATTCTAATTTGTATAGCCAAAATTTAAGAATTCTGTAAATAAGTTAGGGTTGAAATTAGAAAATATTAAGATCAACAATGTTACATGATTACACCAATATCTAAAATCCTTGTTAAACGTATGTTAAATTTTTTAACCTAACCTACTACTCATTATTTCCTCAATATGATCAGGATCTATTGGTATAGAGGCAGTGAGATTTTCTGTGCCACTATCAGTGATCAGTATATCTTCCTCTAAGCGTACTCCAATAGATTCTTCTCTGACATAAATACCAGGTTCGCATGTCAAAACAGTCCCTACTCTTACTACCCCAGCTGCAACATTTACATCATGCACATCTATTCCCAAAAAATGTGATGTTCTATGCATATAGTACCTTCTGTAAATTGGATTTTGAGGAGTCTGATTTTTTACATCTTCTATAGTAATAATATCTAATTCAATTAATTTTTCTTCAATCAAACTACCAACAAATTTTTCATACTCTTCATACGTAACATTAGGTTTCAGAAAAGCCATAGCTTGTCTTTTAACATCTAAAACTGCAGAATAAATATCTCGTTGTCTCTCTGTAAATTTGCCACTAACAGGCACCACTCTTGTAATATCAGAATTATAAAATCCATAATTTACTCCAAAATCCAAAAGTACAATATCCCCTTCTTTCAAAACATTTTCATTCTTTTGATAATGTAATATACAACTATTTATCCCACCAGCAACAATTGGAGGAAATGCATTTCCGTATGCGCCATTTTTTAAGCCCATATAAGTAATTAATGTCTCAATTTCAAATTCGTACATACCAGGACGAATAATTTTCAAAATCTCGTCAAATATATCTTTTGTTATTCTAATAGCATCTTTAATTATTTCTATTTCAAAATCCAATTTAACCTGTCGAAGGTCAGATATCAAAGGTGTTAGCCTTTCAAAGTTATGTAAAGGATATTTTTCTTTATAATACAAAGCTTTTCTCTCATTTTGATTTAAAATTTCTCTTGACGCTCTCAAATGTTCATTAAAATCAAGGTATATATTTTTATACTTGAAAACATTTTTTTCTAAAAAAGCATCGAAACCATCATTATATTCGACATTAGTTATACCCGAAATATTTCGCACTTGGTCAATTGTAAGTTTATCTCCTTCCCAAACTGCTAGATTAGGATCGGTTTTATCAACGAATATGTATTCATCAACAGTACCGAATTTGTCTATTAAAAAAACTAAAGTCGTATTGGGTTGATTTATACCAGTAAGCCATAAAAGGTCACTATTCTGTTTGAATGGAAAATTTTCATCAGCAGATGCAGGAAATACATAATTTGAATGGACTACAACAATACTATCTTTTTTAATCAAAGATACCAATCTCCTTCTATTTTCTACAAACAATTCTTGTCGAAGAATAGGATAACGCGACATATGATATTTTAACATTTCATTAGTATAAATAAAGATTTATATTTTATAATTCATTATGTGGATATTGGCCATAGATACATCTTGTGATGATACCTCAGCTGCAGTACTACACAATGACTGTGTAATATCAAATGTTATTTCTTCACAAATAAAATATCATGCAAAATGGGGCGGTGTTGTACCATCCATAGCAAAACGGAAACATCAAAAATTAATAGATAAAATAATAGAAAGAGCACTCAAGATTGCAGGTAAAAAAATAGAAGATATAGAGCTAATCGCGGTAACACAGGGACCAGGTTTGGCAATAGCCTTGGAGGTAGGTATAAAAAAAGCAAAAGAACTCGCAATAGAATACAAAAAACCACTTATACCTATAAATCACATGGAAGGTCATATTTACTCAACCGTTGCTAGAAATAGAAAAGGTAACAACTCTGGCAACATAGAATTTCCTGCATTAGTTATTCTGCTCTCTGGCAATCACACCGAATTTCATCTAATGCGAGATCATGGTGATTATGTGTTACTGGGAGAAACACTAGATGATGCAATTGGCGAGTGCTTTGATAAAGTAGGCAGAATACTAGATCTTGGCTATCCAGCAGGTCCTGTTATAGAAAATCTAGCGAAACTTGGTGATCCATATAAATGCGATTTACCGATCCCAATGGTTAATTCGAAGGATTTAAATGTCAGTTATTCTGGCCTCAAAACCGCAGCAATGAAACTTGCTATAGAACATCTAGGAAAAACTTATAATGAATATGGTGATAAATTTTTAAATCAACTACAAAAATCTACATATGATATAAAACCCGTACCTAAATCGACAGAAGAAGAAAAACAAATAATCTGTGATATCTGTGCAACATTCCAAAGGGTAGCTTTTGAACAGGTATTTATCAAAATGTCAAAGGCTATTGATGTGTTACAAAAAGAAAATATTAACATCAAAACTATACTTGTAGGGGGTGGTGTAAGTAGAAATATGTATCTTAGAAAAGAACTTAGAAAAAGATTTAAAAAATACAAAATTTTATTTCCACAATCAAAAAAATTATGTACAGATAATGCGGCGATGATAGGGGTGGTTGGGTATTATAAACATAAAAATAGCGGCAGAGAAAATTATCCTTTAGATTTTGATAGAGAACCTAACTATAGACTAGTGCCATGGTGATATCGCTCTAAATATTGAAGTTAAAGTATCAAAATTATAAACGACAATTCCAGGAACAGCTTAAAAAGCAAATCACCAATATTATTCCACGTTCCAACAGCTAAATTGCCGATAGAATTTAATAATGATTCAATATTAAGTGGCAATATCTGTTCTGGTTTATTAATAGTTTGACTACCGAAGTTAATAAGTTCTTGAAAGTTTTTAATAACATGATTATAAGTTACGAAAATACCTGGATTGATACATGTTTTATATAATACTTCTAATGTTGGAAAGGCAAAAGGCGCATTTGAAATAAAATTAACTCTTTTATCTATTTGTCCTTTTACAAAATAATCATGTATTGTTTTTTTAAATTTTTCTCCAGTAAGTTTGTTGTGTGCAAAAATAGCAAGTAATGTTGCTGCACTGGCAACTGGCATATAGAAAGATGGCAGCCAGGGTGTAGCTAAAATAGAACCAATGACTCCGTAGAAAAATGGGCTAGCTGGATGTAGTAATGAACTTATTACTAATTTGCCTATTGCGATAGGTAAATCAATAAACATGTTCTTGAGAGGATGCTCTTTATGATTTTTATTTAGATCAACATTACTAACACCTAATTTTTTTTCTCTGGGATGGAATCACTTCCGTATCTAAATCTTCTGGGTGGTATTCTTCTCGTTTCACGAACATCTATCTCAGAATCGTCTTCTTTAACATTTCCTATTACAACAGATAGAATTATATTCTGGAGCTGAAAGTATACTACCTAAATACTTTTTGGTAATAATGGGGGTTACTTTTGTTTCTATACTTTACATATATGGAATCTGCGTAATCCATATGTCTAATAAGTAAATCATATGTTCTCCTCACTCGCACTTTTCCACCATCATCGCTCGTACCACCAGTTTGATTTTGTAAACTACCAAGTCCAAGTGCTTCGTGCCTACCTGCTTTTTGTCTAGCGAAAATACTTGTAAATATTTCTACAAAACGTGATAATATATCTAATTAATATAGTATATCTTTTTTTCTTTAATTTCAACTTCCTAAAAAAGACCTCTATGTACACTACCTGTACATTTTTGGTAAAAAATGGTTAAATATGGTGAGAAATGTTGGTAGGCGAGTTTGAGGTAAAAATCACAGACAACAATAGGCTCGCTCTACCAAGCAAATTTAGAAAGGAATTAGGTGATAAATTGATAGTGACGAATGGTTTTGAAAGATGTTTGATGCTTTTGGACATGAATGGATTTAAAGCTCTTGCAAAAGTTATATCAGAGGGACGTTTTAGTAACGTCAATGTCCGCGATGTGGCCAGATATCTTTTGGGATCCGCTCATGAGATAACATTAGATAAACAAGGGAGATTTGTACTGCCTCAATCTCTCAAAGAATTTGCAAATATTACAGATGATGAATGTGTCTTTATAGGACTTCTAGATAAAATAGAAATCTGGTCAAGATCTAAATGGTTAGCTCATAAAAATAAAATATCTTCTAAAGCGGAAAAAATAATTAATCTACTAGATAAAGAAATTTATGAAGGAAATTAGACACATTCCGGTACTTTTGGATAAAGTACTAGAAATATTTGATGACATAAAAAACACAAAATCCAATAAAAGATTTGTCTTGATAGACTGTACTCTGGGCATGGGAGGACATTCGTCAAAGTTGTATGAAAAACTAGAAAAAGGCGTATTAGTATCATTAGACCTTGATCTCAAAAGTATTCAATATGGTATAAGTACATACAACTTTGATAGTTCTCCTGTGCCTATCTCTGATGGTGAAGATTGTTTTCAAACTTGGAGAAAAAATGAAGGTGAAAAATCATGGATAATAGTTCATTCTAGATTTAGCAAAATCGAAAAAGTGCTTAGAACACTTGAATATGATGCATATGATTTATTATTGGCTGACTTGGGATTTTCTAATTTTCAAATTTACAAAACACAAAAAGGCCTTTCGTTCGACAAACAAGGCAATTTATCAATGCATCTGACTGATTCTGATGATATTAGGCTTAAAAATTTATTGAAAGATAAAGTATTGATTCAAAAGGTGTTACAACGGTATACAAATCTACCCGAACATACAATAAAACGAATAGCAAATAATATTGTAAATTATCAAGGTTATTTAAAGACAAACATAGATTTAATCAATGCAATAAAGTTACCTAAACATATCGTTAGAAAAGTTTTTGTTGCTCTTCGGATTTATTCAAATGATGAAGAAAATGAATTAAGAACATTAATTGATTTAATCTCCAGACAAAAATCAGCCGTCTCTCTGATTATAACTTTTAGTAATTTCGAGTCAGACCTTGTAGAACAAGGTGATTATAGATTCGAAATAATCGAACCAAACATAAGAGAAATTTTAGAAAATGACCAAGCGAGGAGCGCAAAACTCTATAAAATTTTCAATTCAAAGTCCGACTAATAAATTCTATGACCATATACGTGTCTTATTTTTCATTATTGGAATATCAATTATTTTGCTAATAGGAGTAAAAACGTACATCAATACCGAATATGCAACACAAGGCAATTATTTATACAAACTAGAACAAGAACAAAAGCGTCTGATGGCCGAAAATTTAAAGATAAAAGAGCAAATTGCAGAGTTAAACAACATAGAACGCATAGAAACAGAGGCACAAACTCAAGGATTTAGAAAAGTAGAAAAAGAAGAAATTAGATATATTGAGATCAAATGAAATCCCAAAAAATAAAAATTTTTATTATCAAATTTGTTTTCATATTGATATTTGTGAGTATTACTGTTCAATTGTTTCGCATCCAAATAATTGAGGGAAATCAGTGGAAAACATTATCAGAAAATCGAGCAAATTACATAAATACCTATAAAGCAACTAGAGGAAATATTCTATTTTCTGATGGCAGTATACTGGCAACTTCGGTCTTGGCATATACATTTTATCTTAAACCTCAAAATATTAAGAAAGAAATAGATAAAAAGTCTCTGGATAAAAATAAATTCGTTAGTGATCTAGCAGAAATTCTTAATTTAGAAAAAGATTACATAGAAAAATCAATAGACACAAATCTATTCGAAAAAAAAATACTTAGATATGTCAGCAAGGAAAAGATTGATAAAATCAACGAATTGTATCCATTAAATCTTGATATCTGGAGAGCAGAACAAACATACAAAAGAATCTATCCAAACAATGAGATAGCCGCAAAAATAGTAGGATTTGTAAGGCTTGATGACAATGAAAAAGAGATTGGACAATACGGTATTGAAGAGTATTTTGATGGTATTTTAAGAGGAATAGATGGAGTAATAGAAGCCAAAAGAGGAAATTTTGGACAACAGATCATTGTAGATGAAGAATTTTTCTCTACTCCTCCCAAAAATGGTTCAAATATTAAATTAACTATCAACAAAAATATCCAAAAAATAATCGATGAAAAAGCTAAGTACTGGACAGACAAAGTAAAAGCGAAAGAAACTGTGATCGTAGCTATGGAACCCAATAGTGGTAATATAATAGCTATTGGAAATTATCCTACATATAACCCAAATAAATTCTGGGAAGGTGAGGTTGTTGATTGCCAATTAGAATATTACGCCATTCATAAAAAATGTTTTGAAAAAGAAGTTGATAATGTTCTGATTACAGAAGAACCTGAAATCACCGAGGATATAATATTACCAGATGGATATGAAGAAGAACTCAGAAGAATTGATGAAGAACAAAAAAAATTGGAAGAGAGAAAACGACAACTTTTAGAACAGATTGAAAATTCAGGAGAACAAAATGACGATGAATTATCAGAAGAAGAATTAAAGATATTAGAAAAAATTCCAGAAAATGCACGTAAAAATCTAAGAAGAGAAAGTCTGAGTTTTGGTGAAATTTTTCGTAATTTGGCAACTGATGCATTGTATGAGCCAGGATCTGTAATAAAAGTAATTACTGTTGCTATAGCATATGAGACAAAGTCTATCCCAACATCACCTTTTTATAATCTTGGGTCACATACAGGCTGTGAAAAGGTCGCCGATAGGGTACTTTGTACATTTAATAAAGTGCCGAGAAAAGATCTGACAGTAGAAACGATGCTTAGATTTTCTGATAATGTAGGTGCTCTGCGAGTAGCTCAAAAAGTACCTAAAGAAAGATATGTATTTGAATGGCAAAGATTAAAATTAGGTGAGAAAACTGGTATTGAGTCCAAAACAGAACCAGTTTTCTATCTAAAACCAATAGAAGAGTGGAATGATCTAGATATAGCCACATCTTCTTACGGACAGGGGTTGATAGTATTGACTCCTATACGTCTAGTTAGTATATGGAATATTCTAGCGTCAAATGGATACTACTACTCCCCCACTCTAGTTCTAGAAATAGATGATAATGGAAAAATAATCAGTCCAGAAAAGGAAAGAACAAAAATATTTGAAGAATCCACTGTAATAGATACTTTATACGTAACATCCTTAGCAACAAAGAATTCGATAACTGATCCATTTATCAAAAAAATCTATGATAAATATAATTTTGTTAGCAAAACAGGTACATCAAACGTGATAAAAGAAAATCAACAAGGTTATTACGAAGATAGATTAAATATAACTCAGGTTGGAATAGCACCACTAAATAATCCTAAAATTACTTTATTAGTTTGGTTCCGCGAGCCAACTATCGGATACAATGGAGCTGATCCTACATCACAAAATACAGCACAGGTTGCCTGGGCGGATATTCTTGATAGTATTATGCCATTAATTGACTAATTTTTATCTTGCTATCTTTAACTGTCTCCCTTTCCACACACCTGTTTTGGTCAAAAATGCATAATATGATCTAATACTTAGAGGAATAGTCATAATCATTTGTAAAGGAAAGAGCAAAATACTATATATCACACCCTGATTTGTCATTCTAGCTTTCATAGTAATGCCTATAACCAAAAATGATAACGCTACAAAGCCAAGATATGGTGAATAAAACAATAAATAAACAGGAATCATCACATAAAACACAACTACCGCAAAATTGAATAAAATAAACAAAACTGGATTAGTTCTAGAAATAAGATAATAATTTTTTGTAAAACCTAAAAATGATTCTTCAAAATTTTTATACATTCTGCACATTACAAAATCATTTGCAAAATATGTGCCTACTTTGTATTTTTCTTTTTTCAAAAGCCTAGACATTTCAAGATCTTCAACAACCTGATATTTTAATGCTTCATGACCACCTACTCTATCATAAACTTCTCGTTTAATTAAAATAAATTGACCATTTGCAGCTGCCAAAGAATGATGAGATAGTTTATAGATACTTATCAATGGCAAAAATGCCGTTAAAAACCATTCCATAAGTGGTACTATCAAAAATTCTCCAAAAGTTTGCATTTTTTGACTAGAGAAAGCAGAAACCATATCAAATTTATTTTTCTCTAACTCTTCTAAGGCTATATCTAGCGTATATTTATGTAATACAACATCTGCATCAATAAAAAGCAAATGCTCACCTATAGCGTACTTTTGAAGATTCCAACAGGCCCAATTTTTACCTAACCAATCATCAGGTAGTTCTGTACCTTCAAAAACCCTGATTTTTTCTGGATATTTTGATGCCAGATTATTGAGTACTGCACTTGTGTTGTCTGTTGATTTATCATTTAATACCAATATTTCTATATTTTGATAATTTAAATTAAGACAGGATAAAACAGTTTTTGTTACATTTGTTTCTTCATTACGACAAGGGATAAGTATACTTACTTTTTTATTTTGATCAGAAAATTTATTAAATCTAAATTTTGGAGCAGTAAAATAATTTATAGTCACTATTGAAAAAGATAACAAAACAAATAAGAGATAAACATAAATCCAATATTCAACTTCTGCCATGAGCAATTATACCAAATAATCTTTTAGATACTTTCCCGTCCAACTATTAAGATTTTGAATTATCTGGTGAGGTGTACCACATGCAACGATTTCTCCTCCCCCATCACCTCCTTCTGGACCTAAATCTATTATGTAATCAGCAGTTTTAATAATATCAAGATTGTGTTCGATCACTAAAATAGTGTTTCCTTTATCTCTAAGACTATGAAGAACATCCAAAAGTTTGTTTACATCCTCAAAATGCAATCCTGTTGTTGGTTCATCAAGTATATAGAGCGTCCTTCCGGTATTTTTCTTGGCTAATTCTGTAGCCAGTTTAATTCGCTGTGATTCACCACCAGACAGAGTATTGGCTTGCTGACCTAACTTTATATATCCAAGTCCAACTTGTTGTAAAACGCTTAGTTTGTTATGTATTCTAGGTATATTTTGAAAAAACTCTAAAGCCTCATCTACTGTCATTTCTAACACTTCATAAATATTTTTTCCACGATAAGTGATTTCTAAAGTTTCACGGTTATATCTTTTACCACCACAACTTTCACAAGTCACATAAACATCAGGCAAAAATTGCATTTCAATCTTAATAATGCCATCTCCTCTGCAGCTCTCACATCTTCCTCCTTTGACATTAAAAGAAAATCTACCTGATTTATATCCACGCATCTTAGCTTCATTGGTATTAGCAAAAAGATTTCTGATATCATCAAAAAAGCCAACATATGTCGCCGGATTTGATCTAGGGGTACGACCTATGGGTGATTGATCTACTGCTATAACTTTATCAATATTTTCAATACCCTCTATATAATCATGTAATCCTACCTGATAATGCGTATTGTAAAAATAATTATGCAATCTTGTATACAAAATATCATTTATCAGCGTAGATTTTCCAGATCCAGACACACCAGTAACACATACAAATTTACCAAGTGGTATCGACACATCAATATTTTTTAAATTATTTTGTCTTGCTCCTTTGATACGTATTAATTTATGAAGAGAAATATTTTCAGAACGAGATATATATTTATGCCCGACAATTTTTTCGCCACGTACGTATGGAGCAGTCACAGAAAATGTATCTTTCTTTAGATGATTCAGATCACCAGCAAATATGACTTTTCCACCATGTACACCAGCTCCTTCACCCATATCTATTATGTAATCAGCATTTTTTATGGTATCCATATCATGCTCTACTACGATAACTGTATTTCCTAGATCACGAAGATTTTTTAACGTATTTATAAGCCTGTCGTTATCACGCTGATGTAAACCGATTGAAGGCTCATCTAAAACATACAAAACTCCCGAAAGCCCCGACCCAATCTGTGAAGCCAGTCTTATTCTTTGTGCTTCACCACCTGAGAGAGTATTCATAGTCCTATCAAGTGTCAGATAATTTAGTCCAACAGCTATCAGGAACTGCAATCTTGATCTAATTTCACGAATGATACTGTGAGCTATCTCTGATTTTTGTTTAGAAAGAGTCAAATACTCATGATAAATTTCACCATCAACTTTGAATTCTCTTTTCACCAATTCATCAGATTCCAAACTTTCAACCCACAAAAAACATTCTGACAGATTCATTTTTGTGACCTCGATAATATTTTTTCCCCCGACTTTAATACCTAAAACCTCCTTTTTTAATCTCGTTCCGTTACATTCGGTACAAGTATTTGTAATCATGTATTTTTCTATCTCCTGTCTAGTCAAGTCAGATTCTGATTCGTTATAACGTCGGTAAAGTGAAGGCATGACCCCTTCAAACTTGGTTTGATAGGAACCTTTAAATTTTCCTGATTCTATAACTACATCCAAAATCTCTTCAGAACCAAACAAGATCTCATCTATAATCTCTTTTGGAAGATCTTTCATAGGTACTCGCAAGCTAAATCCTCGTTTATCTGCTAGAGCTTTTAATATACGAACATACCAACTATCATCATCCAAATTTCGAGACCAAGGAAAAATAGCTCCCTCCATAATAGTAAGATTTGGGTTATACACAAGCTCTGGCGATATCTCTTTGACAAAACCCAATCCTGCACATTTTGGACAGGCTCCATGAGGAGAATTAAAAGAAAAAGTGTGAGGTTCTATCTTTGGATAAGATATCTGATCTTTGGGACAGACCAAATTTTCTGAATAAAAAATATCTTTTTTTTCGTCAAACAAATTAACAATTACCTCACCTTGAGAAAAGTGCAATGCCGTCTCGACAGAATCAGTAATACGTTGTTTAAAATTTTTATATTCCTCTTCATTATCAAATCCATACTGCTGATAAATCAGCAAAGAATCGTCTTTTTGTCTTTTTGGTATAACTAATCTGTCAACAACAATTTCAATATCGTGCCTTACATGCTTGTTTAGTTTGATCTCTTCCTCAAGATTTCTCATTTCACCATCAACTCTTACTCTCGCAAATCCTTTATTAAAAAGATTATCAAAAAGATCTGCAAACTCACCTTTTCTAGCCCTCACCACTGGTGATAAAATCATTATACGTACACCATTTTCTTGATTTAAAGACAAATCCATTATACTATCAACAATTTGTTGTACAGTCTGGGCCTGTATAGGTCTTCCACATTTGTAACAAAATGGATCCCCTACTCTTGCGAATAAAAGACGCAAATAATCATAAATCTCTGTCGTAGTACCTACAGTTGAACGAGGATTATTTGATGCTGTTTTTTGATCAATAGCTATGGCTGGGGATAATCCTTCGATGTGATCCACATCAGGTTTTTCCATGATGCCAAGAAATTGTCTAGCATATGACGAAAGTGATTCTACATAACGCCTTTGCCCTTCGGCATAGATAGTATCAAAAGCCAAAGAAGATTTACCAGAACCGGAAACACCAGTAATCACCACAATTTTGTTTTTGGGAATCTCTACATTTATATTTTTGAGATTATGCACTCTGGCACCACGTATACGAATAACATCGGTAGACATCCATGTGAATTTTATCAGATTAGATAGTTTTTAAAAAATTATCTAATCTTTTTGAAAGAATAATGCAAATTAGCTATTCTTTATGGTTTATAATAAGATAGATATTTATGAATATTGTTCAGTTTGATCAATTTGATAAGTATGTTAAAAAAAATATACCTAAAAATCAGCTGCCGATAAAACTGCTAATATTTTTATTAATCATTGTTTCAATAATTGGTGGCATTTTCTTTGTTTTTAAATCAACAATCGATGAAATAAATAGCTTTGGAACCCTTACAAGCATAAATCAAGAGAGTAAAAAAATAATTATACCGAGTGGTACATCATTTGATGGAGTACATGAGATATTGATCTCAGAGGGAATAATACCAGATGAAAAAATTTTTGGATTTTCTAAATACAAACTTTATTATTTTTTAAATCCTAATGAAATATTTGTAGTACAAGCTGGTGAATACACCGTCAATCCTAATACAAAAGTAAAAGATATATTTCGCATTATTGGATGTAAAGAGGTGACCATAACTATCAAAGAAGGCTTACGTATCGAAGAGATAGCCGAAGTTTTATCACAAAAATTATCAAATTTTGATAAAGACAAATTTATAGATCTAGCTAAAAATTTTTCACCTGTAGAAGAATTAAAATACAAAGAGATATTTCCCAAATTTTTGGAAGGCTATTTATTTCCTGATACATATAGATTTTGTGATGATACTAATGAAATAAAAATAATCGAAAAAATGCTTATTACATTTGAGCAAAAAGTCTATGAAAATATAAAAGATGAATTAATAGAAAAAGATAAAAATCTTCATAAAATCATAAAAATAGCCTCTCTGATAGAAAAAGAATCTTCACACAAAGATGATGAAAGTTATATGATCGCAGGAATCATCTACAATAGACTTGCAGCAAATATGCCACTAGGTATAGATGCCACAAGTCAGTATGGTGGTGGGTACAATGAAAAACAAAAAACCTGGTGGCCAACAGGTAACGAACTCGATAGACTAGTAACAGAAAAAAATCCATATAATACAAGGTTAAACCTAGGTCTACCACCAACACCTATCAGCAATCCCGGCTTTCAAAGCGTAGACGCGGCCCTAAATCCTAAAAAGTCTGATTACTATTACTACCTCCACGATAGCCAAGGTAATATATACTACGCAAAAACACTAGATGAACATAATAGAAATGTGTGTAGGTATTTGGCGAGGTGTTGAAGAAAGTTAAACCGTCAAAACACGGCGACCTGGAGTAAGAATTTCAACTACAGCTTTCAATGTATTATTGGTTAATAAAGGTTGCTCTAGAAACATCACTTGCCATGATTCTTTATCAGACACAGCAAAATATGATAAATAAAAAAATCCACTAAAAACTGGATGAGGAATAACGTTGATTTTTATAGAATTAGTACGTTGGGGTGGTATTCGTTCAACACTAGGAACATAGATTGTATCTCATGCGAAGAACGAAATAACTACCAAAGGTACTTTTTTATTAAGTTCATCATGGCAATATCGTGCTATAGCATTTTCTAAATTTACTTCTAATGTACTTAAGTCCGAATAATCAAAGTTTGCACCATATAAACAGCCCCAATAATCTTCTGCTCCCTGAAACAACCTGATATCTACTCGAGGTGGAAATTTCAGATCAATTTCATATTGTCCCTCACTAGTCGGTAAACCTATGAAATAAGTTAACATTTTTCTTAATTACGCATTTCTTCTTTCGGATTAGATTGAAGTAAAATAGTCATACCTTGCGATGACATAGAAATTTCGCTTATGGAAATTCTAAATAAAGAGGTTGGTGGATTATATATCAAGCAACCCGTTACGTGCGAACCTAGTCCATTCATGGTCTCTAAGATAATTCTAATTTAATTTTATAATGATAAAAATTATAAAATAAAAATCAATAATACTGGTAATTTTGTATAAAACCTTTTCAAATCGTATTACGATGATATTGTTTTAAGTGTATTACATTTTATTCAAGTTAGATCTTTTACGAAGAAGACAAACCGTACCGTACTTTTTCTAACAGAATATAAATTTATGCACATTTCATACATATTAACCTTTCCAACAGGTCCATGTTAGTTTTTTATTTATTTCATTTGGTCAATTATTTAATTCATAAACATGGAATCCAATGTAAATTTAAACCATCCTGTATCATGTTTCATCCATTACACAATGCGTTGAATTTCTACTATAGATTAAAATGAAAACGTAAATACACAACAAATAAACAAAATTCAGGAATGCTTGCTACAATGGAACCCAACCCCATTACTAACTCAATATCAACATAACTAGACATAAATAGATCGATCAACAGAAAATTACATAATTAGCATATTTTCTATGCCCATAATACAACCTAGTAACTGTAGCTGTAAATGATAAATTTGTTACCTAATATAAGATCATACAACACTTAAAGTAGTGTTCGTTATAAACTTGAATTTAATTTCTAAAGCATTCATAACACATGTATTATGAGACAAAATAATGAAAACTTAGATAGAACATATGGATCTGGTGTATGTGTTATTCCGTTATTAGGTTACCGCACAGAAATAGCTATTGAACGATTTTCAGGCGATGGTATGCTAACAATCGCAGGACTTGCAGTTTTACCTTTGGATCAGTTAGTAGACGCTCAATTCAATGGATACAAAATAGATAAAAGTCAAATTGAACGGAGATACAACTACGCTGTTTTAACATTTCTGGGAAATAAAGTTAATGGTGGAATACAATACATGATGGAACCAAATAATAATTATTCTTTATATATTAGCGATAGTACGACATGCGCTCATGCAATTGTAACTGTTTTTGTCAATCAAAGAAGACCAAAAAATAATCTAGTTTATATTATCCATGCACATTCTGAGTCTGATACAAAAAGATCTATTGTTATTGAAGATTACACCAGAATGCCAAAATATATAAGTAAGTTATATCAACTTAGACGCATTATAGGTATGTAAAGATAACAATATAATGAATAGATTATAAATCTCATAACAATAACGAGTATTTATCAAGCAAATAGAGTACATTATTTTAATATTAATTAATTGGTCACTTTATGTTATAATTTCTTATGGTATCATTATCTGCATCTTTTGGTTACTATACAAAACAATGTTTTTTATTTGATGGATTTGGGCAACCTGATGTCACAGTTGATGGTTATAATCGATTAAATATAGAAAGCTTTGAAAAATCAATTCGTGATTTACCAAAACGTGATTTACCAAAACAATCAAAACAACCAAATATAGGTGGAGTCCGAGTTACCATAAACGTCATCAATCAAGCACGCGTTTTCAGTGCTGGTATAGATGGTGTCTATCTACCAAGATGGGCAGTAAGAATAAAACAAGAAATAGAAGAAAAGAGATGTACTACTCGTTTTACATTAACCGCTATAGGCAGAATTCTGTTGGGCATATATCGTCGTTTATTCGGTATCCAACCCTATATATATATCAGGGCACCAAGATATGCATATGGTATTGAAGACAAAGAAGTATTATATCAATGGATTATGGCATTAGATGAAGGAACTTTTGGAATTATTGCCTCACTAGTTCCAAAAAATCAATTCTAATCACCCCACACTCCCCTCCATATTTAGAGAAATTAATTTATTTAACTCTATCGCATATTCCATAGGTAACTCTTTGGTAAATACATCAATAAATCCATTTACTATGAGCGAGTAAGCCTCGACTTCGTCTAAACCTCTAGACATGAGATATTTGATCTGCGTTTCTTTCATTTTGCTGACTGTAGCCTCGTGTTCTATCTCAACTTGATTTGTAGATGCGATGTTGACTGGTATCGTATCAGTCGTTGATTGATCATCCAAGAGCAATGCATCACATTTTACATTGACTTTAGCATTTTTGGCTGTTGGTGATACAGAAATTATACCTCTGTATGTAGTATGACCATTGTGTTGACTTACAGATTTTGCTGTAACTTCTGATGTTGTATTGTTGCCGATATGAAATATTTTGGTACCTGTATCTTGTACCTGATCTCTACCCGCATAAGCTACCGACACTACCACTCCTTTAGAATTATCACCTTTGAGTATGATGGATGGATATTTCATGGTGACTTTGCTACCAATATTGCCATCGATCCATTCCATAATGGCATTTTCTTCGGCTATAGCTCTTTTGGTAACTAGGTTGTATACATCACGAGACCAGTTTTGGATAGTAGTATATCTGACTTTTGCACCTTTGAGACAAAATATCTCAACCACAGCGGCGTGTAACGAATCTGATGAATACACAGGAGCGGTACACCCCTCGATATAATGCACTGATGAATTTTCATCAGCAATGATAAGAGTCCTTTCAAATTGGCCCATGTTTTTGGCATTGATACGGAAATATGCTTGTAGAGGTATAGTTAACTTTACATTTGGCGGAACATAAACAAAACTACCTCCAGACCATACAGCACTATTTAGTGCAGCAAATTTATTGTCAGATGGTGGAATTAGTTTTCCAAAATATTTTTTAACCAATTCCTCATGCATTTTTAAACCAGTATCCATATCCGTAAAGACAACCCCCATTTTTTCTAAATCTTCAAGCAAGTGTGTGTAAACCACTTCGGATTCGTACTGAGCACTAACTCCGGCTAAAAACTTTCTTTCTGCCTCTGGGATACCTAGTCTTTCGTATGTTTCTTTGATACTTTCAGGAAGTTCTTCCCAAGACCGACCTTTTTTCTCAGTAGGTTTGAGATAATAAGTAATTTCATCAAAATCTATACCACTCAGATCTGCTCCCCAAGTAGGCATAGGTTTGGACAAAAATATTTCAAAAGCCTTTAACCTAAACTCAAGCATCCATTCAGGCTCACCTTTGGCTCTGGATATCTGACGTATTACATCTGCATTTAGCCCTTTTGGTACCTTGAGATAACTTACATCCGGCATGCTAAAGCCGTATTTGTATTCTGATAAAATTTTTAGGTCTGCTTCGTTCATAATTTGATTAAAAAATTAAGATTTCTTATTGTGATGATAATGCAATTTTTCTATTTCTGAAATATCTATATCATAAAATTTTTTATCTCTAAGCTCCACTATACGATTGGGCTCTAATGTCTTAACAAACTCTAAACTATGAGAAACTATAAGAAACGTTGTCCCCGCTTTAGCTTGTTCTCTGATAACCTCCGCAATCCTAGCCCGAGATTTTATATCAAGCCCCGAATCTACCTCGTCCAATATAGCAATTTTTGGCTGTAATACGAGCATCTGTAAAATCTCTGCTTTTCTTTTTTCTCCACCAGAAAAACCCTGATTTAGGTCTCGTTTCAAAAACTCTTCAGAAAGTCCGATTTTTTCGATTTTTTCTTTTATAGATTTTCTGATTTTGAAAATAGATGTCGTAGCGTCTTGATTGAATGCCTTATAAGCATTGATCAGAAACTGTTCAAAATTTATACCCTCAAACTCTGGTGGTGATTGAAAACTTACAAAAAGTCCAAGTCTTGCTATTTCAAAAGTTTCCATCCCTATGGTCTCAACACCATTTATCATGACACTACCAGATCTCTCATAATCCTCAAAACCTAAAAGCGACATTGCAAAAGAACTTTTTCCTGTACCGTTCTCACCCAGTATCACAGTCACTGTACCGGGTTCCAACTCTAAATTTGCATTTTCTAATATCTGTTTATTGTTCTCTCTAATGGTTAGAGAGTATGATGTGACTTTTAGAGACATTTTTGGATTATAGCAAAAAATGAAAAATTTAAATTTGCATAGGAATATATAATGTGGTATAATATACTATAGACACAGGTAAGTTTAGAGTTCATCAATAAGTTCGTACTGGCAGTCAATTACTAGAAATGCCAGAAACTTTAAAGGAAATAGGACAATCTTTGCATCCTCTAGAAAGATCAGTTATAAATTATTAAGTCCAAAAATCAAATACCATGTAATTCGAGTATTATCGGGCAGAGGGGGCATAAGTGGTACCCTTTTAGCAAGACCTATAACGCCGGATCCTGTTATGCGTCAATACGTAAAAAAATTGTTAGGTAGTCTATTTATGGCAGCCATTGAGCTAGTACCTCAACATTTTTTATTAAAAGAACAAGTTCTCGAAGCAGTAGTTCGGGCTTTAGGTGACTATCCAAGCTGTGTTGGTGTTAGAATAAACTACAATTTGCGTTCGCTAGGCGTCCCTAGAACACTTGGTGATCTAATGGGTACAATGTCATCACTGGATGAAGAAAAATTAAAAATGGCATTATTACAACCTGGACCACATACACAAGCTTTAATAATGGATGGTTATGGTCAAAATGGGGTCCGCATTGATATCACTGGTTTACCTGGTCCGGATAGTGAAACTCGATTGGTTGTACTCCAATATCTACGTGGTATCGGAATAAAAGGAGGCAGCTGGATACCAATACACAAACCCGAACTGGTACTAGAAGATCAAGGACTCGTATTGACACCAAAATATTAGCATTGACAGTAAGATACCGTTATGGCTTTGAAACACTAGTATTCTCTGGATTGGCAACAATACCCAAAGGTATACCTGTACCAACAGAAGGTATTGATAAATCTGTAACAATTCCTTGGAACAAACTCAAACTGGCAGAACAAATTAAATTTAAAGAAAGACTCGTTGCGTATAGTGAATGTAATTTGTTGGCACCATCCCCCATCGGTTACTAGATTGCTCGGTGCTTAGGGAATTTCCACATGGTGATGGATTTCTTGAAGTCGGCCAAAAGCCTGAAATAGGTCAGTTTATTCGTCAATATTATTATTTTGCATTACAAGAATACATTTTACATATAAAACCTTGTTCAGAATCTTACGCTATAGGGAAAAAGGTACACCGCTCACTAGTAATATGATGTATGGTCCCGATATCGGTATTGTGACGGGCGGTTTAACTTCGGAACATTTGCAAAAGTTATATGAATTATATCGAATTAACATACCCGTTATTATTCATCTGTATTAGGTGTACTAGGAGTAAATCCAGAAAATGCTGTAAAAAATCTGGAAAGCTTGATTTGTAGTCCACCAAGTAATGGTGAACATCTTAATCTTGTACAAATAAAAGGAATACACGAGCTTATTAAATTTTTGACTGGCACAAGATTTCTTCGAATTGATTCTTTACCGTTATCTCAATATCCTCGTTTTCTAGAAATTATTTGAACAACTTTGGCTTCTTTGCTTAACCTATTTTCTAATGTGCAAACTGCATTATTGAGATTACCTATTTTACCTCCACGAGCTAGTGTAAATAATTTTTGAGGCTATGAGAGATTTTGTTAGAGTTTGTTTACCAAATGATTTACTTTCGCCAGAATATAAAGCAGATGTATACACTCCAGAACCAAGACAAATAGGTCTACGAATAATTCGTAATAATAAATCATTATAAGATAATCAATGTACCATAGAGTCTTGATAAAGAAATTTATTAGATAAATTAATATTACACAAATAAAATTTTATTAAACAAATATAATTTTGAAATGAAGTTTTGATATTACTATAATGTGGATAATAATTCAAAAAAATACAGTATAGTAATGTTTTTATAAATAATATTTCATTATTCACATAATAGTGCCAATGGATTAGTTTTTAACTTTATTGACTTGTATCACTCTACCCTAGTTTATGTTAACCCATACTATAAGTCCAACGGTATCATAAATAGAAACAAAATAATCTGACAGAAGATACTCTAAAGCATCAAGTAAAACCACAACAAATATAGCAGAAAGACAAGAACAATCAGGATTCATATCGATTCTTGCCAGCATGCGTGCAGGAGTATTGACGATAAAAAGAATATGGCAAATAATCTAAAATAGTGTATAAAACTCTTTATATCAAATTATTCTGATTTTTCAAATTTTCTAATATAATACCGACATGCCTATGACCGGTCACGAACTAAAACAAAAATTTATATCGTTTTTTGTATCAAAAAATCATGTAGAAATCCCAAATGCCTCACTGATACCAGAAAATGATCCATCAGCACTTTTTACCAATTCTGGTATGCATCCAATAGTCAGATATCTTATGGGAGAACCTCATCCTATGGGCAAAAGACTTGTTAATTATCAACGTGCTGTCAGAACTGGTGATATAGAAGATGTAGGCAGTACCAAAAGACACCTTACATTTTTTGAAATGCTTGGTGAATGGTCGCTTGGTGACTATGGCAAAAAAGAATCATTAGAATGGACTTTTGAGTTTTTGATAGATGTATTGAAATTAGATCCCAAAAGACTCCACGCTACAGTCTTTAGAGGCAATGAAAAAGTGCCAGCTGATGAAGAATCTATAGAAATTTGGAAAGAAATCTTTAAAAAACATGGTATCGAACCTACGATTGGTGATAAATTTGAAGATAATGGCGATTCTCCAAGAATAATTAGACTCACAGAAAATGATAATTTTTGGCCAAAAGGCAGAGTAAAAGGTCCATGTGGTCCTTGTAGCGAAGTTTATTATGATCTAAAGGCTGGTGAGAATGCAGATGAGAGATACTTCGAAGTAGTTAATAACGTATTTATGACTTTATATCAAGATGAAGAAGGAAATTTCACTGAATTAAAACAAAAAAATGTAGATGTAGGTTGGGGATTTGACAGACTTTTGATGCTTTTGCAAAACTTGGACTCAGATGGTAATCTAGATCCCAAAGCAACCGTTTTTGAAACAGATTCATTTGCAGATGCTAAAAAGTACCTAATACAGATAACAAATTCCGACAATAGTAGTTATTTCTCTGACAAGGAATATCAAAAATCGATCCGTGTGATATTGGATCACATACGTGCATCGGTGATGATCATAGGTGATGGTATTTTGCCATCAAATAAAGATCAAGGATATGTACTTCGTAGACTGATAAGACGAAGCATGACCTATGGATATAGTTATTTGTCAAACACTATAGAACCATATCTTCAGATTGCAAACATATTTATTGATCATCTATCAAAGGATAAATGGTATACATTTTTAATTGATAAAAGAGACAATATCATAAATACTTTATCTGATGAACTACAAAAATTCTCTAAAATATTAAAAACAGGGATTAGTGAACTGTCAAAAGTAAAAGATAATCAAATCAGCGGTGAGTTGGCATTTAGATTAAAAGAAGCTCATGGTATACCACTCGAAATTACAGAATTAATAGCTAAATCTCAAGGTAAGACTGTCGATACTGAAAAATTTGAAGAACTGATGAAAAAGCACAGGGAAAAATCGAAAACGGCCGGTGAGAAAAAATTCGTAGGTGGACTTGGCGGTTATAGTGAAAAAGAAATCATGTATCATACCTGTGCACATCTACTACTTGCTGGGTTACAAAAATTATTTGGCAAGGATATCCATCAAAAAGGACAAAATATCACACCTGAGAGATTAAGATATGATTTTAATTTTACTTCACAATTTACATCGGAAGAGCAAAAAAAATTAGAAGATTGGATAAATGAAAGAATAAAAGAAAATCTAAAGGTCGAATTTGTGGAAATAGAATATCAAGATGCACTGAGACTTGGTGTAGAGGGTGTTTTCCATAATAAATATCAGCAGTATTCAAAAGCAAAGGTATATGGTATTTTCCCAGCTGAATATGAAATGTCTGAATTGATCAAAATTGGTGACACATCAAAATTTGTGTCTCTCGAATTCTGTGGTGGTCCTCATGTATCAAATACAAATGAAATAAGAGGAAGACTAAAAATACAAAAAGTAGAAAATGTCGGTGCAGGGATAAAAAGAATCCGAGCTGTATTAGAATAAAAGATAGTATTTGTGATTTGTTCACTTTTTACACATTCAGAAAAAATAAGAATGTAAAAAAATATCCTTAATAAACATGTAGTCATATAACCACCTGGTAAACCAGGAGAGGTTACAGACACCTCTGTTCTATTGGTAACCAAACGCATCAGATATTTATCAAAAAACTTAGAAAAACACAAGTGACCCCACGGTTTACCGTGGGGTTAAAAGATAACAAAATGTCAATTTAACATTTATTTAATTCCAACTATGTAATAAAACTCATAAACACACTTGTAACAAACTATTGATTTTCTATCTATTAAAAAATGATATTATTTATTCTTAAGTATAATACACCCTGGTGAACCAGTGGATTACAAATACATTTATTCTCTACTCTCTACTAATTAAAAAACACTTGATATTTATTAAAAACTCAAAAAGTGATCCCATGGTTTACCATGGGGTCAAAAAATTCCCAAAACCTATTTAATAAAGAATTGTAATCAATAATACGATTGAAACGACTCAGTTATAACTCCATGGTTTACCACGTAGTTCTAATTTCACAAACTTTCCATTCTTACTTGTACTGTATGATCATCAACTTCAATAGAAAAACTACCAGCATCCAAATTTGTCATGACAATCTCTTTTATAAATACCTCAGCTTTTAATTTATCTGTGAACTCATGTACCAATGCTTTCACAACATCCGAATCTGTATCTAAAAAGATTTTTATCATTTGTCCCATTTGCATACCATTTTGCTTCCGTAATACCTGTAATTCTCGCTTTAATTCGGCATATAGTCCTTCTTTTCTAAGTTCATCATTAATATCAGTATCCAAATATACAACACAGTAATCATTTTCTGTCGATGGCATATTTTGAATTTCGTGATTCTCAACTCTTACTTCTTTGACATTTACTTCATCTTTTACAACTTCAAGATATTCCTGACCTAGTGTTCTATCAGATTTGAATACTACTACCAACCTGGACAGAGGCTGTTTTACTTTTATACCATTTTCCGAACGTATAAAAAGACCAAAAGTACAAATATCTCGTGTCATATCCATATTTTCTATAAGACTAGAGTCATAAGCATCAAAATCAGGATAATCTTCCATATGAATAGATTCTTTAGCATCCGCGATAAATGGTCTTACAATATTTTGATACATATATTCAGGCAAAAATGGGGCAAATGGTGCTAGCAAAAGAATACCTTTTGTAAATACATAATACAAAGTTTCTAAAGCGTCTTTTTCTCCATTAGCAAACCTATCTCTACTTCGTCTAATAAACCATTTTGAAATATCTAGGAAGAACGCCTTCACAGTTTCCATAGACTTTTGGATATCATAATTATCCATATATTTTGTAACCTCTATTGCAGTCTGTTTTAATCTCTCTACAACCCATCTATCTAATATATTGTATTTGGATTTTAATTCATAATTTTTATAAAAATTTGGCTCAGGTGTCCAATTATTCAATTCTGCATAAGTTGTAAGATAAACATAAATATTCCAAAAAGGAATTAAAAATTCTTGCTGAATAGTACGTGCAGTTTTATCAGAGATAGTTGCATCTTCGCATCTCACAATAGGAGTTGAGAAGAAATTTATACGCATAGTATCACCACCATAGTTTTGTATCATTACAAGTGGATCTGTATAGTTTTTTTTGCTTTTACTCAATTTTTGTCCGTTATCATCTAACACTAATCCATTTACGACAACATTCTCGAAAGCTTCTTTTCCAAACAAAGCAGTACCTATAGCATGTAGTGTATAAAACCAGCCTCTTGTCTGATCTACTCCTTCGGAGATAAACTGGGCCGGATATTTTTGCTCAAATTTTTCTTTATTTTCAAACGGATAATGGAACCTAGCAAATGGCATTGCGCCAGAGTCATACCATACATCCAATACGTCAGGTATACGAGTATACGTTTCACCTTCGTATTCAAAAGTTATCTCGTCTATGTATGGTCTATGTGGATCATCGATTCTTTTACCAGATAATTTCTCTAACTCCTCATAAGATCCTATTACCATTACTTTTCCTGATGGACTTTTCCATATCGGTAGCGGAGTACCCCAATATCTAAATCTTGATATAGACCAATCTTTTATTTCAGCCAACCAATTTCCAAATCTACCTTCTTTGATATGTTCAGGTATCCAATTTATTCTTCTATTGTTTTCTACCAACTTATCACGTATCTTACTGACCGCTATATACCACGAAGTAATAGGTTTGTAGATCAAGGGTGTGTTCGTGCGCCAACAAATAGGCATATCGTGTTCATAATCTTCATATTTGAAAAGTAAATTTTTATTCTTTAAATATTCAACAATCTTGGGATTCGCATCACGATAATTCATACCTGCAAAATCCTTTATTACATCCAAAAAGTCACCTTGATCATCCAACACATCAATTGATTTTATTCCAATTTGATTGAAAATCTCATTATCCTCTGCACCGTAAGGCGCTAAATGTACAACGCCAGTTCCAGATTCTGTAGTCACATGAAAGCCATAAACAACTTTGAAACAATTTTCCCTACCTATGAAATAATCAAATAATGGTTCATATTCCAGGTCAACAAGAGTTTCAGGACTAACATCAGCATCCAATACATGATATTTTCGATCAGCAAAAACTTTTTCTATCAATTCATTTGCTACATAAAAATTTTCCCCGTCAGAATGAACTTTTGAATATGTGATATTTTCTCCAACAGCCAATGCAAAATTTGTCGGCAATGTCCAGGGTGTAGTAGTCCAAGCAAGTATGTATTCGTTATCTCGGTCTTTAATTTTGAATTTAACAGTTACAGCTGGATCAACTACTGGTTTATATCCACCAAGTGCCACCTCTGCATTAGAAAGTACAGTACCACCACGCGTAGAATATGGAACAACCTTAAATCCTTCATACAGCAAACCCTTATTATAAAGCTCTTTCAAAGACCACCAAATAGACTCAATATAACCTTTATCCATTGTTGCATATTCTTCTCTATCATTAGTCAGACGTCCCATTTTTTTCTCTAGCTCAACAATACCAGCCCTATACTTTAGTACCAAATTTCTACAATCTTCATTGAATTTTGCTACACCGTATCTTTCAATATCCTTTTTTTCTTTGAATTGATGAATTTTCTCTACTTCTATTTCTACAGGTAAACCTTGACAATCCCATCCCAAGGATCTTTCAACCTTGTATCCTTTCATCGTCCAATATCTAGGGATTAAGTCTTTAATAGCAAATGTAAGCATATGACCATGATGTGGATCACCGTTTGCCGTTATTGGCCCATCATAAAATGTTTTTACTTTATCATTTGGTCTTACATCTATTGATTTGTTTAATATATCGTTTTCTTCCCAAAATTTTAGTATTTCTTGTTCTATTTGATAAAAATTTACTTTTTGTTTTTCTCTCTTTATTTTTTTATTTGACATAGTTTTTTTATTAATAAAACTAAATAAAAAAGGCTCCCTGAAAAATTCAGGGAGCCTTTAATGCTCGTTACCGTCCTGGTTCCTTGTATGGTCAAAACTTTAACAATGCCATACAAGCTTTCATAGTCCGTTTCGTGAACCACACGTTGGGTTTTACTGACATGAATAAATCATGCTTTCTTCCCAATCCCTCGCTGCTGATAACAGCTAATAACGGGAATTTAAGCTTAAATGATTGTAAATGATTTACTCTTTATCGTCAACTTCTTCCTCTTTATCTGATTGTTGCGATGCTAAAATCTCTTGTGTAACAGCATTTACATCTATTGTTTCCTCAGTAGTAGATGCGGACGTTGTAGCAATTGTTAATTCTTTATCTTCTTCACGAACAAGTGAAATGCCTTCTGGAAGTTGTATATCACCAACACTAATACTCTCTCCTGCTCGTAGATTTTTTACGTCAACGACAATCTCATGAGGGATATTTGCAGGAAGACCTCTAACTTCGATTTCATCTGTTACTTGTATCACAATCAAACCTTGTTCTTTTACAGCGATAGAAATTTCCTCATTTATAAGCACTACAGGCACCTTTGTTGTTATTTCCTCATCCATCTTTACCTCACGAAATGTAACATGAATATAATCTCTAGTCACCGGATCAATCTGAACCTCATCAATAAATACATTGTGTACTGTATCATTCAACTTCAATTTTATAATAGTTGTATGTCCCGCCTCACGAAATAATGAATCAAATTGTTTTTTATCGACTACAGTGTTAAAATTACCTTTATATCCATAAATGGATGAAGGCAATTTACCTTGTCTTCTTAATGATTTATTTTTTTTACCCAATACTTCTCTTAAGGTTGCTTGTAAAGTTAATTTTGATGTTGACATAACTTTTTTGATATTATCCTCACCGCAGAAAATCTGCGATTACTTTAAATATCAGCAAATGATAACATAAAAATTTTAATAATCAATAAGTATTAAATCTTGATAACCAATTAATTATAAAAATACCAAATACAATTCGCCCATTATAACTTTTAGTAAAATTAGGTTAATCTAAAACTTTATCTTGAATCAAGAATACACATCAAAAATAGATATTTGTTTTATAAAATAAAATTCGAAGAATTAAAACGCAAGAATTGAAGAATTATTGATTTTTGTTGAAAAATTATATTTATGTTACTCAAAATCATGAAAATCATGAAAATCAACAAAATTTATTATAATTAAGATATACATAAATTTCTTTATTTATTCAGGCCGATATAACATCAGAAATTTGACCATAGAAAGAAAAGTTCTTTATCTTTTCTCTTATACAGTGTCGTTTTTGGCTTCCCCGCTAGGATTCGAACCTAGACCAGAGCGTTAACAGCGCACTGTGCTACCATTACACCACAGGGAACCGACCAATGTATTCTAGCAATATATCAATATCATGTCAAAATAGAAACACAATAAACTTAATATTCACATATAGATACATTTAGTATAATACTTTTCGAAAACTTAAAATTTATTTATGTAAAATATCTATACAACATAATTTTTTATAATTCAAAAAATCTAAAAAACCCGTTGAGCCTCATCCAGCTAACTGACTAGAACAATCCTGTCCTACTCTACAACAAACTCCCTGGCCTTGTGCATTTCTACCAGCACAATATTCTCACCCACCACAAAATCTGTCATGACATATTTGATTACATACAGTTTCTGCACTTGTACCTGGTGGTGCACACTTGTTATTGCCATCTTCACATTGTATTGGTTGACAACGATTTGACGGACATTGAGCGTAACTTATTTGATCACATGGCAATGTATCTATTGGATTGGGACTTGTGTTAGATGATGGGGGTGTTTGAGTTGGTTGAGGATTTTGAGAAGGTGGTCTATTACTACCACTTCAATCACTACCACCACTACCTCCTGTTGGATTTGGCAATCGAGTTGGTATCCTACTTGGATCTTGAGGCATTGAACAGTTTGTAGCAATACAATTATTTTGTAATGCTATATTTGCCGCTTGATATGATTGTGCCCATGCATGTACCTGTTGATTAATATTTGAACAGTCTTCTCTATCACATATACTACGCACTGAATTTTCACAACCCCTTCTAGCTTCATTAGTATTATCATTACATTTTTGAGCCAAACATTGATTTATACATGTAGTATATTCTCTATATTTATTTTTCCATTCTCTTCTAATGTTTTCTACTTCAACATATTCATTAGAACATAATACATAATAATTTGCGGCCGTATCCTCCGGATTTACATTCCTATTCATTATCGTATACGCCAGATAACCCGCAACACCCAAAAGTAAAAATATAAATACAAAAATTATTATCAATAAAACCCTTCTTCGATCCCTCGCGGATCAAACAAACTTAACCTTTTATTAAACATACCTGTACCTGTACCTATAACTATATTTATGCTAGCAAAATGTATTAGTATTTACAATCTAAGCGATAAATAAAATAATGGAATATGAAAATCATACCAGCTTTACTTGAGGACAATAAACAAGAATTAATATTAAAAATCCATGAATTATCAAAATATTTTGATCATATTCATATTGATCTTATTACAAATCATTACAAATATTTGCACGATACAATTACATTAAACGAAATTTCTGCCGCTGTAGAAAAATTCCCGAATATAAAATTTGACCTCCATATCATGTCTTCACACTATGGTGAATGCTTAGTCAACAATGAATTCACACAATATTTTGACAAAATTTTTGTGCATATAGAAAATAAGATCAAAATAGATATTCAAAAATATTCAAATATAGTTTATGCATTTGATCTACATACACATATATTTGATTACAAACAAATTATAGAATCAGCTGACGAAATATTACTTATGTCAGTGCCAGCTGGCAAACAGGGACAGAAATTTAACATTGTTACATATGAAAAAATAAGAAAAATTGTGCTTTTGAATCCCGAAATAAAAATATATTTAGACGGAGGTATAAAAATGCAAATTTATGAAAAACTAAAAAATAACAAGAATATAAAAAGTTTAATAGTAGGTAGTCATATCGATGATTTTATAAATAAAACATGAAATAATTTAATGTGAATCTTAAAGATATCAAAGGAATAAGCACAAGAATAGAAAAATTATTAAGAAAATTAGAAATTTATACCATCGAAGATTTACTCTTGCATCCACCAATAAGGTATATTGACAGAAGAAGATACTTACCAATTTCAGACATTTTTCTAACACACGATGAAAATTGGCATTCCACAGGAAAAATAAAGGACGTAGATAAAGTACGTACAAAAAGAGGTAAAAATTTAATCACCGCAATTATCGAGGATAATACATCATATATCAAAATTATTTGGTTTAATAGCGATTATTTGCTACCAATACTTCTTAGCAGTAAATACATCGCTTTTTCAGGCATTGTATACGACAAATCAATATACAATCCTAAATTTGTCATATTAGAAAATCTTGAAGAAATCCCGAAAAAGCTGGCAAAAATAGAAGTAAAATATCCAGAAACAGCGGGTATAAATTCTGCTACTATTTCTAAAATCATAAAAAATGGACTAGATGTATACGAAATCAAAGAAACTTTACCAAGTGAAATATTGGAAAAAGAAAATTTAGTATCAAAAAGACTAGCAATAAAATACCTACACTTTCCAGAAAACGAAATAAATATCAAAAAGGCAAAAGAAAGACTAGCTTTTGAAGAAATTTATACACTTATTCAAAAAATTAAAGAAAATAAAATTATCATAGTTTCACACGAATCATTTGCTATCAAAATCGATCAAAATTTAAACCAAAACATAATAGAAACTTTAGATTATGAGCTTACGATGTCACAAAAAGAAGCTATACAAGAAATTTTTTCTGACATCTCAAAAAACAAGCCTATGTATAGACTAATAAATGGTGATGTAGGCTCTGGAAAAACAATTCTAGCAATACTGGCTGCATCACAGGTATCACGAAATAACTTAATGACTCTAGTTTTAGCCCCAACAGAAATTTTAGCTAATCAACATTTTGAATCTTTCAATAAAATTCTATCAAAATATGATATACCTATAATACTTTGGACAAGTTCGATAAAGCACAAGAATATTCAACCCAATTCCATAGTTATAGGAACACACGCTCTGATTCATCACACCCAAAATTGGAACAATGTAGGTCTCGTAATCATAGATGAGCAACACAAATTTGGAGTCAAACAAAGAGAAATTCTCACAACTTTGCAAAATGAAAACAAAATACCCCATTCATTATCAATGTCCGCAACACCTATACCGCGCACTGTTGCTCTGACATTTTTTGGTGATATAGGTGTAAGCTTTATAGAAAAACCAAAAAAAAGAAAAAAAATTGTTACTAGAATAATTACAAATGCGGATATTGAAAACAAAATGATTGAATGGATAAAAAATAAAATTATTCTCGAAAATGTGCAAGTGTACGTAGTGTGTCCTTTGATAGAAGAAACCTCTAAATCAGATCTCAAATCAGTCCAGAAAATTTATGAGCATTACAGATTGATATTTGGAGAGGACAAAGTCGGATTATTACATGGTAAGATGAAGGCAAAAGAAAAAGATGATGTGATAAAAAATTTTATAGAAAGAAAATTTCACATTTTAGTTAGCACAACTGTTATAGAAGTAGGCATCAATAATCCCAATGCAACAATAATGATAATACAAAGTGCAGAAAGATTTGGCCTTGCACAACTCCATCAAATACGCGGCCGTGTGGGACGCGGTAGTGATCAATCTTATTGCTTTCTAATACCAACAAATTATGAAATAAATAAAAGATTAGAATTCTTTGAAAAAACAGAAAATGGCTATGAACTGGCAGAATATGATCTAATGTTACGAGGTCCTGGAGAAGTTTATGGTACTTTACAATCTGGCATACCAAACTTAAAATTTGCAAATATTTTAGATAAAAATTTAATAAATAAAGTTAAAAAGTATATATAGTTTTTGCCTCCATAGAAACATTAATGTTATAATACACTATCTTAAAGTCTAGTCAAAAATCAAAAAATCTCGTTATAGTAACTTTATTCGCTTTATCAGTTGTAATAACTAGTGTAATAATATTTTCATACTCTCCTGATGAAACAATCAGAGCAAACAATATAATTACCCAGATACAAAAAAGATTAAACCAAAATTCTGCTGAAACCTCACAAGAAACTAAAATCGAAGAAAAACCTTCTAATAACTGAACTAACAATTCAAATTCACTATCACAATCTAGTAAATTAGCAAACAACACACCAACGCCCAGTCCTACAACGTCAACTATACAAACAACTCTCCAATCTACCAATCCAACTTCAATACCAACACCAAATCCAACAACATCAGTACAATCTCAAACTACACCGACCCCAACCAATCCTAGTGTAACTCCAACAAAAATACCAAATGTTGTTGTAAATTATCCTGTTACACCTCCTTCGGACATTAGAGATATCCCAGTCTACAAAAGAAGTTTTCGAAAACTTGGTGGAAAAACAGCTTGCGAAATGTTTACTAATGAGATGGCGAATAAAGTATTTAATCAGCCATCACGTGCCTTAAGAGAGGGTGAAGAGTATACCATCAGTGAAGTTTCTGATGAATTTGCAGGTCGTGATAGAACTGATGTCCGTGCATATCGTACAACTTCTGATGATAAGTTTATTTACTTTAATGTATTTGAAACCACCTCTGAAGAAAATTATTTTTACGTATTAGAAATTTATAGAAAACAGTTGGAAGAAAGAGGAATTGACACTAAAGATTTCTACAAAAATTATGGCGGTGGAGAAACAATGGGAGATATTTTAGCAATGAAACAATATATGGATATGGAAAATTTTTCTGAAGCAATTGTGGTTCTAAATTACGGACAATATGTAATGTATGTAAACACAAATTTGAACTCTAAAGAAAAAATAATCATGCTTACAGAGATGATGAAAGAACAAGGAATAAATTAGTTTAATTAGCATTGGATCGTAGAAAAGTTTCTAAATATAACTTTATAAGGTTAATAAAACAAATTTAAGGAATATCTATAAAAATAATTTTTAACATAACATTATCTCCGCATAAATTATTAATTTACATTGTGTTTTATACAATACATATCCAATATTTTGAAATATGACTCTATGATCCAAAACAGTAAATTTACTTTAATTTTATAAATCAAATACAGATTAATTTATAAGAAGATTATTGAAATACAAATTTATATCTCAACTAATATAAATCCTAAATTACTCAAATGAACTTGAGTGAAATTTCGTAGAATTAAAAAATATATTGGCGGATTATTTTCAACAAGATCATCTCTTAAGATTTAACAATACCCGGTTTGAAATAAAATGAAATTATAAGTACTAAAAAACAAATAATCCAATTTATGAAGTTAACTGTTTATGAATTTGTTTTATTTCATTAATATATACTTTTACTCGATTTACCCACTTAGAACCTTTATTATCTTCATAACAATCTGGACAGTAATATCTGACCATAATTTCAGGTTTATAACCTGTACCAGAATAACCCTTTGCAAGACCCTTGCTAACAACTTCTATTGCATGCTCCCACGAATCAAAATAAGACCAACGCCCATACTTGCTTCCTCCCATCCATCCCCAGGCATTGTAAGAATTGATATTTCCATATCTCGGTACGAATCTACCAAAACTAGATTCTATACCTGATATCGCTACCAAAATTGGCCATTGCTGTCCAAAGTTATTTGCATCAGCATGTTTTACAAAAGCATCGGCGACCGACATAGACGCCATAGGTGAATTATACTTTCTGAGAAATATAAAAACAGCAACCACACGTGGATCACCACTTTCTGTATTTATTTTTATTGTATCAATTGAAATTGGAGTACTTTTTGATATTTCAGCATTATAAGTAATTATCTCGTCATAGTTATGCCCTAAACCAACAATTAGTGATTCAGCCTCCAATTTATTGTTGCTTACATTTGGAATATAAATAGACGTAAAAGCTAAAAGGAGTAGAATCAACAAAACAACAATCATACCACTAAAACTTATTTTCTTTAATTTATTTAAAAAATAGTGCCGTTCAATTTTTACCTTAACTCTGTTTAAATCAATTAAACCTTCTAGTAGGTTATTAGACATGATAAGTTTTATTAATCTATATTAGAATATCTGTAAAAGTTTGTAAAATACATTTCATAATCTTTCCAAAGCAGCAATTCTATCCTCAATAGGTGGGTGAGTCGAAAAGAGATTTACAAAAAAAGAATGAGTTTTTTTCAAAGGAAAATCTATAAACATATGTGCATTCCCCTCAGTGGCATTCATAACTGGCAAATCATCCGCCTGTAGTTTTCTTAGAGCACTTATCAATCCTTGAGGATAGCGTGTTATCTCTACTGCAGTAAAGTCAGCAAGATATTCTCTACGACGAGAAATAGCTAGTTGTATCAATGTAGCAATAATAGGGCTTAATATTGCCACTAATATTCCTATAAATATCAACCACGGTGGTGTATCATCATCACTACCACTTATCACACGAATAAAAAAATCAGCTATATAAGTTATAGAGCTTGCCATTACCGAAACAATTAACATAAGTCTTATATCGAAATTTTTAATATGAGCTAACTCATGAGCGATTACTCCTTCTAGTTCTTGTTGATTCATACGTTCATAAAGTCCCTGAGTTATAGCAACATGCGAATTTTGTGGATTTCTGCCAGTAGCAAAGGCATTCATCGCTGGATCTGGAATTATATGAATCCTAGGCTTTGGTATGCCCGCCTTAATAGATAATATCTCAACAGTTTTATTTAAATGCTCAAATTGTGGATTGTCTGTAACATCCATAGCTCCAGTAGAAAATAGAACAAATCTATCACCATAAAAATAAGTGATAAGAGAAATTAATACTGATATACCGAACGATATAAAACTAACAAAAACCGATGAAATTATATCTTGTGATACCAAGTAAGATAAGAACCAACTAACTAATATGGCAAATAACACAAATCCCAAAAGTAAAAATACAGACAAGAAACGATTTTTGTCTATCTGTGAGTACATACTTCAATATTAACGTACTACGACGTTACCACCCCAGTCGGGCATGATATCTTTTCTAGCTTCAGCTGTTGATTCGAAAAATTCTGCTTTCTTAAATCCAAACATATTTGCAATTATATTACTTGGAAATGTAACAATCTTTTCATTATAGTCGCGTACTGTAGCATTATAAATCTGTCTGGCCGCGGCAATCATCTCCTCAATTTGTTGATTTTGCTGCATGAAATTTTGTATAGCAAACTGTGACTGTATCTCTGGATAAGCCTCAACTGCAACGTTTATGGCACCAAGGTTCGAAAGCAGCCTGGATTCCAACTGTGAGACAGTATTTGCATTTTCTGGAGTTAATTTTACTGATCTTAACTGTGAAAGACCACTGCGTAGCTCAGCAATCTTAGTCTGAATATTCTCATCAGTGCTAGTTGCCTTTTCTACTGCATTGATGAGATCTGGGAGCAGATCATATCTATTTTGTAGTCTTACATCTATTTGTTTTAATGTTTCTTCTACTCGGACTTTATATGAAGCTAAAGAATTATACAAATAAATAAAATAACCAACTAAGCCCAATACCAATAAAATACCGCAACATAAAATAAAAATTAAAATAGTTCCTGTCATCATAAATATATTATATAGAAATAAATTCAAATGTCAAAAGCAAATTTACAAAAAGTATATTCATTATTGTCCTCATGATTTAAATATAGAGTTCTAAATTAATAATTAATACTAACAATGCCTATCGTAATTTTAGTTTAATAACAAAAATATTTGTGTGAAATCTTAACTGATTTGAAGAGTAAATATCAATTAATCGAATTAAGAAAATTTATTGAAATACAACGTGAAAATTATTATCTTATTAAGTATTTAAGTTTATCTATACGCGCATCTATATACGATGACATAACAAACAATAGCAAATTAACCAAATAAAACCGCATATACCTTAATAAAAGGTCTAATATATCGATAATATATCTCTGATCCAAAACAATTTTGGTTGGATTTAAGTTATATTTTTGTACTAGATCTTTATTTATATACTCACTAATTTCTTGTGGTATATCTGTTTTATCAATATTTTTTACAATCCCACTTAGCTTTGTATCTAGAGAATAATTATTAACGATTCCATTCTGTATTATTTGCTCTCTTGCATCTTTTCCACCAGCAAAAAGCACATAAAACGTTTGATCAGCCTTATCGTAAAATGGTACAAAAATAACAGATTCTCTTAAGTTACTGGTTTTATTATCTGGTGTTACTTCATATTTATCCACAGTGTAAAGTTGTGCTAATTCTATCCTTCCGTCTATTGAAATATATTTACCAATTAATTCACTATTTATATCTTTTTGTGAATTTATTAAAATTGGCTCACCATAGACTACATCATATTTCAAAAAATCAAAGAATAAAAAAACACTAATAATCAGGAAAGCAAACAACCAAATTTTCCAAGACTCAGCCAAAAATATATGCCAAAATCCAAATTTATAATATGTGTTAGCCTGACTGATTAACTTATTCCCATCAAATCCACCTGAAAAAATACGCCTTGCAAGTTTTTCATGAATTTTTACAGAATGTTTACAAGACAAACAAACAACTTCTATAAATTTAAAAATAGTCAATTTCGTAAAATAAAAATTAAGATTATATTTTACTCTATGTATTTCCCATTCGGATGATAATGTGTTGCACCTAGGACAACGAGCAAAAAATTTTCTTAATAATTGAAAATCTTTATTTATAAAACTAAGCATAAAGATATGATAGCAAAATTTTATAGCTTTACTTTTCAAAACTGATTAAATTTTGTATACTAACGTTATGAAATTAAATCAAAAGTTAAATCCAAGTAACATTTTAGAATTGATTATCACTTCAAGAGTAAGACGAAAGATACTATATCTATTTTTTTCTGACCCGAACAAATATAGACACATGCGACAAGTAGGTCGCGAAATCGATGAACAAATCAATGCTGTACGAAGAGAATTAATGTCACTCGTAAAAATTGACCTCTTAATAATTAAAAAAGATGGAATAAAAAGACAATTTATACTTAATCCGTCGTTTATTTTTTACAACGAATTGCGTTCTTTAGTCATGAAAACCTCTCCACTGGCAGTCGAACTTTGGAATGATTATCAAAACAAAGAGCTTGGGCAAATAAAGTACATATTTCTTACACATACGTTTATAAACCGAGAAAATTCTTATCCAGAAAATCCTGATGTAGTAATTATAGGCGATGGTGTCAATGTAATAAAACTTAAAAATATTCAAAATCTCATTCGTACAAAAGAAAATCGTGATATACACATCAAAGTTTGGTCAAAACCTGAGTTTGAGTTAGAAAAAGGAAATAACAATCTTATTCTCTACTCCTTACTAGTCTTGCCCAAATGTACAATTGTTGGTACCGATGAAGAGTTTGTGATTGAGATGGGGAGTTAAATTAAGCATTAAATTATTCAAATTAGAAAACTTTTAATTTTATTTTAGTTAACTGTCACATTTTTTTATTTTTTATTGAGATTATCCACTCATTGCTTTAATTAACTATGATAAATAAACTTATAAACTAAGGTATTAAGTTTCCTATGGCCATCGATAATAAGTTTAATATGTTTAAACTAAACTGATCGACAAAAATCCGTATAACTTCATGCGTGACCATAGCTTTGGCTACCAAACCTAATACATCAATCCATTTAGATAGTGGCTGACCTCGATCTTTATTTTTCTAACAAACAAAATCCCGTGAATAAGCAAATAAAGAAGATGCAATCATTGGAATCATAGGAAATATGGGTTGATTCATATTAGCCCAGGCCAATAAAGAAACTAGACCATATAAGCATCCTTTTGTAAACGGTTCAATTAATTTCTGATTAATAGAGGGGCAGCAACATACCGCGTAAAATAATATACACAATTATTTAATAACTCAAAAGGTCGTTTGTGTATCTGTTGTACTACTTCTTTATTTATAATTATATCATTTTATTATACACTCCAAAATAAATTTTTTACACTCAAATGTTCGTAATGCCCTCCAGTTCGAAAATATCATGTATATCAAAAACAGATATATATCTTCATGGATTGAATCCTAGTTTGTGCAAAGAATTCCTATAATAGGCTTATTTTACTTTTGAATTTAAATTACTCAAAATATAGTAGACTATAAAAATGATTTATATAAGTTACGATAACCAACTATCCCCATCAAAAATAATTTATAATTTTCCTATACTTTGAATATTTTCTTACCCAATACCCAGGAAGAATTTTTAGTAAACTAATCAATATCCTGTTTTTTAAACCGAAAGTTTTAATAACATTACCTTTTACATAAGCTTGATAAATAAACTCTGCCACTTCTCTAGGATCAGCCGCATTTTGATGAGTACTACCTCCGGCATTTTCAAAAAAATTATCTATTGTCTTTCTGTTATTTGGTATTATTCAGAAACATAAAAGGTAAGTTTTTTAATATATTCAAACGCACAAATTAATTATAAAGCTAGCTCATAAACATTTTTTAAAAATATCTTAAAAAGCTGAAAATGCAAGCAAATACATATTTAAATTAGTTATGTTATTAAACTATGATATTGACAAATTGACTAATACTTTATACAATTAATTTGCTATGGCAAACGGTGAACAAAATCCAAATCAAGATCCAAATTCAGACGAAAAAGCACGAAGGTTAGCTCAAGAAATATATGAACGTACAGGGAAACCGTATGATGGTACCACTACCCCGCTCGATCCATATAGAGAGAAAGTTATTGAAATATTACAAAAGCTAGACGAAGAAGAAAAAAATAGACAAAACAGCGGAAATAAAGGCCAATAAGACGAAGGCCAAGAAGACGATGGTAAAAATCCAAATAAGAAATGATTTATTAAGAATTATATTTAGATATTGAGTTTGTGCTTTTATTATTTTTCCGTTTTTGTTTGTTTTGTTTGTTTTCTTTTGGTTGTTTGATGATTTATCATATTTTAACAAAAATTAATATAATCAAGATGATTTGTTATTTTTTTCTATACTTCGAATATTTTCTTACCAAAAACTCCGGCAGAATTTTTAATAAATTAGCCAAGATTTTGTTCCTTAGACCAAAAATTTTTATCACATCTCTTTTTTTATAAACTTTATATACAAACTCTGCCACTTCTCTGGGATCAGCCGCATTTTGATGAGTACTACCTCCGGCATTTTCAAAAAAATTAGTTGAAGTATCACCAGGGCACACACATATAATACGATGCTTTTCTTCATTTTCCATTGCAACTGCCTGAGAAAAACTATTTACATAAGCTTTTGATGCAAAATAAACTGAACTCCCTACACCAGGATAAAAACCTGCAATTGATGAAATATTTATCACTGTCTTATTTTGTCCTTTTGATTTTTTAAGAAAATGATGCGTAAGTTTCGTTAAGGCAATAATATTTACATCAATGATATTCAAATTTCTAATAATATCGGTTGCATAAAAACTACCATAAAGTCCAACACCTGCATTGTTTATAATTACATCTATGTTTTCTTTTTCTAAAAACAATATTAGATTTGACAAATCATTGCTATTTGTAAGATCACACACTAAAAATTCAAATTTTGTCTTATATATAGACCCCCAAGCATCACGCATCATCTCAAGTATTTCTACATTACGTGCAACACCAATTACATCAAATCCATTTTCTGCAAACACATGACAAAGCTGATATCCGATTCCACTAGATGCACCTGTTATCAAAACGCTTTTAGCCATTGTTGTAGATCACAGTTTTTATATTTAAAAATTCTCTAACTCCAGCCTCGCCCATCTCTCTACCAAAACCTGATTTTTTTATTCCACCAAAAGGCATCATTATATCCGAAGTCGCTATTTGGTTGATAAATACGCTACCAGCTTGAATATCTCTTATCGCATAATTTTGATAATCTGGATTTTTTGTCCAAACAGAAGAATTGAGTCCAAATGATGTATTATTTGCTAGTTTGATTGCCTCTTGATAATCTTCAAAAGGTATTACTAACGCAACAGGCCCAAATACTTCTTGATCTAAAATTGGATTGTTTTGTGATAAATTAACAATGATTGTAGGCTCGATAAAGTATCCTTGATTATATAGCTTTCTTCCTCCAAAAATCACATCTGCACCACCATTTTTAGCAATCTGAATCTGTTCAAAAATCTGTTCACGAGCACTTTCAGACACAACCGGTCCCATATCTGTATTTGGATCTGATGGATCGCCAACTTTTATAGACGAAAATCTACCTTTTAATCCTGTAACAAACTGATCGAATATTTTTCGATGCACCAGAAATCTCTTAGCCGAATTACAGGCTTGCCCTGCATTTCTGAGTCTTGCCTTTACTGCGTTATCTAAAACGAAATCCAGATTAACATCATCGAACACAATCAATGGATCATTCCCTCCCAACTCTAAAACAACTTTTTTAATGTAATGACCAGCCAACCTAGCAACAGATCTACCAGCATTTTCACTGCCTGTCAAAGTAACACCAAAAATCCTTTGATCTGATATAACTTTTTCTACTCTTGAAGAAGATATAGCAACATTTACAAGCAAACCAGAACCAAACCCAAGATTGGCAAATATAAATTCGATAACTTTTGCTGATTCTTGGATATTTGAAGCATGTTTTAATACAACAACATTTCCTGACAATAAATTCGGCACAACAAATCTAAAAACCTGCCAAAAAGGAAAATTCCAAGGCATAATGGCGAATATTGGACCTAAAGGTTCATAAATAATTTTTTTACCTTCTTCTATAAACTCATCAGCAATGTAATTATCTATATTGTCAATATAATAACGAATTAATTTTATACATTTATTAATTTCAGACTCAGATTCTTTAATAGTTTTTCCCATCTCTGAAGTAACTAAATAAGCAAGATTTGATCTGTATGTGGTTAAGATATCTATTAGCCTCGATACAATCTGCTTTCTTTCATCAAGTGTAAGTTTTGTCCATCTTAAAAATGTGTTGTGTGCAAGTTCAATCCTTTTTTCCAACTCTTCATCTGTAATCTCTGGATTTTCAAAGATAACTTTTTCAGTATATGGATTTATTGATCTAAACATGATTTATCTATGACACAATTTAATATAAAATTCAATCTATGGTTTCTAACTTCATCAAAAAAATACTTTCACAATTTAAAAAATTGAATGAGTTTAAAATTGCATATGAAAATGATAACAGAAAATTTGTCATTGATTCACAAAAAAACAATTTGATTATAATCATAGGACCAAGTTCAGCGGGAAAATCAACACTTGCAGAATATCTTATCAAAAAAGGATTTTATAAAATTCGTACATTTACTACAAGACCTAATACTCGAAAAGACAATATAAATGATGATTACATTCGACCACAAAAAACAAATATAGACTTAAGTAAAACTGAAGAAATCAATGTGTTAATAAAAACATATGATCTTTTAGAATACAATATTCATGCAGGAAATCTTTATGGAACACCAAGAAATGAACTTATGAATGCTATAAATAAATACAAAAATTCTATATTGGTATGTGAAAATAATGGAGCTAAAAGTATTTATAATGCCTTAAAAAAAGAATGTAACCTACTTGTTATATTTATAATACCAGATTCGCTCAGTCAAATTAGAAGAAGAATGAAAATTGCAGGAAAAAATAATATAACTTCACGACTATTGACTGCAAAAAAAGAAATTTTAGATGCTAAAAACATAGCCCATTTTGTAATACATTTTTCCGAATCAGCAAAGGTGCCAAATAATGATACTCTAGGTTATGCTATACAAAATACGTATCAATTTCTAAAATATGTTTTGAAATTAAATTGACAATATTCTTAATACAAAAGTTTAAACAAAAATTTTCAAAGAAACATCAACAATTTGTGAAATTCAAACTTATTACTGATTAAATTTCGATCAAACACTTTTATGTAAGGTTTATGTTAACAATTAGAAATTAATATAAACAATAATTGTTATCTCAATTATAAGTAATTAAATATGTTTTATGGTTAAAAATTTTATAAATCTCACAATCAAATTATATTACCTCGCATACTTTGTTTTATCAGAAATTTTCAATTGAAGATGTCTACAAACAAAATTGATAATTGAATACAAAACTACTTCAAAAGTCTTTTAGTAATATACCTTTTCCAAGACTCTGGTAATCTCTTAATAATTGAAATCATAAAAGCATTATAAAAACCAGTCACAACAATTACTTTCTTCTCCAAATAACTTTGATATGTAATATCCGCAACCTCTTCTGCTGACATCATCTGTCCATTAATATCCCACTTTGCATTTTCAAAGAAATTAGTCTTTGTAAGACCAGGACATATACATAAAACATTTATTCCTGTACCTTCCAACTCCTCATGCACCGCCTGCGAGAAACTATTTACAAAAGCCTTTGTAGCAAAATAAATCGCATTATAAGGACCCGGCATAAAGCCAGCCGTAGAACCGATATTTATCACAGCAGCATCATGTTTTTCCATTTTTTTAAATTTTTTAATTGCAAAATGAGTCAGTCTCACCAATGCTGTAATATTTAGATTAATCATTGATATTTGTGCGTCGATATCCAACTGTATAAATTCTTCATGCAATCCAAATCCAGCATTATTTATCAATACATCAAAGTCATTTACCGTCAAAAAATCAATAGACTTACTAACCTGTTCGTGTTTCGACAGATCAGCTACAAAATAAATGAATTTTATGTTGAATTCAGCTTCAAATTTTTCTTTCATCAATTTTAACTTTTCTTCATCTCTAGCTATACCTATAACATTATAATTCTCTTTTGCAAATCGATAAGCGAGTGCTTCTCCAATACCTTTGGTACATCCGGTGATTACTACTGTTTTCATAATAATTAACATTACAAAATTTAATTTTTATTTGCAATGACAGTTGAAATATTTATTCAGATTTTCTATCTTGAATATAAAAGTTATGTTTTATCTTAGAGCCAGAAAAATAGACCTATCATCTAATCATAAAAAAACTATCATTATTAATCATAGAAAAGCTATTGAAGAGGCCATAACCACAGATACAAAATTAGAAATCACAAGACCTACTTCTAAAAAGAAGTTTATAGTTAATGTCGATATAACAGAGAGATTAGTATCTCATCACGAAATAGGTATCTCCAATGCTCTTTGGGAAAAGATGAAATTACATCAAGGCGACATTATAGAAGTTAATTTTTTATCACAACCAAAATCTATTTTAAGCATTAGAAAAAAACTTTTAGGTAAAGAATTAAATTATAAAGAAATTAAATCAATACTCGAAGATATAGTCTCAGGTCGTCTCGGTACAATAGAGGCAACATATTTTGCAGCATGTGGCTTTAATCCCAGATTTAGCGACAAAGAACTTTATTATCTCACCAGAGCTATGGCCTACACGGGTGATGTATTTAGATGGCCATATGAAAAAGTAGTAGATAAACATAGCATCGGTGGACTTGCAGGAAAAGGTATTACTCCAATATTAGTTAGTATAATTTCATCTCTAGGTCTTGTTATACCAAACACATCAACACGATCTATTACATCACCAGCGGGCACAACAGATGTAATGGAAGTGTTGTGTAATATGGTTTATTCTAAAGAAGAAATTGAAGATCTCGTTAGAAAAAATAATGCATGTATTGTTTGGGGAGGTGGTCTAGATCTCGCACCTGCAGATGAGGCACTTATCGAGATAGAAAAACCTCTTGGAATCGAACTGTATGACAAATTTATAGTTAGCATAATGGCAAAAAAAGTGGCTATGGGATTGACTCATCTGGTTTTGGATATACCTTACGGTCCCGACACAAAAGTACACCATAGTGAAGACGTCCACATGATACGAGAAAAATTTGAATCTATTGCTGAAAAATTTGGTATAAAAATCAAAGTTGTAACTAGACATGCAATCGGTCCTGACGGAAGAGGAATAGGTCCTGTATTAGAAGCAATTGATCTACTTAAAGTACTTTTACAAAGAGAAGATAGATATTTGCCACTCGAGGATGTATCACTGATGCTTACAGGAGAATTATTAGAACTATGCGGAGAAGCAAAACATGGCAAAGGATATGAAAAAGCCAAAAAAGAATTACAATCCGGTAGAGCTTATAAAGCTTTCCAAAAAATCATAGCTGCCCAAGGTGGCAATCCAAATGTCCAACCGGAAGATCTAAAACCAGGACACTATCAGTGTGATATAGTAGCTGATCAAGATGGCATAGTAACCGACATAGAAAATCATTTAATCAAAGATTTAGCTCACTCCCTAGGCGCTCCAAATATTAAATCTGCAGGTATTTATCTACATAAGCAAGTTGGGGAAAAAGTTTGTAAAGGGGAAAAATTGTTTACGATTTATTCTACAAGCGAGAATAGAATTCGTCTTACCTGCGAAATTTTGAAATACAAAAATATGATAATTTATTAAAACAATATGGAAAAAGAGCTAGAAAAGACAATACAAGAAATTAAAGAGCTCAAAATACAAGGCAATACAAATATCGCAAAAGCTGCAGTTAAAGCTTTACTCAATTATATTACACATACGAAAGTACATAATTTTGAAGTCTTTAAACAAAAAGTGAAATATTATGCTTTTGCACTGGCGGAAGCCAGACCAAATGAGCCTATAGCTTATAATGCGATGACATATATACTAGCTCATATTGATGAATGCGAAAATCAACAGGAGCTTAGGGTAAAAATGATTGATAAAATAGAGCAATTTTTCAAATATATTGATGAATCGTATGAAGTGATTAGGACTAATGCTATGATGATCTTAAAAAATTATTCTAGATTTATTACTCATTGTCACTCTTCTTTAGTGAGAGATACATTAATAGATATAAACAAAATTAAAAAGATAAGAGTATTTCAATCAGAAACTAGGCCCAAATTTCAAGGTCGCGTCACAGCAGAAAAATTGACACAAAACGGTGTACATGTAATACATTATGTTGATTCATTTATATCCTCAATAGTTTTAGACAGGCGATATGAAAACCCTGAAGTAGCAATCGTGGGTAGCGATGGTATTACACTAAACGGTGATTTAGTAAATAAAGTTGGAACATATTCACTTGTATTAGCATGTTATGAAGCTAATATCCCATTTTTTGTTGTTACACAGACTATGAAATTAGATCCCAGATCAAAAGATCCGGAAAAATTTTTGATAGAGCTACGCAGTCCTGAGGAAGTTTGGGATTATACACATGATAATATTCATATTATAAATCCAGCATTTGATCTTGTGCCTGCAAAATATATTACTGGTGGTTATATCACAGAAAAAGGTCTTATAAAGCCAGACGATATTAAAGACTTAATTTAATCGGGCATATTTGATTTAAATTGATAAGAGTATTTTAAAAAAATATTTTAATTTGATAATTGGAAATTTTATAATTAAACAACGTTTTTGCCTTATTTAATTTGTGAATATTTCGCTTTGTCAAAAATAGCAAATTATTTAGATCAAAAAGTTAACATTCTTTCTAATTTATAGAGAATCTCTTTTAGTGCATTCTAAAACAACTTTAATTAATGTTTACAAATGCAATGGTTTTTAATGATGCACTATGAGTCACTAATTAACTCGATAATATAAATGAAAAACTCAAAATTGGAGTTAAATTTTATAATAAATTCAAAAAAATTCACAAATAGTGTAATCGCCTGAGATAAAATTTGAATTCAATATTTTCAATATTTTCAATATTTTCAATATTTTCGATATTTAACCGTTTTTTAAGTTTTTAAAGGTTATGCGGCGATAAATATGAAGTTTATATCTCGAGTTATCATGTATGTCCAAATTGAATTTGAAACTAATTTAAAAATGAAAGCTATTTTACACATTCATCTTCTGGCAAGCCCTGATTTTTATCAAATATTCTCATTCTTTCAGGTGGCCAAACAACAGCTATTACATTGCCATTCATTGGTTTTCTTGAGGAGGAAATCGCTAAAAAATCCCTAGAATCAGAGCTAAATGGTCTATTATCACCAAGTACAAAATAATGTCCTTTTGGTACAACATATTCCATCCCTTCGGCAAGTTGACTCCACCCACCTACCTCCGTAGTTCTTCCTTCAGGCAAATAAGGTTCTTCAATTTGTATACCATTGACATATACTTTTCCACCTTCTATCTTTACAGTATCGCCTTCCATTGCGATAATTCGCTTGATGTAGTTACTTTTTTCGTTATACTTAAAAGCAATTACATCTCCTTTTGAGTAATTGTTAAAATAATCAGTAATTTTATTCGTAATATAAATATCACCATTACAAAAATTAGGTTGCATCGAGATACCATCAACTACATTAAACGGAAATATAAAAAAATAAGATACTACTCCAAGTATCGCGATAAGTGCTATTACCGTAATCAAATTTCCAAAAGCATTAAAAAAAGCCTTAATTTTTTCTTTTATTTCTACTTTTCGATCAGGTGGTAAATAGTAATCAGTTTTTATATTAGTGGTGCTATTTGGCATAGGCAAGTTATTATTACAAAAGTATAAAAATTAAACAATTATTCAGGTTGCTGATTTACAACATATAATCTCCCAATACCTCTCATACCATCCGTATCTTCAAACTGTGCAGTGACATATCCAACAGGCAAAAATAAAACTTTCTTGTCATTTGTCGAATCAACATACATGTAATACATATATTCTTCTAACTTATCCAATCTTACTTTGATAGGATATTTTATTATTTGATTTGCAGAATATGGTCTGAAAGTGGTCAATTCAAATCTAGCATCAATATCTAATCGTGCTGCATTTACAGTGCTTATTTCTTGTAAAGGTGTTAGATTACCTTTTTCAATAAGAACATTTGGGATTACAACGTAATCTATATGCTTTATATTATTGTCCTTTATTCTTACGACAAGATGACTTGACTGATATGATGGACGAAATATAGTATATCCATCTATTTTACTTATGAAATGATATTCAAAAACACCATTTTCCTTGTCTAATTTTTCCTTTAGTACAAGATTATTGGGTAAAAAACCAAAATCTTCAGCTATTACTTTTTTTATACTATCCTCGTTATCATTTTCTAATGAATACTTTATATTGTCAGAATTTATAAAAAGAGTAATAATCTTTGTTTTATACCCATAAGACAAATAACCATACTTCGCAACAGAATCTTGGGTACCATCGACCGACCATACTACCAGACTTTGCTGTTTGCTGTCTAATTTATTCTGAAATCCAAATTTTGAAGCTGCAAGAGTCGTCAGTCGTTGGACTACAGTTGTATCAATATTTGTATAATCAACTTCATAATACTTAATAGGTGATTTTGATGTATCAAATTTGAATGGTTCACTGTTTACGATGCGATATTCTGTCCCGTATTTATCCACAGAACGAAAATCTATTTCCACATATGGATATGGTCTTTTAGTCTCAGGTTCAGAATTATTACGATTCCACAGATACCATATTACAACCCCAAGAGCGCAAACTAATATTAAAATAACAAAAAAATAACGCAGTTTACTAACTTTTGCTCCTTTCTTTTCTTTTGCTACTTTCATGTATAAATAATAACAAAATTATTCATCAGGACATCGGTCTATTTTACCTTCACAGGCTTGGTTAACCTTATCATATAATTCCTCAACAGGCGTACCATCGGTTTTAAGTATGGTAAAGTGCAGGTGTGTTCCTGTCGCACATAACTTACCATTAGAAAAGTACACATTTCCATTTATTTCTTGTAAACTTCCCATAATACTTCCAATCTGTAAATCATTTATTTCAACGAAATTATTCTGTTGATCCATTGCATTTTTTAAGGAAGCAGAAGTGCTAGCAATTGAATTACCATCTACATGTGCATACAATATTGCCAAATTACCATTATATAGAATAACCGTTGCTCCGCACATCGGATTTGTATTATTAATTTTAATACGTTGTGCCTCTGATGCTACATAAACTGTCCTGTTGATTGAATTTGGAACTAGATCCAAAGCATTATGGGGCGAACCTGCATACTCATTATTCATATTCCTTGGATAGTTACGCCCTGCCGTACATATTATATTATTACCCTTATCTAGGGGACAAGCCAGAGTTAAATCATCAACAGATATCGCTTCATTTCTAACCGATTCTATTGTAACACCAGCCCATGGATCCTCACCTTTCTCTAGTCGAGGTGAACCTACCTGACATAAAAATACACCTCCAGTCCGAGTACGGCACAAGTTATATACAACCTCAGGTAACGAATAATCAGAAACTTGTGCGCCCATTGCATTTCTAATAACCATTACATCCGCTTTAATTTCATGACTCAAAGAAAACATATGATTCTTAAAATCATTAGGATTATTTTTCAATATATAATCAATCGAAAAAGTTACGTATCCCCTGCAAGTCTTTTCCGCATTTTGGTTCATCTTACATGGATAAGAAAGTGAACTATCCCACCAGGATTTCTCCGTAGTCCAAGTAACGCTAGAAAGACCAGTTTCTTCATTGGTTTCTATTGTATAATTTGGACTTGCAGATAGTCTTTTTCTTGTTGTATCAAAAAAAGATATATTTTTTATTTCTACGTTAGAATTATTAAATGTAATTGTTTCTTGGATCTTTGTTATCAAAACTCTATACTCTTCTATAAATCCAGAAGCTCCATAAAATACGCTATTTATAAATTTCTCTAAATCTATTTGATAATTCGCAACAAACTTAAATTCATAAATATTTCTGCCACCGTCTGAACTCTTAGGTTGGGTCTGTATTTCATTTGCCGCATTGTAGGATACAGACTGTGCCAGCTTGACATCAGGATAAGTCACTATCATAAGATTACCAGTTGTAAGCTTAGACATAGAATTTCTTATTACATCATTTGCTGCGGTTTCTGTCGCGGGACGGGTGTTGATAGAGATTATTATCAAGAAAAGTAATAACAATATTATCAAAACAATAATTATCGTAGCAGTAACAGGATTACTAAAAGCTGCAGCAAGAGCTGCACCAGCTCGAGCTAGTAGTCCAGCAGCTTTGCCTACATTTTTAACGGACTTAACTATTTTTTTAATAAGCTGTGCTCTTTCCTGAAAGAAATTTCGTACTTTTGGTTGTGTTGGTATAGTTTGTTGTTTAAATTTTCCTTTTTCATTTTCATCAGTCTGGAGTGGTGCTTGTTCATTTCCCTGATTCCCATCTCCTGAAGAGTATGGTGTTGGTATAGTTTGTTGTTTAAATTGTCCTTGTTCATTTTCATAAGTCTGGGGTGGTGCTTGTTCATTTTCATAAGTCTGGAGTGGTGCTTGTTCATTTCCCTGATTCCCATCTCCTGAAGAGTATGGTGATCGAGCTATGTTAAAATTATTTGAACCTATACTTTTCTGTCCAGCTACTCTTGAGACACCTCTCCGACCGTCATTTGATATTGATGCTGCAGATCCAAAGGTAGATACATAGTAATTAACTTTTCCAAGTGTATTAACTGTATCTACTGATCCTCCACCAGTATTTCCATTTGGACTTTTTAATTCTTTTTCAAAAGCACCTTCTAATCCAACCTCACTTTCTTGTATTTCTCTTCCAATACCTTTTGATGTGTCAACCCCAACTTGTAATCCAAATTTACCTTTTTGTCTTATTATTCCTCCGTATTTTTTTAAATGTATGGATTTTTCTCCTTCAATACCTTCTGATGTGCCATCCCCAACTTTTAATCCAAATTTACCTTCTATTGAAGGATTTTGTCCTACTGTTTGATTGTTATCTTGATATGGTCGATTCCCACCATAGGGATTAGAACCTCGAGATGTATTCGGTTGCCTTGCCTGCGCTCCTCTAATGTTTCTTCCGTCGTCGTATCCGTATGTATAAACTTGATTTATTGTATCAAGTCTAGGAAGTCCGTTAATATTATCCCCATTATTATCCCCATTATTATCATTATTCAATCCTCCTTGGCTTAAAGAATTAATAATTCTAGGCGGTAATTGAGTGTATTGAGTCGTTCCAGTGTTTACATCAATTCGATCTGGGGCAAGTGGAATATTCGTGGATAATAATATTCTACCTACTGCTGCTAAAACGCACATAACCAAAAATCATATTTTAAGTAAAAGTGTCCAACATTCTTAAAACTTGTTCAATCTTTGCCATCAATCCAGTTAACTGTCCTCCAAGTTTTTGGAAAATTTCACCTAGTTGTTGTGCACGTGTCGCAACGTTAGTAAGACCTTGTGTTGTTTTCTGAGTTGCTTCAACTAATAGCTGATACGCTGTAGGCTGAAGGTGCGAAGGTAGTTGAGCCAAGGTAGTAGTCTGATCTGGACCTATAAATCCAGACTGTCTACCAACTTTTGTTGCAATATCATTGCTTAATTGATTCATGTATTCAGAATATGGCAATATACGTCCACCTTGGTTGACACCTGTCAAATCATAAGATCTCGGTTGAAACCATTGATCATAATAGTCCGAATACCTTTCTCTTCCGATCTTTCCACTACCTGTCAAAAATGATCTTAATCTTAAATAGAATCGATTAATAATATTATATTGATTTGATTGTGCATTACTTGAAGCTTGTTCCTGGTTAGAATTTGAAGCAGGTTTAGATTGACGATTATTATTTGATGGTATATACTTGCTATCCAAATATTTTAATAAACGTCCAGCACCCGATTTCCAGAATTTACCTCCAAGTTTTGATGCCTGCCCAACTGCAAAACCAGCAATGGGCAGTGCCACTGGAAGAGTCAATGCCGCAACACCAGGCATAGATTTTACAACACCCATTGCGTCACCTACTATTCCATCAAAAGCCTGAAACTCTGGTTTTACATTCAAAAGCTCCGAAATAAACTGATTTACTCTCACAGAAGCTATTACGATAAATCCTATACCTAAGAATGTCATTATTAAACCGGTAACAACCAATGGTTGTTCTGCTGGCGGACCAATGATACCAAGAGGAGCTGGAAAATACATCCATGACATACTAAAAAAAGCTGGCATACATGATCCTTCATAAGCTGGAACTGTATCAAAAATTGTTTGATTAACTGTGTTAGTAAGTTTATGATCATAATACTGAGCCGAATAGAGTGAGTTAGCTCTACTATTTACCTCTGGACTCTTATTACTAACAACTGTATCAAAGCTACATATCTGTTCTTTTCTAACAGATGCCTGATCATCTATTATACGATCAGGTATCCTTATATTAAATGTTATTGCGGCAAGAAGTATAAAGAAAAATGTTACAGGAAACACAAGTCCGTTTGCAGCAAGCATTTTTAATTTAGGCAATATACCATTTTCCCATCCTTCATTTATACCCGAATTTACAATCATGATTGGTCCAAAACCAGTCATCAGAACAAAATTGACAAAAGATGATAATAAAGAAAAGAATATCCTAAACTGCATAACAAAGATAATAAAAGCAACAATAGTATCAAATAAAGGCTTTGACGATAAAACGTATTTTATACCAGGTATAAACAAACCAACTACAAAACCTGAAAGAAAAGATATGCTAGTTCCTATAAGATTTGCCGCACCATCTCCCACTAGAGATGTAGCTGCAGATGGCAAAAGACCCATGGTAGCGGATGCAGTTTGATACAAAACAGGCTCAAAATATGAAGATATAGATTTCAACACAACTAATAATGCATCATTAACTCCCACAAAATACATAGTACTGAAAAGTGCCATTATACTTAGGTCACCACCAGGTTGTAGCCTTTCCAGCACTGTTCTAGCATTTATATAAGGAGATAAAACCCCAACAACCAAAGCATTACCATAGTTAACAGTCAAATCATATATGATAGCCGCTATTTCGTAGTACAAAAGTATAAAAACAGTCGTTATACCCGTATTCATAAACAGTTGAACTATATTCAACTTACTTTCAGAAAAGGTAAGATTCGATATCAATATGCTAAAAGCACCCGCAAGCAATATTATTACAACAATGCTTAATGCAAGATTTTTGGTAGTTTCGTACAAAAAAAATACCGGTGCCAATACATTGCGCCCAGACTGAATGTCTATAGATTGAGCATACACTTCATTTTTTGCTTGCTTTGCATAATAAAGAGCTGTTTCGCCAGGATTTAACACTCTTAGTGATACAACTGCTCTAGAACTATTCACTATTCTTCCTATTGCTCCACCATCAGCACGCCACAATAGAGGACCTGCATAGGTACCTTCCATAAGTGCCTGTATATTTGCTTGATTAACGCTACCATCACTACAGTCAATATCGTTACCGCTTGTTTTTCCAATGGGAGTATTTCCATAAAAACAATTAAATAACTGCCCACCAAAAGTGCCAGTCAAATAAGAAAATGCTCCATCCATGGTTGTATCAATGTTGTCTCCAAAAGGTGATTCTGCCGATATGACATGAGACGATCCAGATGAGTAAAAAATAACAAAAAAAACTACAAAAATAAGAAAAAGAGTCAATAGTTGTAAAGTATTAACAAAAAAATTTTTATCTGGCAAAAGAATTAATAAAGCACGTATTAATTTCTGCACAAAAAAATTATCGAAAAATAATGTTTTTCTTATTTGATTATTCATAAATTAAATATAAATTTATACTCCTAATATCAGGCTCTGATCAAATAAAATTATACCAAAAATTCGAAGAAAGAAAATCACGAAAATTATAAATCCTAAAATTAATACCGAATTAATAATTCTTTTCTGAGCAGCTGATATCTTCTCAGAATTTGTAGGATCAGAAAGAACAAAAATGACATTGATAAGTATGATTAACAAATTTATGAAAACACTCAATCCCACAATCAATCGCACAAAAAACGAAGTCAAACCGTTGATAGAATTTGGCAAACAACCAAAAAATGTTGTAGTCCCTGTAACTGGCAACCCCCGCAAATCATAAGAGCTAAGTATTGGGCTTTGGCATATAGTTGTGTTCTTAAAATCTATATTTTGTTGATTACCCCCTGTATCTGCAACAAATTTATACACATTAAAAGACCAATAGGCTTGCGAACCATCTGAAGATAGTTTACACTCAGCACCCAGAGGGACTATATTTCCAACTGGCGTTGAAAAATCATTTCTAAAATTAGTTGATAATACATATTCCAAGTTATCATTTTCTACTGTTTGATCTGTCCCACGTACAATTCCTCCCTTCTCTACAACAAAATACTTTGGTATTTGTTTATCTATCTTATCTTCCGTTAATACAAAACCTGGATCAAAACATATATATCTGTTAGCTAATCCTTCTTCACTTAATGTACTCTCATACATCATAATTCCAAAAAACACCAATAATCCAATTCCCCCACCAACAAATGCACCTAATGGCCCAC
>CAZDBO010000005.1:0-45068 GCA_964503755.1 uncultured Candidatus Saccharibacteria bacterium
AATAATAAATAGTGCTAATTATTTTGGTAGTAGGCTTATAGATGTGTGTCTGTAATGGCGCTTCTGTTATTTCGGTTGATGAATTTATCGAAGAAAAACTGCCTTATATACGTCAATTTTCTAAATCTAAGGATTATATTTTTATAGATAAAAATAAGTTTGAAACTATTGTGCAAGAATATGAAAAGATAGACTATGTTATACATTTATTTCATGATAATAATTCAAGAGATGATGAAATAACTTCAAAATATTTTTCAGAAAATACCATATTTTGCGAACAAGTAATGCAATTGGTTATCAAGAAGCAGGCTCGTTATATCATCACCACAAGTCTTCATCTCCATAAAGATCTCATAACACATAGAAATCATCTAAATACCGAAGAATCTTATACTCAGGCTGATTTACAGTTTTTTTTAGAGAAATCAGTAAAAGAGTATTACAAAAGATTTAAAATAAAATCTACAATTGTACGTTTTGGTAATATTATTGGTCTGGAGATTGATCTAAAAAGCGATGAGGTTTTGCATTCTCTAATCAGACAAGCTGTAATGAACGAAGAAATCATAATTCATGGTGATGGATTGGAGTTTATGTATTATATTTATATTGATGATGCTATAAGAGGATTATTAAAAACATTATTTATTAAAGAAACATACGGTCAGATATATACTATTACCTATCCTGAAGAGATTAGTGTTTTATCTATTGCAAATAAGTTATTGACATTTGGTGGAAAAGCTAAAAGATTAAGATTTTTACAAGGTCAATACTCTCAAAATCCTCTTTTTGAGCGAGCATATATACCTGATAAAAATCTCTATGATCTTGCATGGACACCTCTTGTAAGTTTTGATAAAGCTTTATTTAAGCTTTTTTGTCACTACCGTGATACCTTGGTGCGAGAATATGCCATAGAGCCAACGTATATAAATCGTATTGATTACAATAGAAAATCTGATAATTCATTTACTTTTGATAAGCATGATGAAGAAGTAATCGATTTATCGAATATTTATTTTTTAACAGATGAAAAAAATGTTGATGAAACGGTAAAACTCACCGACTTTCAAAAAAAACTTAATAGTATAAATAGGCCCATTTATAATCAGCTTTTTTCAGAAAATAGTCCACAAATTACTTCTTCGAAAAACAGTGTAAAGTCAAGAGTAATTTTGTCTTTTGTAGTTGTCTTTATCTCATTAATTGGTTTATTGTCAATATTTGTATTTTTCCCTTTTTTGATGACTTATTATAATTCATCGCGCATATTTGCTAGTGCTGAGATTATTGCGCTAAATTTACAAACACAAAGATATCATTCGATAGAAAAAACTTATTATGCCGAAGATGTTGAAAAATATACAGTAATATATTCTCTACTTCGAAACAATTTCATATTTTTGCCTGAAATAGAATACTTTAATAGGGTAGAGATTTATGGAGATTCTGTAGATGAACTGACTTTATTTCTATCCGATTATAGAGATAGAAACATTGATGATCTGATAGCAACAGGACGTATTCCAGAAAATAAACTTGTAGAGGTAAAGGATATTTCAGTAAGATTAAAGACTTTGATAGTTAATTTTTCCTCTTTAAGGCAAGATCCTAATATTCCGCAAGATGTTAAAAGCGATATAGATAAAATCTATTTATGGTTAGTATCGAAAGATCAGATTATAGATGCTATATTGACTGTTGATAGTCAAGACGACCAATCAAATGAATTTTGATCTATGAAAATGGATATTTTTTTAGAATTTGCAATTATTTTGTTGCTAGCTGCTTTTTGGGGTTTTATTTTTGTTAAAAATAAATTACCTGCTCTTTTAGGATTTATTTTAACCGGCCTTATCATAGGTCCATTATCACCAGGTTTTTTAGAACCAAACAAAGAAAGTATTGATCTTCTATCCAAAGTTGGCGTTGCAATGCTTTTGTTTACTTTAGGTTTAGAGCTAAATCTTGATGAATTAAAAAAACTAGGAAAAGTTGCTTTTGCTACAGGTATAGGGCAGATTGTTTTTACTAGTATTGTTGGGATTTTTATATGTCTTGCTATGGGGTTTTCTCTTGTAGCTTCTCTTTATATTTCTATCGGGCTTACGTTTAGTTCTACGATAGTAATTATCAAATTATTGAGTCAAATTAATCAATTGGATAGCTTGTGGGGAAAGATAAGTGTTGGTTTTTTGCTTGTCCAAGATTTTGTGGCTATACTTATTTTGATACTTATTTCTACTCTTAGTGGATTATCAAATATTTATGATCCAAATATTTTGATACCCATTCTGACAACGCTTATTAAGGCTGTCGTTATTGGTATTTTAGTATTTTTGTTTTCTAAATTTGTTTTGTTCCCTTTGTTAGATTCTTTAAGATTTGAAAAAGAAATTTTATTTATAATTTCTGTTGCATGGGCTATTGGATTGTCTGCATTTTTGGGCTCTGAGTTTGTAGGGTTTACTATTGAGGTTGGAGGATTAATAGCTGGCATAGCTTTATCATCACGTTATGAGTCGTTGCAGATAGAAAGTTGGATAAGGCCGGTAAGAGATCTCTTTTTGGCAATATTTTTTGTTTCTTTAGGAATGCATATCAAATTTGATTCTCTAATTGACGCAATCTCTCCTTCGATTATCTTTAGTTTGTTTGTGCTAATTGGTAATCCTTTGATAGTTATGTTAATTATGGGATGGATGGGGTATTCTAAAAAAGTAGGATTTTTGACATCTCTTGCTGTTGCTCAGATATCTGAATTTAGCTTAATAATAACAAACTTTGCTTATACAAAATTGGGTATTTTAGACAATACAACTCTCACTATTATGACATTAACTGGGGCTATAACGATGGTTATTTCCTCGTATTTAATTTATTACAATCTCAAAATCTATGAAAAAATACAAGAATTTTTAAGTATTTTCGAATTTAGAAAAAGGAAAGCACAAGAGATAGTTACGGAAAAAGATTCGTATGAAATAATACTTGTAGGATGCAAAAGAACTGGTCGAAACATAATTTACAAAAACAGAAAAGAAAATATTTTGATTATTGATTTAGATATTCACAATGTAAAAAGTTTGAAACGTGAAGGATATAATGTAATATATAGTGACGCATCTGATGATCTTCTTTGGGAATCAGTAAATTTAAAAAAGACAAATTTAGTAATTAGTACAGTGCCAGGTTTGCATGAAAATAAAACGATAATACGTCATGTAAAGTCATTTTATCCATCTATACTTGTTGTAGTTATTGCCTCAAATGAACATGATACAAGAATACTTTATGATCTAGGAGCTGATTTCGTAGTATTTCCAAATCTAGTGGCTGGAGAATTGATTAATTCGATAGTAAAAAATAAAGTATTGAAAAAATCACATATCCAGAGTCGTAGAAGACATGTGGAGTATTTGGATTGTGTATCTTTCTAATTGTTTTAATTGCAATTTACTAATATAATAGTAGCTGAGGAGAGATACCCAAGTGGCTGAAGGGGCGGGTTTGCTAAACCTGTAGTAGGGGGAAACCCCTAGCGAGGGTTCGAATCCCTCTCTCTCCGCCAAAAATAACTTTCAGTATAATTCAATTAATTTCCTAATTTCACTCATTTATTTTAATACTAAATGTTTATGTATAATTATTCCTTTTCTATTGAAATTTTTGATGTTAACAGCGATTGATATTCAATTTTTATTTTGCAGATTTCTTCCCAAAAGCACATGTTTTTTAGCTTGTTTGATAGTAATAAATAAAATTTTTATATACGAAATCTTTTATTATTAACTTATAAAAAGATGTATAAAAATTTATATATATTTTTGAAGAATCAATAAACAACTATTATTATCTTATCTAGTTTTATAGATGTGAATAATATATCGATAATTGTGCAGTTTCGTAATGTATACGAATGAATAAATAACACATTTTATCGAAACAATAATAAATATATGACGAGGCATTATAGGTTTATTCGACATCTGACCTATCTATTGATCACCCACCTGTCATGAGATTTCCTATGGCGGCCTGTAAGATAGCGTCTGGTGCTTGTTGGACAGCTTCATTAAATGGCATTTTTTACGTTGACGATTAAAAATTTCGAGAAAATGGCAGAGGGCTTCTGGAACAGTTATTCCTGCTTCTGCTACTGAGGCACGTAGTTGTTGTTCTTCGGGGATAAATCGGCCAGACGGCGATGACCGTATTTGTCATAAACTTCATCACGATTCATAGTAACAGGATTATAAAGTATAAAAATACTACTTTTTGCAACTTCTTTTTTATTTACTAATTCATTTTATCTAAAAAATTTTGTTAAAGTTTAATGTAAAAGCTGCCAAGTATTTTGTAATATTATAGTTATTGATAAAATAAATTTAACCATGCACAAATTTGAAGACCTTCTAAAAATAGCTCATGGTGCGGAGGTAAATTTTAAACGATGCGTAATTGTTGATGAAGGTGTCCTAGGAGTAATAGGTGCTGTTCAGGAGGCTAGTTCTCTTGTAATCCTCGCTGACGATTTCGAATACGAACGAATGATTTTGAAACATCTTGATAGTACTGATCCAAATAGACACTCTGTAGTATTTGATGAAAAAGTGTTTATTACACATCGTTTCGTTTATTCTTATTATTTGGTAGATTATTTTTTGAGTATGAGAATATTTGTCGGTGAATATCCCATACTACCCCCTGCACTTTTTGAGTTTGCAGTTTTGTATGCTCATGGTGAAGAAAAAGGAAGAAAATATATATCTCTTTTGGATAGATATTTTTATCTACGCAGAGAGTTTCTTGTGAACAGAGCAAAAGAATTTCAGAAAATAAGGAAACAATTAGAAGAAGAGTTAGAAAATAAGTACATCAAAAAAATCAATGATAAGTCTTTAGATATAAATGCAAACAACTAGGGTACAAATTGATATTGGATACACAATAAAAGTTAGTTTTTATAATTTCAGTGCATTGTTTTATTTTGCTTTGCAAAATATTTTTGTGTAATCATTACATATGGAATAATAACTTGGATTATAGTTTTTATAGTCTCTCTATTTATACTCATAAAAGGAGCTGACTGGCTTATTAATTCTTCAGAAAAGATCGGTCTTGCTTTGGGACTCAGTCCTTTTGTCGTCGGTATAATAATAGTTGTTATTGGTACATCTCTCTGCCTGAGCTAATACCATCACTTTTTGGTGCTCTCAAGGGAGCGACAGATATAGTCAACTCTAACGCAGCTGGATCGAATATCACTAATATTCTTTTAATTGTGGGTATAAGTTCTTTATTGACACGTAAACTAATTATCACAAAAAATATTATTGATCTGGATTTACCAATTTTAGTCTTATCTACAGTGATTTATTTGATAGTAGCATATGATAAGGTTATTACTGTTTTAGAATCAGTGATTTTAGTAGCTTCATTTGTTGTTTATCTGTTTTATAGCATGCATGATAAACCTTCGGGAGAAAAGGAAGGAAGTAAAAAAAAGAAAAAATAAATATAAAAACAATTGGATTTTTTATTGTTGGGCTTGTTTTTTACTTATCGGAGCAAATTATGTAGTGGATTCTGTTATTAATATATCAACAATATTAGGCGTTCCTATTTCTGTTATTTCCATAACGGCTATTGCTGTGGGCACTTCTCTTTCCGAGTTGGTGGTTTCTGCAAAAGCTGCCATTGATAAAAAAATACGATTTAAGTGTAGGAAATATTTTTTGGTCTAATGCATTTAATGTACTTGTTGTGGTTGGTATTCCAGAGCTCTTCGGTAATATAGATAGTGTAACTTATAATATCGGGCTTTTGTTTCTCATCATTAGCACCTTTTTATTTTTGGTTTCTGGTATATCACGCACCATACACAAATGGGAAGATATGATGTTTATTGTCATTTATGTATTGTTTCTATTTAATTTATCAAATATAGCATAAAAATATAATTAATCTAAAAATATTTATTTTTGTGGCATAATTCCTCAGTTATGGATTTGGGTTTTTTGAATGAATTTTTGATTGATAGAGAATATTTTTATGAGGTTGATTTAGATAATATTGAAGTTTTATTGACTTTAACTCGGTTATCTGAATACATAAATGATAAAAATTATGAAAAATCTTTTTTGATATTGCCTAATGAATATAAAAATCCTGAGATATCTTTTGCAGCATTAAAAGTAGGAGATCCCATCTCTGTATCTCGTCTTGAAAATTTGCTAAGAGATTTTAATTATCAAAAAAGTAACATATTAGAAAACTATAAAAACTACGTGTTGTTTGGCAATATATTTACTATATACGAACCGACTATAAATTGTGAGATTAAAATAATTTTAGACTTTGATTCTATTGAGAAAATTATCGCATCAAGTAATGCTGAAAATATCGAGGATATTAGTGTAAATAATATTCTGTTAAGTAATATTAATCCTATTTCTTCTACAGGTTATTTACAAAGTATAGAAAAATTTTTGAAAAATGGAATATATGAAAAACCGATTATTTTAAGTAGTAACTCGAATAGATATACTAAATTACCTATATTTCAATCAAATAAACTTCTTCTTCAAAAATATTTTGAAAATAAAAAAAATCGCTTGTTTTATTGTGGGGATCAGATTGAACTTTTGAAACTAAAATATCATGATGTTCTAAATCAACTAGATATTAAAATCGAAAATCTAAAAAATGTAAATCCAAGTTTTGGATTTGAAATACAGATTAATGATCAAAATTATATTTTTTTTACTGATTATGAACTTTTTGGTAGATTAAATCTTGCAAAATCTAGAACATCATCTAAATTTAGTAACTTTTTTGATACACAAGTTAATATCGGGGATTATGTCGTGCATGAATCACATGGTATAGGTATATATCAGGGTATCGAAGAACGTGAGGTATTAAATCAAAAACATCAGTATGTTATAATTCAATACGCCAATGATGATGTGCTTTTAGTGCCTTTGACTCAATTATCAAAAATTACAAAATATGTAGCCACAGATGGTTATTTACCGAAATTGACAAAACTTGGCACTGCTGAGTGGGAGGTTGTAAAAAGAAGATTAAAGAAAAATCTCGAGTTTGTAGCAAAAGAACTTTTAGAAATATATGCAAAAAAGAATTTTTCTAAAGGAATTTCGTTTAGTCCTGATGATGAATTGATGCATGAATTCGAAAAATCTGTGCCTTATGAGCTGACAGTGGATCAGATCAAGGCAATTAGCGAGGTCAAATCTAATATGGAATCAGAAAAGCCGATGGATCGACTTTTGATAGGTGATGTTGGGTTTGGTAAAACAGAGGTTGCATTACATGCTACTGTAAAAGCAGTAATTTCTTCAAAACAAGTAATTGTTATAGCCCCTACCACTCTTTTGGTAACTCAACTATATAATGTGTTTTTTGAAAGATTAAATAAATTTGGCATTAGAGTAGTAAGAGTTTCTAGATTCGATGGTAACAAAAATAACAAACAAAATATAAAATTATTTAACGAGGGCAAGATAGATGTACTTGTAGGCACTCATAAAGTCTTATCTAGCAATATCGAAGGTAAAAATATTGGTTTGCTTATCATTGATGAGGAACAGAGATTTGGAGTGAGACAAAAAGAAAAAATAAGAAAGATAAGGACAAATATTGATGTTTTGGCTATGACAGCAACACCTATACCCCGTACTTTACATATGGCATTGAGTGGTATAAAAGATATAAGTATACTAGCCACGCCACCTAAAAGTCGTCTTCCTGTGATAACTTCAATCATATTTCAAGAAGAGATTCTAGACAAAATTAAATTTGAATTATCAAGAAATGGACAGGTCATAATCCTGCACAATGAAATAGAAACTATCAATTCATTTGCAAATCCTATCATTCAAGAGTTTGGGATAGAACATGTTTGTATTGCTCATTCAAAAATTGATTCTAGTATTTTAGAAAATTTGATATTGGATTTTATAAATGAAAAATATAAGATTTTGATCTCGACGACTATTATCGAAAATGGTTTAGATATACCAAATGCTAATACCATAATTATCAATAAAGCTCACGAATTTGGTGTTGGTCAACTATATCAACTGAGAGGTAGAGTCGGACGTAGAGATAAACAGGGTTATTGTTATCTTGTTGTACCAAAAATAAAAGAATTTTTAGAATTACATCCAAATCTTTCAGAAGAAAATAAAAATCTACTAAGAATATTACTTAAAAATCCTATACAAGAAAGTCATGTTACAAAAGAAGGTATAGAAAGAATAAAAGTTATAATTCAAAATCAAGAACTAGGTGCTGGATTTAAGATAGCTTCTAGGGATTTAGAAATTCGTGGGTCTGGTAATCTTTTGGGAGTAGAACAAAGTGGATTTATTAATGCTGTTGGTTATGAAATGTATATTCGTCTTGTTGAACAAGAAATTGAAAAGATAAAACGTCTTAATCTAGAATCTTTGTAAATCTAATTTATATTCTCCAAAAATAAATTTTTTCAATATTTTGATCTTTTAGATAGTTTTTAATAATTTCTATGTTATCATCATCAAGAAAATAATATCTTTGTTGATTTAATATAAAAAAACTTTCATTTTCTGAAGTTATTTCCACTTTTAGTCCTGGATTTTGAGAAATTATCTGTTTGATCTGTTCATCTGTGTAAGCCCTTATATCGTTGTTTGGTCGAAAACTGTATCCATATCTGGGAAGACAAATAACTAGTTTTTGTTTGTCTTGCATTTGATTTGAAAAATAACTAGTTACAGACTTTATCCATGAAATAGGCGAAAGTCCTTCTTTTCCAACATATTTATGATAGTCATAGAGCATAATACGTATTTCATCAACATACGGTTCAATCTGCTCTATCATTTGACTTTGTTTTGTTTCGTTACAACAGCCTATATTTTCTTTTTCAGAAGATCTTGGCAAAAATACTATGCTTATTTTTTTATTTTTTTCTTTAAATTTTTTTGATAAATCTGTGATTAGTTCGACATAAATATTTTTGTATTGTAATGGTATTGATTCATAATCAATATCTACTCCATTTGCATCCAATCTCATAACTTCATCCAGTAGTTTTTGATTATGATTTTTAATGAGACTTGGTGAGTTAGCAAAATTTGGCCATACATCAGGAGAAAACAATGTGGATGTAATAAATACTTCTTTTCCAGAATTTTTTAAATTTTGAATCTTATCTTTTGATAGGTTTATCCGATTTGTTAAAGTGCCGTTTGAACTAAGGCTAAAATAAACAATACTTACTGAGTTGAATTCATCATTATTTAAGGCTTTCTGGTAAGAATTATTGAAATCAAATGAAGGAATCCATCCCCCTATTTGTAATCGATATTCTTCATAAAATTGAGTTGGAGATATTGATAAAAATGTGTCTGATGGTTGTATTTGTATGTTTGATGGTGTTGGTGAGTTGGTATGAATGTAAGTAATTTCATTTGCTTGTTTATTGTTTGGATTTTCAGGATTCTTGATCGAATATTGATTTATGTTTTTCTCGTATAGGTTTGGATTGATTGTTTTTAATATCGGATCGAAAAATATGATAGTTAAAATTATTAAAAATATAAACGAATATTTAATTATTTCTCCACGTTTAAATCTTCTAAAAAATTTCATAATTTTAAAAAGTTTAACAGATATGAAATTAAAATTTTAATTCTTTTATTCTGTTGTTTTGTTGTTATAATTTATTGAATTATTGCTCTTAATTAACAAAACTTTAGAGTTATAAACAGTATATTTTTATGCTTATAAGAAGTTATAACTCACTTTCTGAGGATGTTCTAACCATATCTATCTACGTGAGTTTCCTTATTTGAAATATTATTTTTGCAGAATTTTGTTAAGATTATTTATAGTTCGAATATTTGAAATGTATTTTCTTTATCGATTTTTTCTAAATATATTACTGTTTTTTTACAATTATTTATGTTTATTCTTAGCGAATTTGTTAAATATTTATTTTATGACTTTGATTTTGCCCTTTTGTCAAAAATAAAATAAGCAAATATATTTAAAACCTTACAAAAATTGGATTTTTGCAAACTAGAATATAAATTTAGTTAATATTTGGATCATATATTTAATTTAAGAATGTTACATAAAATGCGCTTAAATTGGATTGTAAATCAAACCAGAATTTATTTTTTATTGTTTACTTGTTCGGTAATTTTTTGTATTTAGCAATATTAATTTTTAAATATATTTTTCTGATTTTTGATTAATTTTGTCATAAATTTTATGATTGATTATGTTTTGGATCGAATTATCAATTCTATTTTTTTTAGGGTTAATATTTGGAAGTTTTCTAAATGTCATGGTTTATCGTATTCATAAAGATGAAGATTGGATATTTGGTCGAAGTAAATGTATTCACTGTAATACAACCTTAAAATTTTGGGATCTGATACCGTTATTGAGTTATATCCTCTTAAAGGGAAAATGTAGATATTGTAAGAAAAGAATTAGCATTTTTTATGTGTTTGGTGAGTTAACATTGGCTTTATTATGGGCTATGTTGCCACTACTCGGTTATGGTTTAAATGATATTAATACATATATTTTAATGATAATCATTTTTGCAAGTTTGGGTATATTTGTAAGTGATTTTTTATATAGAGAAATTCCTTTATTATTTTTGCTTATTATTGGTTTATTTGGCCTTATTTTCAATATAATAACAGGACAGTTTGATATTCTTGGACTATTAATTGGTTTAACATTTGTGAGTTTATTTTTTGGCATACCATTTCTTATCACCAAAGGTAAAGGAATAGGATTGGGTGATCTTTTTTTGGGTATCGTTTTAGTATTGACTCTTGGGTTTTACAAAACAGTATTTACAATCACCTTGGCATATATAATAGCTTCTATTGTTTATTTAACATTGTTGATTTTTAAAAAGATAGACAAAAAGTACCAAATCCCAATAGGATCTTTCATAATTGCTGGTTTTCTTCTTATTTTGTTTTTTGGCGATATTATAATTTATTGGTATTATTCTTTAATATTTTATTGACTTAATCTATATTTTCCTCTAAAATTTATAGAATGGGAAAATACTTGGTACTAGCATTAATTATCTTAATAATTGGAATACCTTCTTTTTTTGTTTATACTGTTGTTCGTGGTAATACTAATACTTCATCTCAGAATAGCACTGAAATAACGTTAGATACTTATGAAAAAGATGGTAAATTGTATGCTGATATAACGGCAACTCCTGATGGTTTTAGTCCTAAAAAATTGAATCTTAATAGTAATACAGAGGTTATTTTGAAAGCTAAGAGTATAAATAATTATTCATGCACAAGTGTGATTAGTATTGCTAAACTGAATATTTTGGAAAAATTACCTTATGATGGTCAAAAAGAAATAGTTATACCTCCACAACCAGCGGGTACAAAACTTATGGCTACTTGTAGTACTGGTGCTAATACTGTCCAGATGAACTTTTATTGATCTTCTTCAAGCCTATTTAATATTTCAAATATTCTAAAGTCAGTTGCTTTTACACCGTTTTTAAGCATTTTTATTTCACCATCTGAAGGTAAAAAAGAGAAATGAAGTTTTGATATAATTTCTATCAATACAATTGGTATATGGACTTTAAAGATGGGTTTTTCTATCCCAGCTTTATCTATAAGTGCATCAAGAGTGTAATCTTGTTCTTCTGCTACTTCGTAAGTTTCATTATTAAAAATATCTTTTTCTATTATTGTTTGTATTATTTCTGTAAGTTTGTCTATTTCTATGATATTAAATGTTGAGTTTGTTTGTGGTACAGATCTTATTTTTAAAATTTGTAATGATTTTAATATTTTTACAAAATCACTATTTTCAGCCCAGATAATGCCGGGTCTTAAGATAATAAAATCACATATAGAAGATCTAATAATTTTTTCAGCTTCGAATTTTGTACGATAATATTCGGTGATTGCTTTTTCTGTTGTGCCTAGAGCTGATATGTGTATTAATTTAATTTTGTATTTTTCACAGATTTGTACTACTTTGCGAACAATATTTACATGAGTATCATAAAAATAATTTCCTGACTTTTCGCGAATAATACCTATCGTGTTTATAACTACAGCACTGTTTTGCAAAGCCTTTTCTAATTGATCCGAGTCTTGATAGTCTATTTTTTTTATTTCATGAATTTCATAAGCTAATTCTCGTTTTTTGCGTATTACTCCTCTTATTTTGTATCCAGCTGATTTCAGCCTTTTGGCTATATTGCTACCAACAAATCCATTAGCACCTAATATTGTTATAATATCGTTTGCTTTATCTATCATTTGATATATTATAACAAATAGAAATCTATGGAACGGAAGCTACGAGTTACTTTTATTTTAGTTATTTTGATAGCTTTTATCTGTAGTGTGTTTTCCCTCATGATTTTGAGGCAAGGTCAACGCGTCAGTACCATCGAAGATACGCTTGATATGTACTATCGAACCGGGTCTTATTTACAATATGTTGTAAATTATCAGATTTATGGTAATCAAATTTCAAATATATTGAAAGATAAATATCACAGTCAATATTTTTTGTCTTTGTTAAGATTAGGATTGGTACAAAATATAATTAATCAATTTGAAACAAAACAAATTCAAAGTTATTTTTTAGCTTATGAAAATACGGATATTGAATACTGGCTAGATTTAATAGAGACAGCTAGAGTTAAACTAAATCCTTATCAGTTTAAAAATATAGAGGATATACAAAAGTATTTTTTTATCGCAAAAAGACAACATATATTATCACCTGATGAGCTATTAGAATTTGTTAAATATTTTCAAAATACACCAGTTGCAAATTATTTTGATTTTGTTATCAAATTGGCAGATGAGTACAATAATAGAAATTTTAGTAATGAAATTTTTGAGCAGATCGAAAATTTACGTGTTTCAGAAGATTATAAATTGTTACAAAATGAGGTAGAAATTATTCAAGATAGTGTTTATAAATTAAATAATAACAACAATAATAACACTTACAACCAAACAGACGTATACATGCAAATATGGACTTTATTTTTAAATCTTGATTATTGTTTTCTTTTAAATATTGATGATATTGAAAACACTTTTGATCAGAGTTTTTTGAAGGCTAATAATCAAAGTGTTTTATGGTTTAAGGCGAGTTGTTATTATCAAAAACAAAATTATGACAAGGTTTTGGAGCTAATTATGGATTTGATTGATGTTGATCCTCTAAATTTGGATTATCGATTTTTATATCTTGATATATTAAGACGAATCAATGCTGATCCATCAAAAATATTTAACCAAATTGACCAAATTTTAATGCTAAAACCACAAGATTATGCACTTTATACAACAAAATTTAGTACAATGTTAGGAAAAAATATTACATATGATGATGCTAAGAAGTATATACTCGATTTTGTAAAAGATAAAAAAGTATTAAATAAGACTAAAGAAATGACATTGCAGAAAATGTTTTATTTGGATTATGAGATAACTAAATTTATATGTATTGAAAAAGTGATTAGATCATTTTTAAGTAACCAAGAGAATTTTTTGTGTGGGTTGATGTTTGGTGAATCATTAGCAAATTACGAAGATGAGAGATTAGAAAGATTATCATTATTTATAGAGCAAGGATTATATTATTTGGATACTGTGCAGCAAATAGCGCGTGAGATTGGTAACGAATTTTTTATCACATATCTGAATGTAGTTCTAGAGAAAGCACAAGAGATTTGAGTTCATCTAGATCCTCTTTCCATGCATTTTTTATCGGGTCGAACCATTCTAATCCTCGAAATTGTAATTTGTAAAAAGCTTTTTTATTATGTACGCTGCCTAAATAGATATACTCAATTTCTGATTGGCAGTATTCGTCTATGCATTTTGTCATCATATACATTCCAAAATTAGTTTGCCAAAGCTCTTCGATATAAAAAGGATAGGCATAATGTAGTAATTTTTTTGTTTTGAAACATATACAAAATCCTTTGTCTTCATAATTTAGTAAAGTGTTAAATAAAAATTCGTTAGGATTTGTAAGTATTTGTTTGATTATATTTGATGTAAATGATTCTTCGTTTTGCTTGATGACATAAAAATCTTTGGCGATCTTGCCTATCTTCCAGTCATAATTGATTAGGGGCAGTGAAAGTTCGTTTATACTGATGTTAAACTTGCGAAGGATGCGTCTATTTTCACTTGTTGGAGAATAATTTTTTAGATTTACGCGCAGACTAATAATTTTTGAAACAATACCTTTTTTACGAGTTAGTACATATCCTTGGTTATATAGTTCATCAAAATTCTGATTATTTATTTCCAGATAGCCAAATGATTTATAGTTAGCCATGAGTTAATCTTGATTTTAACAGATTATAAATATCTGGTGATTTCGGGTAGATAAATTTGTCGATAGATTATAGTTATTCAATTTGAAAATAAGTAAATATCTTTAATGATGAAATCATAATCTAAAGTGATAACGAAAGCTTCAGATGATTAGAGGCACATATAATCAAGGTTTTAATTGTAGATAGGCCAGATTAAAATAGCAATTTGTTGTAATTTATTAAAGTCAATTTATTTGATGTGTAAATTAACTATGTACTTTAAAAATAAATTTACTAATTGTGAATATTTAGCCAATGACCCATGGGGCATGTGTACGAGTTGTTATTTGAATTTGTGAACTGATTAACATTTGAATGAGGCATACCTCTTAGTTTTTGGAAAAGTAGTTATTACAGATCATATAAAATAATCGACGTATTAACCCGTGGGTCAAAGAGTTAATCTTTTACCATTCGTAATATATTTGCTTTTTGGTCAAAGGATTGCATGGTAACTTTTTGGTTAGATAATGACTCGTGACACAGGGGTTTACCCCTGTGTCATATAATTTGGACTTTGTACAGAAATAAAGAAAACCAGATTAGCTCACGGGTTAACCCGTGAGTCATATATGAGATATTTTAGAAAATGCAAGGAAAAGATTTAATAGCTTATAGGTTAACATAAGAAATATGTAAGGAAAATAACTTGCGGATTAATACTTGGATCTCCAAATAATCTGGCACCTTTCGGTGGATATCTAATTTTGGTCAAAAAATAATATAGTAACTTGATTGTTAAATAACAGCTTGCGACTAAGGGGTAAACCCCTTAGTCGTATATTTTTGATACCCACTGATAAACAAGAGAATTATATTAGCTCAGAGATTAGCGCCTTAGTCATATAATTCGATTTTTGTGTAGGAACAAAAAAGAGTAACTCACAGGTTAACCTGTGATTCATATGATGAAATATTTTTTTAAAAACAAATACTAGCTTTAGATTATTTCTTATTATGCGTTTGTAAATTATCTGCTTCATTATTCATGAATCATATATAACAAAAATGTATACACCAAATTAATTCTTAATTTATTGTGCGAAAGCAGATATGAAATTATTGTATTTTGATAAAAAGGTTTTTTCTGTTTAAATAAGCAAATCACAACAAAAGTTGATGCAAATAATTATAATTTCTTGATATAAGATTGGTTTTTTAATTCTTTTTACTCTGAAAATTTATTTCTAAATAAGAATTTTATTGTAAAATTGGATATATTAAATTTGTTTTATGGCTATACTCATAAATAAAGAGGGTAAAGGACTAGAAGAAAGGCTAAATGAATTAATTGCACGTTCTGATGAACTAAAGTTTTTGGTTGGATTTTTTTATTTTTCTGGATTCAGAGAAATTTATGAAAGTATCAAAAAAAATACAGACTTAAAAGAAATCAAAGTACTTGTTGGTTTAGATGTCGATGAATATAACGACTTACTAATAGAATTTGGAAAAGATTACAAAAATAATGAGTATAAGGAGAATAAAAAAAGTGACAGTGAAATTGACGAAGAGATAAAGGCTAACTTTTTAAATAGTTATCGAAAAATTTTTAAAGCAGAGGAATGTGATACAAAAGAGTTTTTTGAGCAGGTAAAACTTTTTTTAGAATTATTTGCTCAGTCGAAGTTGATCATAAAAAAAACCAGAGAACCAAACCACGCTAAATTATATCTATTTCATCTTATAAACAATACTCCAGAAAATATAGCTATTGTTGGAAGTAGCAATCTTACTAGGTTTGGTCTTTCTAGAAATTCAGAGCTAAATATAGAAATTAGGGATGATGAATATTTGGAAAAATTAATCGACTATTTTGATAAAAAATGGGCAGATGCTGTAGATCTCAATACAGAGGATATTAAGCAAAAGATAATTGAAGTAATAGAAAATCATTCGCCTATAAAATCTATTACACCATTTGAGGCTTATATTTATATTTTGTATTTGTATTATAAACTCAATTTCGTTCGCTCGGATAAAAATAATGAATTAAATAGATTTCTGGAAGCTAAAGGTTATAAAACATTGACATTCCAGATGGATGCGGTAGAACAGGCTTGTCATATTTTGAATCATCATTCTGGTGTCATACTTGCGGATGTAGTAGGACTTGGTAAAAGTATAATTGCTTGTTTGATAGCAAAAAGATTGAAACAAAGAGGTATTGTGATAGCACCGCCGGGACTTATCGGTGATAGATAACTAAAAACCTCGGGATGGGCAAAATATCTTAATGACTTTGAGCTTTATGATTGGGAATTATTTTCTTCTGGAAAATTGGATGTGGCTCTTGAGCGAGTAAAAAATGGAAATTTTGATGTTGTTATTGTGGATGAAGCTCACCGCTTTAGAAATGAATATACTGATAGTTATACTTATTTGCATTCGATATGTAGAGATAAAAAAGTTATTTTACTAACAGCTACGCCTTTCAATAACAATCCCTCTGATGTTTTTTCTTATCTAAAACTTTTTAGTATACCTAAAAAATCTACTCTGATACGTCATGGTGATTTGGAGAAAGAATTTAGGGAATTAGAAGAAAAATACAACAAATTAACCCTAATTTTGAAACAAAAAGATAACAGTTTAAAAGAATATAAAGCTATATTTCCTGAAGACAAAGAGATTGACGAAAGAAAAGTAAAATTAGAGCTTAAAAATATATCAAATCGCATAAAAAGTGTTTTAGAAAATGTATTGATACGTAGAAACAGACTTGATCTCAAAAAGAATCCTTATTATAAAAATGAGATCAAAGAGCTACCGACTGTACATCCACCCATAGAATGTTTTTTTAGTTTGAATGATCAGTTGAATGTCTTTTATGATAATGTCTTGCAAGACTATTTTTCTGAGGATGGAAAATTTACTGGTGCGGTATACAGACCTGACCGTTATCGCAAAAAGAATAAAAGTAGCGAGCTAATACAAAATGATAATCCAGATAACGAATCAGAAAAAGCACCACAACGTAATCTCTATGACTTTATGCGAAGGTTACTTGTCAAAAGATTCGAAAGCTCGCTGTATGCATTTTCTACAAGTTTAGAAAATTTTATTAATTTTTATCAAAAGTGCCTTGATTTTATCAATAAAACAAATAAATTTGTCTATAACCGCAAGGTAATAGAAGAAATCTTAGTAATAGATATTGATATGCAAGACGATGAGGAATTGAATGCTAAGTTGGAAGAATTGTTGAAAGAAGAGGATGCGGGTAAAAATGATATTTATCCTATTGAAGATATGGAATCAGATTTTGTCATTGATATAAGAAGTGATATTGCACTTTTGGAAAAAGTAAAATATGAGTTGAATCAGCTTGGAATAATAGGAAAGAACGATCCAAAGATCGCAGAACTAAAAGAAAAACTAGATGAAATTCTGTCGAAAAAACAAAAAGTAATCGTTTTTACAGAGTTTATAGATACGGCTAAATATCTAAGTGAAAATTTGCAGGATTATAGGGTACTTACGGTTACTCGTAAGCCAACAAAAGATCTATATCACGATATTCTTGCAAATTTTGATGCATCGTATCCAAAAGAAAAATGGAAAGATAAATTTGATATTTTACTTGTGACTGATAGATTTTCTGAGGGGTATAATCTGAATCGAGCGAATCATGTATTTAATTTTGATATTCCTTGGAATCCTGTGCGAGTGATACAAAGATTGGGAAGGATTAATCGTATCGGTACTATGCCATATACAGACCTTTATATATACAATTTCTTTCCAACTGTAAAAGGAGAAGAACATATTAATCTTAGAAAAACTGCTGAGACAAAAATGTTTATGATACATCAGTGTCTAGGCGAAGATGCTAAAATCTTTTCTGAAGATGAAGAGCCGACCGCTTCAGAGCTTTATAAAAGACTAAATACAAATCCAGAAGAATTTGATGAACAAGAATCATTACTTACCAAATTTATTAATATCTTGAATGAACATAAAGATGTACAAAAAAGAGTCGGAGATCTACCCGTTATATCAAAGTTGCTAAAAAGTATACAGAAGAAAATCTAGTATTAGCTGTACAAAGATCAAATAGTCTTTATTTTTTTCTCAGTGACAAAGAATATCCTGTTTTCTTGGAGGAGGTAATAGAATACATAAAATGTGAACCTAGCGAGCAAAAATGTGAACTATCATCTAAGTTTTGGGATAATTATCAAAAATTAAAGACCACGTATCAAAATTATTCATCTGAAAGAAAAAATAAAATATCTATTGGAAAAACTAGAAAACAGAAACAATCTCATAAGGATAAAGCAATAAACATAATCCAAGAAGTATTTACTAAAAATCCTCATTGGTTAGATGATAATCTAAAGAGATTTCTAGAAAATCTTTTGATTGACCTTATAGAATATTCAACACTTCCGATAAATATTGTGAAAAAAATAGCATCTATCAAATTATCCGAAGCATCTTCGGGTGGTAAAAAGGCGCTAGCGGTCTTAAATGAAATTAGAAATTATATTGATCCGGATTACTTTGATAGTATCAGAGAAAAATCGAAAAATATTAAGAATGAAATTATAATTTGCATAGAAAATCAAAAAGATGAAAGATAAATATTAGCAGATCTTGCAAGACTTTATTAATGCTAAAGATTTTGATCATATATACAAGTATTTTATTCAATTTTTACGTGATAAGAATACTGGAAATTTGGTGGTATTTGATAGTTCAGTTGATAAATTAGACCCAACAGAGCTTTATGATAGATTTATCGATGTAGCCCTTGTAGGTACTATAAAATTAAGCAATATAGAGGAAATACCAATATATTTTATAAAAACAAAGGAACTAAGCGAAAGGACATCAAGAAAACAACAGTTTGAACTGGGTAAAGAGCTCATAAGGAATGAACATCGATATATTGCTGGTATATTTATCTTTTATGATGAAAATGGCAACAAAAGAATAAGCCATATAGAAAAAATATATACTGATGGGAAGGCGGTTTATAATAACTTTAGAAGATATACATTTTTCATAAGTTTAGATCAGACAAACAAAACTTTTATTAAACAATTTGCTAGTGGTGATTTTATCCAAAAAGAGACTATAAAGGAGGTCTTTAGTGTAGAAAAAGTCACAAAACAATTTTATCAAGAGATATCAAATTGGTATTTTTGGTCACTTAAGCATGTACGCTTTCCAGCTGATGCTGAAAACGAAAAAAATGGGCGTGAAATAGGGATTATTCGTTTTATAACAAGGATAATTTTCATCTGGTTTATGAGGGAAAAAGGGTTAGTACCAAAATCTTTATTTGATCAAAGTAAACTTAAATCTATATTGAAAACACTTGATGATAATGAAAGTACATACTACAGAGCAATTCTTCAAAATTTATTTTTTGCTACGTTAAATACTCCGATATCTGAAAGAAAATTTAGAAAAGAAGAAAGTTTTCATGGCGTAAACCGACATTACATGAACCATACTTATTTTAGGTTTCATGATGATTTTGAAAATCCTGATGACATGCTAGATTTGTTTGGAAATATACCTTTTTTGAACAGTGGTTTATTTGAATGTTTAGACAAAGGTGCGGATGATCCCGATAATCACACAGGAAAAGAGATAAGAATAGATGGCTTTTCTGATATCAAAAGTAAGCAAGTAACATTTCCTAATTTTTTGTTTTTTTCTGATGAGAAAACAGTGGATCTGAGTGAGTTTTTTTCAGACCAAAAAGATAAAAAGAAATATAAAAATGCTAAAGTACGTGGATTGATAAATACTCTGTCTTCATACAAATTTACTATTGATGAAAATACTCTAAATGACGAAGAGATTGCTCTAGATCCTGAACTTTTGGGAAATATTTTTGAAAATTTACTCGCCGCTTATAATCCAGAGACTGCAACATCTGCACGTAAAGCTACCGGTAGTTATTATACCCCGCGAGTGATTGTGGATTATATGGTGACTGAATCTTTGAAGGAATATTTCATCTCCAAATTTGAAGAAAATTTTGGTTATTATGAAATTGAAAGTTTTAAGAAAAATCTTGAAAATTTGTTTGATCCTCATGATGATAACAAGCCTTTTGATGAAGAAATAATTGATTTTCTGATACAAAAAATCAATGAGATAAAAATAATTGATCCTGCTGTAGGATCAGGTGCCTTTCCGATGGGTATCTTACATAAACTAGTTTTTCTTTTGTCAAAACTTGATCTTCACAATGAAAAGTGGAAACAAGAGCAGATATCAGCTGTAGAAAAGGTAACAGATCCGAAATTAAGAGAAGAATTAAAAAGAAAAATTGAGGAAAATTTCAATAACAATGAACTTGATTATGGAAGGAAGTTGTATCTGATACAAAATTGTATCTATGGTGTCGATATTCAGCCGATTGCCATTCAGATAGCGAAACTTAGATTTTTTATATCACTTTTGGTCGATGAAAAATCAAATGATAAAAAAGAAGAAAATTTTGGAATAGAACCTTTACCTAATCTAGAGACAAAACTAGTAGCCGCAAATACACTTATTGCATTACCACAAGAACCTTATACATGCCCAAAAATCGGTGAAATTAGACAACTAGAAAAACAATTATTCCAAGTTAAAAATAGATATTTCACAGCAAATACTCAAGGAGAAAAGAAAAAGATACAAAAAGAAGATAGAGAAATTAGACAAGAAATAAAAAATATGATTGAAGCTTATGTGAGAGAGAATAAAACAGAATTAGAACAACTTTATAAACAATTAGAATCTTTACCTGTAAAGTATGAATATGTCCAAGAGAACGCGTTTTTAGATACAAAGATTGTCAAAAAAGATATCAATCAAGCGGAAAGAGATTTGGTAAAAAAGAAAATCGAAGATCTTGAAAGAAAAATAAAACAAGATGAAATTTTGTTAGAAAAATACAGGAAAATTGCGGAGTTTAATATATTTGACTCAAATACTTCTGCCGACTGGTTTGATCCTGAATGGATGTTTGGAGTAAAAAATGAATTTGATATTGTGATAGGTAATCCGCCGTATATCCAATTACAAAAAGCTTTTGATAAAAACGCAGATTTATACAAAGATCAACAATTTGAAACTTTTGACAGAAAGGGAGATTTGTATTTTTTGTTTTATGAGAAAGGAATTGAACTATTAAAAATGAATGGAATACTAACCTATATAACTTCGAATAAATGGATGCGTACAGGTTATGGTGAAAAATTGCGAAGTTTTTTTGTCAAATATAATCCAAAGATTTTGATTGATTTAGGACCGAATGTTTTTGAAAATGCTACAGTTGATACAAATATTTTGATTATTCAAAAATCATTAAACCAAAGGGAAACAAAGGCAGTCAGTATCAAAAGTGATAAAAAATGTAATGTTAACTTGGGAGAGGAAGTTAGAGAAAATTCTTTTGTATTATCTAATTTAGGTAGAGATGCATGGTTTGTAGGTAGCAATTTAGAACAAAGATTAAAAGAAAAAATCGAACGTATTGGTAAACCACTAAAAGATTGGGATGTCAAAATTTATTATGGTATTAAGACAGGCTTAAATGAGGCATTTATTATTGATAGTAAAAAAAGAGAAGAGATACTTGCTAACTGTAAAGATGAAGAGGAAAGAAAACGAACCGAGGCAATAATCAAACCAATACTTCGTGGTAGAGATATAAAAAGATATTACTATGAATGGGCGGAGTTGTGGGTGATATGGTCTTATCAAGGAATAAATATAAATGAATTTCCATCTTTAAAAAATTATTTGATGCAATTTAAGACAGAATTAGAAAGAAGAACTGGTGGTGCAAGAAAATTGCCAAATGGTGAATTATTCATACCATATCAATGGTATGAATTACAAGTTGACTCGAAAGCTCATATAGATGAGTTTGAGAAGGAGAAGGTGGTGTGGCAAAGAATAACACAAGAACCAACATTTTGTATAGTTGAACCAAATATTTTTATTCTTGATAGTATGTCATTCTTTACAGGTGAGAATTTAAAATATATATTGGCCATTCTTAATTCCAAACTAATTTATTATTATGTAAAGACGATAGTACATCAATACGGTTATACTGGTTTTAGATTGTCGAATCAGTATGTTGAAATAATGCCTCTACCTACCGTCACTTCAACCAACCAGATCACAGTAAACCAGATTGAACAAGTTGTAGATCAAATCAGTGCAATAAAACGCAAAGACAAAAACGCCGATATCAGCCACTTGGAAAAAGAGATAGACCAGCTAGTCTATAAACTTTATGATTTGACTGAGGAGGAGATAAGATTGGTGGAGGGGAAAGGATGAAATAATAAAAATGGAATCTATGATACCTCAGTTAGTAAGAGTAGTTAGTACGAATTTATAGATTGTCTCATTTGCTTGATGGTTTTTAAGGTGGTGGGGCAATCCTTCTCATTGCGGTTTTTATACCATTTATAAGTGTATGATCAAACGGTATTGTTTTACATGAATAAGTTATTTTAGATACTGAATTTTCCATATTTTCATCTGTTACCTTTTCTTGGTCTGCTATTTTTTTCAATATTTCATGAGGCATATTTACAGTAATAAATATGGGTATTATACTTTTTCTTAAAGTACTTAAGAAATCCCTGTTTTCCAATAAAGATTTAAATCTTGTTGTCTTGGGGCTTGTCGATGAGGTTGATTCGGTATTGGTTCCAACATTTGTTTCAGGAGGTTCATAAAATATATTTCTTATAGAACCTCTGCGGTTTGTATCTATTTCTTGGATCTGATTGTTGTCACTTTCCGATGAAATTTTACCTTTTTCTGATTGAATCACAAAAAATTCAAATATTGCAAAAAGTGTGTGCGCTATATCTCTTATATCTTCTTGATCAACGTTTTCTTCATATGTTTTTTGATTTGTATATCGTGTTTGCTCATTATTAGAATCTGTATATTTTGTTTTTATCTCAATTACTGTTAATTTAACTTTACCATTTGCCATTAAATCAAATAGTTTTAATATCTCTGACTCGATTCCTTTGGCTGATAGCATATTTTTTCGTATTTTGCTTTTCAAATTTAGGATAAAATCTTTTGTCTTTTTATCTTTTATATCATAAGAAAATCCTATTAAGTCAGCTCTCGTGGTTAGAGAAGCTATTACTCTATGTTTAGATACTATTCTGTTTTTCGTTTCTTCATTATTTTCTTTAGTTGTTAAATGTGTAAATGGAAAGTATAACCTTATTAATTGAATTAGTTCGTTATATTGGTTTTGTAAATCTGGATTCGCAAATTTTATTGTATTTACTTCTTGTCCTGTACCAATTTGTTCAAGGTGCTGCAGTATGTCTGGATAATCATGAGATAGATCTTCTATAAGTTTTTTGACTTTATTTTCTATACTAGAGCTAATTATCAATGAAACTTCTTGTAACCAAATAGTTTCTAATTCTCCTATTTCTTCTGTTGATAAATCATTATTTGGTAGTTCTTGTTTTACTTTGTATCTTGCTCGTTGTGAAGTATCCTTTATTTCTTGAAGCATTCGTATAGTCTTATCATAAATATCGACGGCTATTCTGTCTAATCTATCAAAAACTTTTTCTGATAATTCTGCTTGTTTAGATATAAGATGTTCTACAAAAAGGTGGCAGACAGAAAATGTGTTATTTTGTCCATTATCAAATCGGTTTTCATGACTGTCGTTTTGTACAAATCTACGTTGTATAAAACGACCAACCAATGTACCAAAAAATAATTGCCATAAAGCAAAGGGATATCTTTCAGGCGAGGGTAGTTTGGGCTTACCTATATAATAATTAGGTGTTTTTCTTACTGGTCCAAGGAAAATTACAGTATAAGATTGCATAAAACACGAAATTTTAACTTTATTGGCTGGATCGCCTGGATTCGAACCAGGAAAACCTCCTCCAAAGGGAGGCGTGATACCGTTTCACCACGATCCAATGCAGGATATATTATGTCATAAAGTGGGGAAAATGTCATTAGTTTTGTGGGTTGTATGCTTCACCTAACTCTTTTGATATTTGTCTTAGTAACGCATACCGATCAAACTCTATATATTTTGTGTTTTTATCAATACCTAAAGTTATAAAAAATTCAAATTCTACGGTGTCAAATTCGTTTTTTATTACAAAATTCGTATATCCAAGATTGAAAAGATCAAAAATAATAAGTTTGAAAGAGCTCGGCGTAAATCTCCAACAATGAACGTCTGTGTATTCACCATTTTGAGCTTTTTGTAGATGATTTTTTAATGTATCAAATTTATGTAATATCGAGTCAGGACCTGTTTTATCCTGTGGAAACCAAGCTAGTTTACCTTGACGAATAGATGCATTTGACATGCTAGTAAAGACCATACCAGGTGTTGGTTTTGTGATCTTTTGCAGATGAGCATCAATAATTGATCCTGTAGATGAGTATGGTGCAAAATAATCAAAACAATATCTCATATCAGGTACAGCTAATGATAATACTCCATCATCTTTTAATAATTCTTCACATTGATTTAGGAAGTGGATAAAGTCAGGCACATGTTCTATGACATGACTTGCAATAATGGCATCATATATTTTTCTTTTTCCTATTAGCTCTGTATAATCTTCACCATTCCAAACAAAATCAACATCTTCAATATTTTCTAATGGAACATTGTGAGTTTTATATTTATTTATCAATTCCTCCTTCGATGCATGATCTAATATGTGTACATTGTACCCTTGTTTTTTTGGTACTATCGGGTTATAACTAGGTCCTATCTCTAATATTAATCCATTCTTATTTACACCGTATAAAATTTTTTCTTTTCTATGCATATTATTTTGATTTTAGTATAATCTGTAAAACATAAAAACTATTTCTGGGAACACTATGCGACATCAATTTAATCTATTATTTAATGGTATAGGGCACGTAAATAATTTATTGAAAGAATATGGAATAAGGTATGTTTTATATAAAGCCTTTAGAAGAATAAATAAGTATTTTGAATTAAATAAAAATGTAAATAAAAAAAAATTACAACATATTAGATTGGATAATAAGATTTTTAGTATAAATTTGAATAGTCAAAAAAAAATAGATAAAGAATTTTTAGACAACTTATCAATGCTTTTTGTGTTGGAATGCAATGATCTTTCAAAAACTTTATTACAAGAAATCTATGATTATATAAGAAAGACTTTTGATAAATATAAAATAGATCTAAAATTTTTGATTCTTACAAAAGAGGCTTCTAATTTTAAAATTTCTTTATTAGACATTTTTGTCCATCAGGTAGAGAAGAATAGTGCTGATATATTTACAATTATCAAAAAATTTTTGCCGAATCTTAAAAATAATGTACTAATCAAATATTTAGATGAATTTAACAAGAATGATTTTGAAAGATTAATCAATTCTATAAATTTGTTTCAGCACATTTATAAAAATCATAGATTTTTGTGCCTAGATGATTTTTCTAACAATATTCAACAAAATTATTATTCTGATGAAAGTGGAATTTACTTTAATTCTTGGAGGATCCTATTTATAAAAAATAATCTATTAAATAGAATCCTTCTTTCTTTTAATATGATATTCCCTCATCATATTATTAGACTTCACAAAAATAATCGTAATATCTTTTTCAAATTGAATCCACAGTCTCAAAATTTTATTGAAAAGCAGAATACTAAAAATCAAGAATTTTTTTATAGATTAGATACTACAGGTCCAGATATTTCGAAATTTAGTGAGATTTTTTTGTTTTTTAATACTAGTTTGGACAATATTGTTATTTTTGATCATAATTTATTGGGTGGTGGATCGAGTTTTTTTATTCGTGAATATATAAAATCAAATATTGATAAAAATAATTGTATTTTGATACGATATGATTATCTAACACTTGGCAAGTATATAGTAGATTTTTTTTTATGGGAAAAGAGAGAAAGTTTTATTTTTAATTCATTTGCTGATTTGATAGTCTTTTTAAATCTAGTTGGTTTTAGGAAAATAGTCGTAAATTCACTCGTAAGTTATCAAGATGTTTTTTCTATTCTTGAATATATTAGAAATATAAAAAAGTTTTGGAATGTAAGTATCGAATACATGGTACATGATTATTTTTGTATCTGTCCTAGTTATCATTTGATAGACTGGCAGTTTAAATATTGTGGTATACCAAAAGATTACAATGTCTGTAATTATTGCATCAAAAATAATCGTCTAGACTTTCAGATTTTTGGATATAAAAAATATGATGAAATGAGATTGTGGAGGAAATATTGGGGTGATTTTTTTAAAAAGGTAGATGATATCGTTTGTTTTTCTAATTCTTCAAAAGAAATATTACTAAAGGCTTATTCAGAATTGAATAATATAGTTGTTAGACCACATAAACTTAGATACAGTTATCCAAATATATATGATGAACATGATGCATTAACTAATATTCAAAACGAAAAAATAATAAGAATTGGTATTTTAGGATCTATCAATATTCCAAAAGGTGCTTATATCATTAAAGAATTATTAAAACATATCGAAGCAAATAATCTAAATTTTGAAATTGTTTTAATCGGCGAGATAAGTATTCCTATTTTTTCTAAAAAATTTATAAAAACAGGTAGGTATAAGAGAGAAGAGGTACCAGAAATTATAAATAAATATAAAATAAATTTTTTTCTATTACCTTCAGTTTGTCCAGAAACATATTCATTGGTCACTGATGAAATCATGCAATTGGGTTATCCTTTAGTAGTTTTTGATGTTGGTGCACCACCAGAAAGAGTTAGAAAATATAGAAGAGGATTAGTATTAAAAACCGAAGATTATTTAAAGATACTTGATAAAGAATACATAAATAAAATGTTAATTTAATACATCGTCTAAGACTTGTTTTAGCTGTAAATAAATATTTTTATCATAATATGTATTGATAGCGTCTTTATGTGCTTGTTTAGATATACGCTCATATGTTTCTTCCTTGTCTAATAACAATCTAATATTTTCATACCATTCGTTTTCTGAATTTGCTAATAAAATATTGTTAGAATTTCTTTCTTTTATTTTTCTAAATGGGTATCTAAGAGAAGCAATTGATGGCTTATAAAGTATCGCACTTTCAAAATATTTTAGTTCAGATTTACAATCGTTAAATTCATTGTCTTCCAATGGAATAAGATTAATATAACATTGATTAATATAATTTAGTTGTGATACAAAATTGGTAAATGGTACTCGTACAATTCGCTCTGAGTATTTATTAAAAACATCATCTAATTGTAAAAATCCTCCGATTAGAAGATGAACATCATTTCGTTCTTTCAGTATTCGCAATAAGACTTGTTTTATAGATGCAAAGTCTGCATTGTGGCTACTGCTTCCACTAAAGTAAGCGAGATATTTAATGCTATTTTCTTTTTCTGTTTTATTATTGGACAGATAATTTGCATAATCGATTTGTGTTTTATTTAATGAGTTATAAATGAGATATGTTCGTTTCTGATAGTATTGTTGTATTTTTTTGCCTAGAAATTCGTTTGGCGTAATGAAATAATCCGCCAGCCGCATCAACCATACTTTTCTTAGTATGACACCAAATAAGGTTGTAATATGATTATTATCTTTCGCTTGATAATCGTTTCTTACGACATTTCTGATATGCTCTTCATCAATTATTAAATCGTCAATATCATAAATTATTTTTCTTTTTGTATTTTTAAGTTCTAGTACTAAATTTTCTATTTCTGGAGTCCATGAAGTACGAACTAAAACTAATAAATCAATCTTATTTTTGTGTTTATAAATTTCTGGGATTTCATTTAGAAAAAATACATGAGCTGTAATATCTGTAAAATAATTCTTATAAATTTCTAATAAATTTAAAGCTCTGTATCTAAACGTAGAAAAATCAAGTTGATCATACACGTATATTACATTCTTTTTATTAGAATTTTTAAGTTTGTTTATTCTTATTTCTGTTGATGATTTAGGATATTCCATAAATTTTTCAAACTTGATATCAGCAAGACTTGAATCTGTATGAATAGTAAAATCTACATTTGAAATATTAGATTTTTTATATTGTGATGAAATGTTATTTTTTATTTGTTTAATCTTTTCTTTAAATATTTTATACATACTTACATTAAATACTAGATATTTTACAAAATTTATTTTACAATATCGGGAATTTTATGCCTAAAAAAGTAAGCATCATTATACCCATATATAATGCATTAAACGAACTAAAAGAGTGCATAGATTCGATTTTGAGAAGTAATATATCTGTGGATTATGAAATTATATTAATTGATGACTGCAGTCCTGATACTAATGTAAAAAAATATTTAGAGACTATAGATAATCCAAAAATAAGGATTTTTTATAATGAAAGAAATTTGGGATTTGTAAAAACTGTAAATAAAGGTATGAGGCTTGCTGAGTCTAATGATGTTTTGTTATTAAATAGCGATACGGTAGTTACTCAAAGATTTTTAGATAAAATAGTTAAAGTTGCTTATTCGTCTCCCTCTATCGGTACAGTAACCCCTCTTTCAAATGCCGCATCTATAATGTCAATAATAGAGTTTTGCAGAGAGGTACCATTACCAGAAGATTTAGATCCAGAAACAGCTAATAAAATAGTTGAATTGATATATGCTGGTGAAATAATCTCCGCACCTACAGCAAACGGGTATTGTATGTATATAAAGCGTGAAGTATTGGATTTAATAGGGTATTTTGATGAAGAAAATTTTGGAAAAGGATATGGAGAAGAAAATGATTTTAGCATAAGAGCTATGCTAAATGGTTATACAAATGTTTGTGATAATTCAACTTTCATTTATCATAAAGGACACTCTAGTTTTAATACGCATGAGGTTTTAAATAAAAACATCGATTCTATTAAGGCTAAACATTCATCTATACTGCATTCTAAATATCCCTTCTGGCAGCAGATGATTGTTGATTTTATTGGCCATTCATTGATGAAAAATAAAGTTAAACTTTTTAATATAGTTTACAAACTAATTCAATCGAATAAACCTAATATATTAATTCTCAAACATCCTGAGCAAGTTAGGGGAGGAATTTTTTTACATACTGAAAACTTAATTAGTCATTTGGGAGGCAATTATAATTTTGTTGTATTGTATCAGACTAATCCGGATAACGTTACTCTTCATTTTTATGTAAATGGAAAACAAATTGATGATGGAGGAATACTTTTGTTTAATATTCATCGATACGAAGAAAAAATGTGGATTTATAATTTATTGAGAGATTTGGATTCTTTATTTAACTTTTTTCATATTCATATTCAACATTGGTTATATTACGATTTGGGTATACTCAGTTTATCAAAATTGATGAATATACCAACCTCTTTGACATTACATGATTTGTCTATACTTTTTGGGGGTATTGACTATATTGCAAACTCAAACTCAGACAAAAACTATGAAGTAGACGAAGAATCAGGTTATATAAAAAGATTAAAAGTGTTATTAGATAATGTCGATTATCTTGTTGCACCAAGTTATTATATTAAGCATAAGTTTGAAACTACTTTTAAGAATATAAAAATAAATGTTATAGAAAATGGAGTTAAAAAGCCTTCGGAAAAACTAATAAAACGATGTAAAAAATTAAATTTTAATAATGATGATATAGGAATTTGTTATTTAGGCTCGGTTGGAATCCATAAAGGTATTGAGAACTATTTACGTTTAGTACAGAGACTGAAAAATATAAGAAATATTAAATTTTATATATTGGGTTCTGACAATCATAATTGTTTAGTTTCACTGGGTAGGAAATATGGACTTAGAAAAAATGTAGATTATATACATGAGACGTATGATGGTGGTTCACCATATGATCTGCTTATTAAATATAAAATTCAATTAGTTATTATACCTTCGATCGTTCCTGAATCGTTTTGTATGACCTTGTCTGAGGCTTTGGCTCTTGGTATACCGGTGGTCACTAGTAATTTGGGTGCACAAGGTGATAGAGTAAAAAAATTAAATGTTGGTTGGGTTTATGATGATTTCGAGCAATTGGAAAATACTGTGAAAATGTTAATTGAAAATCCTAATTTGATAAGAGAAAAAAGAAAATTAAACATCAATAATATTAAGGTCGCTTTTGTAGATGATATGGTAAATAAATATGATAGTATTTTTTCACAATCTTTGGATAGAAAAAAGAATACAGTTGTTTCATTAGATAATATAAAAATTCCAGATGAACTAAAGTTAGAATTTATATATGATGATAATAGGACTGGTATATCTGTAGTCACACCGGTAATTGGCACATATTATTTTAAGCTGGTTAATCTAATAAAAATGAATAATTTGCTGTTTCGTATTACCAGAAAGATAGCGAAACTTATATTAAAATAATGTATTTATGCTATAATTCTTAACCATGCTAAAAATAAGACTAAAACAACAAGGAAGAAAAAATGCAAAAGTTTATAGAGTTATAGTTGCAGAGTCAGCTAGTAGAAGAGATGGAAAAGCAGTTGATCAAATTGGATTTTATAATCCTATTCCAAATCCTTCTATTATTGAGCTGGATATTCAAAAATTAGAATATTGGATAAATAATGGAGCTCAAATGACCGAAAGAGTAAGAAAACTCTATACTATAGTTAAATCAGAAAACTTGAAAAAATAATAATCATGGAAGAAAATAACAAACCCCGGCCGACCATTTCCCAAGAAAAGTTGGATGAATTTGTACGTTATGTAATATCTAGTTTGGTTGTAAACAAAGATAAAGTGGAAGTCGTAGTAATGCAAGATTTACCTGGTACGTATACTGTACATATACGTGTCGATGCCTATGATAGAGGAAGAGTAATAGGTAAAAATGGTAAAACAATAAATGCATTACGTACGATTTTAAGGATTTTTGGGAGGGTTGTAGTGCTTTTGGAGGAATAAGATTTATATTGTTAAATTTTTAGTGTATTACTATACTCATTTATTAATTCTTCTCATTTTCTAATCTAAATCTTGTATAGATTATATAGCAATTATGTAGGTCCGTGATAAACTATAATAATTTATTAGGTAAATTTTATATAGTAGATGCTAGAGAGTTGATTCGCTAAATACAAAACAAAATCACATAATAAAACCACACGGCTTAACCTGTGTGTCTCATATTGATTGTAAATTATGAATTATTTAGTGGTTTCATAAAATTTATATGTTAATTCTTGTTTTCTTGAGTGAGTTTGTCGTTATTAGATTTGCACTAAGGAGTTTTAACATATTTGTACAAATTAAATGATAAAAAATAGATTTTTTATGAAAATACTTAATAACATTACAAAATTATAAGTTTACATAATCTTAATGTGTAATAAATAGAATTTTTAATAAGTTATTCTGACTAGTATGGATTGACATGAACCATTACAGTACTCTTGTTTCTCTCCTAAATTTAACAGTAAATTTATTCTATTCTCATCCAACCCATACGTCTCCTTTTCCAAAGTACCTATGTATATGTATTTAACATTATATTTTTTAAGTATTGATTTTATTTCTTCTATATCAGCAGATTTATATATTTTTTCTACATCTTTTTGATATTCGGATATTTCTGCCATCCCTCCATCTATGGATATTTCTCGTATTTCATGCCAAGAATTTTTGTCATCTGGATATCTGAACCTCCATGTTAGTTGGTGTGTTGGCCAGTTTAGAATATTTATATTTCCCGTAAAGGCAGAGATGCGTCCATGGTAAGTGTACGCACCACCAGAAGATTCTACTATTACTACGCGTTCTTTTTCATTATTGTTTAACCACTTTATTACTTCATAATCATCTTTATGTTTGCCTCCTTCATGAGTAAGTATAAATCTTGCACCATCAAGAGTGTGATCTATCGGGTATATAAATTGTTGATTATTACCATATTTAACTAAACGTTCTACAGCTATACGTAGTGAGCCGTTTTCTATTTTCGATACAGGAAATACAGGATTGTATGCTTGGATTGTTGCTATAAAGAAGTAGTTTAGATGTATAAAGAAGAATATTGAAGATATTACGATGAGATTAAGATCAAAAAATATGATTGTTGCTATACGTATGGGACGATAATTTGTTAGATTAAATTTGCCTTTTGTCGATAATATTAGCATGCATAAAAACATTATAATGATGAGAATAAAAATAAAGTACATAAGATCGAAAATATAAACTTTTTTGTTAAATAATTCTTCATTAAATCCTAAAAAGTTAAACACAAATTCTTTTGCAAAAAATAAGTAGAATGAGAATAAGATTAGTTGAATAAAAATATAATGACTTAGGTATTTTATTTTCGATAATAATTCAAAAATTATACCTATTAGAGCAGGTAATATAAGACACGTTATCATCCAGGCATGATACCAAAGCTTAAATACAGTATTTGCTCTAAAGTATGGCGGATTAAGGGCGTGAAATAAATCTCTAAAGAAGAAGTATTCACAAAATACAAGTAAAGATATAATTGTAATAAAAGAAAATATGATAAAAATTATTTTTTGATTCCATATTCTATAGATTAAAAATAGTAAAATACTAACGATTATCAATATAAAAAAAAGTAAAACAGGCATGCCCCAATATGAGTAAAAAAATGGAGTGGGATACTGAAAATCAGCGTACTTTCGAGCAAAGAAATCAACAAATTCGGGTATATAACCTATACCTTTGATGGGACTTGTAAAATGTAAAAAGAAAGGAAAATATAAAACAAATGGTGATATTAAAGCCATTAAAGCTAATACACAATATCTAATAAATTCGTGAGAGAAAATTTGAGAATTTTTTAAGTTAGTTAAATTAACGTTGGATATTTTTAGATTATTGAGAACATTCTTATTTTTTTCAGTTTTATGGAAAAATCTTTTTGAGCTTCTAAATGATTTTATTGTAAATTCTTTAATATTTTTAAATTTTTTATAGGAAACTAGTATTCCATACAAAAATCCTAATGTAATAAAATCCCAAAAGTTTACTAAGGCAGCAGTAGCTAGCACTATTATAAATATTAAATGTATACCAATTGATAATTTTTTTGATGTAAAAATTAAATATAAGATCCAAAATGCAGTAATAAAAAAAACAATTGACATAAAATGTGGATGAAGATCCCCAAGTATAAAGCTGTATGATGGTATTTCATTGATAGTATAGGAATCTTCAAATATTCGTGTTGCTTTGGGATAAAAACAACCTGTATTTACACTGTCTTTTACGTTTTCGATAAGCTCGCCATTAGAAAAAGGGAGCAAATCTAAGATTAGATTCCAAAATGATGCGTTATTATTGGCAACTGATTTGTTAATATTTTCAGCAACACATTGATAATAAGTATAATTTCCCGAAAGGAGTAACATGAGCATAGCGAAAATACCACTTATAAAATTTTTGGAAATCTTATATGCTATTAAAAAAGCACCAACACCGGCAAAAGCAAATATATAGCCCAAAATAAGATTGTAGCCAATTTCATAAGGAATATTGAATATTTTTATTGGTACTGAAAATAAAACATATCCGTAGTAATAATAATTAACTTCTTGTATCGACCACCACCCATCAGTTGGAGGGAAATAATTTGTTTTTCCAGCTTGAGATAGCATCAGTATATCCATAAACTTTTCTGTTCCAAAAAGAATTGGATGGAAACCGCGAATGTACAAATAGATGTAATACAATGATAAAAATAAGAAATATAAGCCGAATATCTTGGCAAAAAGTTTGACTTTTTTGTCTTCTTTAAATTCAATATTAATTAATTTGAAATTAGTTTTTTTTGTTGTTGTTTCGTCAAAGGTGGCTGTGTTGTTTTTATTAAACAAAATTAGAATTTGTTTCGATAATATTTTAATTCTTGATAATATGCCTTTTATATTGAAAAGATAGAATAAAGAGGTAATAGTTATGATTAAAAATAAACATCGAATAATAAAACTATCATTCCAGTTTAATATCTTAAAGGAGGACAAAATAAATAATGGATAAGTAAATATGATGAGCCCAATGATTTGGGAAAAAAAAATGTAACCTAAATCAAACTTTGTTTTGATAATTGTTTTTAGAAAGGGAAGACCAATAATATTAAAAGCTAAAAATACGAACATGAATTGTAAAGAAAATATAATTTCGGTTAGTGTATCTGTCATTTTTACTATTCTACTCTGATTTCTGTTATCATACAACATATGAATAGAAAATTAAAAGTGGCTATAGTTGGTACAGCAGGAATACCTGCACGTTATGGAGGATTTGAAACTTTAGCACAAAATTTGGTTGATTATTTATCTGATAGTTTTGATTGGTATGTGTATTGTAGTTCAAGGTTTTATAACGATAAAAAATTAGAAATATATAAGAATGCAAAATTAAAATATATAAATCTAAAACCTAACGGATGGCAAAGTATTTTGTATGATATATTAAGCATCATTGATAGTCTAAGATATGTTGATGTCATTATACTTATGGGAGTATCTGGTGCTATATCCTTACCTTTTATTAGATTTTTATCGAAAGTACAGATCATAACACATTTAGATGGAATAGAGTGGAAGAGAGGAAAATGGAATTTAGTGACCAAGTTATTTCTTAGGTTTTTTGAATTTTTGGCAGTCAAATTTTCTCACAAGTTAATTGCAGACAATCTAGGTATAATGGATTATTTGAAGCAGAATTATGGTATTGAAAACGCAGTTTTGATAGAGTATGGAGGTAATCAATCTCAAAAACTTTCGATTTCTAGTGAATTATTAAATAAGTATCCATTTTTGAAGAATAAATATGCCGTCTCTGTTTGTAGAATAGAGCCGGAAAATAATGTGCATATAATTTTAGATGCGTTTAATGTTTGTAATATAAATTTAGTATTTATTGGTAATTGGGATAACAATCATTATTCTAGAGAGTTATACAAAAAGTATTCTATTAATAAAAATATACATCTTATTGGTCCAATATACGATATTAATGAATTAAATATGATTCGATCAAATGCATTCTTATACATTCATGGACATAGCGTTGGTGGAACTAATCCTTCTTTAGTTGAGGCTATGTTCGTGGGATTACCAGTTGTTTGTTATAGTTCCATATTTAATTTATATACCACTGAGGGTCAAGCTTTATATTTCAACTCAAGTAATGAGTTGCTTGAAATTATTTCTAATATATATAGTTATGATTTGGATAGGATAGGAAAAAAATTGTCTGATTTAGCAGTTGCAAGATATGAATGGAGTCGTATTACAGATAAATACCAGAATTTGATAAAGAAACAAATTTGATTTATTTATGGATATTTACAAAGAAAAAAAAGTATGTTAAACAGTATTAAATAAACTAAAAGCTTATTTAACAGAAAATTTTATGAGAAAAACAACAAACAAAATAAAAAAAACATTAGCTGGTATAACGGCGTTTACAGTTGTAGCTACCGTAGTGCTAGTCTTTTCACCATATGCATTCGCTGGCCCCATTTTAAATGTGTCTGTATCTGGTGCGGGTATTACATCGAATTCAGCAGCTACAGATACTGCAGTAACACCTACATTTTCTTTCCAAACATCAAACAACTTGACAGTTGACGGACAATTCATTCAAGTTACAATGAATGGATTTGTTGTCGAAACTGGTCAAACATTAGATGTTGCAGACTTAACCTTGACAGGGTGTTCAACTAACTCACTCGAAGCATCTCCTGGTACAGCCGCAAACGGTGTTCATGAAGTTCAAATCACAAATGGTGGTTCTGGCAACTCTAACCCTGTTGTATTAATAACTCTTGACGCAAACGGTTCTACTCAACCTACATGTAACGCTGGTACTATGACTTTGGCAGTTGTATCAGGTCAACTACGAAGCTCTAATACTGCGGCCAACTATGCAATGACGATTTTAACATCAGTCGATGCTGGTGCTGGCTTTTTTTATGTAGGTGATGAAAATGATGTATTTGTAACAGGTACTGTCGAAGCTAATTTATCTTTTGTTATTAGAAACAGTACTGATGCTGCTGACCAAGCAAACATAAATGGAGGAATAGTTGGGCCAAATCTTTGTCAATTATCGCCAAATCCATTAACAACAACAAACTTAAGCACATGTGCTTATAGATTGAAGGTTGCTACAAATGCTGACTCAGGCTATACAGTAAATTATCAAGCTAATGGAGGATTTACTAATGGTTCACACACGATGAATAACGCTTCTACATCTGGAGAGAATGTAACAGCTGGTACTGAGGATTATGGTATAGTATTGACAGCAGGCTCTGCTACTGGTGGTACAGTTACAAGAGGTACTAACTTCACTGGTACTGCAACAGATACATTCTATTTTGCAGCGACCACTTCAACTGTAGTTTATTCGTCTAATGGACCAAATGCGCCAGCGGCAACAGATACTGCAAATACTGCTTTAATAACTCATGAAGTCGCTATCCAAGCAGATACACCTGCGGGTTTTTATACACAGACCGTTACATACACTGTTACACCTCAGTTTTAATAAAGTAAAAACTATTTTGGAAACATATTATAGTACAAAACATACATTTATGTTTTTTGAATTGTTCTAATTTAATGCTATATTTTATTGGTTTATTTTATGTTTCGTGCTAATTTTGTAAAGAGGATTATATTAGTAAAATTAGTTTTTATAATTATTTTTTTGATTTTAAGTAATCTTCTATATGTTCAGTCCAGCACAGTAGGATCTAAAAGGGGACTTGTTATGAGTCCTGTTATCATTTATTTGGATGGAGAGAAGGGCACAACACTAAAAAATGAAAATACTTATTACAAACTGACCAATGATTATGATATAGAGGCAAGCGTAATTGTATATCCGCGTGTTGTAAATATTATTAGAGATGAAGAAGGAAATATAAAAATTGATGAAACTCAAAAAGATATAAAAAGTGATGTTGCATCTTGGGTAATTTTGGAAAGCAATATGCATGAAATTAAACATGGAGAAACTATCAAATCTGAATTTAGTATAGATATACCTGTTGATGCCAATCCTGGCTCTCACATCTTTGGGATACTTTTTTCTAGATCAGGAGGAGATCCTGGGTTTAAATCATCAAATGTAGGGATAGGTGATAGTTTGCTTTTACCGATTATTTTAACTATAGATGGGGATATAAAATTTGAATCAAACATCGATTCATTTTTTGTCTCTGATCTATTACTAAAAGAACAATCTTTTTTCTGGGGTGGTACTGCTGTTGTTAATGTGAAAATAAAAAATGGTAGTAATATCTATGTTCGGCCTTTAGGTAATATATTTATCCATCAAGGTGACAAAACAAATCCAGTTGAAACTATAGCTTTTAATGAAAATGGTCTAATTGTTTCGAGTAATAATTCGAGAAATTTTCGTCATAGTTTTAGTACAAATAACTTTATCAAAGATAAAGTTGTCGATGGGAAGATTGTGTGGGATTTGGATTGGAGTAAATTTTTCGATTTTAAGTTTGGAAAATATTATGTTACTTATCAAAGTCGTATCAAATCTGCGCCTGAGGTAAGCTTGGAAAATGATAAGGTTATAGTTGTTGAAAGAACAGTTGAAATTTTTGTTTTTCCAATACAGATACTTGTTTTGATTATAGCGGTAGTATTGTTAATTATTGCATTAATAGTTTGGAACCGCTTTAAAAAATCAAAAAAAGAAAAATAATCAATTCATTTAGAATTTTTATTATTTGAGAGTTGAAAGTAATATTTATGAGAGTAAATATTGCTTTCTTTTAGAGTAATAATAGAAAAACAGTAAAATTTTAAATACGTGATAAATAACTTAGTTTGATATAATGATTAGATGTTTCAGCAAATTTTATCTACAAATAGCCTGATTTATACTGGTTTTGGTAACGTTGAGTCAAGCCTGCTTTATGTACTTTATGTATGGATTGGTATATTTTTTTCAATCGCTTTACATGAGTTTGCACATGCTTATACAGCAGTTAAACTTGGTGATCTAACACCAAAATATGAGGATAGACTTACGATTAATCCTATTAAGCATTTTGATCTGATAGGGTTTTTACTAATTTTCTTTGCAGGATTTGGTTATGGTAAGCCTGTTATGGTAAATCCAAATAATCTTTCAAATCCAAAAAGAGATATGATGATTATCGCTATAGCAGGGCCTTTGGTAAATATTTTTATATCTGGCGTAGTGATTTTTGTTTATGCTTTTTTGAGCACTTTTTTTCAAAATAGCACCAGTGTTATTTATTATGTATTTTATACATTTGTTGCCTCACTGCCAGCTATTGGTGTGATTAATTTATTTTTAGCTATTTTTAATATGCTTCCAATTCCACCTTTGGATGGTAGCAAGGTATTTAGATATCTTAATTATCGTGTAGCTGATTTTATTGATAATTACATCGAGCCATACGCTATTTGGATATTGATAATACTAATTTTGCCAATATGGGAAGATTTTTCTATCTTAAGACTAATTGCAATGCCATTTATAACCGTGTATTTGTTTGTATTTGAACAAATTGTTAGTATGTTGAGATAATTTTATTCATAAATTTTTTATCTCATTTGTGATGATTTTTAATTTGTAATAAAATTTTCATACGAAAGAGCAAGTATTAATAATCCATGGTGGAGGGGTATATTTGAAGTACGAAGATTATATAAGTCGTTTAAAAAGAAAAAAGCCAACTTTAGAATCTATACGACCGCGGAAAGACTGGAGAAATACTATAATATAAGATTTACGCCTTGGCGATAATTATGACGTTCTTGTTCCGTGGATGCCTAATCACTCAAATGCTAAATATGACGAATGAAAGATATTTTTTGAAAATATGATAGAAATTTTTAACGATCGAATTATTTATGTTGGTCATTCACTTGGTGTAACATTTCTTGCAAAATATTTGTCTGAAAATACTTTTCCTAAAAGAATTGGGGCTTTTATATTAATAACACCACCCCATTACAGAGGGATTGGTACGTGAATAATTTTGACTTTAAAATTCGCTTGAAAAGCTTAGCAAACAGTGTAATAAGATATATTTGATCCATAGTATCGACGATACAGTAGTGCCATATGAACATGTTTTTATGTATAAAGATAAACTACCTAATGCGGAGATAATAACGTTTACAGATAAAGATCATTTTAAGGCGTCTGAGTTTCCAGAATTGGCAGAGATAATAAAGTCAATAGAATAAAAAAATTATTTTTTGTTTTTTAGTATTTTTTATTCATAGATTGATTTGAGCTTGATAGAGAAAATTATATATTTTGGCGAATTGTGTTCAAATGTTCTGTTTTGTTTTTGTTGTATTTATTTTGGCCTTTATGTTGTTAGAAATTGGAAAGAATAATCATAATTATTTACTTTTTAATTTTATCTTTAATTACATAAATTGTTACATTTATATCTAAATTCGTGATATATTTGATTATAGTTCAATGAATTTTATAAAGAATAAAAATCAGCCGATAGTTTTTGTTTATCAAGATGTAAAAAGAAATAATACTTCAACATTAAAATACTTCATTTTATTTTTATTTGTTTTTCTAATAATTTTGAGTTTATCTTTGTTTACTTTTCTGCTCTTACAAAATCAAGATTTAAATTTAGATGTTAAAATTTTGACCAAAAATCTTAATTTATTTGAGCATTCAGACGAAGAAAAAACTGCGGATAACAATGTTTCGGAACGTAAATACAATGAATATACTCTAAGTAAATTTATTAGTGATGAAATTAATCGATTAGGAATTTTGGACATACCAGAGGGATTTTCTGTGCAGTACGAGTATAAGGGAATCAAATTTGTACGTACTCCGCACAAGTCTTTTTCTTTTCAGCAGATTGGAATATTGAAATATTTTATAGATCTAACTCCCAAAAAACTTTTAGAACCGGGCCCAGCCGCAATCATTACTTTTGATCGTGATGAAATATCGCCAATACATGGTTTATCAAGCGATACCATTGCTTTTGCTAGTGGAATGTACATGTTTTTTAATGATGATTCATTTAATTCGATCAAAGAAAATCATTTTATAGATAATGCATTTGCAACTTTCATCCATGAATTGATGCATATATCTCAATTTAATTTTGTATTTGAAGAGTTGGGATATGAAAAAGCTTTAGAAACTGCTGAAAAAAATGGTTACTCCTGGGTGGATTTGGTTTCGTCTTCTGCACTAACCAGAGATTTTGCGGACGCAGCAGGGTGGGATTATGATAGTGAGATTAGAGATTATGTTTTGGTAAATAAGGAAAATGTCCGGACTACTGAATATGGTAAAACATCTATTTATGAAGATATTGCAGATAGTATGGGAGCAGTTGTAACTACTAGATTCGATTTGGTTTCTGATAGTCGCGTTGTGTGGGTTTTAAAGTATTTAAATGAAGACTCTTTTACTATAAAAAATAAAAAATTGCCTGTGTATCCAAATTCTAAACTTGTTAATCTTGAGGGAGCAAATTTTATTGATACGATAAGACAAGATTTTGCTATGAAATACGATTATGTGACTGTCTCAACTTACTATTATGAAGAAGAAAAGTCTGTAAACAATGTAGTAAATTATTATGAAAACGAATTTAAAGAAAGGATGTGGACCGCAGTAAAGCCTATCTCTAAATCTAACAACAATATAGTAACGTATGAAGGAGAATATGATAGTGGAGTTCGTAACACGTACATAAGAATTTATTCTTATGACTATATCAGAAATGGTTATAATATAAGCCTAAAAGGAACAGTTATTGTTTTTGTTTGTGGATTTGATTTTGGAAATTAGAAATTTTATCATTTGTCGCTGGTAGGGTATTTGACAAATTTTGCATCTAGTGATAATATTTGACACTTGAATCGCATGATTCAAGCTCTTGACAATTTAATAGTGATAGGAAGTCAATTCCTTTTAATAAAATAATTTTAATTATAATTCCACACATCAATAAAATTTGATGTGTTGAGCTAAGTCAAATCTTCAATTGAGAGTTTGATCCTAGCTCAGGATGAACGTTGGCGGCGTGCCTTAGGCATGCAAGTCGAGCGAAGAATATTTGCATGAAGGGGTAACCTGGATTGTAGATATTCTTAGCGGCGAACGGGTGAGTAATAAGTAGGAACTTGCCCCGAAGTTCGGGATAGCCCTGGGAAACTGGGGGTAATACCGGAGATGTCGAAAGACCAAAGCAGCAATGCGCTTCGGGAGAGGCCTGCTTGCCATCAGCTAGTTGGTGAGGTAATGGCTCACCAAGGCTATGACGGCTAGCTGGTCTAAGAGGATGGCCAGCCACACAGGGACTGAGACACGGCCCTGACACCTACGGGTGGCAGCAGCCAGGAATTTTGGACAATGGGGGAAACCCTGATCCAGCGACGCCGCGTGGAGGACGAAGGCCGAAAGGTTGTAAACTCCTTTTGCTTGGGAGCAATGTGAGAGTACCAAGCGAATAAGTCACTGCCAACTTCGTGCCAGCAGCAGCGGTTATACGGGGGTGGCAAACGTTATCCGGAATTACTGGGCGTAAAGAGATGCGTAGGCTTTCTAGTAAGTCTTTTGTTAAAGCCCTGTGCTTAACACAGGAAAAGCAAAGGATACTGCTAGAATAGAGGTGGTCAGAGGAGAGCAAAATTCACGGTGTACCGGTGAAATGGGTTGATATCGTGAAGAATACCAAGGGCGAAGGCAGCTCTCTGGGACTTACCTGACGCTAAGGCTCGAAAGCGTGGGGAACAAAACGGATTAGATACCCGTGTAGTCCACGCTGTAAACGTTCCCTACTAGGTGCATGGTGTAAAGATTCCTCCTTTAAGAGGTTTCCCCGTACACTGTGTGCAACAGCTAACGCGTTAAGTAGGGCGCCTGTGGAGTACGGCCGCAAGGCTAAAACATAAAGGAATTGACGGGGACCCGCACAAGCGGTGGAGCGCCTGGTTTAATTCGTTAATAAGCGAAAAACCTTACCAAGGCTTGACATGTATTCGAATCTGGTCGAAAGACTGGAGTGCCCGCAAGGGAGCGAATACACAGTTTCTGCATGGCTGTCGTCAGCTCGTGTCGTGAGATGTTTGGTTAAGTCCATTAACGAGCGCAACCCTCATCCAATGTTACATTACATTGGAAACTGCCTGAGTAAATCAGGAGGAAGGTGGGGATGACGTCTAGTCAGCATTGAGCTTACGCCTTGGGCTACACAGACGCTACAATGGCTAGTACAATGGGAAGCTAAACCGCGAGGAGGAGCAAATCCCAAAAAGCTAGCCCCAGTTCGGATTGCAGGCTGCAATTCGCCTGCATGAAGCCGGAATCGCTAGTAAACGCGTTTCAGCATGGCGCGTTGAATACGTTCTCGGGTCTTGTACACACCGCCCGCCACGTTATGGGAGTCGGGGATATCCGAACGGTCATCGGTTTTGATCGGAAGATATCTTCGATGACTGGAATGAAGGCGTAACAAGGTAACCGTAGGGGAATCTGCGGTTGGATCACCTCCTTTCTAGGGAGTTAATCTTTTCCTTGCTTTGTCAAGGCAAGCAGACTCATAAGTCTTTGCGGACTGCAAAGCCGAGTCAAAAGGGGAATGCTCTTTTTAAAGGGTTGACTCTCCTATCACTATTAAGTTGTTAAGAATATAAATTTAAACTTTAATTATTAACTTTGATTATTTTATTAATTTCTCAAATCAAATTGTTGATATTTTGCAATCAAGTCCTAAATTAGTGTCTCTATTTTTTGTGATATTCTGGTGTATTAACTTTTTTAATCTGTCGTTAAAGTCAGATGTATTTGTGATAATTAAATTAGAATTTTGAAAAAGGAGATTTTAAGAACAGTTAATAAAAAATTAAATATGTGTTTTATTTTTGCTTAATAATTAATTGTTAGGTAATAAAAGATTTGATTGTTATAGGTTTAATGAATATTTTTGCATTTAACGCACGATAAAATAGTCTTTATCAATTTAATGAATATAAAACCTTATTTGTTTACATTTTTTAGGTTAGAATATATAATTTTACTCACTTGGGCGTATAGCTCAGCTGGTTAGAGCGCAGTCCTGATAAGACTGAGGTCCCTTGTTCAAATCAAGGTACGCCCACCATAAAATTAGTTGATGTTAAGATGGGCCTTTAGCTTAGTTGGTAGAGCGCGTCGTTTGCAACGACGAGGTCAGGGGTTCGAATCCCCTAGGGTCCACCAGAATAAATCAGTAGTCGTAGTTTAATATCAGAGATAACTCAAATTTTCCTACTATTTATTTTTTTTAGGGGAATTAATAGAGTGGGGATGGATTTATTTAAAATTTTACTCTTTTTTAAAAATGAAAAAAGATTTAATAGCATATATTGTTTTACAGAAAAATTATTTTTTTTCTTCTATTATAGATTGGTATTTTTGTTTAAAGTTTGTATTGTTATCTTTATTAAAGAACGGTACTCAAATAAAGTCTATAATTTGGATTTTCTGCTTTTATGATATTTTCAAAACCATATTTTTCAGTAATTTCTTCAAGAAATTTTTCTTTCCATCCTTCTTTGCCAGTTTTAAAAGTACCATCATCGCCGATATATTTATTTCCTTTTACCTCTATAAATATTTGATAATACAATTCTGTTTTAAAACCATTTTTTAATTCTTTTTTATTCTTTGTTTTTAAAAATAAAATAAAGTCTGGCATAAAACCTCTGCCTTGTTCAAAATCATATATCTTATAAACTTCTTCATTTCTCAAAAGATATACTTCGCTGTGGTTTTGTTCAAAATTGCCAATTGTTTCTTTGATAAATTCAATTAACTCTTTTTCTTCACTTGTTCCATAAAATGAATCTAAAACGTACCATTTTTCATTTTCTAACTCTTTAGTAATTTTTTCAGAATCTTTATTTACTTCAATCGTTTTGTTTTTTCGTTCTGTAAAAAATCTGTTGAAATCTCCTGCAATAAATTCGCTGCCAATTTTTGGAACAATTTTATTCTTTAATTCTGCAAAAACATTATCTAAAAATTTGAGTACAAAAGCCAATTTCTCATTATTATCAATATCATCGTAACTTGTATTTTGTTGACAATTATTTTCAGTTCAAAGTCACCTAACAACTCATCTTTTCTCAAATCTTCAATACTTTCAATTGCTAGTTCTTCTTTTAGATTTTTGGATTGAAATAATGAATTTTCTTGTTTAGCTTTTATATTGATAGCTTTTGCTACGATATGTTTTTCAATATCTTTGAATTTTATAGTAATTGTTTTTAATCCTTTTTCTTGTAGATTTAATTTTTGTAAATCGGCCTGGCTCGCCAAATCAATCTCTTGTTCGCTAAACTCTAATCCTTTAATTTTGTATGTAATAGAAAAGTCTTTTTTAATATCATCTAAAGTTTTCTTTCTTCTGTTTGGATTATCAATCTGTTTGTTATACCAAATCTTAGTATTTTTATAAAAATCAGATTCTTGAAATTCTTTTTTGAGTGCAAATGTTTTTACAATTTTATCATCTCTGATATATCCGTCCTTTCTGAGCTCTTCTTTGAGATGACTGATATATTTAGATTCTTCGTCATAAGTATAAT
>CAZDBO010000006.1:0-16545 GCA_964503755.1 uncultured Candidatus Saccharibacteria bacterium
ATCTTCCGTTAATACAAAACCTGGATCAAAACATATATATCTGTTAGCTAATTCTTCTTCACTTAATGTACTCTCATACATCATAATTCCCAAAAACACCAATAATCCAATTCCCCCACCAACAAATGCACCTAATGGCCCACCCACGGAAAACCCTAAAAGGCCCAGAAGCAATGCAGGAACAGAAACAAGCAATGGCCCTTCTGGTTTACTACTCAGTATACTACTACTAATAACAGATAACCTGCATTTTTTCAAAGGACATCTACACAAATAATTCGCATTATTCAAATTACCAGGACACCAAAAAACTGTGCCACTTGGGCAGTCACGATTTTGTAAATCACATAACTTATAATTTGACTCTTCCGGAGTTACATCATACATTGGCAAACCTTCACCTTGCCCATAAGCAAAGTTATTAAACACAAACAGGTTGCAATAAATAATAATAAATAATGCCAAAATCAGAACAAAAAACTTTTTAAAATTTGATACCATAAACGTAATAATATTATAATACTTTTTTTAATTGGTATCAAATTTAATTTTACAATAAAAATATTTACTTCATGATGGTATTTTTATCCGTTATTGCTATCCTTAAAAAAGCAATCTACAACATTTAACTTTATAATTAATGCACAATATAAGTTTGATTTTAGATTTAAAATGATTAATAATTTCAATACTAAAATGAATTTTATGAGAAATTGGATAAAATTGCCGTTCTTGTTTTTGTTATTCCCATTTTTTATTTTATCCATTTCCTCATTTCCAGCATATTCGGCAAATAATGAGTCTCAGGATCAAAAATATTTTTATATTGACCAAACTTTTATAGAACAAGTCCAAAATTCTGATTGTCCAGATGTAATTAAAAATTACATATCGAATTTAAGGGGAAAGAATGTATCAATAACATTTGCTGGTAAAGTAGTTATAGATCAAATGGGAGAACGAACAATAGATCTTTCTTGCCTAGGTCCAAATGCCATCGAATCAATAGTTATTCGACTTACTTCATTCATTTATATTATATTAGGTATAATCACTGCTTTCGGCATCGGTAAATCAACAATATTGATAATGACATCAAGTGATAATGCAGAACAAAAAGAAAAAGGTTGGAAAGGAATTATTAATTCAGTACTTTACATTCTACTAGGCATCTTTAGCTACTTTATCATTACTTTTATTATCGTCGGAGTCTTCGGTTTAGGCAACAATGGTCGACCTGAGCAAAATATCCTATGTCAACAACAAATTGTCTTTGATATAACATTTGGTGATGGTATAGGTTCTTGTCAATAAACTAATTAGATTTTTATGTTAAAAAGTAAATTGGGAATAAAAATATATAAAAAGTCTCTTTATTTTAAGAACAAAAAAATATATAGTTTTGATAAAAAGTCATTGAATAAGAATATTAATGCATTTTTACTCAAATTGACGGCATTTGTTATATTAGCAGCAGTTGCACTGTCTATCATTTCAGCTGCGTTTGTTACGATAATCAGTCAATAAAACAAGTGAATGATATAATGAAGCAAAATATATATGCTTCTTGATGGTAAAAAAGCCCAAAATTTTTGGACGAAAAAATCTATTCAGAATATTGAATTTAGACCTAAATTAGTTGCTATACAGATAGGAAATAATCCCGCATCAAGTAAATATCTTAAATTTAAAAAAAAGTTTTTGCATAAACTAGGCTTTGGTTTTAAACTTATTAAATTATCAGAAAGTTTATTAGAAAAAGAAATAATTAACTATATTGATAGATTGAATCAGGATAGGAATGTAAATGGCATCATAATTCAATTACCTTTACCTAATAATTTGAATAAACAGATCATATTAGATACAGTATTACCACTAAAAGATGTTGATTGTTTAGGAAGTTATAACATTCAAAAGTGCATAACTGGTAATGCCAATGTATACCCAGCAACACCGAAAGGAATAATCCATTTATTAAAGTATTACAATATCAACCTCGATGGACAACATGTATGCGTTATCGGCAGAAGCAACCTCGTTGGCAAACCATTAACTTTTGCATTGTTGAATGAAAACGCAACAGTAACTATATGTCATTCGCATACATCTAGTTTGGAAAAAATAACAAGAGAAGCCGATATAATCATATCAGCCGTTGGAAATGCTAAATTTTTAACTTCTAAATATTTTAGAAAAAGGCAAACAGTGATAGATGTTGGAATAAACTTCGATGAAAATCGTAAAATTTGTGGTGATGTAGATTTTGATCATGTAAAAGATATTGTGGAAAATATAACTCCAGTACCGGGAGGTGTAGGCCCGATGACTGTATGGGGATTAGTTGATAACCTTATCGAATTAACAAAATTACAACATGATTAATATACTTTCAAAAGATATAATAAATAAAATAGCTGCCGGCGAAGTAGTAGAAAGACCTGCTTCAGTTGTAAAAGAATTAATAGAAAATGCAATAGATGCAAAAGCAGATACAATAAAAATAAAAGTACACGAATATGGTACAGAACTGATACAAATCGAAGATAACGGGGATGGTATACATTCGTCAGATTTTAATAAACTTTTTTTGAGACATGCCACATCCAAGATCTCTTCGATTGACGATTTAGAGAAAATCTCCACAATGGGATTTCGAGGTGAAGCTTTAGTATCTATAGCAGCAGTCTCTAACATAGAAATTATTACTAGACACTATTCGGAAAATAATGGAAGTCTTATTCGATTTTCAAATGGTCAAATAGATATATCACCAGCATCTATCACAAAAGGTACAATAGTCAAGGTAAAAAACCTTTTTGAAAATATTCCAGCAAGAAAAAAATTTCTAAAATCACCACGCACAGAAAACAACGCCATCTGGCAAATTATATATAACTATATTTTGTCTTATCCAAATATTAGATTTGAAGTAGATATAGACAATCACATCAAGATTTATCCAAAATCTGATTTTATCCAAAGAATTACGGATATTACAAAAATCGAGACCCAAAACTGGCTTAGGATAGAATATAAAAGTGATATAAACATTTTTGGATATATAACTCTACCCAAAAGACAGATATTTGATAGAAAAAAACAATATCTTTTTGTCAATCACCGACCTGTATACGATCAAAATATATCTAAAGCTGTTCAGCTTGGTTATGGTTCATTTCTTATGAACAATACTTTTCCAGGATTTGTTTTATTTATTGATATATTACCTGCCGAAGTTGACTTTAATGTTCATCCACGCAAATCAGAAATAAGATTTTCTGATCCCAATAAGATATTTAACATAATTAAAAATGTCATAGCTACAGATTTGAAAAACCATTTAAAGTCTTTTGTTAAAGACACTATCGCAGAAATTAAACCTGAAAACAAAAATACTTATATCCAAGTTAAAAACCATGACTTTACTATCCAAGAATTTGAAGAATTTTTAAAAGACGACGGAAAATATTATTCCAATCAAGAAAATAGTTTATCAGTTGTTAAGTACAAATCTAAAGAGAAACCGAGCATAAAAAGCAATTTTTTGATTGATAAGGCGATTGAATTTAATAAAAATGTTTACAATACAATCATAGAAAATGATGCTGTAACTGATGATATAAATGCATACAATCAAATCTCAGGATATAAAAAACCAGGAAACAGATTTGATGACTATGATTTATCCAATGTATTCCAAATAAACAATAGTTACATAGTTTTATCAACAAAAAAAAGTATTGTGATCATCGACCAACATGCAGCATCAGAAAGATACTTTTTTGAATATTTTATTCGATATTTGAAAAGTAAAAATTTAGACAAACAAAACCTACTCGTACTAGAAATAATACAATTTACAATAGAAGAGGTTGAAATAATAGAGACTAACCTACCAAGTTTTAATCAGATAGGATTTGATATAGAAATAATAGGAAAAGATAAAATTGTTATAAATGCCATACCAGCTGGTACTAAGTTTTTTAACTATAAAAAACTGATAAATGAGCTAATAGGACATTTTAATGAAAGTATGGATCTAGATAAATCAATAAAAAAAATAGCAGCTACCATGGCCTGCCATACTGCAGTTCGTTTTGGAGATCCTTTGAAAAAAGAAGAGATTATTGATTTAATAAACAAATTATTATCTTGTGAAAATCCTTATTCTTGTCCTCATGGAAGACCAATAATTTATGAAATACCATTTGATGATTTAGAGAAAAAATTCTGCCGCTAAATATTATTCTTCTCTATTGTAAATCCAACCAAAAATTTCAAATACCAAAGGTATGGGCCACCTGATGCCATTGTATGCATTCCATCCTGCTACTATTAATGCTGAATATGCAATCAAATTCCAAAATGGCACAAATTCGATAAATCCAAGTCTTGGTAAATTCAATATTGAAAGTCCTATCAGGATTCCATACCAAAAGACTTGAGCAATTGCACTTTGTTTTGCATGCCATATTACGTCCTCATCTTTTATAGAGCGAGAGACAAGCACAACATATGCAACCAAAGGCACAACATACAAACATAAATTCAAAACTTTGTAAGTATTAATAGACTCTGATTTTAATGTCAATTCTGAACTATCATTTTTCTTCTCTTCATTTTCTATCAATCTCTTTGCTTCATTTAATTTTGCTATTTCATCCAGATCTAAATCTGTATTCAGGACCTGATTTATATTTTCAAACTCTGATCTAGAACTCTGAATCTGCGAGCTAGGCTTAGTATCAATAGGACCAGAATTAATTTGTTGAGGAATATTTGGTCTTGGTATAGATTGCTGTGATGTAACATTCTGTCTATCCTGATTTATTGGTTGAATATTATCAGTATTTTGTGGCGTTGGTTGGTTTACAAATTTCTGATCAAATAAGATATTTTTATTCTGAGGCAACATTTGGTTATTGTTTGTCTGAAAACGATTTTGATTTACATAGAGACTTGGTCTTTGTGAATTCTGTAAATGTTGATTTGGTACAAAATTTTGCTGATTAGGAGCGATATTTTGTATTACGTTATTTTGATTAGAAGACTGACCAGATAAAACATTTGGCAAGTTACGATTATTAATAGTAGGATTAGACCCATCATTCTGCTGTGAATAAACAACTCTGGTATTGCTGCTATTTTGATTATTTACAGGCATATAAAGATTAATTAGCCCCTAATACAACCAGTATATCAAAAGATATGGTTTCATCATATTTTATAGAAGCTGTGGGATAAGATGATTCGATAAGTGTAACTATCTCTTTTGCTAGAGCCTCACTACGTGGGTCACGATAGTAAACTATCGTATTAGCAACATTGTTAATTGTATGATTTGCTGGATCAAGAGTATTAAATCCGTTATTCTTTAATATCGTAGTAATTCTAGCTGCCTCAAATGCTTTTGTTGTACCATTATTTACTCTCACCCTGACATCGGACTTACTAAATGGTACTAAAGTCGGTGTGGGTGATGGAGTTTGAACAGTTTCTGTCGGTACAAAAAAGAAATCATCATTTAATGTAGGTGTGGGAATATTTGTTGGGCTAACAGTCATTTCTACATCAGCTATATTCTGATTTTGTGATGTATTTGACTGATTATTTGAGTTATTTCTCAGGAAGTTCACGCCTACTAAATAAATTAGTACTAAAATGATAAAAAGAACTATCGTTGTTAGAAAAACAGTTTTCGAGTTTAGAAGACCATTCTTTTCATCTTCGATGTCAATATACCGTGTTAAGGCATTTTCTTGTGTAGCGTATTTTTGTCTGGGTTTGTATATATTTTCATGACCAAAAGATTGTTTTGCTAATGGTCTATCTTTTATCGATTCATAATCTGAGTATCTGCTTCTAAAACTATTTTCATCAAAAGATTCTCTTTGAGATAAATAATCAAAACTAGATTGAACTCTTGATGTATCTTTTACCCTTCTATTTTCTCTGCTTATTAATCCTGTTTCATCCTTTAAAGCCTTTTTAATGGCTCCTTTAATCGACAATATAGTAACCTGATCATATCCATAAGAATCCTCAAGCTTTATCCAGCCATAACTTATACCAATTTTTCGAAGATATAACTCAACCATTTCAGAATCATAATCGTGTGACTCTAAAACCAAGATCTTTTTAATAGGAATCGCAACATTTTTATCACGTTTTGCATAAGAAATGACTTCTATCAAAGCCTTATCAAAATGTTCATTAAAATCAACTACATTATGCTCTCCGATAGCATGCATATGCACGCCATCAACATCAGCAACTAAAAATTTAAATCCACGTTTATATGGATATAAGAAAAGTGTTGGTATTTCAAAGTAATCACGTTTTTCTTCATACAAAGTATCAAATCTAGGATACGCAATTTCAACATTTAAGTTAAGCTCAGAAAATATTTGCAAATATGGAGACAAATGTTCATGTTTTATTCCATATGCCAAAGAATAAACTCTATTATTTAATTCATGTATGGGTTTATATTCTACATACAAATTTTGTAATGGCGTTTTGAAAGCATCTTCAACGACAGTGGCAAACTGTGAATCCTGTATCTCAAAACTTTCTTTAAATACATCAAATTTTACTATCTCTACTTTGTTGGATGGAATAATTATCCAAGCTGTATCTATCTTTTTCTGATCACGAGCTATATTAGTAATCAGAGTTCTTACATAACTTTTAACAGTTTCAAAATCATAAATAATACCACCTTCTATTATTTCGCTACGAGAAATATCAACATTATCAATACGTAGAATATCAGCTTTGTATCTAGAACCTGATTTTACTAAATTAACTAATACAGCATAAATGTTGTCTGAAGAAAAATCAAAAATTATTACTGTTTTATTATTACCAAACATGTATACATTAATTTAATGATATCAATATAAAAACTTGAAATATTTTTGTCAATTAACTACATATTTGTAAAAGATAATAAAGAATAGATTAATAAAATACGATATCCGCTCTTAATAAATAATTAAATTTTTATATATCACTGTACCAATTCTTTCACTCATTCCACAAATTAGTGATCTAAAAAAATTCATAAAATCAAATTATTTCTAAACAAGATTAAAACTTCGTTAAAATAATAAAAAATTAATCGCTAATTTTGAAAAATATACTAAACTAAAAAATATTTTTTAATATTTCGTTTAGATCTTCTAATTTACAAAGATATAAAAAATAATTTTCTTAAAATTAATTTTTATCCAATGCAAAGATCAATCCAAGGTTAAAAAAGAACCTAATTTTATGTCAACACCTATTAGTCTTGATTGAATTTTGCAATAATAATATTAAAAATAGCTATCAATGATATTAAAGGGACGAAAAATTCTGAATAATGGATATTATATTTTGGATGATATTGATTTCGCAACATTAGATACTTACTTTTTCATACCATACTCTGCCAACATATTTTCACAAGAACAACATTTTACTGATGAAGAAACCCAGCTGGTTGCGTATTTAACAGATGTAGAATATCACGTTTTGATACAGAAATATCTAAAAATTCCACCCAATCAAGCACAAATAGATATAGAAAAAAAATTTCTTACTGCAAAGATAAACGAATTAAACGAATCTTATAGTCTAATTCAAAAACATGATGAAACAAAAAATGAAATTAATAATATAAAAAAAGAATTTGCAGAAGTGCATAAGATCGATGCCAAAATAACAGAAAAAAGGTTAGAACTTAGTAAGTTTGGTCCTATTATAAATTTGGATCTAAATAGATTAGCAAGTGACATAATAGAAGTTGAAAAAAAAATAAAAAACTTAGAACAAGAAGAACTCGAACTAATGCAGTCTGTTATTAAAGTTGCAAAGCAAAAAACGAAAAAATTAGATTTTGGCATTTTAACTATAGGGATTTTTACTTTATTTCTGACTCTTTTTATTAATTTGATATTGTTCATATTAAATATAGAATTTTTGATACAAGCAATTGTCTTTGGAATAGGAATTGCAATTACGTTAATAATTTTTATTAACTCATTTAGAACAGTAGAAAAAGAAGTCGCTAGCACTATCCAAAAACGTAATAATCAAGAAATAGAACGTTTAAAGCTATATAAAATTTCTCTCCTTAGAATAGCGGGCTATACAAACTTAGAAAAATTTTTCATTGATAAAGCATTTATTGCAAGTATTGAAAAAAATATCAGAGAACTAATAGATGAAAGAACAAATCTAATAAACACTTTAAACTTATCTGACAAAGAGAAAAAACTTCAAGATTTACAAAGGAATTTAATAGATCTAGAGTATAAAATAAAACAACTAGATCCTGCATTACCAGAAAAATTACTTAGATTCAAACAAAAGAAAATATTTTTAGAATCCGCAGTCAAATTTGTTAATCGTACATTTAATAATGATTCAGAATTAAAGCAAAATATAGATAAAATACTCTCTGAGATCAGAGATATTGTAAACAAAATAATCAACACAAACAAAGACTCATTAAAAAATATAAATACATTAAATAAAATTAATTCTAAAATTCAAACAATATTAAAAATACAAGCATCGTATAATAACATTGTTAGCGAATTTGTATCACTAAGCTACAAAGAGAGAATCATTGCATTTGTGCAAGTTTTCTTAGAAAGATACTATCAAAAAGATAAAGAACATTTTATCTTTTTACAAGATCGAGATGAAAATATTGAAAATTTTATTATTGAGTTGTATAAATCAATCGAAAATAATGCTAACGTGCATTTTATACTAATATACTAATAATATGATTAAAAAAATTATCGTTTTTTCAGGAATGTTTTTATTGATATTTTCTAGTATTCTAAGTATTTTTACCTACCCAGTTTTTGCTTCTGATCTAAATAAAATTAAACAAGAGATAGATCAAAAAAATAAGGAAAAACAAGAATTAGAAAAAAAAATTAATCAATTAAAAAATCAAATAAATATTATCTCCTCATCAAATAAAAATCTATACCAAAAAATCTCAGAACTACAAAAAAAGGAATCCGAAATAAAAGAAGCAATACAAGAACTCGACAAGAAAATTAGTGAAACAGAAGAACTTCTCAACTTATATGAACGCAAACTAAAAGAAAGACAAGATGAAATCAATCTTCAGATGAATTATCTTTTCAAGCTTTCATTTCACTCAGATAATCAGATTATCTCCCAAGACAAAGAGATTTTAGAGTATATTAATGACCTAATTAGCGCCAATGCTAAAAGCAAAATCTTAAAGGATGAAATTGAGAAATATTATAGAGAAATTCAGAAAACAAATGAAACAAAAGCTCAGTTAGTATCCGAACGTGAAGCAAACAAAAAATATTTAGAAGAATTATCGGCAGAAATGCAAAAAATAAATCAACAAATCGAATACAACAATTCGATAATCTCCTCTTCACAACAACAGATAAATACTATTTCCTCAAATTTAGCATCTGTGATATCTCAGTTAAATTTTCTCACAGCTGAACAAAAGAGATTGTTAGAAGAAGAAAGACGTAGAATGAACAGTGGTCAAAGAGCTATGGTATACCCATTAGAACCTGGCGAATATTACTTTACAGGGCGTGGCAGAGATCTTGTTGAAGGACACGGACTTGGCATGTCACAGTGGGGCGCTCACGGAATGGCACTAGCTGGATTTAATTATGAACAGATACTTCAGCATTATTATACTGGTATAGAAATAACAAATTATGAAGAACCAGAAAAGGTAATAGTTACAACTGACAGCACTGGTAGAATATCAACTCGTATTGAACTTAGCGTTGATGATTATTTGTCTGGACTTGGTGAAGTGCCCAATACTTGGCCTGCAGAGGCAGTAAAAGCCCAAGTAGTAGCTGCACGTACCTACCTTATGGGTACCTGTGGAAACAAAAAAGTATGTGAAATATGCGGATCAGCAGCATGTCAAGTATATATTGGTGGCCAAGGTAAAAGAAAATTTGTAGAAGAAACAAAAGGAAAAGTAATGACTTACCAGGGACAACCAATAGTTGCTTATTACTCTGCAAGTCATAGGGGACATAGCACTACCATTAATTCAGCATGGGGAAGTACAGATAAACCTTACATCCAACCCGTCAATGATGATCAATGGGCTACAAAAACATATTACACATCAAATCCTTATAAAAACAAATGCACTAATAATGAAGATTCGTTATGTAAGCCAGATATTATTTATCCTTATAATTGGACATGGCGCACTAATTCATTTTCTTATGATGAATTATCTGAAATATTGAACCGAGACAATCGTACAAATGTTGGAAAAATAGTTAAGATAGAAATAATAAAAGATGTATCCAATAGAGTAAGCCGTATACATTTGTATGGTGAAAACGGCATTAAAAAAACTCTTACAGGATGGGACTTTCGCACTATATACAACATCATAGTACCAGATGGAGATTATGTATACAGTACCGAGTTTGAAATCCGTAAAGTGCAATAGTTAAAAGCTTTTCATACTTTCTAATTTACAAAATAAGTATTATAATTTGACATATTAATGATGAATCATACACAAAATAATCAAAATAGTACTTCAAATCATCATCTAATAGATTTATCAAAACCGCCAAAACTCAAACAAAATGTCAGTCCATTTACAAGTATTGCTACTTTTCCCGGTTGTTTTCACTTTACAGATCAAGATCCTGATGAATATATATTACTTCTTGTAAGACAGGGAAAAATTATACTCATTATAGATTTATTAATTAATCTTATCGTTCCATTAGCACCATTTTTGATATTGTTAGCAATAAAAGGTTTGAATACTGTTGGAAGAAATATCAACGTGATTATTGAGACAGAATTACTAACTTCTAGCAAATGGTGGTTAGTCTTTATTGTTTTTATGTTATCTTATGGTTTAATAAGTTACTTTAATATATTTTTTAAGTGGTTTTATAATATTAATATACTAACCAACAAAAGATTTGTTGATCTTGATTATCAAACTATATTTAATGTTGGTGTAGAAACTGCTGCACTACAAGATATCCAAGATGTTAAAAATCGTCAAAGTGGCATTTTTCAGACTATATTTGGACTTGGCGATGTTGAAGTTTTGACTGCATCGGGAAAAACAACATTTAGCCTTCCAAATGTCTATCAAGCTCACAAAATTCGCGATTTTATCCAAGATGTTATTTTAGCCGTAAAAGAAAAAATATCTAAAAACTAATTATGTTTATTAATCCAACGATAGACACAAGCATTATTCTTGATCAAATTTTAACAATATTGGTGATTATCCTTTATATTTGGGTGGCTGTATATATTGCACTACAACTGAGACAATTACAAATTTTGAGACAAAAAGTGAAAACATCTGCTGATGAATATTTAAAAATAGTTAGTATTATATATGTATTCTTGCATCTAATATTGTTATTTGTAATTATAATTCTATTGTTGTAATCTATAAACAATATGAAAACACAAGGCAGTAGAATAGTTAATAACACTAACTTTTTTACTTACACTACAAATAGTGACCCTCATATATCTTATTCAAATACAAATTTCTTTCACAACGGCCTTGATATTATTGTATTTACAAAACTATCCGGCGAATATATATCTGACTTAGAATATTATATTAATTTAGCTTTGGATAAATTCAAAGAAATATATACTACTACTGAATCTGATGAAATACTATCTACCTTACATAAAAGCATCATCGAAAGTGGAGATTTTTTAGCATCAGAATTGCACAATAACAATGAAAAATTAGATGATGTAGACTATAGCGTATGTGCTATTGCACTAGGATTTAGTAAAATAGGAATTTGGATTGACGGTGATGTTAACGTCCGCATCTACAGAGGAGACCAAACAATATTAGTAAATAATGACAAAGACAAATTACAATTTTACGGTTCCACAAAACTAGAACTAGGTGATCTTATATATGTTAGCGATACGAAGTATCTAGAAAAGCCGTTGGAGGATCCATTTTCATTTGCTGATAACATCGATCCAAAATTCCCTTGCATTATCATACATCATGATGAATATTTCGCTACGGAACCAATAGAGCAAAAATTTTTGGAAAGTACAAACGCTGAGGATGCAAAAGAGGCAAAATCTGTTAATTTAAATCAGTTTCAAGACGAAAATCTTGATAGTGGTGTGGAAATTTTATCGACCGAAGAGCCAGAAGAATATGCAAAAACTATCAGACCAACAAAAATACTTGATATAAAAACAGAAAATAAGATAACGCCTCAAAATTATTTAAATAGTTTTTACCAATACGTAAAAAAAATTGAGATTAATGATTTATTACAAAAAACCTCTAAAATAGTGAAAAAGAAAATCAAATCGGTTGCCAGATTTTATCTTAATATTAGCCAGTTTTTAGTCGAGTTTTTGATTGCTCTATTTTATAAAAAAGATACTGTTGCCTATAAACGAGTCGTACAAAGTAATAAAAAACAAAAATTGGAAATATTATTAAGCGTACTTCTTGCTCTATTAAGTATTTTCATAATTTATCAGCTTATTCCAAAACAAGTTAATGCACCAACAAATAATGTTAATAATACGAATACTAATCAAGACACGAATATTTCAAATGACACCAACCCCAATGAAATACTAAAAGGAGAAATGCAAGCATTAGTTACCGAACTCAAAAAAAATCAGATACAATCCGACTATACTAGTTTTAGTTCAAATTTAGGTAAATTTTTTGAAAAGATTAAAAAAGCTGAAGAGTTAAAAATAGAGGCTAGTTTTATCAACGAAAAGTTAAATGAAGTATATTCATACGAAGAAACATTATTTAACATAAAAAGGTTAGAAAAGCCAAATTTAGTATACTTACCAGATGATCAAAATATTAATATCATCGATATTGCTGAAAGTAATGGTACAATCTATGGAATAGACTCAACTAATAATCAAATACTTCGTACTAACACAACGACAGGAAAAATTGAGGCGTTTGCTAGCGATTCGGCTTTGCAAAAACTAAAACTTATAGAATGTTCATCCATAGAATGTTATGTAATAGATGAAGAAAATGGAATAGCAATACTAAATTTATCGACTAGAATATTTCGTAAATTTACTTCAAATGCAACATTGAAATCATTAGGACAAAATACAAATGACATGAAAATATATCAAATCGCAAATACTACAAACATATATCTTTATAGGAAAAATCAGAATGAAATTGTTAGAATACAAAGAAGTGGTGATGGATTTACTGCACCAAGTAAGTGGAATACAGATGTTGGATTTGGACAAAACACCTCTGGATTTGCAATAGACGGATCAATATATGAACTATCAAGTGATGGTACAGTAAGGAGATTCTACACTGGAAAATTGGTATCAGCAAATGAATTTAACGGATTAGATACTCCACTTGGTGAGTGGAAGAATGCTACAGAAATAGCAACCAATGAAAAAACAAATTATATCTACATATTAGATAGAGATAATAGCAGGATTGTAGTCTATCAAAAAACTTTAAATCCCAATGGAAATAAAAAATATCAATTTGTAGAATCAATAAAGATAAAAACAACTAATAACTCACCAGTAGACATTTCTCAAGCAACAGATCTAATAATAACTGCAGATGGTAAGAATCTTTACATAAGTCAAAAAGACGTAATATATCAAATCATATTATAATTTCATAAAGCTGTGGTGATTAAAAGTAATAAAAAAGTTTTGCATGATTATGATATACATGAAGAATTCGAAGCAGGTTTAGTATTAAATGGCTCACAAGTAAAAAGCATACGTTCAAGTAAATTTGAGATATCAGAGAGTGCAGTTAATTTGAGAAATGATCAAATATTTATCGATAATATGGTTTTTGATAATGCAGATAATCAAGCATCAATAAAACTTTTATTACACAAAAAAGAAATAGAAAAAATTAAATCAATAAAAAAAGAGAAAAGGATAAGAGGTTTAGTTGCGAGTATTATGACCAGAGAGAATAAGATAAAAGCGAAAATTATTTTCGGCATAATAAAAAGAAAAATTGATAAGAAACAAGAACAGAAAAGAAGTACTCAAAAACGAATACTAGAAAGAGAGATTAAAAAAATGGTAATCTAAAATCATGGAAGATCATAAAATATATCCGACAAGTCAAGAAAATCTAGTATCACAAAATGAAAAACGAGTTTTAGATGTCGAACGAGGTTCTGTACTGCCTAATGCAATATCGTCGAATATTCAACCATGTCAAACTAATAACACCATATTCCAACCTGTACAAATACAGCCACCACCACAAAATAATCCACAACAAGATATTGTATTAAAAATAATTGAAGTCATAAAAAAAATGATCTCCACCGGCCCTACTCCATCACCATCACAAGTCAAAAAAATTTTGCAAAATAACTATAATAAAGATGTAAATTCTACTGATGCCTGGTTAAAGTTTTTAATAGATAAAATAATCAGAGAATATAAAAGAAAACAATCATCTAACCAGCAAATTTCCTATGATAGAATAATAAACGGTCCATGATTTTTACAAAAGCCAAAAAAAATACAAATAACAAATATCTAACTTTAGATATAGGTACAGAGTTTCTGAAAATAGTATTTTTTACTGTAGAAAATAACAATGTCGTAATAGAGAAATATTTGAAGAAAAAACAACATGCGGTAGCCATGAAAAATGGCACCATCACAAGTATTAGAAGAGTTATAGACACCATCGAAGAAGCATTAACAGATCTAAAATTTGACTCAAAAGAATTTGATGGAGTAATAATGGGAATAGCAGGTGAATTAGTAAAAGGAATTACCGTAGAAGCAAAATATACCCGCAAAAAGCCTAATTCTCAGATTACTCATGACGAAATCATTAAAGTACAGGAATTAATCACTGAAGAAGCTTATAAAGAAGCCCAGAACTTAATTTTTGGCCATATAGGTGACACAACCGGTGAAATATCTCATATAGAACTTGTGAATGTAATAATAATTGACAGTAGGATAGATAATTTTAGGGTAGAAGATCCTATCGGCATGACAGGTACTAATGTTACTATCAAATTTTACTTTACATTTGCCCCTATCGTACATGTAAACTATCTCAAATCCATAACTAATCACATAAATCTTCCTCTTTTAGGTATAGTATCCCAGCCTTTTGCTATCGCAAGAGCAATCAAAGGTTCAAAAAACGAAGAATTTTCTGGAATTGTTATAGATATTGGCGGAGGCACTACTGATCTGGCATTAGTAAAAAATGGTATAGTACTTGGTACGCAAATGCTAGCTTTTGGTGGTCGTGTATTTACAAAAAGAATCGCTAACGATCTAAGAATATCCATACCTGAAGCAGAAGATTTTAAGATTAAATATTCAAATAACGAATTAACAGAAATCAGAATTCCAGAAGTTAAAAATAGTATTTTAAAAGATACGCCTATCTGGGCAGCACAAGTAGCTATTGGATTAGAAGAATTTTTAACGCTTACTAACGGTTTTCCTCCCCAATTTTATCTATGTGGTGGAGGATCATATCTACCAGAGATTAAAACAGCACTTATAGAATACCCATGGACCAAAGAACTACCATTTAACCGTGCACCAAAAGTAAGTTATCTTTTACCAAAAGATCTAGAAGGAATAATTGATCAAACAGGTTTACTATCTGGATATGATGATGTAACCCCCGCATCTATTACACGATTCTTACTAGAAATATTAAACTATTAATTATGGATTCTACGAAAATATTTATAGATACAGATAACGAAATTACATTTATTCTTGAGAAAATCATTTACGCAAAAGACGAAAGAGTATGTCTAGTGGTACCTGATCGTGCTTCAATATTTAACTCTGTACCAACATTGAAACTACTAAAACGAGTAATTGATAAAAGTGACAAATTAGTGGTGATTGTGACTTTGGATCCAAATGGCTATAGACTAGCACAGAAAGTCGGATTTGTTGTAGTTTCACGCATAGGAGAAATAAATAATAATATCTGGGAAGAAGTACAAAAGAAAAAATTTGAGGCTATAAAACAATACAATAGTCGAACATATTATATTCCATCTGCTGTCGAAAAGGTTATTGCTAAACCTAATGAACAGGAAGAATACGAAGAACAGAAGCCTAAACTCTCTCTCAAAGATCTGATAAATAACGATTTAGAAAAATATCAACAACAAAGTTTAAGCGAAGAAGATGAGATAACTGAGGCTCATGGGGAAATAACTGATACAAATATAGTTTTTCTTAATCAACCAAATTATGTTGAAGTCAATATAGATCAAGAAATAGAAGTAGGTTCAGATGATTCAGAATATGACTGCGGTGAAGAATATTTTTGCGGAGGTAATGAAGAGGAAAAAGATGAAGATGAACAATTTGCCAGAGTAATTGAAACACTTCGTAAAACTGGTCCTACAACTCGTTTAATTGAAGAAGCTAAAAAATTCCAAAAGGAAGAATTTGAAAGATTACCTGTAAAATACGATTATCTGTTCCCACTTCCACCAA
>CAZDBO010000007.1:0-16309 GCA_964503755.1 uncultured Candidatus Saccharibacteria bacterium
AGATCCCTTTCTAGGGGCAGAAACATCAGGGGAAATCTGCTCCTTCCCCCCTTCCATGGGTTCCTACAAGGGCATCACAGGGAATAACAGAATTTTCTAATCAATTAACGTTAATGATGTTAACGTTAATGATGTGAAAGAAAGAAAAAGAGAGAGGATCGGATCCTCTCTCTTTCTTTAGATGGCTTTCTTTGGATGGTTGTTGTTTATTAGACTTGCTCAACCTCGATCATCTCAGGAAGATAAGAAAGGGCATCTGATACAGAAGTGACTGCATCCTCGCTGGATTGAGTCTCCGAAACCTGGGTAACCGACTCTACGCTACCATCTGTGTTAAAAGCAGGGAGATCGCCCTCCGAAACAATGATCCTGTACCCCCTTCCAGGCGACTTACGACCAAAATCCGCGGGAAGCGGATTTTCGAGAATCTTCACAACCCACATGGTGTCACCACAATTCCGCCGGCGCCCGGGCTTGTGGGGCACGGGCTTTCCGAGAATAGTGAAGACCCCTTGAACGTCCTTGTTCCTATAAGTGCCCTTGATAAACATCTTCATCTCCGTCATCTCCATCTCTCCGCTCCTTCGTTCCCTGTGCCCGCACTCTAGCATGGGTATGAACCAGGTCAACCTCCTTTTTCAAACTTTCTTTCCTTAACAAACGTTAACCCAATTTGGGGATAGCTTCCCCATGAGACAGAGTATGCTTCCCTCACATTCCTTCCCTGAGATCCCTTTCTAGGGGCAGAAAAGTCAGGGGAAATCTTGCTCCTTCCCCCCTTCCATGGGTCCCTGCCAGGGCATCGCAGGGAATAACAGGTTTTTCTAATTTGAAAGGGTTAATTTTTTTTAAGGATTTTTTTCAAAAAAATATGTTGCGGAGGCGGCTCTGATATCTTATAAGGGTGATGTGACGAGGGAGAAACAAATGGTATTAAAAACTGGCCCTCCGGTGTATACCGGTGGTTGGTGTTGTTAAAATTGGGCCGGTAGCTCAATGGTAGAGCCATCCGCTCATAACGGACAGGTTGGGGGTTCGATTCCCTCCCGGCCTACCAAAATACGTTAAATAATACGTTATTCTTATTAACAAAAAAATATAAAAAAAGATTCAAAAAAATTTTTGATTTTCATTTTTTCTTCTCTATTTTCCAAGAAAAGCTTCCATCAAAAATGGAGGATTTTATGATTGAGGTTTTCAAGTTTGAAGATCTTGTGGTTCCCGTGGTTCCCTTTGGGGTTCCCTCTTCAAGCAATGTACTTTCATTTTACATTAACAATAAATATAATGATAAAATTAAGGGCGAAAAATTTTATATTATCTTCAAAAACGAAATAGTTCTTTACCATTTGGATAAAAGCAATTATAACCGAAACATGAGATATTACAAACCTGTTAAAAAAATTGCTAAACCAACTTTTGTATTGGTAGCTGTTTCTTAACTTTAAGGTATCGTAAAAGCATCTACACACGAGAGCCACTCGCCCCATAGGGTTAACGTTTGTTAAGGAAAGAAAGTTTGAAAAAGGAGGTTGACCTGGTTCATACCCATGCTAGAGTGCGGGCACAGGGAATGAAGGAGCGGAGAGATGGAGATGACTCGGCTCGATTCGTACAAATGGTTTTATGTCACAGTTATTATTGATATGAAATCCGAGCCGAAGATCATAACAGCGAAGACGTTTTGTCATCCTGATGATACAAAGAGAATTAAAGATTGCTTAAATTATATTTGCAACTATATTTGTGATCATCCAGAAGGGAATTGTTACACTTGTTACAAATTGGTAAATTTTGACATTAATCCGCTTTTGCAGCGTGGATATTTTGGTAAGAGCGTCTTGTATCGAAAGAGTAAAAAAATCTACAATTTGGGTGTTGGCATCGCTGATTCTTTGGATGAGTCTGAGAATTTGGCCAAATTGGCCTACAACAAGAGTAATGAGCAAGCTTCCAAATATATCAATTAAAAAAAACAAATTTTTTCAATTCCAAAAAAGATTCAATCACATTTTTGTTTATTTTCATTTTATTCTTTTTTCATTCAATTTTTTTTCAAAATGTGATTTGAATAAATCCATTAACTTGCATCTTTGTACATAACGCGTTTTTTAAACAAAGTAAGATTTTTTAAATTTAAATTGTGATTGGGTGATTGAAAAACAAACTACTCAATCAAAAATTTTCAAATCAGTTTTGTTGTGTTGAGTTGAAATCAAAATTGCAGGATTTCTAAATTTTTGGTGAAATTTTGCAAATTTTTTCAAAACATTTTTTAAACAAATTGATAAAAAATTTGTGCTGATCAATTTGTGAAAATGCGTACAAATTTAATGAAATCAATTTAAAACAAAATGTAAAAATAAAAAGAAGTTAACAACAACCAAATTTTAAACAAAGGTATCTTTTTAAAAAAATTTTCCCTCACTATCAAAAATCCCATTAACAACAACATAACAAATGCGAAAATTTTTGGAAAATGGAAAAGCAAAAATTCATTTAAATTTTGTAAAATTTCCATTTTCTCCTCATTAAACGTTTATTCTTCCAAAAATATTTAGATATTTTTTTTCAATTTTTCCAAACGTTTTTTTGAAGTAAAAAAACGTTTATTCTTTCACAACAGCTTTTCTGCTTGGAAATTTTCTTTTCAATTCTTTCAATTCATTAATAAAAACGTTTTTGATTTTTTCTTCACTGTTTAAAATTTCCATCCACTCTTTTTCCTTTTTTTCACATTCTGATATTTTTTCCAAAGCTTCATCCAAAAATTCCAAATTCCATTTGTAGAGAGGTATGTTGCAAATTTTTTCCAAAATTTCTTCTGAATAACAATTTTCAGGAAAATAATTTTGCAAAACAGAAACCAATTCTTTCCTGTTTTTTATTTCTTTTATTTTACTTAAAAAATTTCCTTTAAACAAATTTTCAATTGTTTTCCAATAAATCCATTCTTTCTTGTTTTTGTTCAACAAATATTCAAATCTCTTTTTGTAAAAACTTAAACGCCACTCACACCAAGCTTTCATTAATTCATAAGTGTTTTTCCATTGCACAACTGATTTTTGATCAAAATTTAAAGTTACTAGTCTTTCAGATTTTCTCGTTTTGCATTTTAGTAAAGATACAATTTCGTCATCACTTTTTTCTTTTAAAACCCCTCTCTTAAATTTTATTTCAATTTTAACGTGTTCTGCACTTAAATCACTGTATTCAACAATTTTTTCATCTTCTTCAAGTTTATCCAATTTTTCCTTGAATTTTTCAAGTGAAAGATCAGGAGGCAAACAATTTACAACAATTGTTGTTGAATCTTTTCTTTCTATTTTTGGATAAAATTCCCAAGATTGATCTTCAATCTTTTTTGTGATTATGTTTAAATATTCATATTTAGGAGGTATGTCTTCAAATTTTTCACCCATTAAAATTTTAATAGTGTGATCAATTAAGGAAGACAAATCTCTCGGTAAAATTTCAGTTGACCAACCAACTGCAATACCTGAAACACAATTTAACAAAACAAGAGGAATGAGAGGTAAAAAAGTTTGTGGTTCAAGTGTTGATCCATCATAATTTTCAATTAGAGGAACAATCATCAAATCTGGATAGAGTACTTCTTCTGTAAATTGTGTTTTTCTTACATATGTGTATCTTGGTGCACCTATTGCGTAAGGATCAACCAATGTACCAAATGAACCAATCCCTTCCAACAAAGGAATGTTGTTAACGTAAGGTGCAGCTAAAAGAGAAATAGCTCCTGAAGCTGAAGAGTCACCATGCACGTAAAGATTTTCACTTATTGCTTCACCTGCTAAAGAAATTGTTTTTATTTTGTCTCTCTTGTTTCTTATAACCCACAACATTTTTCTCTGGCTTGATTTTAAACCATCAGTGACAGAAGGAATTGCTCTGCTGTCACAAACGTAAACAGCGTATTCTCTACTTGTTTCTGCTACGTAATCACTGGTTTTTTGATTTAAAATGTTTTCTTTCATTTTTTCTCTCAAAAAGTTAATTGATTTGCTATCCAAAGTTTTCTTTCATCTGCTTTTTGATCATTAAAAATTAAATCAAGAACAAAAGACAATTTTTCATCTTCAACTATTGGGAAAATAACAGGGTTTTCTAGAGAATATCGCCAGTCTTCTTTTGAAAGAGACCCTAGACCTTTCGCTCTAGTTATTTGCCATCCTTTCCAATCTTCCGGTTTAAATTCATTGTAATTGAAACTGTACCAATATTTTCTCTCTTTTCCTTTTTCAGCAATAATATAGGGAGTCAAGAAAATGTAAAGAAAAGGATCTTTTGGATCAAAAAGCTCAGGCCAAAAAGAATAAAAGAAATTAACCAAAAGTGCACCAATGTTCCAACCGTCAGGATCAGCATCATGTGCTATAAAAACTTTACCGAATCTCAAATCATTTCTGTTTGCTTTTTTGTTTGGTATCAAATTTATAGCACTGGTTATGTCACTCAATTCTTTGTTTTCCAATATTCTCTTGGGATCTTCACCTCTAACGTTCATTATCTTACCTCTGAGAGGCATGCCAGCGTGAATTTTTGGATTCCTAACACCCACTAATCCTGCTATAGCGGAATCTCCCTCTGCTAAAAACAATATTGTTTCTTTTCTGTTTGAATTGCAAGCATCAATCAATTTGGGAATTTTCTTTTTTACTAATTTTTTAAAAGCTTTTTCTGTTTCACTTTTGTTTTTTTGATCTGTTCTCTCAGCACATCTTTTGTAAATTTCTTCCACAAAAGCGGGGTTTTTCTTTACAAAATTTTGAAAAAATTTTTCATTCAAGAAATTTTTCACTGTTGAAAAATATTCTGAATTCACCAGTCTCGTTTTGCTTTGGCTGTCAAAATTGGGAGATTTACATCTAGTGATGTTAAAAACCAAAAGCTTTTCAGATATGTCTGATTTGTTTGGTTGTAAATTTCTTCTCTTTGATTCTCTTTTTAAACTTTCCAAAATACCTGAAAAGAAAAATTTTTTAAAAGCTTCAACATGTACACCACCATTAAAAGCTGGAATACCATTAACAATTGTATGATAAAATTCCCCTTCATTGAGGAAATTTGGAACGAGAATAAATTTTGAATAAAATCCTTCTTCTTCTATTTCAAAGGGAATAGTTTCAAATTCAGGAAAGAGAATTTTTTCTGTTTTTTCAGGAAATTTTATTTTTTCTCCATTGTAAAGAAAAGTTACTTTAGGATTTGACAAAGCACTGTCAATTATTCTGGATTTTATGAAATCTTCTGAAATGGTAAAAGAATGGAAAACTTTTTTTGATGGTTTAAAATGGATTCTAGTGAAAGATTTGTCTGAAGAAATTTCTCTCGTTTTTGGTTTTCCAATTATTAAATTGTTAAATCCTTCACCGCTTTCTCTGAATTCTTGATAGTATTTTTTGTTGTCTCTCTGTGTTGAAACGTGAAAAAATTCAGAACAAAAATTTGTTGCTGCCGCACCAATACCATTTGTACCTACAACATTGTTTCTTTCTGAAAAATTTCTTCCTGTTCTTGCATTTGAAAAAACCATTTCTGGTAAGGGTCTTCCTTCAATTTCTTTATCAATTGGTATACCTCTTCCATTGTCTTCTATTTCAAAAACAGGAATTCCATTATCAAAACTTAAATTAAAGATTATTTTATCGCCACTTGAAAAACCAACTATTTCATCAAGAGCATTGTCAAATATTTCTCTGTAATATGTAAAAAGTGCTGGTATCCAAGTTTCTTCTCTTATTATTGGTTTAAAATTTTCATCATAAATTAAAACTTCCATTGAAATTGGATCACGTGAACCAAAATACATTTCTGTTCGCAAGCGAACATGTTCATAGTCTGTTAATTTTTTTATTTCTTCCTTTTGTTCCATTTTTTAATCCAAATTTGGGGGAAAACTCAAAGAAAACTTCCTTGGAACAATATACAATTTTATTTTTTGTTGTTCAATTTTTTTTATGAAAAGTTTCAATTGTAAAATTGAAACAATAAAAAATTAGAAAAAATAATCCCATGTAAGTAATTTATAACAAAATTTTGTTTGAATTATTTAAAACAAATTCATTGTATTCTTTAAAAGAGATAAAAATATTTTTCATTCAAAAAACAAACATTAATTCTCAGAAAATTGTGTAAGTTTCTTGTTACTAATATACTTATTGAGTAAATAATTGTTGCCTGATTTACGCATAAAATCTATTGCTTCTTTTGTTATGTTGTTATTTAAATATTTAATTAAGTTAGGATTGTATTTTAAAGCTTCTACTTGAGCTTGTGGACTGTCAATTCTAATCCATTTATTGTATTTTATTATGTTTGGAAATTTTAAAACTGTTTTAAATTGATAATTGTGTGACATTTTAAATTTTTGTAAATATTCACCACCTTTTTTAACAAATTTATTTAACAACGTTTCACACACCTTTTGTTAAAATTTCATAAGCTTCTTCATTAACAAATTTGTCAAAATAATTGATTGTATTAGGTTCAAGTCTGAGAGCTGTTGATATTAATTCTGGAGATGGATTTTCCATATTTTTAACAGAAAAAGGATCTCTGTAAATTGCTTCCAATTTAACAGATTCTGGTACGTCACTTTCTTTTATTTTATCAATCATTTTGATCAATTTATATTTTTTTTCAAGTATTTTATAAAAAGCTTCTTTTGGTAATTGATCTTCAAAATAAAAAGTCAAAATTTGAAAAAAGACTCATTATTTATTTTTTGTAAAAATTCAATTATTTTTTCTGGTGAAGATATCATTTTTTCTTTTATTACAGAAAACAATTTCTCTTCTATACTTTGTTTTTCTTCTGCACTTGAATCATAATTGTAATAATAACCAAAATCTTTATTGATAAAATTTATTATTTGTTCATCTTTAATGTCTTCATTTTTCATTAACAAAATCAAATTGCGTTTTTTTATTGAATCTCTAAATATATCATACAATTTTGGATATTTTTTAAACAGATCTAAAACAGAAATTTTTTCGTCTCTCTCATTCATAAATTGATTTGTCAAATCAATTTATGGATGAAAGAGATGAAGAAGTTAATTTATTTGAATTAACTGAAAAATATCCAAAATTAAAAGATATATTTAATTTTAAAGGAGATTTTTATCATTTGTTGACCTTTAAAAATATAGAAAAAATGAGTGATGATGAAATATATAAATTTTTAGTGAATAATATAAAACAATTGAAAAATTTTCCTAAATCAAAAATAAATGAAAAAATATTAATGAGAGTTTTAGATGAACATCCTTTAGTTTTAGCTTATATTAATAATTCTTCTGAAAAATTACAGAGAAAAGCTATTGAAAAAGATTGGAGAGCCGCAGCATTTTTATCGCCAAATTCTTCAATTGAATTTATAAAAGAAATTGAAAAAATTGTTTTGGAAAAACAAAAAACTTATGATAATAAACACATGGTAAAAAGAGTGATGTCACTTTTTTATAAAAAAGTAGGAGATAAATTGAAAAAATAAATAATGAAAACAAATTCTAACCAAAACAACAATAATTTTTACGTAAATTAATTATAATTAATTTAAAAAAAACACTGAATATTATTTTATATTTTTTTAATATATTTAATACAAAAGTAAATTTGATAACTTGTATACATAATCGAAAATTAATTTATATTTTTTTATATAAAAAAGATAAATAAAAATAAAGTTTAAAAAATTTAATTAAAAATATTGAGAAGTGCACAGATGTTAATTAAAAGAAAATTATAATAAAAGAGGTTTTGCTATAACAATAAAATTTAAAGGATCAAATTTAATTTTTAAATCAGGTAAATTGAATGTGAAAATTGCTAACTATTGGGATATTTCACTTTTGAGAAGTTTTACGCAAACGATTAATGAAGGAAGTTCTTTTCATGATATTTTTTTCAAACCTGATGGTACAAAAATGTACATTGTTAACAATGGTGAAGGTGCTGTACGTTCTTATGACTTGTCAGTTCCATGGAACATTGGTACAGCTTTATATGATGGTGGCTTTTTTTATCTTGGGCCACCAGATAACAATTATTTTCAATCTTTGTTTTTTAAATCGGATGGTACGAAAATGTATACAACAAGTTTTACTCTTACTGCCGGTTCTGGTAAAATAAATTCATATACTTTATCAACACCATGGAACATATCCTCTGCTTCATATGATGGATCATATTCTATTACTCAAGCAACTTATTGTGGAGGATTGTCTTTTAAACCTGATGGTACCAAAATGTTTATATTAACATGGGATGTTGACAGAATATTTTCTTATACTTTATCAACACCATGGAACATATCCACTGCTTCATATGATGGAATAGATTTTAATGTCACTTCACAAGATGGAGTTCCTTGGGGACTTTTCTTTAAACCTGATGGTACGAGAACATACATGTCTGGACACAATAGTAACAGAATATATCAATATGATTCATCAACTGAATGGAATTTATCAACAGCAAGTTACAACAATATAAATTTTAATGATTTAATTTTTAACAAACCGTCAGGTATTTATTTTAAAAATGATGGGAAATTGTTTTTTGTTTGTAATGCAAATGACAATGTTGTTTCATCTTTTAGAATGTCAATACCTTGGGATATTTCATCTGCATACAAGCGTAAATTTTTTACAAGTTCACAAGAAGGATCAATACTCACAATATTTTTAAAACCTGATGGAACAAAATTGTATTTAGCGGGATTTGATCAAAAGAAAATTTATCAGTACACTCTTTTAATTCCATGGGATGTTTCAACCGCTGTATATGACAACAAATTTGCAGATGTAAGCATTGAAACTTATCCTAATCAAATTTGGTTTAAACCTGATGGAACGAGAATGTTTATTGTTGGTCCTGCAACAGATAAAGTGATTCAATACAATTTGTCAACTCCATGGGATGTATCAACCTCTTCATCAGCAGGTGATTTTAGCATAGGGGCACAAGACAATTCAGGACAAGGTGTTACGTTTAAACCCGATGGTACAAAAATGTTTTTTGTTGGTGAAGACAGCAAGAGAGTTTACTCCTTCACATTGTCAACTCCATGGGATGTTACTACAGCATCATATGATGGTTTGTCTTATTTGTTTTCAGCACAAGACTCTAATCCCATGGAAACTCACTTTGATCCAAGTGGAACAAAAATGTACATGTTGGGATATGCAAATTCAAGAATATATTATTATACACTTTCAACACCATGGAACGTTTCTACCATATCATATACTAACAAATTTTTCTCTCTCGTTCCGGATGGATTATCTGGTCCTAGAGGTTTGTACGTATCACCTGATGGTTCAAATGTATATGTTGCTACTGGAGACAAAGTTGTTTGGATTGATTTGGTTCAATAAAATATTTGTTTAATACGTATTGTATCTTGAGAAAAGGGGGAGATAATTAAAGTTGTCTCCCCTTTTTCAATTTATTTTTTCAATTTGAAATTTAAATCCAACTTCTTCATAATATTTTAATCTGTCATTCAAATGTCTTTTTGAATATTTTAAAGAAAAACTTATGTCAAAAATTTCAACACTTTTTTTGTCTTTTGTTTTTCTCAATCCTCTACCAATACTTTGAATAACTCTAATAAAACTTTTTCCTGGTTCAATCATTACCAAATTGAATATTCTGGGAATATTGATACCAACTGAACAAATGCCATAGGTAGCTATCAAAATGAGATTGTCTTCTGTTGAAAATTTTTCATAAAATGTTTTTCTTTCTTCAGCTTTGTTTCTTCCAGACAAAAACACACTGCCTTTTATTTTTCTTTCCAACGCTTTTCCTGTTGAAACTCTGTTTATTAATACCAATGTATTCCCTTTCGGCGCTATATTTTTTTCAATTTCTTTCGCTATTTTAGTTAAAACTTCTTCATTGGTAGCTATCCATTCTCTCTCTTCATTGTAATTTGAAAAAGCTTTTTTCTCCTGAAATTGAAGGACAGAAACTTTACAATCAGCCAAAAATCCTTTTTCTTGCAATTCCTTTATTTCAATTTTGTCTATTATTTTACCTAAAGAAACAATCAGCGGAATTTTTTCATGATCATATTTTGGAATTGTTGCTGTTATTCCAAACCTTAAAGGTATTGAAGAAAAAGGACCAGTTAAAATATTTTTTAACACACTTCCTTTAGCTGAATGACATTCATCAACAATAACAGCTGTTAAGTTTTCTCCCAAAATTTTTAAAAAATTTTCTCTCATGTTTGATTTTTTTACTGCTTTTTGTACAGATTCAAGAGATTGCCAAGTTGAAATAATGTGTTTGTGATTTATTTCTTTTTTGTCTCCATAAAAAACACCAACATCTAAACCCAAAAGTTTAAAATCACTTTCTGTTTGCAGAACCAAATTTTTTGAAGGAACTATAGTTATTGTATTTCCTTTTGTTTTTTCCTCTACAATTTTAGACAACATTGCTGTAATTATAGTTTTTCCTGACCCAGTAGGAATTTCTTTTATACCATGTAAATTTTCCAAAAAGTCATTTATCGCTTCAATTTGATAATCTCTCAATTGAATTTTTTCTCCCTTGTTTGGGTGATTTTCTGGCCAAACAATATTGAGAGAATCCATTTTTTCTTTTGTTAATTTTTCAAATTGAAAATCAATTTTTTTTCTTTTGTCTTCCCAATCAATGTGATAATTTTCTTCCAAAAGTATTGGAATTATGTCTTCCAACAAATAAAAATAAGTTCCACCTGAAATGGAAAAAAATTGAATGTAACCATTCCAAGCACCCATTTTGTAAAAGGTTGAATATTTCGCAGAAGGATTGAAAACCCTCAATCTTTTTTGTAATTTTCTTCTCGTTGAAGCTTCTAATCCGTGAATTTTTACATTCACTTCATCCAAAATTTCAATTGTGCATGATTTCATTTTTTTCTGTTTTTAAAAATTGTTCTTTTTTAAAGTATTAAAGTATGTAAATTAATTGTTTCAAGTTTGCAATCTTCATTAGTTAAAAACAAACACAATTCTGGAGATTTTTTTGAAAGAGGAGACAACAAAAATTGAGTGTTTGACAATTTTGGAAGAAAAATTTTTCTTTCAGGTAAGAGAGAAATTATTTCAATTTTTTTAAAATAATACTTTGATTTTAAAAAAGGATTGAACAAAAAAGTTTGAAAATCCCTGTCTATACATTCTTCAATTGAAATCAAATCCAATTTTTCTAAAAATGATTCACCTATTAAAATTTTAAAATTTTTTGGAATAAAAACTTTAAGATTGTCAATTTTTGCAACAAACAAAGTTGTTGAAAACAATTCTAAAATTTCTAGAGATTGGAAATAATAATCAATCAATTCAGGTAATTTAAAATCAAATACACAATAAAATATGTCTTCATCATCTTTTTTAATCAAGTCAAAAATATATTCAGGATTGTTGTTTTCTCTTAATATGTACATTTTTTCTTCTTTGTTTTTTTATTTAAATTTATTTTATTTATGTTTAAAATTTAAAAAAACAGAATAAAAAAATATTGTTTAATCATTTTTTGTTGTTTTCAGAGAAAAATTATTTCTTTAGTTTCCAAATTTCCCACTTTTTCTCGTCAATATTGTTGATTTCAGGGTCAAGACTGAAAACAACTCTTTTGATTTTCATGTCAACAATAGCTCTGGTACATCCCTTACAAGGTTTTGCTATTCCCCAAATAAATTTACCAGGAATATTGGGGACATTCTTAACTCTCAAAATAAAGAGAGTGGTATCAGATGCTGAGATTAGTTCTTCATATCCAATTTGATCAAGAACTTTCTTTATAACGTTTGTCTCAGCATGGAAAAATATTGCCTTGTCGTTCTTACCATATTTTGCTTGAAATGGGTTTGATTTTTTAGAATTGTTACCGTAAGCTATGATTTGCTTTTTTATGTAAAGCGCTGACACAACCTTTGCGCCTGAACCAGAAGCAGCATTACCTGCCCCTGGAAGGAGAATGGCTCTTGGTTCAAGTTTCTTAAGGAAAACAGAAGCGATAAATTTTTCTTCGTTTGAAAGAAAATGAAAATCATGATTTGTAAAGTTTGAGAGAGATGAAAGAGATGAAACAGAAGACTCCACAATCTGCGGAATCGACGAGCCATCATCTCCCATTGATTCATCTCCCTTCTAAAAGATGGCGCGGCGGGCAGGATTCGAACCTGCAACCCTCGGCTTAGAAGGCCGACGCTCTGTCCTTTTTGAGCTACCGCCGCTTAAGCGTAACAGGGTAATTTAACCTTCCCTGCTATGCCTTCACCTTATAACGTATGAGACAGAAACATGCAAGAAATTTTTTTGATGCCTTCTCTCCACAACCTTTCCCTAAGATCCCTTTCTAGGGGCAGAAACATCAGGGGAAATCTGCTCCTTCCCCCCTTCCATGGGTTCCTACAAGGGCATCACAGGGAATAACAGAATTTTCTAATCAATTAACGTTAATGATGTTAACGTTAATGATGTGAAAGAAAGAAAAAGAGAGAGGATCGGATCCTCTCTCTTTCTTTAGATGGCTTTCTTTGGATGGTTGTTGTTTATTAGACTTGCTCAACCTCGATCATCTCAGGAAGATAAGAAAGGGCATCTGATACAGAAGTGACTGCATCCTCGCTGGATTGAGTCTCCGAAACCTGGGTAACCGACTCTACGCTACCATCTGTGTTAAAAGCAGGGAGATCGCCCTCCGAAACAATGATCCTGTACCCCCTTCCAGGCGACTTACGACCAAAATCCGCGGGAAGCGGATTTTCGAGAATCTTCACAACCCACATGGTGTCACCACAATTCCGCCGGCGCCCGGGCTTGTGGGGCACGGGCTTTCCGAGAATAGTGAAGACCCCTTGAACGTCCTTGTTCCTATAAGTGCCCTTGATAAACATCTTCATCTCCGTCATCTCCATCTCTCCGCTCCTTCGTTCCCTGTGCCCGCACTCTAGCATGGGTATGAACCAGGTCAACCTCCTTTTTCAAACTTTCTTTCCTTAACAAACGTTAACCCTATGGAGCGAGTGGCTCCCATGCGTAGATACCCTCTCTCCACAACCTTTCCCTAAGATCCCTTTCTAGGGGCAGAAACATCAGGGGAAATCTGCTCCTTCCCCCCTTCCCATGGGTTCCTACAAGGGCATCGCAGGGAACAACAGGTTTTTCTGTTATGTTAAAAAAATTAACTTAATTTACTACAAACATCAAAATTTAATTTGTTCTTCAAAGGAAATATGTTACATAGGTAAATGCGTTAAGCAACAAAGTTACAGGAGAGAAAGCTAAAATGAACAAATATGATAACAAATATGGTATTGTTAATTCCGTTAAGTCAGTCGGGTCTGTTTCTTCTGTTAATTCCATTAAGTCAGTAAAGTCTGTTTCTTCTGTCAAAACAGTGTCTTCTGTTAAAACTATCACAAAGACCAAGTAATTTATCAACAACATAAAAAAATCCAAAATTTTTCAAAAACAAAAAATTCATTTTTTTTATTATTTTCTGTTTGATTTTTTTTGAAAAATATACAAAAAAATTTTGTAATTTTTCTCGTATCAATTTTTTCTTAATTTTTTTAAACAAAAAAACACAATCACAATTTTTTAATAAAAAATCAATTCTTTGAATTTCAAACATTTAAAGAAAAAACAATATAAAAACAATCACTATTATAATTAACAATATTTGATCTTTTTTTTGTTCCATTGTTTTAAATATTTTTTTAATTTGTATTAAAAAATATTAAAAATTGTATATAATTTTATTTATTTTTACTTGTTTCAAGCTTTATTTCAAGATTTGTTTACATCAAATCAAAATTAATTTGAAAATTTGTTGTTTTTAAATTTTTACAAAAAACTTGTTGAAATCAATGATCCAACAGAAAGTAATTCAAATTTAAGCATGTAAGGATCATAACTGATCCAATTCACTCCATTTACCAAATAATAAATTGTATTGATTCTCTCTGGAGAAACTTTCGCACAGAGAGAAATTTGATTGTTTTCGTCTTTTAACAATTTAAATTTGATTGAAGGAGAAAAAAAGCTGGTGAAAGAAAATTCTTTTTCAATGCTGTTTTCTTTTCCTTTTGAGAATTCTTCCAAATCATGATGTAAAAAATTGTAAATGTCATTAAAAAATTTCAAACAAGTGAAGGGATTAAATTCTCTAAAAGAAAGAAATTTAAACGTTTGTGATTTTTTTGTTTCTCTTTCAATATGGAGAATTTCAGTAACATTAACATTGTAAAAATACAATCTAGAGGCACCATTTGCAAAATAGGGTTTCAACAAAACATTGGTGTTTTTTGGAAGAGCAAAGGAATAATAATAAAAAGAGTTTTTGGGGAAATAAAATTCAATTAAATCTTGCTCACGATTCTTTTTAACGAGATTTAAAAAAGTTAAAAACTTGATCTCCATATCTCTGTAAACTTGAGAATTAACAATATTTTTAAAATAATTTTGATTTTCTTCAAATTTACTCGCTAACTTTAGGAAACTGTTTCCTGTCTCTTTTTCCAAATTTTTTTTCAATTCAGTGCATTCAGTGTATTCATTGTTCACATTCACCATTTTTCTTTCCACTTTTTGGTTAGCAGGAAGTTCCTTAACAGGAAGTTCCATTGTAAACAGCTTCAATAAATCTCATGTAAGCTCCTGTATTAAAAAAACTGTACCACATACCCATACAGTACAGTAAACATAAACCAAACATTACAATTTTAAGAAGAAGATTGATAAAATAAACAACCCCACCAACACCTTCTGCAGCTGAAAAAACAGCTTCTTCTGTAATTGATCTCTTTTTTGGATCAAAAAAATTTTGATTTTCCAAATTTTCCAAATCGTCCTTCATTTCTTTTTTATTCAAGTTCTTCATTTTCATCATTTCTCACTTTTTTCACAACAAATTTTATTTGGAGCAATGTTTAATGTTGTAGAGATAATTGAAGACAACATCATAAATATATGATACAAAATCTGAATTTTCCAAATTTTCTGTATCGATACCATCTTCCTCTAATGACATTAACAGAGAAGCAACAGCATTAGATGTGATTTCATTGAGATCAACTTTCTCGTTTTTAAATTTAATGTTTTTGTTTTTGGGGGAATTTTTGTTCTTGAGAGAATTTTTGTTTTTAAAATGTTCCAAAAAGATAACGTTTGATTCTGTCATTTTTTGATACCTTCGCAAATTTTTCTGCAACCACATTGATAAAACAATCCGTTTGAAAAACAACTTTTTTTCAAAAAAAATTTGAACATTTGAGTTGAACGTTTCTTTTGTTAAAATTTAAATTAATGTTAAAATTTAATTTAGGAAAATTTCAACAACAATTTTGCCAATTCTTTTTCTTTACCATGAAAGAAATTTTCAATTGGAATATGTTTATTGTTTTTGTAAAATACTATTTTAAAATTGTTTTCCAAATTGTTTTTTGCTGGTACTTTAAAATTGTATTTTTTCACCAAAGCAGGCATTGATTCATTGTGATAATAAATGTTGTATTCTTTCATTTTGTGAAAGAAATTTGGAACAATGTTGTTGAAATTGTTTTGGTAAAGAAACTTTGTGTGGGAAAAATTTATGAGAAAGAACAAAGTTTTTTTCCAATTTTCTTCAAAATTCCACATGTTTTTCATGTAGGTATTGGAATTGAAAAAAATGTCACAGGGGTCAAAATTTTCTTTTTTGTTGAACATGTCAGTAAAAATTGTCCTGTTGATCACAAAATAATCATTGATTTTGTCTTCTCTGTTTTTCATTTTAAAAACAAATTCATACGTAGTGAGCAAAACATATTCTTTTACAGTTTCTTCTGGAAAATAACGAAGAAGTGTGTTAACAATCTTTTTGATTGTTGTTTCTCTTTTCAAATTCATTGAATAAATTTTCGTTAGATTTTGTGTGGATGACAGCAAAAATGATTTGTCAGAAAATTCAAAGAAAGAATCGAAACCAGCATGTTTTTCCACAAGATCTTTCAATTGAGGGAGAAAACTCATTGAATATTTTTGTGAAACAATGTTAGCAAACTCATTGTTTTGAAAAGATTCATTCATCAAATTGATGAAAAAATTAAAATTTGTAAAACAATTTTTAAAATGAAACATGTCAACAAAATCAAGTTTCATTTTTCTTGGGAAGAAAAATGTACAAGTGATGCATCCATCAAAAATTTCATCATAATCATTTCTCAAATGATTTTTCAGAAAGTGTTTGTTTTCATACAAATTACTCAAGAGAGTAACTGGAGGTACTGGTACTTTTTCACC
>CAZDBO010000008.1:0-6653 GCA_964503755.1 uncultured Candidatus Saccharibacteria bacterium
CTGCTGTTTCTGTTAGTTACATAAATGGATCAATGGCTTTAACTGGGGGTAAAATAGTTATTTTTGAACCTGTTGGGTTATCCTTTTTTGACAAATTGGTAAGTGCGGCGAAATCTTTAGGAATAAGAAATTTCTTGAGATCTCCTTTTTATATTCAAATAAAATTTCATGGATATGATGAATTGGGAAATTATGTTGATGAAGTAGGTACAACTTTAAGTGAAAAGAGATCTTGGTTTTACAGAATTGTAATAACTAACATTGATACAAAATTGGATGAATCAGGTTCATTTTATGAAATAAATTTTGCGCAGTATGATGAGATAGCTTCTTTTGACAAATATTTAAAGTTAGAATCTCCATTTAATCCTCAAGGAAAAACAGTTAGGGAAATAATTGACAACATTGTTTTAGCTAAAGAACAAGAAGAAAAAGATTTTTATGGTTACGTAAGAAACAAATACAAATTTTCTTTTGTACCTTTTAGTCAAGTAATGGGGGACATAAATTTAAGTAAATTGATAGATAAATTTAATCCTCTTGATTGGACATTGATAAATGACAATTTGAGTAAACCTTCTTTTTCAAATAGTCCTGTTGAACAAAACAAAAAAGAAGCAAATTTTACGAGAGGTCAATCAATAGTAAATATTTTGGAACAAATATTTGTTAACACAAATGAAGGTCAAGCTTTAACAAGAAGAAGTAACATTCCTAAACAATTTGGTGATGAATATGAATATATTATAGTTTGGAACGTTGTTCCTTACGTTGATATAAGACAAGATGCGCCTTATGATTGGGTATACAATGATTACAATTATTCTATAAATTATGTTGTTACTCCTTATTTAAGTGTACGAGGATTAGGTACGTTAAAACAACAACAACCTATAATATCTCAAGATACTTCCACATTGGAAGATAAACTGAGTAAAAGAATAATGTCGAAAAAATTGAAGAAAAGATATGATTATGTTTTTACTGGTTTAAATACTGAAGTAATAGAATTAAATTTGGAATTGAATAATTTGTGGAAAGCAATAATACCTATATATGGTGGTAACAACATTTATTCTTTAAATACTGTTAGTAAAATTTACAATAAAGATGATGTTATAACTTTAAGAAATGAAATTTTACAAGATTTTAACAAAATAAAAGAAATAGAAAATCAAATACAAAAAGTAAGAAATGAATTAAATGCTAGAGATTTTTCAAGAGTTACGGATCCTGAACCTAACGCTTATGAGTTAAGTAAAAGATTAGAAGTTTTATCAAAAGAAGCTACAGTTTTGAGAAGTCAAGCTGAAGAAAAAAGATTGAGATTAACGAGAATATTAGAAGAAAGGCAAGCTGAAGGAAAGAAAATTGCTAATTTTACAAATACAACATTTTTAGAAGATTTAAGTTTGTACAGCGCAAGTTACATTTTACCAACTAGTATTGATAAAAGTATGAAAGTTACTAATTTTTCAGGAAGAGGTAATATTGAAACTATTAATCCTGTTGAACAATCAATGGCATCTGCAATATTAAATCAATTTAAGTCAGGAAATCTTTTGGAGATAAAACTTGACATAAAAGGTGATCCTTATTGGTTAGGGATAACACATTTAGAAAGAAACTTGTACACGAGACCTCAAAATTTGTCTGTTGTTGAAGAAACAAATCCCATCTATTCTTCAGGAGAATATTTATTTTTGTTAAAATTTATAACCCCTGTAAATATTGATGTTGAAACATCAGAACCTGTTATTCAAAAAAACAATTTTTTTTCAGGACTTTACATTGTAATTGAAATAACAAACCATTTTGATAATGGTATATTCAAACAAGTATTGAGAGCTGTTAGAGATATAAATATAGATATATCAAATTTAAATATTTAAAAAAGGGAATTAAAAATGATAAGAACAATGAGAGGAAAAATAATAGATATGAACAAATTGTATGAAAGTAACAAAAATGCTTTAGCGGTAACAGGAAGCAGTTTAAAGTTAAATGCTAGAGGAGACATTGTTTCTTCAAAGGGAGAAGTTGTTAAATCTGTAGAAGAAATTTCAAAAGAATTCGTAGTACACAAAACAAGAGAAAACATATCTTTGAATGATTCAGAAAAAATGAAAAAATTTTACATGAAGAAGAAGTTTTTAACTCCTAAAGAAATACAGGAACAATTGAGGCAAATGGAAAAGACAGAAAAAGAAAACATAAATAATTTTGGTGAAGAAGAAAAAGATTTAAATAAAGAGAGAAAAAATATTTTAAGAAAAAGCGTTAGGAAAAATTAAACAAAATGAAATAAAATGATTACTTCAATATTATCATTTTTGAAAGGTATACCTTTTTTGTTTAACATTTTTTCTTTTTTGAAGAAAAATTTTCGTTACATTTTGTTAATTTTGGGTGTTGTTTTAATATTAGGTGTCATCGGTGGATTTTTTCTTTATCAAAAAAGTATTATAAATGATTTGAACAAAAAGATAGAAGAAAAACAAAAACAAATATTGGCTTTAAATTTAGTTAACAATGAATTAAAGAGAGATAATGATTCTTTAAAATCTGTTTTGGAAATAACAAAAAATGATTTAGAAAGAAAAGAGAGAGAAATTGAGGAAATTAGAAATTTTTACAAAAAAGTTGAAGAAGAGGGAAGAAAAACACAAGAAAAAATAAGAAAACTTCAGGAAGAAATTTTTAAGGAAAAAAATATTGAAAGAAGGAAGAACATAAGATCCAGTTCAAAGAGTTCTCTTTTGTTAAAAAAAGAAAATGATAACATAAAATGTTTTATAGAAAATTTTTCTAGAGAAGGAATTTGTAAAAACGGAAAATTTTATCCTAAAAATTAAAAAATATCAATTAAAGGTAAAAAATGGTTAAAAAAAGTATTTCTTTATTGAGTTTTTTGTTTTTAATAAGTTGTGCTCAAAATTCTTTAAATGAAGATTTTACACAACCACAAAGATTGTATATTATTGAAAAACCAGTTTATCCTTTTTTAGAAAAAATTCCATTACCTGATGATCCTCAATTGAGAGAATTTGAAGCTGACATGCCTAGAGATTTATCAAAAAAAGTTGTAAAAAATACAACAGAATGTAAAAAAGCTTCGCAAAAAGAAAGAGAAACGAGAAGATTTAAAGAAAAATGTGAGGAACATCCTGTAATATTAGATTCAAATATTTATTTAGGATTTGACGAAAAAAATTGGTTAAACTTGCAATACAATTTTATTGTTTTAAAGGAAAAAATTGAAGAATTTAAAAAAATAATAGGAATTTACAATGAAAAAATTGACAAGATGAAAGAAAATCAAGAAAAAGATATGAAAGAATTTGAAAACAAACTTTCCAAAATAAGAGAAAGCCAAAAAAATCAATAATTATTTTTTAGACTTGTTGCATGTTTCTATTTTCTTACTAAATTTAAATATGTAATTGTTTCTAATACAGAGAAAAGACATATTTAAATGAAACAGTATTTTGACATATTAGGTGTTAATGAAAATTCTTCCATTGAAGAAATAAAAAAAGCTTACAAGAAAAAAGCGAAAGAATTTCATCCTGATTTAAACAAATCTCCTGATGCTGAAGAGCATTTTAAAAAAATAAATGAAGCTTACAATAAAATTTTAGAATACAAAAACAATCCTTTTTCATTTCAAAGAAGAAACAACAATTTCCACAACAATTTTAGAAGAAATTTTCACAGAGATATTTTTGAATTTGATTTGTTTAAAGAATTTTTTTCAAATCCTTTTTTTGATGATGAATTTATGTTTTCAAGAAAAAACAATTTTGATGAAGGACGAGGATTTAGAAATTTTACTATAAATGAAATTCATTTGAGAAGAGACGTCTCACTAAGAGACATTTTTTTTGGAAGAACTATAGAAATAACTTTTCCTTTTAACAATGAAATAAAAAATTTAAAAGTTAAAATACCAAAAGATATCCAAAATTATTCAAATACAATTGTTATTCCTGGAAATGAAGTTAACGTTCCAGGAAAAATAATTCTTTTCTTGAATATAAGAAATTTTCATGGTTTTAAAATGATGAACAACAGAGATCTTCTTTACAATTTAAAAACAGAAAATATTAAAAACAAAAATAGTGATGAAATAATAGTACCTACCATAGATGAAAAAGACATAAAAGTTAAAATAAGAGAAGATTTTGATTTTAAAGACAAATTGAGAATAAAAAACAAAGGGTTGTGGTACAGAGAAGGAGATGATTATAAAAGAGGTGACATGTACATTTCTTTTTCTCAACAATTGTGAAAAAAATGTTCATAAATTATGTTTTAACAAGGTAACGTTTAGATTATTATTTTGTAAAAAGTGAAAAGAGGAAGATATGACATCAAAAAGAAAATTTAATGAAAAGAATATATTAAAAGTTCTTCAACAATCTATAGATTTTTCAATAGATATAAAATCCGAATATTGTTCTTCAGATCACATAATTTATTGCATTTTAAAAAACATTAATGAAAACAAAAAGTATGAAGAATTTTCTAAAAAATACAATTTGGATGAGCTTTTGGAAGAATTAAAATATATTTTAGTTCAAAATTATGGTAACAGTAGAAATTTTTCAGGTGTTTCAGTTATAACAGATTACATTGTTGATTTTCTTTCAAAGAAAACAAAACAATTGGAAAAAAACAACATATTTTCAATAAGTGAAATAGATATATTAATTTGTTTATTGTATGAAATAAACAATTTTGTAGAAAAAAGAGGAAGTGACGCAATTTTTCACAGTTTTTCTTTTTCAGAAGCTGTTATTTTCTCAAAATTTGATAAGGACAGATTTTTAGTTGATTTAAAAAAGATAAAAGAACAAATAGGTGACAAAATTGACAAAGAAAATCAGTTGCTTGAATTGGAAAATGAAATAAGAAACGTTTGTGTTATTTTGAATGATTTGATAAAAGAAAACAAAATAGATGAATTGATAGGACGAGAAAAAGAAATCTTTTCCATTGCTAAAATTTTGTGTAGGAGAACAAAAAACAATGTTGTTTTGGTAGGTGATCCTGGTGTAGGTAAAACTTCTATTGTAGAAGGTTTGGCTTTAAAAATCTATAAAAAACAAATTTTTAAACAATTACAAAATTTTGAAATTTTTTCTGTTAGCGTTACAGATTTGGTAGCAGGAACAAAATACAGAGGTGATTTGGAAGAAAAAATCAAAAGGTTGATTGAAAATCTCATAAAATATTCAGAACTAAAAAATGTTTTTCCTGTGTTGTTTATTGACGAAATTCACATGATAATCAATTCTGGAACTTCTACTGAAAGTAAAGTTGATATAGCAAATATGTTGAAACCTGTTTTACAAAAAGGAAAATTGAGAATAATAGGTTCAACAACTCATGAAGAATTCAGACAAATACAAAAAGACAATGCATTGAGGAGAAGATTTCAAAAATTACATGTAGATGAACCTTCTGTTGAAGATACAAAATTAATTTTGAAAGGTATAGTTCCTTATTATGAATCTTATCACAAAGTTAAAATTTCAGAGGAAGCGTTGGAAAAAATACCTTATCTTGCTAAAAAATACTTGTCACAATCTTTCTTACCAGACAGTGCTATTGATTTAGTTGATATAACTTCTGCAAAATTAAAATTAATAAATCAAGAGAGTGAAAATGTTGAAGTTAAATTAAAAGACGTTATTGAAGTTGTTTCTGAAATAACCAATACACCTGTTGAAAAAATAACAGAAACAAATACTGTTGAACAAAATGTTAACAAATTTGAATATTTGAAAAATTTATCTTCAAAAATAAAGACAAAAATTTTCGGTCAAGATGAAGCTGTTGATACAATTGTTTCTACTATTATTACAGCAAAAGCAGGGTTGAGAGATGACAATAAACCTGAAGCTGTATTTTTGTTAAATGGACCAACTGGTACGGGGAAAACAGAATTGTGTAAAATTTTAGCTGAAGAATTAAATATGAAATTTTTGAGAATTGATATGAGTGAATATATGGAAAAACATTCTGTAGCTAAATTAATAGGTGCCCCGCCTGGTTATGTTGGTTACAATGATACCGAAGGATTTTTGATTTCAAACATTGAAAAAAATCCAAATTCTCTCATATTGTTTGATGAAATAGAAAAAGCACATAGTGACGTATTAAATCTTTTTTTACAAATTTTTGACTATGGAAAATTAACTAGTTCTTCAAACAAAACAGTTAAGTTTAACAATACGATAATTATGATGACTTCAAATTTGGGAAACACAGTTTACAGTAAAAAACAATTTGGGTTTGTTAAAGGCGATGAAGATGATGTTTTGAAAGAAAGACAAAAAGAAGAGATATTTAAATATCTCTCTCCTGAATTTAGAAACAGATTAGACAACATAATTATTTTCAACAAATTAAATGAAGATACGTGTTTGAAGATAATTCAAAAATTTATAGATGAATTGCAAGAAAAAGTGAAAGACAAAAATATTACAATAACTCTTGATGATTCTGCTAAAAAACATCTTTTGGAAAAAGGATTTGATGAAAATTTGGGTGCTAGACCTTTAGCAAGAGTAATAAACAGAGAAATAAAAGAGAAACTTGCTCCAGAAATGTTATTTGGATCATTAGTTAATGGTGGCGAAGCTGTT
>CAZDBO010000008.1:6712-10604 GCA_964503755.1 uncultured Candidatus Saccharibacteria bacterium
AGTAAAAAACATGACAAATCTCATAACAATAGAAGGATTTAACATTAAACCTTTACCAAATGATATTTTGGTTTACAATATGGAGAAAGGGTACAGACAAAAAAAGTCTGGATTGATGTTGTTGGATGATTCAAGTTTTAAAGAAGAAAACATCAAACCCAGATGGTGTCAAGTATACAAAAAAGGATCAAATATCGATTATGTAAAAGAAGGAGATTGGTTGTTAATCAAGCATGGTAGATGGACTCTGGGATTTAAATTTTATGATAAAAATTTAGGAGAAATTTATGTACAAAAAATAGATAATGATGCTATTTTACTCGTTTCAGATGAATATCCTTTTTCAGATGAAATAAGAAGAGTAAATTTGGTTACTTCAGCTATATATTAATTTTTTTGTATTGTTTAAACATCTTCTTCATAACCATAAACCAACACTGACGTATTGTGATAATTTGATTTTACAGCTAATGTTGTGTTTTCAGGTAATATTATGCCTAAAAATTGTCTTGTATTGTTACCATAAACTATTTGATTGAGAAAAAGTGTGTCTTCATTTGGTACAAAAGGTAATGCAGATGCTGTTGTTAATGCTAAACTGACGTTAATATCAACATTGTTAAAATTTGAAACGTTTATTGAAACAGTTGCTTCTTTTCCAGCTGGGTTTGTGTACAAATGTTCCCATGTTGTTGTAGTGATATATTTTTTTGCAAAAATTTTTCCTGGCATGGCTACCCCTTGTTAATATTTTGAATTTATCAAATAATATAAATATGTTTTTTTAACTTTTGTATTTATTTTATCAACCTTTGATTCCAAATTGTTTAAATTGTTTGCTATGCTTGAAACAACAACATTGTTAAATTCATTTATTTTTAAATCTATTTTGTTATCAACGTAAAATTTACTCGTTAATTCATTGGGGTTTAAAGTATTTATTGAAGATACAAATACCCTTGTTGCATTTATGTTTCCTTCTGTATCAACATGAAATCCGGTATTTTTTATAAAACTATGTATTTCCAATTCTATTTCATTTGAAAAGAGATTGTTGTCAAAAATAACACCTGGTGTTAAGTCTTCTGGTAAAGGCGTTGTGTGATGAAATACAATTGCTGGCCAATTTAAAATTGGATTGTTTCCAGAAACAAAAACTTTTTTAATTCTGTAATAACCATCTATTATACCATTTTCTGTCCCTGATATTTTTATTATCATATCTTCTTGTAAATTGTATCCTGAAACACCAATATTAATGTTCCAAAACTGTACTGAATATAATTTTGAATTATCATATTCTGGTCCTAAAGAACCATCATTATCAGGAACCCAAATACTCGCTTGTTTTATAGTTGTTGGAAATTTTGGACCGCCTAGATTAAAAGCTGCTATACCAGTAAATTTATCTTTAAAAAATATTGTAGAACCACTTGAATGAGAAACAACAGAATCTATTATGTAGATACCATCTTGATCAATTGATCCTTCAAGAGAAATTATCATGTCTGATTGAAAACCATAAGAGAGAAAATTAAAGGAACTTGATTTTATAAATCCATTTGCAGAAGTGTTACCAGTGTATAAATCATTTATCACTACAGGGGCTAAAACATTAACAGGAATAGTTATTGCTGACAAATATGAACCTGTTTTTAAAATCAATTTTGAATTATTGTTGTTTCCAATATCATTTATAACTATAGTGAAATCATCAGATGATGTAAAAAACCCTGCGCTGTTTGTTGTTGAAATTATTAATTCATCTCCAGTATCAGTAATGTTTATACCATGTCCTTCCAATAAACTTTTAAAAATCAAATTTCCTTCATTATCTTTTTCTTTAAAAACACTTATGGAATTTGTGTTTACTGCATTTTTTGCGCTTGAAATAAAGTCATAATTATTTAAATTTAATTTTTTGTTAATGAAAACACCACTTGAAGAATCATAGACTAAAATATCATTATTTTCTAAATTTTCAAATATAAAAGGTATGTTGTTAGTACTGTATATGGCCATTTTAATTTATTTTATTATTATTTATTTTTTTCTCTGATATTAAAAATTTGTTTTTCTTTTTATTTATTTTTTTTCTTTTTTTAGAAAAAAGATAAAATTTTACAGGATAAATAGTTTTTAGAAGGAGGTGAAAATTATAAAAAATTATTTTAACAAAATTAACAATCATTTTTAAAAAACAATTTTATTAAACATTTTAAAAAAAAGAAAGGGCATAAATGAGTATAAAAATAAAAAGAAATTCCAAAAAAGCAAATAATGTTGTTAATAAAAATTTGTCAAGTAAAAGAATGGAATACAAAATATTAAAAAAGAATAAACACAACAACAATATAATAACTTTAGATCAATTTAACAAAAACAAAAAGAAAGACATAAAAATTATACCAAAATCAATAAGTCAAGAATCATATTTATTAGCTCTTGAAAGTTCAAAACCTATAGTAATAGCTGTAGGCCCGGCTGGTACGGGAAAAACACTTTTAGCTACTTTATGGGCTATTAAAGAATATCAAAAAGGAAAATACAACAAAATAATCATTTCTAGACCTAACGTTGCTGTAGATGATAAAGATATAGGATTTCTTCCTGGTGACATATTTAAAAAAATGTTACCTTGGATGTTACCTGTTTTGGATATATTTAAAGAATATTATTCAAAGCAAGAAATAGAAATGATGTTAAAAGAAGAAATATTGGAAATTTGTCCTATAGCTTATATAAGAGGAAGAACATTTAAAAATTCTGTTGTTATACTAGATGAAGCTCAAGGAACAACTCCCAATTCAATGTTGTCAATATTAACAAGAATAGGTGAAAATTCAAAAATGATCATAACGGGAGATTTAAGACAAGCTGATAAAATAGGGGAAAATGGCTTGATGAATTTTATGAATAAGATAAAAAATAAAAAAAATTTGGAAAATATATCTTTAATTGAATTTTCAGAAAAAGATATTGAAAGACATCCTGCTGTAAAAGAAATTTTGGATATATATCAGAATTTTTAAGTAATTTTTTAAAAAAAATTATTTTTGGTTTTTTATAATATTTTATTTTTAATATAAAAATTGTTGTATATAAAATTTTGCTGTTGATTTTTTTTAGAAATGTGTATTTAATAACAATAGGATTTTTATTTTATAAAATTAAGTAGTAAAATTATTGATTTTATTTATTTTCTATTTATTTTTTAAATATCTTTCTGTAAAATTAAATTTATGCAAAAAAAATCGAACAAATAAATAGATAAGAATATTAAGGAACGAAGAAAAAAAATGACAATTATTAACTATATAAACAGGTATGAATTTCAGTTATTGAATGCAATAACTTCTGCTGATACAACATTAACTTTGAAATTAGGTCAAGGTTCTTTGCTTCCTAACTTAGATACAGGTGATTTTATAACATTAATTTTATATAATAATAATGAATTTGAATTAGTAAAATGTGTATCAAGAACAGGAGATACATTAACTGTTGAAAGAGCAAAAGAAGGAACCACAGCGAGAAATTTTCCAGCTAATTCTTTAGTAAGAGTAAGATATATTTCAGTTAGTGGATATTCTCCACCAATATTTCACACATTTACAAATAATACAGCTGGATTATCAATACAAAATGGAAAAGTAGGTATTGGTACTAATGCGCCTTCTGTTACTTTAGATATAGAAGGTAGTGATGGTATAAAGATACCAGCAGGAACGAATTCTTCGAGACCAAATTATCCTTTACTGGGTAATTTAAGGTATAATACATCAATAAATAATTTAGAATATTGGAATGGTTCCGAATGGAATCAACCTTTAAATTCTGCTAATTTTTCTTTGAATGTTTCATCATTTGGTGCTGGTGCACAAGTAGCTTT
>CAZDBO010000009.1:0-8838 GCA_964503755.1 uncultured Candidatus Saccharibacteria bacterium
CTGAGCTCTTCTTTGAGATGACTGATATATTTAGATTCTTCGTCATAAGTATAATAGTATAATTCTTCCAAAACTCTCAATTCGTGGTTTAAGTCATCATCAAATTTTCTTTTATTTTTTATTTTGTCGCCCCATGAAAAAGGATAATATCTGACACCTCGTCCAATAAGCTGTTTCTCTTTGATTGTTGCTTCTGGAGTTTTGCCTTTATTACCTCCACCGGCATTTTGTCCTTGATACAGTCTGACAATATCAAAAAGATTCAAAACATCACAACCTTCGGTCAATCTATCAATTGTAAAGATAGCTCTGATATTATTATTTTTGTTTTCTAAGCTATTGAGTAATTTTTCTGTTTCTTCATCTGTTTTTTCTTTTTTAGTCTTATTCGTTTTAGAGTTAGTAATAATAGTGTTTTTTTTGATAACTTTGTTTGATCCAGTTTGCTATTTCACTAAAGCTAATATTTTCTTTTTTAATAAATTGCAATACCTGTTCGGTTCGAGATTTTCCCATTTCAAAAAGTGTTGGCTGTTTTGATTGAAATATTTTATCTCCGATATCATAGAGAAAATCAAAATCTTTCGCTTCGATATTATCTATCCAATTCAAAAATTCCTCATAATCTGCTTTTGATTCTTCAATTGTTTTACTTCTAAAAAGAATAACTGGCTTGAAGTTTGCAATGCCATATTTTAGTGCTATCTTGTGTCTGTACCATTGAAATAAAACTGCTTGTAGCACTCTTTCTTTTTTATCTAAAGTCGAAGAAATAAGATTGATTTCTTTAGTATATCCAGCTTGTAAAAACTCTTTTATTCCAAATTTATAGATGATCTTGTCCTCATATTTTTTGGCGATTGCTTCTGTTGCTGGAATAGTCGCTGTAAATTCTAAAAGCACATTTTTATTTTCTTCTTTTTTTCCGTTTTTATTCAAAATAAGATCTATGACTGTATGCTCCCAACCTTTTCTTTCTATGTTTTTTTCGCTAGCATTTTCTCTTAGTTCAGTATTAAATTCCAAATCCTCTTGTTCTCCTTTTTTTCTGCTAGTATCAGTATTCAAATGATGAGCTTCGTCTGCAAGCATGACAATATCCAACCTGTGCAAGTCGTCTAATGTAGTTTGATTTTCTCTTTGCAGATGAATATCGTTGTAGAGTTTTTGTATTGAAGTAAATTTAATTTATATACCTTGTGGATTATCTCAAAATGTATCTAATTTTTTTATCTCAACCGTCTTTATCATCAATTACTATTTTTTCTTTGAAAAGGTATTTAGTATGAGTTTTGTCTATAAAATTATTTTCTGTTTTGTCTACAATATTATTTTGATTTATAAAAAATAAAAAATGTCTGTAGCCTTGTTTGTAGTAAGACAATATCAAACCGGCCATAACTAGGGTTTTCCCCTGTACCAGTGGCCATGTTAAACATCAAATGCGTTGGATATTTTTTCAATTTAGATTTAGGATTTTCGTAAAAAAGAAAGTTTTCAAAAGCTTCTTTTTGCCAATAAAAAAATTCGTGTTTTAAATTATCAGTAATGTAGTTTGGTATTTCAAAAACCTCTGGACTAAAGTTTTTAAAGCTTCTTTTTGAGTGTTGATTGTTTCGTAAAGAAATTTAATATCCGACATGTTTTTTTAGTTGTTATAAAATTGATTTGTTAGTTTTTGATCTTCTTCACTTATTCCATATTTTTTATCTTCCATCTCACTAGCGCAAACATACATCTGGTTGTTATCCAGCATGGCTATGAAAATTCTTTTTTGTTCATCTAAAGATAATTTTCTAAATTCTTCTTCTTTGAGTACTTTTTCTTTAAATTCTTTGATACGAAGATTGTAGTTCAAGAAATACCTCTCATACATTTCATCAAAAAAGTTTTCTAACTCTTCTAAACTTTTACATTCTAAAATCTTTTCTTTTGCAGTTTCGTTCCATTTGGCAAGTTCAAAATAGATAAAATCACCACCACCTTGCCAATTTACAAATTTACTTATTCCACCTTGCTCACCATCAATTACCTTTTTAAGTCTTTCTACTGCACAATAGTCTCAATATAATCCATTTGTTCAATGCCAAAGTATTGTCTAACCATTTTGTGAGCGACTGCTGCGGTTGTGCCACTGCCGAGGTGATAGTCTAGGACGATGTCGTTTTCGTTTGTGCTTATTTCAATAATTCTTTGTAATAGTTTTTCTGGTTTAGGGCTATCAAAAATTTCTCTATCAAACCCTAATGATTGCAACTCATCTTTAGCTGATTTTAAAGAACCTTGTCTATCTAACAAATTGTCATATAATTTAAATTCACATTTTTTATAATTTTTTATATAAAATTCATCATCAATTATTTTATACTTTTTATTTTTAACATATTCTTTTGCCATTTCTTCTCCTATAGTCCATCTTTTACCTTTTGGTGGATAAAAAACACCTTATTTCGTTTCTATTCCAAAAAGCATTGTTGTTCTTTCATATGTACCAGAGTTAGTTTTTATTGGTCTCTCTAAATTGTAGAAATATCCATTTTCTTCATATTTGTAATTTCTTTTGTAATCTTATAAAAGATATTGAATCAAAGTTTTTACCATACATTAAAATACTTTCTGTTATCGTTCCAATATTTGATTCAGTATTACTTGCATTTCCTTTTTTCTTCCAAACTAGTACCCTATATAATTTTTTTATGGAAAACCTCGTCCATTAAAACTAATAAATAACCCAATTCAGGTGATTCTTCTAAATCACTAGGTGAATTATCTATTTGCACAAAAATCACTCCATCATCTCTAAGTAGTTCCCTTGCTACTTTCAACCTATTTTTCATGAAAGTTAGCAATGTAGAGTGATTAAATTTGTCATTGTATTTAAAACCATCATTGCCAGTATTATACGGCGGGTCAATATAAATCAGCTTTATTTTGCCTGCAAACTGTTTTTTTTTAGAGAATGTAGTGCTAGTAAATTGTTGCCTTTGATTATCATGTTTTCTCTGATAGTTCCGTCTTCATCTCTTTTGATTTCTGTTACTTTTTGCACTCCATCTTCGGTATATCTTTTCCAGTTTACTAATGCTTTTGGGTCAAAAAGTCTATCTATCTCATCATGAGCTAATACTTGATTGAAAATATCTCTTTTCTTTTTGATTTTTTTCTTCGTATTTTTCAGTCTTTTCATTGTATTCAAAATAAGTATCTCTACCTTCCTCTGCACTTTGTCCACCTTCTAAAACACAATCTTTAAATGGCCAGTTTAAACTACATCATTGGTATCTTTGAGAAATCTTTTATCATCTGTTAAGCCAATTCTGTTTTTGTATTGAGTATAAGAATTATCAACCTTATTTTCTTCCATGAAAAACCTAAAGTCATTTGTCTTGAAAACATATACATCTTGAATTTTTGCAAAAAATTTCTCTCTTAATTTTTCTTTTTGAAATAGTAAATCAATAATTTTTTCATCTATTTTTTCTACCAAATCCAAAAGAAGTGTTTGATTTAGCTCTGTTTTATCTTCATTCCATAGTCTTTCATCTTTTTTGAGAGTTTCTAGTATTAGCTCTTTTATTTTTAAGTGTTGAATAGTTTTTATTCCCTTTGTGAGGGTAGAATTAACTGTATTATATAGATTATTCAATTCAAAATTAAGTATTTTGGTTATTTGAAGATGTAAAAATATATTTTATAAATCCGTAAAATCCATTGTTTGTTTAAACAGATACACTTGTAGTTTTCTGTATTGTTGCAGAGAAAAAAGCTAGTATGCAGAAAAATCTTTTTCTATCCAATATATGTAAAACGAGGTACTTCTTTCCCATCAATATTTACCTTTTCCAAAAACATTGATTTTGGTCTTACCCATAATGCATTTTTTCCAAACTCATCAGAATCATAAAGTGCTCTATAAACTACTAATTCTTCTAGTGTTTCACTATGTCTGGCAATACCAATAACCTCATATAATTTACCTTTGTAATGTTTATATTTTCCGAGTTTTAATTCCATAATCTTTTTTAGAAACAGTTATTAAATAATTGAATCATATTTGGATTCTCTCCGCAATTACAAATAGAACTCGTCTCTATACGACTATTATTTTATTATTTTTCCCTACATTTTTAGATTAAGTTTGACATGATAGGTTCTCATTAAAAGCGTATTAGTTATCACACTTACCGACGAAAAAGACATCGCTATTGCAGCAAAATATGGATTTAATAGAATTCCAAACAAAGGATAGAATAAACCAAATGAATTATAATATTATAATATTGATGGTAATTTACATTTTTTCAAGTTAACTTTCTTTATGTTTTAATATTGCATATTGATTAAAACCAAATTGAAATTTTTTATACTTTTCTACATAAAATCCTGTAGATTTTGCGAGTTCATATATCTCTTCTTTGGTCCAATAATGCTTATGTTCTTCTAAATTAGATCTATCTAATAAATTTAAACTGGCTAAAAACATTAAAACTGGATGCGCCTTGGGAGTTGGTGTTGTTAAGAATATAACTCCGTTTCTCCTTAAAATTTTTTTAAATTTTTTGAAGATATTATATACTTCATCTACTTCTATGTGCTCAATAACAGCAAGTGCTACTATAGTATCAAAAGTTTTATTTTCCATTGGAGAGTGATCATAATTAACTAAAGTATAAGTACTTGCTTTAGGAATAAATTGCTTTAATTCACCCTCATTGCCTCCAAAATCGAGAATATCACCATATAAAAACTTTTTTACTTTGTTAAACCTATATTTTTGAAGAAACTTTTCTAAAAATATTTTTGTATCTATCATAGAAAAACATTATACATGAAATAAAAATTTAATTCAACATTGGCTTTTACAAAAATATTTTATATATAATTAATATTAGTCAATTGATAATATTTTTTACTTGATAATTTTTCATTAAAAGGGTATTTACTATAACACTTGCCGACGAAAAAGACATCGCTATTGCAGCAAAATATGGATTTAATAGAATTCCAAACAAAGGATAGAATAAACCTGCGGCTATTGGGATGAAAAGAGTATTGTAAGCGAAACTCAAAAATAAGTTTTGTTTTATTTTATTAAATATCCATTTACTTATTAGTAAAGCTTTTATCACAGTTTTGAGATCGTTTTTTAGTACCACTATTTCACCAGCATCTACAGCTATATCAGTACCAGATGCAAATGCTATCCCTACATCAGCTTGTACTAATGCAGGCGCGTCATTTGTACCATCACCAATCATTAAAATTTTACGTCCTTTTGTTTGTAGTTGTTTTACAGTATTGATTTTATCTATTGGAGAAACATTTGATATTATATTTTGAATGCCGAGTTGTTGTCCCACGCTTTTTCCTACAGCCTCATTATCACCTGTGAGCATGATGATATTTTTCTTCATTTCTTTGAGTATTCTTACACAATCTTTTGCGTCAGATTTGATTGTATCAGCAACAGTAACTAGACCAATTATTTTATTATCATTATAAGAGTAGATAAGTACAACTGTTTTTCCATTGTTTTCCTTTTGCTTTATTATATTTTTTATTTCGTCATCTGAGATTTTTTCGAAAAACTCTTCAATCATCTTTATTGATCCTATGATAAATCGGTTATTTTGTATGGTGCCTTCTACACCGAGTCCGGCATGTTGGATAAAGTTTTTTACATCTAATATTTCTTCACCTTTTTCTTTTGAATATTCATAAATTACTTTTGCTATGGGGTGAGTAGAAAATTTTTCTACAGAACCAGCAATTTTTACAAGCTCTGTGATTGGATATTTTTCATCAAGACTTATAAATTCAATTACTTTTGGTTCGCCAATAGTCAAAGTACCTGTTTTGTCAAAAATTATCGTATCTATATCTTTTATTTTTTCTATTGCTAAACTGTTTTTTATAAGAATACCGTTGGTAGCGGCAATCGAATTTCCCATCATAATAGCCATAGGTGTAGCTAATCCTAAAGCACAAGGACAAGCAATAATAAGTACAGATACGAATATCATCAGAGCAAAATCAAAACTTTGTCCGAGAAGTATCCATACAATTAGTGATATTATTGCTACAGCTAGTACGATAAAGGTAAAATAATACGAAACTTTATCAGCAAATTTTTGGATCTGGGGTTTAGAATTGATAGAATTTTGCACTATATTAGTTATTTGTGACAGTACTGTATCACTTCCTACGTTTGTTGCTTTTACAATTATTTTTGAGGTTAAATTTATTGTACCGCCAATGACATTGTCGCTTTCTTTTTTTTCTACAGGGATACTTTCTCCAGACAGAAACTTTTCATCAATACTTGTTTTTCCATCCAATATTATGCCGTCTGTAGGGATTTTTTCTCCTGGTTTTACTAAAAATAAATCATTAATTTTTAATTCGTTAGTTGGAATATCGTATTCTTCATTATCTCTAATCACATGAGCTATACTTGGCTGAAGATCTAATAATTTTTTTAAGGTATTAATAGTATATTTTTTTATTTTTTCTTCAATGTGTTTTCCTATTGCTACAAGAGTAAGTATGATCGCGGTACTTTCAAAATAATAATGAACTTCTTTTGTATCATTGTTGTGTATATTTAACAAAAATAAAATGATGCTGTACAGATAAGCAGTAAAAGTCCCTAAAAATATTAACGAATGCATGTTGGGCCTGAGTTTTAGGAAATTTTTCAGACCGGATATCCAGATGTTTAGATTTAAGATAACTATTATTGTTGATAATACAAATTGGATAATAATGTTATATTTTTCTAAAGATTGTGGGACATATAGGCCTATCATTGGCCCCATTGAGAGATATAATATAGGAATGCTTGTCAGAACTGTAATTATGATTTTTATAAATTCAATTTTGTTATTGTTATCTTCTTGGTTGTTTTCTTCTTCGATGTCTAAAAGTCTGTACCCAGTATCATGAACAGTTTTTTTGATTTTTTTTATGATATCTTCAATATCTTCGGTTGGTTTTTCAAATTCGAGGATCAAAGTTTCCTCAGCAAAATTTACTTGAGCACTTTTTAATCCATTAATTTCTTTTAGAGCATATTCAATATTTGCGGCACAAGATGCGCAATGCATTCCTAAAATTTTATATTTTTTAATAATCCTGTTTTGTTGCATATACTATTTTTATTGAGTTTCTATAGCTTCTATTGTGCCTGTGTACATACCCATCCAGCAAGAAAACTTGTATTTTCCAGGCTTTTCTATTGTGAATCCTTTTGTTGTAGTTCCATTTCTTATGAGTGAAAGAGTACCGTTAAATAAATCTCTTGCAATTATTGCATTAGTACAACCGCTGAATCCATTATCTTTTATTTCCCAAAGTATGGGAATATTTGTCTGCACCGTGAAATAATTTGGACTATATCCATAAGCACTAGCGTTCATTCGTAGAATCTGTTTTCCATTTTCTATTGGAGCTAAGCTTATACTGGAATTTGCATTTGTTGATAAATTATTTGAATCTTGCAATGAATTCAGATTAATAGATCTTATATTTTGTATTATATCATCAATGCTTGTGAGACCTAGGACATTTAGTTGTGAGTTGATGTTGAATATACCGAAAAATATCAGTAATAAGCCGCTTATAAAACTGAATACGTCTCCAAGATTGAATTTTTCAAAAATATTTTTGGATGTACCTAATGCGAATAGAATAGGGGATGTACCTAAAGCAAATAAAAACATTGCTAAAGCGCCTTTGATAGGATCACCTGTTAGTAATGCAATAGATTGGACTGTTAAAGTAAAACCACACGGTATAAATACAGTAAGTGCACCAAGTGTAAATGATGATCTGTTTGTGATTTGATTAAATCTGAGTTTTGGTAATATTCGAAAGATTTTGAATTTTCGTGTTAATTTGATACCAATAGAATTTAAGCCGTTATAGATCATATAAATCGAGGTTAAAATTATTATCAGGGGAAAGATTTTATTGAACATAGAAAATACATCACCAATTAGTCCCAATACTGCGCCTACTGATGCGTATCCAAATAACCTACCAATTTGAAACATCAAATTATTTAGTAAAATGAATTTTTGATCTGAGTCTTTGGTTGAGAAATTTTTTGATAGAGATAAAATGATGCCACCAACTACTGCAGAACAGCTTGATAAACTAGCTACAAAACCTAAAATAACAAAGTAAATCAATGAAGAAGTAGAATCTACAGAAATAAAACTAGCTACATGATTACTAAAATTAAAAAGCACGAAGACTATTAAAACTGTTATAATCACAATTAACCATTTTTGATTATTTTCTTCCTCAACAGGTTCTTCTTTTTCTGTAAAGACATATCCTTCTTTTTCGAATAATTTCTTAAGCTGTTTTATGCTTGGTCTTTTCTCAGAATATTCGATATATACACTATTATCATCCGAAGACACATCTACATATGAAATATTTGGTAGCTCTAAGAGTTTTCTTTCTATCAATATTTCACATGATGCACAATGAATATTTTTGACAAAATAAGTATGATTATGTGTTTTCATGATTGTTTGTTATAGAGGTTTGTTACATTAATTATTTCTTGGATCATCTGGTTGATTTTTTCTGTGTCTTGATGACTTAATGCCTCTTTAAAACAATGATCTATGTGATCTTCCATTAGATATTTATGTGCTGATTTGATAAGTCCTATCACCGCTAGATTTTGTTGCATGATATCTATACAATATTTGTCACTTTCTACCATTTTTATTATGGTTTCTATCAAAGATTTTGTCTTCTTTAGATTTAATAAAATTTTTTGTTTATTTCTTTTCATACCTTACCTATACGTAAGGTGTATCT